>CANQHA010000043.1 GCA_947623585.1 uncultured Clostridia bacterium | reverse complement strand
GGCGGATTTCGTTTAGGTCTTGAAAAAGCCGGAATGAAATGTATAGGATTTTGCGAGAAAGACAAGTTTGCCGTAAAGTCCTACAAAGCGATGTACGATACGGAGGGAGAATGGTATGGAGAAGATATTACAAAACTCAAAGCGGAAGATATTCCGAGAGCCGACATCTGGACAGCCGGCTCGCCCTGTTCCGATATCTCGATCACCGGAAGACGGGCAGGACTGCATGGAGACCGAAGCGGTCTCTTTTTTAAATTCACTGAACTGCTCAAAAGCAAAGCGGAAGAAGATAGACCCGAATGGATCATCTGTGAAAATGTTAGAGGATTGCTTTCGTCTGATAAGGGATGGGATTTTCTCGAATATCTCGTTGAAATGGATGAATGCGGGTATGACCTGCAATGGCAGATTTTTAACTCTTCCGATTACGGAGTGCCGCAGCACAGGGAACGAGTGTACACTGTCGGACATCTTAGAAGATACGGCAGACGAGAAATATTACCTATCTGCGGAGAAAACACAGCAGCTAATATTAAGGTTATAGGCGATATTGATGAAAAAGGCTGGACAGATTCAATGAAAAGAGTTTATTCCGAAAACGGTTCATCTCCTTGTCTTAACACTTGCAGTGGAGGAAATCTGCAGCCGAAGGTAGTAAGCAGACAAGGTTATCGTGTGTATGACAGCGAGGGTTCAAGTCAGACACTGACCGGCAATTCCGGAGGAATAGCAGGAAAAACAGGTTTATACCTTGTGAATGACAACAACAAAACGTTTATAGATCAGTCTGCTACCGAGCCAAAGCTGACCGACACCGCAAGGTGTATAACGGCAAGATATACGGCAGGAATAACAAAAAGAACGGCTCTTAATTCTGCGGTTATGGAAACAAAAACTGCCGATGAACCGCACTTTAAAATCAGGAACTGCACCAAGCAAGGCTATGACACCGCAAAGGTCGGTGACGGAGTTACCCTTTCATATCCAAACTCCACCACAAAAAGAGGAAGAGTGGGTCACGGCGTATCCCAAACCTTGACGGTAGGCGGACAACATGGGACTGTGGTATGGAACGGGAAGGAAGTCCGGATACGCAGATTGACCCCCAAGGAATGTTTCCGACTTCAAGGCTTCCCCGATGAACTGTATGAAAAAGCAAGAGCAGTCAATTCGGACGCTCAACTTTACAAACAGGCAGGAAATGCCGTAACCGTCAACGTGGTTTATGCTATAGGAAGAAAGATAGCCGAAAGTGTGTTATAAAGCCAATTTTATCTGATTGAAATAGATGCTTGTCTAACATATACATAACCGCCAACATATTTTTGTGCATAAATTCCCCCTGATTTTCTTGACTTTTACAGGGTTTAGAGTGATTAATGTAGTACCGAAAAACAAAAGGAGGTACAAGAAATGATAAAAACAAAATTTGAAAACAGAAAGGACCTTGTAAAAGCCGTAGGCGAATACACAAAAGAGAAACCCAGATACATGGGAGCGCCTACATTTGCCTTTGAGGTAGGAGATTTTACGATTGACAAAGACGGGAACATAACATCGGAAACGGATCTATCGGAACTTGAAAATTTCCTGATTGAAAGAGGTTTTGCGGAAAGAGAGGAAAATATTGTGGAGGAAACCGAGGAAACAAAAGGATCCGAAATTATCAACATAAACACACATTTTTCCATTGACGGCATTGAAGAACAAGCGGTCATACGATTTCTGAATATGCTCTACAGCAAACAATACCTGATAAATAAGTCGGTAGGATTCATTGCATTGGACATTTCCTCGGAACTGATAACCGGAATTCAAAGCAAACCTATAAAGAAAATTGAGTTTGACGGAACAACGGGAATAAGCCTTGAAGAAAGTCAGCTTGTTTTCACATATCCCAATGCCGAGGATACGGAAATGCTTAACGCATATCTTACGCTTATTTCAAAAGCCTTTGAAAAAGCCAAGGAAAGCAAGCACTGCAAAGCGGAATATTCCGCACCGGAAAACGAGAAATACTATATGAGGTCTTGGCTCATAAGGCTCGGATTGGGCGGAAAGGAATATTCCCAAATAAGAAAACTTCTGCTTAAAAACCTTAAAGGCAACGCATCATTCAAAACCGATGAGGAAATGGAAGCATTCAAGGAAAAGCACCGGAAAGGAACGGGTGAAGCAGAATGAAAATAACGGTAAATGCTTTGACTTTTAACGGGGCTTTAGAAAAAGCCGATGAAATGGGATACAGAACGGTATGCATATGTGGTCTGCACTTTGATATCGAGGAACTTCTGAAAGAGGATTCGGATAATGAGACCAAGTGGATAATAGTCGGCGACGTAATGTTTAACGCAGCGGATATAGGAAAAGCCAATGCCGAGATATACGCCCTTTACTATTAACAGAACCCCATGAAATCGGGTGTGTATTAAGCACAAAAACACATGTTTTATCTCCTTTATCTTTGGTACATATATGTTCAGAAATAACTGGATAATCAGGCGAATGAACGGTAAGATGTGTTACAACAAAAG
>CANQHA010000042.1 GCA_947623585.1 uncultured Clostridia bacterium | reverse complement strand
GTAGCAGACAGATTTGCCTTTTTTGCTGTAATTGGCTTTTGTATGGATAATTACACGCCTGTCACTGTCAGCACTCAAAGAGCGAATACAGAGAGCAGAACGGGCAGAATCAATCAGAGCTGTACTGCCTGATACGGCATTGTTGGCGTTCTCCATTTGAGGCATTTTGTTGACGTGAGCAACGATGAGCATTGCACAATTGAATTCTTTGGCAAGCGTTGTGAGGACGGTTGTGACAGCTCGTACATCGTTGGCTTTGTTCATATTCTTGTCATCGCCAAGGTAGACACTCCACGGGTCTATGATTACAAGTTTTGGCTTGATTTCAGTGAGAAGATTGGCAAATGCCTCGATTCTTGGTTTATCGTCCTTGCCTTGAGGGAGTAAAAAGCTATCTTCTTCGAGTTCTTGTCGGTTCATTGGGGTTTTGATAAGAATACAATTGTCTGTATTTCCGCAAATTTTCTGCATACGGCTTCTGATGATTCCTGCGGTATCTTCAGCAGAGATGAAAAGCACCTTTTCAGGGGTTATTCTTCCTTGTTCTTCGTTGTATCGGGGCAATGTTCGTCCTGCAGTGATGTCAGCGGAAATGCCGACTGTAGCGAACGATTTCCCCGTACCTCCTGCTGCAAATACAACGGTAATTTCACCGATTGGTATGTATGGATTCCAGAGAAACTCACGTTTTTCGGGCTGTACGTCCGTAAGCCTGATAGGAGTGTAGACAATTTTATGTAGCTCTGATTCAACCTGATACAGTGGAGCTTGCCCAACAGTTTCATTTAACAAAATACGAGCTTTCTCCTCACCTATAGTTGCTGAAATGTCAGAAATATCGCCTTTTTCAGGGCATTTGTCATATATTTTTTCAGAGGGGACAATTTTCACTGATTTTGCGATTTTATGGGCATTTTTCGCAACTGTTTCGCCATATTTCCTGCCAGAGTCGTCGTTATCGGTGATGATGACAACATCACGGTTTTGAAGTCCGTCATCGTACAGGTCAATCCAGTTTGAAAAACCTGCACCATTTGGGACAGTAGTCGCTATAAATCCCCATTTTACAAGCAAATCGGCATCTTTTTCGCCCTCAGTGATGAAAACCGTGCTTTCATTTTTATGGAGCATATCAGCGTTATACAGCGGAGCTTTCTGCCCTGCAAGCCCTCCTGAAGTCAGATAAGAGCCTGTTTGAGTGTCAAACAAAGACCAACGCACACGCTTGTTACCGTCAGGATACTTTACTATCACTTTTTTGGCGAAAATACTGCCGTCAGCGTTTTTGTAGACGTGTTCACGCTGTTTTGCCGTTGAATTTGTAGAAATTTCCGAAATACCGTATTTTTTTGCCAATTCGCCCACAATTCTGGGGAAGTCTGAATTGCAGTCAAGATTGTTCATTTTGGCGTAAAGCGTGAAAATATCGCCGTTTTCGCCACATTTGAAACAATTGTAAGTCTGGTTTTCGGGGTAATAGGTGAATGCACCCGTACCGTTTTTGCCTGTACCACTGTTGCAGAACGGGCAGATATACTGATTCTTGCCCTTTGATTTCAATGTTATTTCCTGAATATAGTTAATCAGGAATGATTTTAAGTTTTCTTTGTTTTCGTTCATTTTTTTCTCCTTTTTCGCAAAAAGGGAGCTACTTTTTTAATTAAAACAAAAAACATTTGACAAAAGTACTTTTTGATGTTATAATCAAAATAGTAGTACACTACCCTTTGCCGTTAAGAAGTCTGCATTTTTTTTCTTAACGGCATTTTGCTTTTTTTGTGTATTGCTGACATTCCAAATTTTTACTGTTTAGGCATTGCCTCAATTATTTCTTGTATCTGTTCTTCGGAATATCCTGCTGCCCTCATTCCTGCTATAACTGCTGAAATGCTCTCCTGTATTCCCTCTTGTCTGCCTTCATCTCTGACTGTATTCATATGATACAACATCTTGGTTCTTGAATCGTACTCCATACGTTTATGCTCGTCCTGACTGATAATGTCAAGTTGTCGGTAAGCCTCCTGCAAGTATTCATTTCCCTGAGCCAGCATTTCAAATTCCTCCCTCTTTTCAGTCTTAAAGAATTTTGTCCAGTTGTATATGCTTGTTCCGTCTGTAATTTTTGGAAGTTTCGGTAATTCTACCATATGCCATTCCATTTTATCGGAGAAAATTATTGTCGGGTCTGAATCTTCTCTGATGTGATAGATAGTATGGTAGTTATTTGTCTGTTTAATACAGTTGAAGTCAACAATACTTATGCCGATACACTTTTTGATATTGGTGTATTTCCTATTGATACCCACTTGTTCGGAAAGCATTTTTGAAACATAAAATACACTTCTGTCCGTCCACGTTGACATCGAAACAACCTGCATTTCGATGTTGATTTCAGTGTCATCATTCATCACAAGACGGACGTCAAGTATGCCTTGCTTTTCATCTTGGTGTGTCTTTGTGAGGTTAGTGTTCTTCATCTGAGCAGACTTGATGTCAGTGGCATTGATGTTCAGCACGGCACTCAGAAAGCCAATACGGACTTTTTCGTTCATCATCAGCTCCTTAAACGCAAAGTCAACTTTTGGCAACATAATAAAATCGTCGTTCATTTTTTTCACTCCTTAAATTTTTTATAAAAAAAGAGTTACAAAACAAATGTTCCGCAACTCTATAAACTCTATTTTTTTTCAAAAAACGCTTGCAATTATACTC
>CANQHA010000041.1 GCA_947623585.1 uncultured Clostridia bacterium | reverse complement strand
GGTATTTAATGTAAACTGCTAATTAATGTAAAGCCGGCTCTGAACAAGTAGATGCTATCCCACTTTTTCCAAGCCAGCTTTACATTAACAGATAACCTACTTCAAAGTATCCAGGAATGCCAGGAGATCCGATTTCTGATCTTCTGTATAGTAATCAACGCTTTCAGGCACCGTTTTAGCTGCTGCATTTTCAACTGCTTTGCGGGTTATTTCCGGATTAGCTGTCAGATAAATCTGGGTTGTTACTACAGACTCATGCCCCAGGAAATCCCGTACATTATATATGTTTACTCCGCCCTCAACCAGATGTGTTGCCTTGCTGTGCCGAAGACGGTGCGGATACATATTTCCATGTATAGTATCTGGTTTTTCAAGATTCAACATGGAAGAATACTTTTTCACGATATAACGTATTCCCTGCCGGGTAAGCCGGTCTCCTCTTGTGTTTATAAATAATGGTGAATCTGCTGATAATTTATATCGTTTCATGTAGCGTGATATGATTTTCTCTGTTTCTCTGAGCAGAGGAATGGATCGGAACTTATTCCCTTTTCCGTGTACATATATCCGGCAGCACGGTCCTCCCTGAAAATCTGAAACATTGAGGTCGATAAGTTCCTGAACCCTGCATCCTGAATCATACATTAATGACAGAATCGCCAGGTGTCTTAATCCCTCATCAGTAGAATGATCAACAGAGCCGAGAAGCAGTTTAACAGCTTCCTGGGACAGACATTCCGGTGGGCGTTTGACATCCTTTGCAAAAGGAATTCCCAGCACCTTACTGCATTGGTCTGAGTATTCCGGAGCATCCAGCATCAGGTATCGGAAAAAAGATTTTAAGTGAGCCAGCCTGACATTACGTGTCGATATACTGTTTTTCCGATTAGACTCAAGCCATTGCAGGAAACGGGAAACCTGTATGTTATCAATCATTGTAACTTTGAGCGTTGAAATGTCTTTGCCGGACTGCTCTATGAAGGTTAATAGTAACCGGAACGTATCACGGTAGGAGGTTATTGTGTTTGCTCCATAATTATGCTGATTTATCAAGTGTGTAAGGAAGTAACGCTGTACATAAAAGGAAAGATTATCATTCATCCGGGACCTCCGGAATCAACGTTCCCAGGATGGCTTCCTGTTTGACAAAATCCTCATAATCCTGTTCTGTAAAGTGTATATATTTTTCTGTATCTGCGTAGTTTACATGCCCTACATACGCTGCCAGTATCGGAACAGCAGTATAGAGGTTCATGCCGCTTTCAAGCATACGTGACAGGCTTTTGGTACAAAAAGTATGCCTGATGGAGTGGATGTTAGGCGTTTTGCCATTGCTCCGTCTGATTCCAGCTATCCAGAACATCTTGGAAAACATATATCTCATGGCATCGTATGTAAGGTGTTTTCCCGTATAGGACGAAGAAAAAAACGGCTTGCTCCCGGCAGACATGTCAATCTGCTCTGAATAATGCAGGAGTGATTTATGGAGACTGTCTGATACTGGAATGTATCGGGAGACACCGTTTTTCCCATTGATCACCTTAATGATCCCATGGTCAACGTCAACATCAGACCTGTTAAGCGCAAGTACTTCGCCGATGCGCATGCCTGTCCCGATGAGGAGTCTGACCAGAACAGGATAGACTGCCTGATGATTCTTTGAACGTCTGCACGGTGGAAGGTGGTCTGCTGCATCCACGAGCCGGGATATTTCATTATCACTGAATATATATGGCCTGAATTCGCTCCTGACCGTGCGCATGAATTTCTGCGGTACGAAAGCGGCCTCGATGCCAAGCGTATTCAGAAAAGCGCAAAACTGGCGAAGGCTGGAAACGAGACACTGTCTCTCGCTTTCACTTAACCCCTGGCGGGGAGCGAGTAATTCTTCTACCATATCCCAGGTAATCTTCTCACTGCCATACTTATTTAAGGCGGAATTCAACTTTCGAAGCCGGATTATAGTGGATCTGGAGGCTTTTTCCCCTTTTCCGCGTTTAAACTCTATATATTTTTCGAAATAAGGTTTGTAGAAACCATCTTCAAACTGGAGAAACTCTTTGTCATTAATCATTGTATGGCACCTCCAATGCTGCATTCCGGAGATGTTCAATATCTGACCATACATAGGTTCTCGTGGAAGCAACTGAAGAGTGTCCCAGAATGACAGCGATTTCATTCACAGGAGTACTGTCGGCAAGCAGATTTGCAGCCAGGCTGTGCCGCAGGGAATGTAACCCATGATGTTTTCCCTCTGTATTGATCCCGGCTTTCTTGAAATATACGCTCAGCTTGTTCCCAAAATGGTCATGCATAGAATAGGGTTCATATGGACGACGATGACGAATGAAAACCTGACGGTAATCGGATGCCGGACGTACATTTTTAATATAATCCAAAAGAGCGTATGTAACCTCTTCTATGAGAGGGAGCGCAACTATCCGCTTCGTTTTATATTGGCTGACTTTAATCATTCTGTCTGTCCAGTTGATATCATCAAGTTTTATATTTTTGATATCACTGGATCTCATTCCATACACACAGGCCAAAAGCATCATCAGATATATCGTTTTGCCCCAGGGTGTATTCCGGTCTACGGCATTCATTACCATGCGGATTTCTTCTGCCGTATAGAATGATGCCAGACGCTCGTGCTTTCTGGAGTGTAACCCCGTCAGGTGGAGAAACGGATCAAACGGTACCTGTCCTAAGAACATTTCATATGTAAAAAAGTTTCTGACTGTGTAAAGTATCGAAGCTTTTCC
>CANQHA010000040.1 GCA_947623585.1 uncultured Clostridia bacterium | reverse complement strand
GTATTACTAATGTTATATATGAATGTTACTAAATTGTAACTTGACGGTACTTCAAACTTATGATATAATTAAGAAAAACGAAAAAGGAGTACGAAAAATGGGAAGAAAAAAAATTTCAAAAAATCCGCTAAATTTCAGGAGAGAATTTTTCCTGCTATTAGCACAGCAATCACTCACTCAATGCGAGTATAAATGTCTGCTAATATTAGCCGAGGGAAAGGAGCTGACAAAAACCAGTGTTGCCACAATTCTGCACGATACAAAACAGCACATCGGTAAGGCAATGCTTCATCTGGAGGATTTAGGTGTTATTAAATGTACCAGAGTAGAGGGCAGAAACGCTTTCTTCAGTCTTAACCTTGACTGGAAGCCCGATGAGTACGAAAATCAGCTGAAATTTCAATGAGGTATGTCAGGCAGTCTGAATGAAAAGCAAATTAAATATCGGAGCAATAGTAGTAAGCAGTGTACCCTTTGGCACACTGCTTTTTTGTTTATTCGGTTTTGTCGGTTGAGTTCATTGCCGATGAGAAGAAATTACCCCTCAGCTCTTGCCCTTTGAGAAAAGCTATTAGTCTGTTAATGTCACCGTCCTGATAGCTTCTGCCAAGAACAGAGTAAACAGCACCGCCAATTTCAATTAAGTGTTTTGTGCGTTCTTTTCGTTCTTGTTGTGATTTTCGAGCTTTTAGGATTTTCTCCTGCTCTTTTAGTTGTTTTTGTTTTTCTTGTAATTGTTTCTGCTTTTCCTGTAGTTCTGCAATGCGTTCATCGTAATCTCTGTTTTTCTTTTCAACCATAGCAGACACCTCCTTTTCCAATATTCTATCACAAAATATTTGCTATGTCAATGCTGGGAGAAGAAAAAAGTACTTGACATTAGCAAGAATTTCTGCTAAACTATTGTTAGCACCTGTTAAAGGCGCACGTACACACCGCCTTGCACTTTGTGCAATAAACGGTGTCGTGCGCAAGGGGGCACCCCCCTTGACCCCCAGGAGAGGAAGTGAACAAATGGCAATCTATCATATGAATGTGAAAATCGGAAGTCGCTCAAAAGGACAAAGTGCAATTGCAGCATCTGCATATCGTGCAGGAGTAAAAATGACTGACGAACAAACAGGACTGATTTCTGACTATACGAAAAAAAGCGGAGTGGTATATAGTGAAGTATCTTTATGTGCAAATGCTCCTGCTGAATATGCCGACAGAGAAAAATTGTGGAATGCTGTTCATAAAATTGAAAAATCTAAAAATTCAAGGTTGTGGAGAGAAATTGAAGTAGCTTTGCCAATAGAATTTAACCGTAACGAACAAATAGAAACTGTTCGTGATTATGTGAAAGGATTAACCACCAGAGGAATGTGTGCGGACTGGTCTTTGCACGATAAAGGTGACGGCAACCCACACGCACATATAATGCTTACCGTTCGTAGTATTATGTCTGACGGCTCGTGGGCAGCCAAGAGCCGAAAAGTGTATGTTCTTGATGAGAATGGAAACAGGATTTATCAGGGTAAGGATAATTCAGGCAGGCGACAATACAAGAGCTATAAGGAAAATTTCAATGATTGGGACGACAAGGAGAGAATTGAAGAATGGCGTTCTGAGTGGGCGGAGTGTTGTAATAGGCGATTGCCTGAACAAAATCGAATAGACCACAGGAGTTATGCCAGACAAGGAGTAGAACAGCTACCGACTATTCACGAGGGATATGTTGCACGAAAACGTGTGCAAAATGGTCTGCAATCTGATAGAGTTGAAGTTAATACTGAAATCAAACGTCGAAACGCCCTGCTTGGCGATTTATTGGAAAAAATCAGGAAGATAGACAACGAGATAGCAGAGATAGAACAGATAATAAAAAAAGAAAAGGAAAAAGAAGAAAAAGAAAAAATAAAAAAAGGAAGTGTGATAAATGCAGGAAAGCAACGAATTGCAGAACTACTTGCCAGACGACAGCGAACAATTGATAACGAAATTAGCGGATTTGAACGAGGAATTACAGACGGAAAACGAGTTGCAGAAAATGAAACTCAGCGAGTTGAACTGTCAGAAACAGACCGCCTTATCAGACAATCAGAGATTGAGCGCAGAACTTCAAGCAGTTTTACAGGACTTGAAAAGGCTGAAAATCGAGAACAAGAGCTTACAAGTGCAGATACAAAAAGACTCATCAGAGCGGCAGACGTTGTTATCGGAACTACAGATATTAACCGAGAAATTATCAGCGGAACACGAACAAGGACGAATGCTGTACTCAGAGAATCAGAAACTAATATCACGAGTGCGACAAGTAACCGCCGAGAACGAGAGCTTGCAGAACAGCGACTTAGAGCTGAAGAAAGCCGAAGAATTGCAGAAGAAGAACGAAAAAGAGCTGAGGAAGATAGAAGAAGAAAAGAAAGAATTAAAAGAAAAAATAACCCATCTTTGTGAATTTGAAAGCAATTTGAATGAACGAGAAAACGCTGTTACAAAACGTGAAAACAATATCAACCAGACTGAAAAAGAAATAAAATCCAATGCCGAAAAAAAGACCCGAGAACAGGTAGAAAGTGCTGAACGAAAATATAAAAAAATATCGGAAAAGAAAACTTCTGCTTTTAAGGACAAATTTGGACTTCTTATGTTTTTTCTTGCTACATATTCGATAACTGTAACGCTGTTTACCGCCATTCAATCAAGCCGTATTGTGAATGATGTTATGTCGGCAGGAAAAACAACAGGTAAGTTTCTGCTATGGTTAGAAAGTTTTTTAGAAGCCATAGGCGAAATGGCATCGGGTATTGGTAAGGGTATAAATCAGCCTGTAGTATCTGCAATAGTTTCAGGAACATCGGAAATATTGGCAGAATCGTTATGTATTTTAATTATTATTGGTATCATTGGATTTATTGTTGCACAGCTCATATCAGTCTACAAAGATTGCTGTTGGAAATGGG
>CANQHA010000039.1 GCA_947623585.1 uncultured Clostridia bacterium | reverse complement strand
TCCACAGCACCTATTTCTATTATACCACACATTTTAATGAAAGGAGAGTATGATTTAGGTATAACTATATCATACAACAATATTATGAAAATAGAACTTATTAATAAACATGGATTGTTTGAAGTTATAAAGGCTATTCTAACAATTGTTTTTATATATTTTACTCTAGGTTATATCTTAGGATATATGCATTCGCCAAAAACAATTAATAAATTCGATAATGAGCAACAGAACACATTAAAAAATATACTATCCGTAAATGGCATTAACTATCAAAACAATATAACAGAAATTAGTTATCAATCTATATTAAAAACTAGATTTTATGTTGTAAAAATAAGCAACAATAGACTTAATAAATTTAAGGAAGATAATCCTAATATTGATTGTTACAAATTTGGTGGTAGATTAGAAGGTTTCCCTGCTGGATTTCATGCTCCGTACGCATATAACGGATTTAGTTGTTATTACTTTTTCGACACCTTATATATATCATTTGCATCAGACACAATTGTTGGAAAAAATATAAGTGATATTTTTTGGGAAATATATGATAAAAATGATAATTCAAAGAAATATTATATTTCATTTTATATATTGTTTATCATATATTTAGGTTGCATGGTTGGATTGGAAAAAACTGAAAAAATCATGAAACATAAAAATAGAAAATAATATGTATTCGTATCACTATTTAATAAAATTAATTTATTAGCTTATTCAATTGTATGATTTTTTACCTCTTTGTTTACTATGAAAATGCATTGTATACGGGAACAGGTGTCAGATATCCGTCCCACACACTTATAATACACTTTCAAACTAAAAAAATATAAAAAGGGAGTCAAAAGTGTGTATGAGGTAACTTCTTATACAGTTCTGTGTCTCAAGCCTAAGAATTTAATATGTATTACGCATAATAAGCGGAGAATAAGACTTTTTACAGTCTATATTCTCCGCTTTTTTTTGTATGCAAAATCGGCTTATAAATCATAGATACTGTGTAATTATGGGAACGCCTTTAAGTAACAGTATGTCGGAATTATATGTAATGCAGAAATATTTGCAGTATGATATGTTGGAAGAAAAAGGTCTGGGACAGTTTGATGCTTGGGCAGCCAACTTTGGTGAAACGGTAGTAGCTATGGAATTATCTCCCGAAGGCAAAGATTTCAGAATGAGGACAAGGTTTGCAAAGTTTTTCAATATCCCCGAACTTATGTCTATGTTCAAAGAGTCTGCGGATATAAAGACTGCCGATGTGCTTAACTTAGATGTTCCGACAGCGCATTTTCATACCATAACCACAGAAGCAAGCGATGTA
Source organism: uncultured Clostridia bacterium (assembly GCA_947623585.1). Lineage (GTDB taxonomy): Bacteria > Bacillota > Clostridia > Oscillospirales > Ruminococcaceae > Faeciplasma. The sequence goes on along the minus strand of CANQHA010000039.1, from coordinate 1,622 downwards.
CAAAAAGGTATTATAGACGGTCTTGCAGAGCGTGCCGATATGATACGCAAAGGTCTTGTCAGCACTAAGACCGACAATATGCTCAACATAGTAAACGACGGTAAAAAGGTAGCACTTGACCAAAGGCTCATAAACGATATGCTTCCAGATTATGAGGACAGCAAAGTAAATATCTGTGTGGATAACGTATATAAGATATACAATGAAACTTCGGACTTTAAAGGCACACAGATAATATTTTCCGATATGTCCACACCAAAAACCGATGGGACTTTCAATGTCTATGACGACATAAAAAATAAACTTATCAACAAGGGCATACCCGAAAATCAGATAGCATTTATACATAACTATGATACCGATGAACAAAAACAAAAGCTTATGAAAAAGGTACGAAGCGGAGAGATAAGAATACTGTTGGGATCTACAAACAAACTTGGAACAGGTGTAAACTGCCAAACACTTCTTAAAGCCGTACATCACTTGGATTGTCCTTGGCGACCCTCTGACCTTGAACAGCGAAACGGCAGAATAATAAGACAAGGCAATACAAATCCCGATGTGGATATTTTTAATTATGTTACAAAGGGTACTTTTGACGCTTACTTATACCAGATAATAGAAAGTAAGCTGAAATTTACAACACAGATAATGACTTCAAAATCTCCCCAACGTGTTGCCGATGATGTAGACGGAGCCGTTCTTGATGCGGCTATGATAAAAGCTGCCGCTATGGACAATCCCCTTATTAAAGACAAAATGGAGCTTGAAATAGATATACAAAAGCTCAACACTTTGTATTCAGCCTATAAATCCGGCATATACACAATGAAAGAAAATATTTCCGTCAGGTATCCCGAACAGATAAAACAACTTAGCGAAAAATCAGCCGCATTCAAAGAAGATGCGGCTCTTTTTAATTCTATGAAAACAGAAGAATTTTCGGGTATAGAGATAAACGGAAAAACCTATACCGACAAAAGGGAGGGCGGCGAGGCTCTTATGGAAGCAGCAAAGAAAATAAGACCCGATCAGAAGTTTATCAGCATAGGCAAATATAAAGGCTTTGAACTGTTGTCACACTTTGATTTCAATGCACAGAAGTTTAATATTATTCTGAAAAATAAAGCTATGCACTGGGCAGATATAAGCAAAGACCCCATAGGCTGTATCACAAGACTTGATAATCAGCTTAAAGGTATTGAGGGCAAGATAACAGAGTTTGCCCAAAGGCTTGAAAATGTACAACATCAGCTTGAGGTTGCCAAAGCAGAGATCACAAAACCTTTTGAAAGGCTTGATGAGCTTAACGAAAAAAACGTAAGGCTTGCGGAGGTAAATCTGGAAATAGAAAAATTGAGTCAAGATAACAATGAAACACAGGAGGAAAAAACCGATAAATCGGAAAAAGAACAAGATAAGGCTCCCGATAAAAAGCTAAAGCACAGTATTGATACCATATAATATTTCAAATATCGGAAAACGGCGGTAAATACTGCCGTTTTCCATATGTAAGGAGGTTTTCATTTGAAAAAATACGGATATGTAAGGGTATCTACCAAAGACCAGAATACAGACAGGCAGCTTATAGCCCTGAAAGAATACGGTATACCCGAAAGAAA
>CANQHA010000038.1 GCA_947623585.1 uncultured Clostridia bacterium | reverse complement strand
CTGTTGAACGGCAAATTCTGGTCGCCACCAACCGCACATTATTTTATCCACTCAGACTGAAACAGCGGCAGAATCGCGTCTCCAAGTCACGATCCTGCCGCCATTTTATTCATGTTGTCATATCACCTTCATGTCAGTGCCTGATTGTTTGCCGCGGCCATGACAATCTCCGCGCTGATACAGTGCTGATCCTGCTGGGCTCCTATGGTCAGTGCATCCGTCATCAGGTTGTCGATCTTCCGGGCGTTTCCCTCACTGTAGCCATGGACTGCGCTCAGCGCACCTCCCTCCAGGATGCTCCGGCTCCCTCCCGCCAGTTCCAGCTTATGGCAGATATAGTCCGGCACCTCCTGGTCAGAAAGACCCTCATAATTATAATGCACTGTGATCCGCTGACGCAGGGCTTCATGTACCTGCTTGTCCAGGATGTGGTTCAGGTATGGCTCCCCCACCAGCACCAGGCTGAAGCAGTTCAGGGAGTCATAGCTGTGGTTTAAGAGCATCTTCAGGTCGCGCAGGATGTTGTAGTTCAGATACTGTGCCTCATCGATGGCCAGCACCAGGGGCTGCTTCTTCTCCCGGTAAAGATAATACACCCGCTCCTGGATGGCACGGAACATCCCCGTCTTGTTCCCGGATGCCTCCAGTCCCAGGAGCGTGCAGAATTCCCGGTAGAACTCCGTTACACTGATGGTGGAGAGGCTGATATATGCTGTCTGGTACTGATTGGGGTTAAGCCCGTTCATGAAACAGCGCAGGGCATAGGTCTTTCCCATCCCCGGCCTGGCTGTAAATACGCCGATCCCTCTTACCGTTTTCAGGTACTCCAGCCTGGAGAGCATTTCCTTATGATCCCTGGAGCGGAACGCATCCCGTTCCTTTATGTTCTGCTTATCGAAAGGGTTAAAAGATAATCCATAGTAATCAGTAAACACCGCCCTGTCCCTCCTTTCCATAGTCGATAGCCAGCGCTGTCTGCCGTTTCGTCCTGCCGTTTGCCACCCGGTCTGTCAGACGCAGGGGATAATGCTGCCCGCCGTAGAGGATGTAAGCGCTCCCGGTATCGCCGGGCAGGAACCTCACCTCCACCTTCTGGCCGATGAACTGCATGGGCGCGTCATAGCACTCGTTCAGGAGGCGGATGGTGGCATCCCGGTTCACGTTGCGTATCACCCGGTTATGGAAGGCTTCGTCCAGCCACTCCCGGCTTGCCGGCCTGCGGATCCGGCCGTTCGATGCCATGTATCTCTCCAGCGGGCTCTGACCCGTGCCGCCATGTTTTGTGGTGTTGTGTCTGCGGATGTATTCTGAAAGCAGATGATTGAACTCTTCCAGACTATGGATCTGTGAGATGTCCAGCCCATAGAGCCACCGCTCTTTCAGCGTCCGGAAATTTCTTTCCACTTTCCCTTTGCTGGCCCCGTCCCTTACAGGCGTATGCAGGAGCACCGTCCCCACAGAGCCGCAGATAAAGGAAAGCTGTTCATTGCTGTAGGGTGAACCATTATCCACATAGAGTTTATTCGGGATCCCGTAGGCGGCAATGGCGCCTTTGAGGGTCTTCTGGAAATTCGCTGCGTTTTCCTGATAGTAAAGCCGCCCTCCCACGATCATCCGGGAATGGTCATCCAGGATCATGATCAGATAGACACGGCGGGACTTCCCATCTTCTTTGATATAGGGCAGGTAACAGGTGTCAGCCTGCCACATGCCTCCGAAGTATTCTTCTTCATATGCTTTCCTGTCCCTATGGGCGCTTTCCTCCATTCCCCTTAGGCCATGGCGTTTGATATACCGCTGGATGGTGGAGACAGACACTGTTGCCGCCAGTGTTCCATCCTGCACCAGCTTCTCCCGGATCTGGGTGGCGTTCAGCCTGGGATACTCCTTCTTTAGCCTGTGGATCTCCCTTTCCGCCTCATCCTTGATCACACGGGTGCCTCCCTTGTCACACCGGGTACGGGGGATCAGGGCTTCCATCCCTCCTTTTTCATAGAGCTGGTACCATTTCGCCACGGTCTTGGGCTTGTACTGGAACACCCTTCCGTCCGGCAGACGCTGGGGCGTCTGCGCTACCCGGCGGCAGTATGCGGCCATGGAGACATCCGTATAGGTCCCCTGCACTAACGGCGCGATGACCCCGAACCGCATCTGTGCCACTGCCATCTGTTCCTTTTGTGTTTCTGCTGTTTCCATAAACATGCGTCCTCCTTCTTTTATCGCTACAGACAGCTTAACAGAAGCTCCCGGGGAGTCCCATTCCCATCTTATGTGAAGCCGGACGCCCGGCCCTGCATTCCCCGCGGCGGATCCGCAGATGTGCCCCGTGGATGCTGGAGGAAAGAGAAGAGGAACTTCCGGTAGAATCCCTGCAGAAGGGCGCCGTCCATGCCGTCCATGAATGTTCCCGCGGGCGTCCCCATATCTTCCAGAATCCCCAGCCACAGGGCCTTATGGGCAAGGAACAGGGTCTTCCAGCGGTAGAGGGTGGAAACAGAGATCCCTGCACGTTCACAGATCTTTTGCACACATGCCCTGCCAAGGAAGTGATCCCTCAGCACCATGAGGATGAACCTTAAAGAATAAGAGGAATAGGGCACAAGAGCACTGGAGAGCAGGGCATGGGTATGTCCGCAGGAACTGCACAGATAACGCTGCACGGTTATTTCGTGCGTGGCCGGAAGAGAGTCTTTCCATTCCACCAGATAACGGGTATAGGAAGCAAAAGGAGACAGGCTGGCTCCCGCATGGCAGACAGGGCAGACTCCGTCCGTATGGGACAGGCTCCCTGCCTCCTTCTCCAGCCACTGCCTGTCTGAAAAAGATATCCGATTAAGCTTGCAAAAAACGGTAAATGGACGTATCATAAGTATGTCGGTTCATCCTGAGAGATCGGGATGGCGGGTGAGGAGAGAACCAAACTTTGGTCGGTGGGGTTCTCTTCTTTTTTTGTGTGCGCCTTGCTGTGCGCTGTTACAGATACTATCATACCGCATCTCCTGCCATAAGCAAGAAAAAAGCGTGCTGTTTTTTACCGCACGCTGTAAGGGCTACAACTTCTATATGGAGATTTTAATTCGCAGCGACTGTGCAGTCACTGCTTAATTTAAAATGCCGTCTAACA
>CANQHA010000037.1 GCA_947623585.1 uncultured Clostridia bacterium | reverse complement strand
GTTGCGATATTACTTATTTTTACTTTGATTTTTTCGGTAGCAGGAATAATAATGTGCTTTGTCGAGCGAAAAAGGAAGCAAGCCACTGGTCTATTGTGGTATGTGAAGGTTATTGTATTCAGTGTTCTTTCAGTATGCTTGACAGGGGTAGTCGCTATCGGAACTTTTTGGGGATTATTGTTTCGCAGCTAATGGTTATTTTAACTTATGTCGAAATTAAAGAAATCCGTGTGCTATGATAACATAAGGAAATGAGACGATGAAATGTGGGATAACCTAAGTTATTATAACGTATCAACTGAAAGAAAAGCATTAGAGATTATTTTTGATTATTTGCAGCTTGATATGCTTACGAAACCTGAGTGTAGCCTTGCCTCAAACAACTATCCGCTATCACAAGGTCTGACCTTATCAAAAGAAGCCGGAACATTGCCGACATCATTCGACGCATTTCGCCGCAAAGTATTATCTGCTGATTGGGAAGTTGTTTTGTGTATTGCCGGCACCGATAAATCGGATATACGAAGGGTAGTTTTTCTTTATCATAGAGACGAAAAGAGTTTTATAGTAAACTTTCCTAATGGTGGTAAACTGACTGAAAACGAGACAGCAATAAAAAGCTGGATTGATAGCAGATTAAAATAATAAAGGAAATTATACTCGATTTGGAGGTTCACGGATGTTAGAAGTTTGTTTCAACGACGGTGTAAAGGGCGCATTAATTTTAGCACAACACTGTGAAGATAACCTCATAGGAGGAGCGGTCAGCGTAATATCAAATCGAAAAGGATTGCTTCCATTTTTCTCTAAACGAAAAGCAATCAAAGAGTATAGAAGGAAATATGAAAAACTTCAAAACTCAGCTATTTCATTGGGTGGAGTGAAAGAGGATATTATAGGAGTGTCGTTTGCCTTGTCAGAAGGAGATATAGCTTCATCTATATCATTAGAAGAATGTCCAAGAAAAAAATATCTCCGTGAACAATTTCTTTTTCCAAGATATTGTGGACGTGAAGATGGTAGTAAGGATTTTGAAGATTTTTGGATTGCGTGTATCAAAGATTTAGAGACGCTGAAATCTAAACCTGCACAAATCAGAATATGGTTAGATCAAACGCCGGACGCCCAATGCGGCTTGCTGTTTATAGCCCATATGCTTAATGGGAGCGGAACGGAGATACATATTGTTTCTCTCCCCGAACAGATTATAGGGGAGGATAATATCTGTATAAAATATCGAGGATGGGGTGAAGTAGAGCCTCAGCTTTTCGGTACTTATCTTGAAAATGAGACGACGCTAACGAATGAAGAAACAGACTTACTGGCTAAACAGTGGGAAGTCCTAAAACAAGAAAACGCAATGCTTAGAGTAGTTGAAAATGGGATTGTTTGTAGTGCCGATATAAACTATTATGACAGTTTAATAAAAAGAGAGTTTCCTGAAAGCAGTTGCAAAGTAGCTTTTCTCATCGGAAGTGCATTGGGTAAACAGAATATACTGACCAGTGATGTTTTTATTGCAAAGAGGGTGCAGCATTTTCTGAATACAGGGGAGCTTGTTTTGTTGCAGCAATCTAAGGATGGTTTTTATTCTTCAACAATAGCGGCAAAGTGATGGCGCAAAGGTAGAACACTGTTGAATAAGCATATAAAGCAGCCGTAGGAAAGCGAGGAAAAAATGAAACGAGGTTCAGCTATCAGCGTTGGATTAAGCGTCGGTATATCAATGAGTATCCTTTTTAGCGTGGTTTTCTGCAAGGTATTAGAGAGCTACGCCGGTATTGGTGTAGGTATTTGTTTTGGCATTGCACTGGGTGTCCTCACCTTCGTGATGTTTCGAGCTTATCGGAAAAAGAAGTGAGAATTGCTTTCAGGAAAAAGAATAGAGAAAGACCGCCGGATCTCCGCAGAGAACTGACGGTCTTTTTGTAATGCTTATAACCGATTGACTGTTTTGATTTCTTTCTTTAGATACCAGATGTTGTGTGCTAATAGCAGCCCGCTATATAGTAAGATGGACAAGAAGATAATAAGCGAAAAATCACGGCTGATAGAATATGTCGTCCAGTTAATACCTGATACTATGCAATGGCTGACAATATAAGCAACAGGATATAATCCGATACGCTCTACCCACAAACGTACAGTTTGCTTCTTCCTTGTAAGGAGCCAAACGATTACCATAATGCCCAATACACCAGTCGCAAGGATAAGATAGTATCCGAGTACCAGTCTCGGCAGGGTAGTTATGCCTTTTGTTTCGCCGTCTATTTCGATTTGGTTTTCAGCAGAAGGGTCATATTTTGCAAGGCAAACATTTTCGCTTGTATCATTTGGGATATAGAAAAGGTACATCGGCTTGCCTTCGCTGACGACCGTAGCCGAAAGGTTCTCTTTTCCTTGTGAAAACCATTTGTCCCAAAGTGTTGTCCACGCCTCAATATCGCAAATGCAAATGCTGCTGTCATCAGGGTCATCGTGAATATCGTAATGAAAGTCAGTTACATTTTTATCAAATGTCAGCGTTAGTCCTTTATCTCCGAGTTCCTCGATGGTAACAATTCCTTCGGAATACGGTTGATAGATAGGAGCGCCCAACACGGCGAAAGCCGAAACGAGCAGAGCGATAACAAATACGGCAGTCAACGCAATAGTCTGAATGCGTTTTAATTTTAGTTTATGGCTAAGTTTTTGTAAAGGTGCTGCGTCATTGCTTTTTTGTATCGGCTTTGGCTTTTTGATTTGTTCGTATTCTTTTCTGCAAGCTTCGCAGCTTTTCAAGTGTTCAGCTACAAAAGCTGCCGTGTCGTCGCTGACCATATTCTCAGCATAGAGAGGTAAAAGGTCTCGAATAATACTACATTCATTTTTCATCGGTTCCGTCCCCCAGTCTTTCTTGTATCATTCTTTTGGCTCGGTGGTAGGTTACGCAAGCCCAATTATCGGATTTTCCGAACAACTGACCGATTTGAGAGAAACTCAGTTCTGCAAACACACGCCACATAAAGACTTCTTTATATGTTTCCGGCAAAGTATGCAATACTGCTCTTATTCTTGAAGCTTCGTCCTGCCTGATAAGTTGTTCCTCGGCGGTTGCTTCCTCAGAAGGCAGTTCTGAAAGTTCAGTTTCGTCGATACTGTCCGTTTGAGTAGACTTCTTGAGGTAGGTATAGTAGCAGTTCTTAGCTATTTGACAAAGCCATACTCTAATGTCACAGTTACCACGGAAACTTTTAATGGAGCGCATTGCTTTGAAGAATGTTTCGCTTGTGATTTCATCGGCTATGCTTTCACTGCCGGACAGTCTGCGGATATATCGGAACACATCATCGAAATATGTTCGGTATAATTCCTCGAACTCCGTCACTCTACCACCCCCTTTCATCTATAAGACTTCGCAGAGAGCAAAACCTTACAAGAAATTCAAAAAATTTTTTTGGTCTGCAACTAATAAAAACGGCGGGAGTTATTCCGCCGTTTTATCATCTTTGTGGTTATCGGATATGGACTTTGCCCGTTCTTCAAGCTCCAACATATACCTGTCAAAATCAGACATAAAAAGTCTGTCTTGAATGATACGATATTTTTCAAATTCCGTCTCGGCGTGGAGCTTGGCTTGCTCTGCGCTGATTTTACCGGCTCCGGTTAAAATCTCCGTGCCGTTAAATTCGAGAAATCCGTCAAGGCGTTTTGCCCAATC
>CANQHA010000036.1 GCA_947623585.1 uncultured Clostridia bacterium | reverse complement strand
CGCGCCCTGCCAAGATGACAGGGCGTGGGGGGATAGCCGGAAGATAAATGAGAATTTACTCAAACCATTTGACTTTCATTACAAAGTTCTTTGCGTTGCGATAGCCTGCTTTTCCGTAAAATCTTTCATGATGTTCATCGCTTACCGCTTGAAGTTCTACGCAGGACGCACCTTTCTCCCGTACAATTCGCTCAAGCTCGGATAAAAAGGCGCTGCCGATACCCTTGCTTTGGTAATCATATGCAATAATTATTTCCTCTAAAGTATATCCGATAATATCGTAATATTGTTTAAAATAGCCCATGGCGAATCCTATTGCGGAATTATTTTCTTCCAGAATAAGAGAAAATGAATCCTCCATACAAATTACTTGGTGGATTCGTTTTCCCGCAGTTTCTTCCGTCCAGTTTCCGCCTTCATGCTTATTATAGTATGAAATATAAAGCGGCAAAACAGCATGAATGTCTGCTGTTGTCATTTCACGAATGTGCATTTTTATCCTCCAAGCCTCGATTTGTCGAGCAGTCGCCCATTTGACACTAAATATTTTACAACCGAATTGTGAAGAAGTCTACCACCAACAACGATTTACATTATAAATATATTGTACCAAATTTATGTGCGAAAGTCAATCTCTGTCCCGGTTATAATCACAGTCCTGACTGCCGAGCGCCCTCAAACCAAAGGAGTAAATCATGAACGTAATTAACAAAACCGTCGATTTTCACGCGCACCCCGTCGACGAGGTTTTTCGCCGTGAAATCGAAAATCTCGGCATAGACGTACTCGCCGAGGACGGCGTTGTTCTTATTAAGGTCGGCAGTTTTGCCATGGGCAGTCCGGAGGACGAACCGTGGCGCTCGGCGGACGAAACACAGCATACGGTAACAGTCAGTGATTTTTACATAAGCCCCTATGAAGTCAGGCAGAGCGAATATGCGGCGGTGACGGGCAATAACCCCTCTAATTTCAGCGGGGACGATCTGCCGGTGGAGAATGTGTCCTGGCTGGAGGCCGTCGCGTTCTGCAACGCCCTCAGTGAAAAAGAGAACCTCACGCCCACCTATACGGTCAATGGCGAAACCGTCACATGGGACCGCACCGCGAACGGCTATCGGCTTCCTACCGAAGCGGAGTGGGAATACGCCTGCCGTGCGGGTACGGCAACGCCTTTCAACACCGAAACCTCGATAGGCGCGGACGAAGCGAATTATTACGGCCACTACCCCTACGAAATCGAGGACAACTATTTTTCGCAGGGCAACCTCACGACAAAGCCGGGCGAATACCGCCAGACGACGGTTTCGGTAATGAGCTTTTCGCCTAACAGCTGGGGTCTTTACGATATGCACGGCAACGTCGGTGAATGGGTCTGGGACTATTACGGCGACTATCCGACCGAAGCGGTCACCGACCCGACAGGCCCCGACAGCGGTACTTTGAGGGTTAATCGCGGAGGCGGTTGGAATGATTTTGCAAAGAATATGCGCTCGGCATACCGTGCGGCCGCGCCCCAGAATCAAGGGCGGTTCAACGTCGGAATAAGGCTTGTTTTGGGCGCGAGCTCGGAAGGCAACGCGGTGTCTTTGAGCAAAGAAAATGAAACTCAAAGCGGCGGCAACGTACTGATCGCGTATTTCTCATGGGGAGGAAACACCCGCGGGATTGCCGAAGAAATAGCCGAGCAGACGGGCGCGGACTTGTTTGAAATCACGCTTGTGAACCCCTATTCCGATGACTACAATACAGTTTTGGAGCAGGCGCAGCACGACCAGAACATTCAGGCGCGTCCCGAGCTTGCAGACCACGTTGAGAACATGGAGCAGTACGACACGGTTCTTTTAGGCTACCCGAACTGGTGGGCGTCGATTCCCATGCCGATAGCGTCGTTCTTGGAGGAATATGACTTTGACGGTAAGACGGTAATACCGTTTTGCAGTCACGGCGGCGGGCGTTTCGGTCAGAGCCTGACCGCGATCGCAAAGCTTATTCCGAACGCCAAACTCGGCGAGGGACTTTCGATCCACTATTCCGGCGGCAGCTCGATGCCTGATGACGTTGCAGAGTGGCTTGCCCTCAACGGCATAGAAACAAAGGAGTAACTCATGAACACAACTAACAAAACCGTCGATTTCCACGCGCACCCCGTCGACGAGGTTTTTCGCCGTGAAATCGAAAATTTGGGCATAGACGTACTTGCGGAGGACGGCTTTTCTCTGCCCGAGTGGAGCGTAAAATCGCAGCTTGATTTTATGGCAGAGGCGGGAATCGACTTCGCGGTGCTCACCGTCCCCACGCCGCATATCCACAACGGCGACGACGAAAAGGCGTGCGCAGCCGCACGGAAAATCAACGAATCGACCGCAAAAATCTGCGCGGAAAGCCCAGATAAATTCGCTTTTGCGGCGGTTCTGCCTCTGCCATGCGTCAGCGGTGCAATCAAGGAAACTGCCTACGCGATGGACAATTTGGGAGCGGTCGGGGTCAAGGTCGTGACCAACTCAAACGGCGTTTACCTCGGCGACCCGAGCTTTGACCCGCTCATGGAGGAGCTTGACCGCCGCAGTGCGCTCGTCATCATTCACCCCTGCCGCGCAAGGCTTCGCCCCGAAAACGTCATCACGGGCAAGGTCGCCGCGCTCTACGAATACCCCGCCGACACGACGCGCGCGGTGCTGAATATGATCGCAAACCGCGTAATGACGAGGTTTCCAAACATCAAATTTGTCGTGCCGCATACTGGCTCTTTCCTGCCGTATATGCTTCAGCGGTTCGTCGGAGTTTCGGGAATCCTCTCGCAGCTCGGCATGATGGAAACGGTGGACACCAAGGAAGAATTTAAACATCTTTATTTTGACATAGCGGGCGACCCCGAGCCCGTCGCGCTGGATATGCTGAGAATGGTCGCAGACGATGATAAAATCGTGTTCGGCAGCGATTTCCCGCACTCGCCCGCGAGGGTAATCATCGCGAAGAAAAGGCATTTTGAAAGGAATCAAAAGTATACAAATTTAATTAAAAAGATTTATCAAGAGAACGCAGCAAAACTTCTGAAAGGAGAATCATCATGAACAAAACATTAGTAACCTATTTTTCTGCGAGCGGGACGACCGCAAAGGTCGCCGAAGCGCTTGCAAAAGCCGCAAATGCGGACATTTATGAGATAAATCCTGCGGTTCCGTACACTCGGGCAGACCTCGACTGGACAAACAAAAAATCCCGCAGCTCGGTCGAGATGAGCGACAAATCGAGCCGCCCCGAGCTTGCGGGCAAAAGCGCGGATATCGCGAATTACGACACGGTGCTTCTCGGCTTCCCGATTTGGTGGTACGTCGCGCCGACGATCATCAACACCTTCCTCGAAAGCTATGACTTTTCGGGCAAGAAAATCGTGCTTTTCGCGACGTCGGGCGGCAGCGGCTTCGGCAAGACCGTCGAGGGTCTGAAAGGCTCTGTTTCGGCAGGAGTGCAAATAATCGAGGGCAAAATCCTCAACGGAAAGCCGTCGGAAAGCGAGCTGAAAAAGTGGGCGGAAAGCCTATGAAAATCGCGGTTTTAGAGGGCAGCCCCAACAAAAACGGCTCGTCGAATATGCTTGCGGGCGAGTTTATCCGCGGCGCGAAAGAGGCGGGTCATGAGGTCGCGGTGATCGATACCGCCCGCGCGGACATTCACCCCTGCATTGGCTGTATCCATTGCGGCTATGACGGACCCTGTGTTCAGAAAGACGATGTTGA
>CANQHA010000035.1 GCA_947623585.1 uncultured Clostridia bacterium | reverse complement strand
ATACCTTCTTCTACGGTGAGAACAGTATCGGAGAACTGCCGGACTTTGAAGATTCAGAATTTTGGATTTGAGGATAATTGATATTAAAAGGGCCGGTCAGTTTCATACTGGTCGGCTCTTAAACGGGTATAATGGCACAAAATCATTAACACGTTCTCGTACCGGTGTTTTATATCATTTTGAATAAGCGCATTGCGATGCGCCAATACAATGGGAGGTATATTAAGTATGTGGTTGGATAATGCATCAGATATTGATATTCTATTCTATAATCCATATGCACAGATAATAGCTGATATTGCGAAAAACAAAGACTATAATCCGTTGACTATTGGCGTTTTTGGTGCATGGGGCGCTGGGAAATCCACATTGTTAAACCTGATTAAGCATTACATTGAAGATGAAAAAACAGATGGGAAAATTATATGCGTCACGATTAATGCATGGGCATTTGAATCATATGAAGATGCTAAAACAGCAATTATAGAGGCTCTCTTGCGAGAAATTAGGGAGTTAGCCCCCACAGATAAGATTAGAAACAAGTTGAAAAAACTGCTGAAACGTGTTGACTTATTCAAATTAGGAACTAAAGCAATAGCAACGGTTGCTCCGATTGCCGCCAGTGTTGTTACAGGTACACCTCTACCTATGCTGTTAAGTGTTGGCGGCAATGCTGAAGAAATGGGTGAGACAATTAAAAATGCTGCTATTGGTTTGCAACAAATGAAGGACGAATACTGGAAAGAGGAAGAAAAAGAAGATAATAGTGTTGTAAATAATATTCGCATATTCCAGAAAGAGTTTTGTGATGCGATTTCAGACAAGGAGATTTCCAATGTCGTTATCATGCTTGATGACTTAGACCGCTGCCAACCTGACCGCATAATTGAAACATTAGAAGCAGTTAAACTGTTTTTATCCGTAAAAAAGACAACTTTTATTATTGCCGCAGATGAAGATATTATTAAATATGCTATACGAAAAAAGTATCCGCCGTTAGGTAACATGGCTAATGATTTGGACAGGGAATACATTGAAAAAATAATTCAGCTTCCAATTTATATTCCGGAGCTGTCTGAAAAAGATATACAAAATTATTTGCTGCTTTTGGTAGCTCAAAGTTATCTTGATGTGGAAGGGTTTAGAAAGCTCATAGAGAAGCTGACAGAAGAAAAACTAACTATATCCGGAGATATTTTATCCGTTGATAAGATTTCAACGATTGTGAAGGAAGTGGGTATCACATGGTACGGGGAAAGGGAAAAAGGATTTCTGGATGTTGGCCACATTATTGAAGGAATCAACCCGATTATTGCAACTACGCTAAAAGGAAATCCAAGACAAGCAAAGCGGTTCTTAAATACATTTATTACAAAGCGGCGTCTTTCTCAGATTTACTACGGTGAAGATTTGGACATGAGAATACTCGCTAAACTTTTAGTCCTTCAAAAACTTGATTCAGACTTATTCATACAATTAAATGACTGGAACCGAGCTTTTGATACAGAGAATTCAGGATTTAAGAACATGAGGCATTCAGTGTCACAAAATGAAGATGCATCGGAATTTGGCCTATGGAGACGACCTGAAATAAAAAAATGGATTGAATGTCCACCCGTGGAATTGGAAACACAACGACTGGATAAGTACTTCTATCTCACACGGGAAAATTTGAAGAAGTCGTCTGTGGATGAATCTATGTTATCGGAAAAGGTTCGTACTTTGCTCGAAAGAATCGGAAAAGCGACAAGTGGGCTTATGCCAAACATTATTGCCGATATTCAAGTTCTCTCAACAGAGGAAACGTCGGATTTGATGAAAGTCCTGCTATCGAAAATAGAAGAAAGTAAGTTACAACTATTTGTGGTAAAAAGTTTATATGTGGGGTTAAAAGACTATCGAGGCAAAATTTCAGAAGCTCTATGCAAATGGAATCAAAAAATAAAACTTGGTGATGAACCTTTGCTTCGGGCTATGTATCAAGCGGATTCAAGGCCACTTGAAAAGACATTAAGGAAACTACTTGATAACAACGAAGAAGGACAATCAATGTTGGCAGATATTACGGGAGCAAAGAAGAGGTAAGGGAATGGGAACTTCAAAAGGTTATATTGCACCTACTACAGTTAAATGGTCGCAAGCAAAACGTGCTGTGGGTACATACTTGAAGAATAAAGATTCTGGTTCACGTACCAATGCTGTAGGTAGATTTGCGGAAGCTATGCGAGATAATGTTGGCGCTGGGATGTCGTCATCATTTCAATCATCTGCTGCAAATCTATTAGGCTTTGCCCAAAGCGTTGCGTCTGGGGGTCTTAACAACGCACTTCGCGATATAGGCAGAGAAGATTTAATCGGGAAAAACACAGATGAAATATGGACGGAACTGATGCACGATTTTACTAATGCCGGGGCCTCAACTGAAGATGCATTGGCTGCTGATGCTTTGTCTTTGGCTTTAGATAATTTACAAATAGAAGAATTGAATCAGTTAGGTGCATTATCTCCAGAGACATTACTCAAAGAGATGCTGAAAGAGTACATCATTTCATTTTTCGATTTCACCTTTGAAGAACGTATCTCAAAAGGAATTACACCGCAAGAGAAGGAAGCGAGATTGGATGATATTCACAATTATATAAGATACACCCTTGATGTAGAACTGAATCTTGAACAGATTAAGACGGTTGATTTTTTACATTTAGATGGTGCCAAAGTCGTCCAATCTGCGTTGGATGATGCAATAGCTGTTTTTATTCGATACTACGGAGAGGTGTGATAAAATGCAAATATGGCTTGAAAAAGATAAAGATATAGTACTTCCTGAGGATTGGAATGATTCCTATATTTTTACATTGTATCGGGATGCCTATAGTACCATATATACAAATTTGCCAGATATTTGGTATCATGCAGACCAAATTGAAATGGCAAATATATATGAGGACTTGTTTACTATTGCGATTATCGTATTTGCTGCGGATAAACGAGTGCAAAGAAAATCTTTTCCGGATGCTTGGACGAGAGAACTTGCAGTTTCAATTCCTGTACTTGAGATTGATGCATGGATGAATACTAAAGCACTTTGGGATAAAGCATTATCATTTTTGACTGGAGATAATTGGGACATATCGTTCCGGCCAACAAGTATCAAATATAGCAGCCATGAAAATAAAAACCATCTCCATAATAATATCGTAAAGCATGATTCCGTGTGTTTATTTTCTGGAGGTTTGGATTCGTTTTGTGGAGCAATAACTTTGTTAGAACAAGGTAGTTCACCGTGTCTGATTGGACACAATGAATATCCTAAATTACGCAAAAGACAATTACAAATGTGTCAATCTTTTCAGTCTATATATAGTAGACAGAATATTAACTTTCAAAGCTTTACGGCCAATTCTCGCGCGCCACAATTAGTAACAGGCGAGCCGCTTAGAGGAACGGAAAACACTTGCAGAGGTCGGTCTTTGCTTTTCTTATGTGCGGCTTTGAGTATAGCAGAGATTATAGGAAAAAACACACCCGTTTATATTCCAGAAAATGGGTTTATAGGTTTGAATGTTCCATTAACATCAAGCCGTAAAGGAAGCTGTAGTACACGTACTACGCACCCTTATTTTCTTCGTATGCTTACTAATATTTTGAGAGTTGTAGGAATTTCACACCCAATCATAAACTTTTTCGCATACAATAGTAAAAGAGAGATTGTTTCATTTGTAAAAGATACTGAAGCATTTCGGTCATCCTATATGCATACAATTTCATGTTCACATCCTTGTGTTTCACGTTATAACAGAAGTGGCTCTCGCGAGTATCCGATTAACTGTGGATACTGCTATCCGTGTCTAATACGAAAAGCCTCGTTGTTGGATGTGGATTCTGAGAGGAATGCGGATGTTCCTTTTTTTCAGTTCTTGATGGAGAATGAATACGGTGACAGAGCATCTGATTTGAGAGCAGTAATAAATAGTATATATCGGTATAAGCTGTGTGATGATAATGACATCAAAAAAAAGATACGGAGAACTGGAAGGCTGTCAGAAGATGAAGTAAACAAGTTTTTGCGCGTATATAAGAATTCAATGGACGATTTGATAGCTTTATTTTGTACGGATACACGGCTGAAAGGATATATTGGCATATGAGTAAATGGTTGATAGATTCTCATTTCCATTTAGATTATTATAAAAATCACGCTGAATTATATCGGTTGATTAACAGCTTAGAGCAGTATACACTCTGCATGACCAATTCTCCTGGAGTTTATTTAAGTTGCAGAAGAATGTATAAAGAAACCACCTATCTAAAGTTTGCATTAGGTTTTCATCCTCAAAATGCAGAATTATCAAAAAGAGATTTTGGAGATTTTTTGAAATTATATCCACAGGCTAAATATATAGGTGAAGTTGGCCTTGATTTTGGTTCGGGTCGCTGCCTTAATAGAGAGTTACAGCTATACTGCTTTGAGGAAATTGTAAAAAAATGTGCTTTAGACAATAAATTGTTATCTGTGCATTTGCGCCATAGTGAAAATGAGGCTATTCAAATATTGGAGACGTACAAACCCTGCAAATGCATCATCCATTGGTTTACTGGCTCACCATCACATTTACAAAAACTGATAGATATAGGCTGCTATTTTTCCCTTAATTGCAATATGTGTTCCAACCAGCGAAAACTTTCAATGCTAACACATATTCCATCTGATAAAATATTGATTGAAAGCGACGGACCTTTTACGAAAGTAGATGGTAGAAAGTTCTCACCTGAAATGCTGGAACAAGTATATAAAAGAATAGCTATGGAGTTGAGCGACAAAGAGCTGATATTCCATGTCTACATGAACTTTAAGAAAATACTTACAGTATCAGCTTGACGCAATGTAAATAGCCACACTATCTGTTGAAATTCAGCAGACGGTGTGGCGCTTTTTCTTTTTAACTCGCATTTTTCACATATCCAAATTCTATGCGTAACCGCAAGTATTCATCC
>CANQHA010000034.1 GCA_947623585.1 uncultured Clostridia bacterium | reverse complement strand
ATCGAAAACAGCAGCACCGAAGCCGCAAAAACCGCCATCGCGACGAGAAAAATCGAGCGGAAAATTCGCTTTGTCATTGCTTTTCCTCCATTTTGTAGCCGACCCCGCGCACCGTTTCAATCGTGCCGCCGCGTGAGCCCAACTTCGTGCGCAGGGTGTTTATGTGGACGTCGACCGTGCGGGTTTCGCCGTAGAAATCGCCGCCCCAGACTGCAGAAAGCAGCTGCTCGCGGGTGAAAACCTTGCCGATATTTTCCATAAACAGATTAAGCAAATCATACTCTTTGAGCGTCAGGATAACCCGCCCGCCGTCAGCGGTCACGGTGTGTTCGGCGGTGTTCATGACGATGCCGCCGAGCCGAAGCGTCGCAGTCTGCTCCTTTTTGCCCGAACGCCGAAGCACCGCGCGAACGCGGGAGACCATCTCCATCATGCCGAACGGCTTTGCGAGATAGTCGTCCGCGCCGAGGTCAAGCCCGATTACTTTGTCGTACTCGGTGCCCTTCGCGGTCGCCATAATTACCGGAATTTCGGCGGTTTTAGGACTTTCGCGCAGCTTTTTGAGTATCGCAATTCCGTCCTCGCCGGGGAGCATGATGTCGAGCATGATAAGCTCGGGAAGCGCGGTTTTTAGGGCATCGAACAGCTCCGAGCCGCGCTCAAACCCCTTCGCCCCGAACCCCGCCGAGGTCAGGGCGTATATCATCAAATCGCGGATAGCGCCGTCATCTTCAACGCAGTAAATCATAAAATCACCTCTGCACTATATTATACCCCGCGGGTGCGGGAAAATCAAGGGGAACGCAGTGAAATAGCGGGATCGGGCGAAGCCCACGGTGCGCCCGAAGGGCGCACCGCTCGGCTCCGAAGGAGCCGAGCGACGGTCGCGAAGCGACCGTCGGGGCTTCGCCCCAATCCTTCCTCCTGCAGTCCCCTAAAGAAAAGTCAGTCACCCCGCGCCCTGTCCCTCAGCCTTTTTGCCTGTCAGCGCATAAATCACCCACCCCGCGATGTTCGCCGCGTGGTCTGCCATTCGCTCGAAATATTTAGCTATCATAAGTAAATCGAGCGCGTATTCGCCGTCAGCGTGACCGCCCTGCAAAGCGGCTATCAGCGAGGTCTTTATGCGGTTGAAGTGACCGTCGACCACGTCGTCATAGGCGATAACCGACCGCGCCAAGGATTCATCGCCCTTTACGAATGCGTCGATTGAATCCGTAACCATCTTAACTGTCGCACGCGCCATGCTGTCAATGTCTAACTTGTCATGCGTGGGGGTGATATGCCCGAGCGACACGATTTCCGCGATATCTCCCGAGTTGTCGCCGATGCGCTCCATGTCCGTCACCATTTTCAGCGCGGACGAAATTACCCGCAAATCCCGCGCCACCGGCTGCTGTTGCAGCAAAAGTTTCATGCACATTCCCTCGATGTCACGCTCCTTTTCGTCGATTTTCGCGGCGAGAGCAGTCACATTTTCCGGCTTTTCGCCGCCGTTTATCGCTTTTGTGGACAGAGCGATCGCGTTTTCACACATTGCTCCCATGGCAGTAAGCTCGCGGTGCAAATCCTTAAGCTGATTATCAAAATTTGTCCTCATCAACCAAACCTCCCCGTGATGTAATCCTCGGTGCGCTTGTCTTCGGGCTGCGAGAAAATCTTCTCGGTATCGCCGAATTCTACAAGCTCGCCCAAGAGGAAAAACGCCGTTTTATCGGATATTCGCACCGCCTGCTGCATGTTGTGCGTGACCGTGATTATCGTGTATTTTTGTTTAAGCTGCATACATAATTCCTCGATTTTTGAGGTCGAGATAGGGTCGAGCGCCGAGGTCGGCTCGTCCATTAAAAGAACTTCCGGCTCAACAGCCAGTGCGCGGGCGATACATAGCCGTTGCTGCTGACCGCCGGAAAGCCCCAGCGCGTTTTTCCTCAATCTGTCTTTGACCTCGTCCCAAATCGCCGCGTCCCGAAGCGACTGCTCGACGATATCGTCAAGCCGAGCGCGGCTCTTTACACCGTGCGTGCGCGGACCGTAGGCGATGTTGTCATAGACCGACATAGGAAACGGGTTCGGCTTCTGAAACACCATGCCGATCTCCTTGCGAAGCGTGTTTACGTCGACGTCGCGGGCGAAAATGTCCTGCCCCTTGTATAAAATCTCGCCCGAAATTCTGACGTTCGGGATAAGGTCGTTCATGCGGTTAAGCGTTTTCAGAAATGTTGATTTCCCGCAGCCCGACGGCCCAATCAGCGCGGTTATCGTCTTTTCGGGGATATTCAAATTGACATGGTGGAGAGCTTGTGCCGCTCCGTACCAAAGATTTAAGTCAGTTACCTTAATTATTTCATTCATAGTTCCGCCTCCTTTTGAAAGCGCGGCCGACGAGCATAGCAAGGAGGTTTACCATGAGCGTCAGCACCATCAAAATGGCTGCAATCGCAAATCCCACGCCGAACTCGCCCTCTTCCTTGACGTACATATAAAGGGAGACGGTCAGAGTAGATCCTGAGCTTCGCAGACCGTCAAAAAAGCCGTTGAGCGCGTGCGCCGTTCCCGCTGTAAACAGAAGCGCCGCCGATTCACCCAAAATTCGCCCGACCGACAGAATACAGCCCGTGATGACACCGTCAATACAGCCGGGCAGGACGACGGTGCGAATCACCCGCCATTTGCCCGCGCCAAGCCCAAACGCGCCCTCGCGATAGGACTGCGGGACGGTTTTCAGGCTCTCCTGCGTGGTGCGCATAACGGTCGGGAGGTTCATGATGACGAGCGTCAGCGCGCCCGCCAAAAGCGAGGTTTGCATGCCTAAAAACTGGCAGAAAAACAGCATTCCCACCAAGCCGTAGATTATCGACGGAATGCCCGAGAGCGTTTCGGCGGCGTATTCGATGACGGCGACAAGCCGCTTGTTTTTTGCATATTCCGTAAGATAGACCGCCGCCCCGACGCCGAGCGGAAGAACGAAAATCAGCGTGGCGACGATGATGTAAACCGTGTTCAGAATGTCGGGGAGAATGCCGATCTTGCCCGAAAGATAGCTCGGTTTTGTGGTTAGCAGCTGCCAAGAGATGTTCGGAACGCCCTTTGCGAGTATGTAGACGAGGAGGAACAGCACGAGCGCGCAGGTGAATGTTGCGCTGATGATGCAGAGCGCCCGCAGGAGCGCGATTTTGATTTTTCGTTTCATCTCCGTCACTCCTTACTGCGCTTCAAAAAGAAATTCAGAGCCGCGTTGATTAACATAATAAGCAAAAATAGGACGAGGGCGATTGAGAACAGCGCCTGCCGCTGCAAGCCGCTTGAATAGGACATTTCGCTCGCGACCGCCGTCGTCAGAAAGCGCACGCTCCCGAACAGCTCGGGCATGTTCGGCGCGTTGCCCGACACCATCATGACCGCCATAGCTTCGCCGATTGCGCGACCTACGCCAAGCACGACTGCCGCCGCGATTCCGCTTTTTGCCGCTGGGACGGATACCCTGAAATATGTTTCGACAGGCGTTGCTCCGAGGGCGAGGGAAGCGTCCTCATATTCGCGCGGAACAGCCTCCAGAGCCGTTATGGACACGTTGATGATTGACGGCAAAATCATTATCGCCAGAACGATTATCGCCGCGAAAAGGCTTGCTCCGTCGGGAATGTGAAACAGCCGTCGAATGCCCGGGACAAGCACCATCATGCCGACAAGTCCGTAGACGACCGACGGAATTCCCGCCAAAAGGCTGACCGCGCCCGATACGACCGCCCGAATTTTTTCGGGCGCTAATTTTGCGAGGTATACTGAGGTCAGAAATCCGACAGGCACACCCAGAATTATTGCCCCGGCAGTGCCGTAAACGCTCGTCAGAATGAACGGCAGAATTCCGTAGGACGGCTCGCTCGCGGTTGAAGCCCATTTAGTATTGAACAGAAAATTCAGAATCCCTATTTCGCGGATTGCGGGGATTCCCGCGATAACGAGGTAAACCGTTATCAGCAGCACAAATCCGACGGTTATCAGTCCCAAAATTAGGAAAATGCCGTGGACAAAATTCTCAAATGCCCTTTGCTTTTTCATGCCGCACCCCTCAATTTACAGGCACCGCGCCCGCCTGCGAGATGTACCGTGCCGCGTCGGCAGATGTTGCAAAATCGAAGAATTTTTGAGCCGAGTCGGACAACTCGGTATCGTCTTTCGTCACCAGAACGAACGGACGTTGAATGACGTAGCTGCCGTCCTTCACGGTGTCCTCGCTCGGCAAAACGCCGCCGACCGAAAGAGCCTTGACCCCGTCGCCGACAGCCGCGAGGGATGCGTAACCGATAGCGTCGGGATTCTGCGAAACGGTGGTGATAACGTCGCCGGTCGAGGTCAGCTCCTGACGGTACTTGCAGGCGTCCTCCGTGCCCGTGATGGATTCAAAACCGTCCCGCGTGCCGCTTCCCGCCTCGCGGCCTATGACGACGATTTCGGCGTTGCTCCCGCCGACCTGCGACCAATTTGTGATTTCGCCGGTGTAGATTTTCGCGATAGTTTCCACGTCGAGGTCGCTGACGGGGTTCTGCGGATTGACGATGACCGCGATGCCGTCGTTGGCGAGAATTGTTTCCGAAAGACCGTCAGCCTTTTCCTCGGGTTTGAGATTGCGGCTCGAAAGCCCGATGTCGCACCGCCCCTCTTTGACCGCTTGAATCCCCGAACCCGAGCCTGTGGGGTTGTAGGTGAAACTGATACCGTACTTTTCCTCGAATGCTTCTCCCAAAATGCCGATGACTTCCTCCATCGAGGTGGAGCCGTCGGTGGAAACGGTGGAGCTGGTTTGAGATGAGCAGGCGGAGAGGGTAGATGTTGCTAAAATTGCTGCAAGAATGATTAAAATTATTTTTTTCATTTTCATTTCTCCTTAAATTTTTTGCCCCGAGGTACAATTTAATGATAGCTCGGAAATGTCAAGTTTTCTATCGGGGAAATGTAAAATCGGGGTAAAATTTTGGGCGAAATTAAAAGTACCCAAGCCGTTTTTTCGGTTTGGGCACTCATTTTAAGGGAATGAATCCAATGAAAGCTGGTTTTGTTACCAATCGGACTTCGCAATCGAAAACGATTGATTGCTCGTCCTCTTGGACAAAACCCCGCGTTCATCAGAAACCGTCGGTTTCGTGGCACACGACTTTCCGTGAAAGTATAGTGTGTTATACCTTTTGCGTTTGACTGCCCCGAGAAAAGGTTTTTGTGCATATACAGCCCCAGAAAAATAGGGACGGGCAAAAAGCAAAAGGTATATCAATTGCCACTGCTTAATTCCTTTAATGATCGGCAATGCAAATCAGAATTTTATCGGTTTGCTATAGATTCCAACATCTCTTGAGATAGCACCGTTATTTCCCCGTTATGGATCCGATATATCCGCCCGGTCAACGAGGCGTATCCGTCTTTTACAAAAATAGC
>CANQHA010000033.1 GCA_947623585.1 uncultured Clostridia bacterium | reverse complement strand
CGAACGGCTTTCAGCGCAGCTTATAACCGTGGCGAGGCTTTCATCTATCGGAGTATATTTTATCTGTTTTTCCCGGCTGAAGATTTCATCAGAAAAATGAACATACTCGGTTTGCGTATCAATCAATAGCAGTTTTACGCCGTGTTCCATAAGCTCACCGATAAGGCCGATATGGTCTGGGTGATAGTGCGTAGCCATCACATACGTTATATCCCGCACATCTATACCATGCTTTTTGATCTCTTTGTAAAATGCCGGCAGCGTTCCGGCGTAATCTGTATCGATCAGTAGATTGGCCGCCTCCCCGCACAGCAAAAAAGTATTTGTATTCCCATATCGAAGTTTTACCATGTGCGCTGTTCTCCTAAATTCCGACTTACCGGGCTGGTATTTCAGTCTTTTAATAAATCGTACCACAAAATCATGAATAAATCTACCGCTATTAACCCGGCACACATTTTACACCGCAAGCGGAAATTACACCGCAAAGGCGCACTTTTCAATTATTCCTTGGCTTTGTATCAAACTCTGCAAGATTATATCATATACTTTATTTACTTCTGTTTTCATTTTCCCATTATTATCAAGGAGTGAGATTTTTGTCAGAAGCTCAGATACCTCTTGCGGCGTGAAAAACTCACCGCCGCTTTTACCGGCGTTAGAAGCATACATTCCCATCAGATACTCATAGGTGTCCCCAAAAGCATCAATGGAATTATCTTGATAATTACCAAGATCCATATCTCCGATAACAGTGATTAACTTTTTAAGTCTTTTGTTCCTTTTAATTACCGTTGGTCCAAGCTTATTGCTATTTACATCTATATCGTCAAACAAACCTTTGAAGTTTTCTTCGCTTGGACTACCGATAGCAGACGCTTCAATGTTTTTAAAGTTCGTTTGCAATATTTCGTTTAAATTCTCATCCAAATCAGCAATTTCTACTTCTTTGCCGTCTTTTTCCGCTTGATCCTTTGCGTCTTTATCAGCCTTTTTTATTCTGTTTAATAAATTCCCAAACAATTCGCTGGGTAAAATAAAGAAGCCTTTTTCTTGTACCATATCATCTTTAACGCATAAAGCTTCTTCATCGCTGATTTTCACATAATCAAAATCAGCATTTCCTGCTTCCCATTCACCTTTATTGAGATAAGTTGTAAGGTTTTCAGATATATATCTATAGAACAGCATCCCTAAAACATATTGTTTAAAATCCCAGCCATTGACACTTCCTCTAAGTTCATTTGCAAGCGCCCATATTGTACGGTAAAGTTCTGTTCTCTCTTGTTCTCTTTTATTATCACTCATCTTTATAATCTCCGTTCTTTAATAATTTTTCGTAATCTATACCATTTCTCAATTCTCTGCACAGATCTTTATTTTCTAAAGTTTTTGCGATATCAGCAGGTACTTCATTTCGTTCCTGTGCAGCTAAATCAAAAAACAATGCTATTTGTTCAGGCTTTGGATTCAATAACCGAAGCATTGCAATTTGTCTGTCAGGAGGAGGTGGATTAACTTTACCGCTTAAAATATCATAAAAGTAAGGTTTTTTTATGCCAAGTGCGGTGTAAAACTTGACATTTGATAAATTTGCATCTTTTATCATTTGCGCAAGCAAATTACAGAATTTCATAGAATCATCAACAATCAAGTAATCACCACCGTTTCTAAATTAGAATGTAAGTTTACATACTACCATACTATCATATTTTAAAACAAATGTCAATTTAAAAGACTTTGAATATAGCTTTTGTACCAACTTTATTGAGTTTCTTTGCAAAAAAGATTATAATATTTTTATATTTCAGGAATAAAACAAGATTTCTATGTCGTTTAATGAATAGAGAGCTTGTTCTCTGGAAAGGAGGCGAAAAATATGCCGATATTATTAAAAAGAAAAAACGGAGAAATTACACCGTTTCGCAATGCAGAATATATTTCTGCGTTCCATTTCATTCCCAAAAGCATTTTGGATAAGTGCGGAGAAGAAATAAACAGTATTCCAAGAAATCCAAGAAAATTGCTTCAAGATCGTCGTGCCATAGAAATAATAGGAAGTGATTTATTTAAACTGGTAATAATCGACGCTTACGCTTTTATGGTATGGCCTTTTATGGGGCTTGGCGCAAAAAGGGAGATTTATTCAGGATATGAGCCATCTTGGAGATATGCGCATGCAGCTTCTATTTGGATTAAAGGAATGGAAGATGATGGGGTTATCCCTAAGCCACAGGAAATATTAAAAGACTGCCATCTAAACGAAGATCTCGGATATATATCCGAAGAAGAAATCTCAGAAACATTCACTTGGCTCATTCCTAAAATAATGGCAAAACACAATATGAATGAGATCATTGCTGTGGCAGCAGAATATTGCTGCTTTGAAGATTTTGATTACCGAAAGAGTCGACAAAAAATCGATTTTTACCGCAAGTGGTATCACACCCGTGCAAAAATATCCATTGAATCTCTTGATGAAATAAAAGAAAAATATGCAGCGAATGCAGATGGTATGGAATGGGACATTCCCGATGACAGTGTTAATGTTGAGAGTACCGTATTAGAGCCGATTGCAGTCAGCAAATTTTTAGACACTCTTTCTGAAACGGACAGGAAAATACTAACAATGAGAATGGATGATGTTACACTCGAAAAAATCGCAGAAGAATTAGGCTTTAAAACTCACAGCGCTATTCACAAAAGAATCCGAAAAATTGGCTTGGCTTATGAAAAGTTCAGTGGTGAAGATTTAGGATTCAGCAATAAGAAAATTATCTGACAACACCTAAAGAACAGATTTAACTTCGGGACAACTTGTCCCGAAGTCCAATGATAACCGTACTACCGCACAAATTGGTATGGATATGGGCGATAGTTATAAAACTGTTCAGCGATATATCCGTCTGACAAACCTTATCCCGCCTATTTTGGATATGATTGATGAAAAGCGGATTGCTTTCACTCCTGCTGTCGAACTATCCTATCTACTCCCTGAAGAACAGAGAATGCTGCTGTCGGAAATGGAGTACAGCGACTGTACGCCTAATTTATCTCAGGCACAGCGTTTAAAGGCTCTCAGTATGCAGGGATTATTCACGAAAGAACAGTTATCCGCCATTATGAGCGAAGAAAAAGCAAATCAGAAAGAGCGTGTGAAAATTCCTGTTGAGCGTATTCGCAAATATTTTCCGAAAGACTACACTACTACTCAAATGGAAGAAACCATTGTAAAACTCTGCGAAGCGTACCATCGAAAGCGGCTGCGTGACAGAGATTCAAGATAGGAGGTGCGCCTATGGATTTTAAGATGAACACTGTGATTCACAGAGGACACGATTATGAAAATTCATTGCGCACTTTCCAGAACAAGAGAGTGGAATATCTTGAGCAGGAAATCCGTGCCTTTGATTCCGAAACCTTACGATTACTTCTATACGACCTTCAAAAACGAGGCCGCACAATAGAAACGGTTACAGGGATAGCGGTATAATCAGACAGTAAGGAGGACAACTATGATGAAAAAACAAAAACGAAATAATGAGGACAATCGTGGCGTAGCTATCTACGCCCGAAAGTCACGCATTACAAATAAAGGCGACAGTATCGGTGTGCAGTTTAAGCAATGCGCCGAATACGCCAAAAGAGAACTTCAGCTTGACGACGATTACAGCTTTATGGAGTATGAGGATAAAGGGTTAAGCGGCTACTATTCCGACCGTCCTGATTTCCAGCGTATGCTGCTTCACGATATTGAAATGAGTAAAATCCGTGCTGTTGTCTGCTACAAGTTAGACCGTATCGGCAGAAAGACCAGCGACCTTTTACGCTTGCTTGATTTTCTTGAAAAGCACAAGGTGGACTTGTTGATCTGTTCCAACAATATCAACACCGCTTCCGGTGTATTCAAAATATTTATTCAGATTTTTGCTGTGGTTGCGGAATTTGAGCGTGATACTCTGACCGAGCGTATCACAGATAATATGATGGAACTGGCTAAAGACGGGCGCTGGCTGGGCGGAAATACACCCACAGGTTTCACAGTCAAGCGTGTTAAGACCGGCAGCGGCAAAAACAAATCAGCTTACAGTTATTTAGAGAGCATTCCCGAAGAAAAAGCAATGATACAAAAGCTCTATGAAATATTCTCCTCAACCCGTTCTATCAAGAAAACAGCGGACAGGATGAATGAGCTTAGCTATCGTATAAAGATTGGAAGCAAGTTTAATACTTCCACTACAAGATTATTATTAAAAAATCCTGTTTACTACGTTGCTGATGAAATTGCTTACAACTATTTCTACGAAAACGTCGGCGAACTATGTGCTGATCTGTCAGAGTTTTACGATCAACACGGACTATCCGCCTACAACAAGACCGACCAAGAAAAGTTTGAGGACGCTGACAGCACCTTCATTTCTCCGAAATTCGTACAGTTAATGTCTGCAAAGCCTGTTTCGGAATGGATTATCTCGGTTGGCAGGCACGAAGGTTTTATTCCGAGTCAGCAATGGATTGATACACAAAATATACTTAATTCCATTGCAGAAAAGTACAACCGCCCACACCGAAAGACCAATGCCCTGCTGGCAGGACTGGTATACTGTCCGTATTGCGGAAAACGACTCAGAGTGATTTCCGAATCGAACCGATGGACAAACGGCAAGCCGAGATTCAAGTATGTCTGTCCCGGCTATCGTGCAGAAGAATGTACTTTCCGTGCTGTTGACGGTGTACTGCTTGATGAATTTGTAGTCAAACAGTTATCCACTCTCTCCGATGGGGACAGCGAATATTTTACAGAACTGCTAAATCAGAAGGCTTCGGATATTTTAAGAATTCTCAGAATGAACAGGAACTAATCGAACTGAAGAAAAAGAAATTACAGCTTGAAACGGCGATTTCAAATCAGGTAAAAAATCTGAGGGTAGCAGACGAAAGCTTAAAACGGTTTATTCAGGAGGATGTAAAGTCACTAACCGATGAGCTTTCCGAAACCGAAACTTTACTCCAAAAATTAGAGGACAGCAGGCAAAGTCAGATGTATGCTGTCAGAGATATTGAAGAAATCAAAGAAAGGCTGTTATCCTTTGAGAAATACGCAAAGGACGCACAGCCGGATGTGTTAGTAACGCTGATACAATCCTTTGTGGAGCGTATCTATATCGTTGATGAAAACGACGAGCGTTACTGTCATATCTTTATTAAAGGTTGCACAAAAGAGGACTATGATGAGTTCTTCCGGGCAACCGGTTACATATCTGGTACGAGAGAAACAGGTACTATCACATCCAAATTGCCTTTGTGTGATTCAGATGAGTGTAGCAAACACTATATGATATTTGCAATTCCAGCTTGTATGTGCTAGACTGTTATTGATATTCACTTAACAACACTCCTTTTGATTTATTTTTTTGTACAGTGTGTCAGACCGTACTTTTTATTTTAATCAAAGGGAGTTTTATTTTCAATACACCGCTTAAGCTCTACTGAACCCCCGGTACAACCGGGGGATTTCTTTATACATAAAAAGGAGACTAAACCTCATCGGCTTAGTCTCCATTTTTGAAGTAAACAATCTATTGAATTGTATTACTTAATCTGAGTTGAAAGAATTACTTGATTTTAACCTTTCTTAAAACAAAGTTCCAGTTGCTGTATGCCTTCTTTGTAGAACCATCAGCAGCCTTGTATGTTGTGTACGCTCTTGCACGTACATAGTAGGTCTTTCCGCTCTTGAG
>CANQHA010000032.1 GCA_947623585.1 uncultured Clostridia bacterium | reverse complement strand
GGCGTTACGACGGTGTGAAAAGTAAAGCGCTTTGAATATCTCATGGTCAGATATCCGTCGCTCATTCCGACGCCGGTTATAAACATCGAAAGGGTCTTGCAAAGCGCAAGCCAAATCGCGGGGATTATCGTTATCGCAAAAGCGGGATAAGCGACCGCATACCAGCTCGGCAGAAAATGATATATCAGCCAAAAGCCGACCGTCGGCAGCACCGCAAGCATTATCGGCCAGAAGTAAAATCCGCCATAGCTTCGCGGGTTGGTTTTAAGCTCTATCTTCGGCCTCGGATATTCCGGGAAGACCTCTTTTATCGCCCCGTTTATCTCCTTGCGGGTGGTTATCGGCAAAACCACGCTGAGCTCGTCGCGGCCCGCCGAACCATAGCCCGAGCAGTTGACATGAAGCGAGCTGACATTGAATACCTTGCTCGAAAAGCTCTGCTTGAGGTCGATATAGTTTATCTTCGAGCGCAGGATTATATGGCGGTTTTTCGTCCAGATGCCGCTTTTGACGAAAAGACTGTCCGAGCACTTCGTCAGAACAAATCCCCAGAACATTATAAGGTTTGAAGCAAAGGAAAGCGCCCATGCTCCGGCCAAAACGATTATCACCACCGAGATTATCGGCGGAACATAAAGCGCGACCCGGTTCACCGCCTCGGTCAGGGTGTCAAGCAGCACCCGCGCCTCGACCTCGCGGTCAAAGACCTCGCCGGTCTCAATAAGAAGCGCGATGATTATAAGCACTCCCGAAAGCGCCGACGAGAACAGAAGCGAAAACAAAAGCAGCCTCAGCTTGTTCGGAGAGATAGAGTAGTTAAGGCTCTTTTGGCGCGAGCCCTTCACCGCCGAATAGAGTTTGTCGGCGTCGGCCCGCTTCATCGTAATCTCAACGTCGGCCTTGTCAAAAACCCCCGCGTTCGTTGCGATATAAACCTTGCTTGCGCCCAACAGCCTGTATAAAAACCCCTGCTTTATACTCAGAGTCGTGATTTGCGAATAATACACCGTGTCCTCGGTCATGACATAAATGCCCCGCCGAAGGACTATTTTTTCGCCGTCGAAGGAAAACCACACGCTCAGCCAGCGTATCCACGCAAAAAGGACTATCGCAAAAAGCACCAAAAGGTCGAGCCATGCTCCTCTGAGCCAGACGCGCAGCGCGTTGACGTTGAAGCTGAGAGAATAAAGGCTTCGGGCAAGAGGTATCAGAAGAAGCCAGAAATATCTCGTCGTATATGAAAACAAACGGACCGCGTGCTGCCTTCCGACCTGCTCCATAAAAACTCTCCTTTCCCGAAAAATCAGCGGCGCTTTGTTATCTCTCCCCTTATGGTCGAGGATATCTCCTCGGCGTCGAAATCGCTCAGAAACGGCAGAATAAGGTTTCCGCCGAGCGCTCTTACGACGATGAAATTAAAGCCCGAGAACGAGCTCAGCGGCAAAGACGCCTTTGTTATATACTGCACCGCCGACATCTTCATGTGCTCGCGCCGAAGAAAAAACATTCCGGTGTGAACGGTTATCTCTCCCGACGAGACATATATAACCGTTCTGCGAAAATACATCGGAAGAAGTATCAGCCCGAACAAAACCGCGGCCGTCCAGAATATTCCCATCAGAGAATACATAAGAATTTCAAAAGAGACAAGATATATTCTCGCAAGAACAGTCGCCGCCGCTGCAAGAACAAAAAGCGTTCCGCCGATAAGATAAAGCGCGGTGGGCTTCAGGGTGTATTTTCTCATTCTGTGGCTCCTTTCGGCGCTTTTCGGGCTTAGCCCGAGGAAAGGCTCGTAAATGGAAATTCTGTCAACGATCTCAAACGCCGTCTGGGGGCTTCCGACCGCCGCCCTGATTGTTTCGGCGGGGCTTTTATACACCCTCTCGGGGGGCTTTCCGCAGATAAGGCGGTTTAAAGAGATACTTTTTTCTTTTCGGGGAGAAGCCCGCCAAACCGAGCACCTCTCGCCCTTTCAGTCGCTCTCGACCGCGCTTGCCGCAACGGTCGGCACCGGCTCGGTCACGGGGGTAGCGGCGGCGCTTTCGCTCGGCGGGCCGGGGGCGATATTCTGGCTCTGGGTATCGGCCTTTTTCGGCATGGCGGTCGCTTATGCCGAGGGGTCGCTTTCGATAAAATACCGCCGAACGGTCTCGGGGAAGCGGGTCGGCGGGCTTTGGCTCGCGCTCGAGGACGGTCTCGGCGCAAAAAAGACCGCAAGGGTATACGCGGCTTTTTGCGTTTTAGCGTCGTTCGGCATGGGCTCGATGGCCCAGACCAACTCGGCCGCCCTCGCCCTTAAAGACGGCTTTTCGATACCGCCCGCAGTCTTCGGCGTTTTTGCGGCGGCGGTTCTTTTTCTCTGCCTTTTTTCAAAGATCGGCTTCGCGGCAAGGCTCTGCGAGGCCTCGGTGCCGCTTCTTGCGGGGATTTATGTAGCGGGCGCGGCGGCGGTCATAATCTTTAACGCAAAAAGGCTTCCCGAGGCGCTTGAAAACATTTTTCTCTCGGCGTTCGGGCTCAAGCAGGCGGCCGCGGGCACAGCGGGCTATGCCGTCAAAACCGCCGTGAGCGTCGGCTTTCGGCGGGGAGTTTTTTCAAACGAAGCGGGGCTCGGCACAACTGCGCCGGTCCATGCGGCTTCTTCGGTCGAAAGCCCCGACGCGCAGGGGCTTATGAATATGCTCGAGGTCTTTATCGACACCTTCGTTATATGTACTCTCACCGCGCTCGCGATACTCTGCTCGGGAGCTTATCCCTCGGGCGAAAACGGCGCGGCGCTCGTCATAAAAAGCGCGGAAAGCGTTTTCGGCGGTGCCTCGGGAAAGCTGATAAGCCTTTCGCTTGCGGGCTTTGCAACGGCGACCGCTATCGGCTGGTCTCAGATAGGGCTTTCGGCGGCAAATTATCTTCGCCCCGGGCAGAACACCATTTATAAAGCGGCGTTTCTGCTCTCGGCGCTCGGCGGCACGGTCATGGGGCTCGACGCGGTCTGGCAGATAAGCGACATCTTCAACGGTCTGATGGCCATACCCTGCCTTTGCGCGGTGATACTTCTCTTCCCCGAGGTAAGAAAAAGCTCAAAGCCGCCCCGATGAACCGAAGCCCGAGGTCCCCCGCTCGCTTTCGGGAAGCTGCTCCGCGACTTCGACTTCGGGGAAGATCACAGGAAGCGTCACAAGCTGAGCTATCCTCTCGCCCGGAACGACGGTATAAGGCTCTTTGCCGAGGTTTATTATCGGCACCGACATTTCGCCCCGATAGTCGGAATCTATGACCCCGACCGAATTCGGCAGCGCAAGGCCGTGCTTTGAACCCAGCCCCGAGCGCATGAAAAGAAGCATCACAACGTCCTCCCTCTCGGGGCAGACAGCCACCCCGAGCGGAAAGCTGACGATCTCTCCCGGCATGATCGTGACCGGCTCGGGTATGCAGGCGTGCAGGTCAAGGCCGGCGCTCTGCTTTGTCGCCGCGGCGGGGATTATCGCACCCTCGCGCATTTTTTTAAACGTAAGTTTCATATGTCCTCCGCAGGGGTCATTCCACTCCCCTGAAATAAAGTCCCCGTGTGAATCCGACCGCCTGAGAAAGCCGCCCGCGCCTGTAATCGTTAAAGACCTCAAAAGCCTGCTCGGGCGTTTCGTCGGTCAGATAAATTATTCCGAAATCAAGGTTGAACTGCCCGAGGCGGTCCTCAAGCCGCAGAACCTTTGAATTCAATATCTCGAAATAGCCCTTTTCGCGGCGGCACAAAACCGGAAAAACCGCTCCGGTGCGGTCTATTAGGCGTTTTTTGCAGGCCGCGCAGCCAACCTGAGCCGCAATCGGGCAGCAGCGGGTTATCATGAGCGGCAGTCTGCCGTAAATTATCGCTCCGAGGTCTCCCGGGCAGGCTGTCTGCGAGCACTGAGCGGCTTTCAGCTCGGGCGAAAGGGTCAGCCGCTCAACGCCGTCCGCATAGTAATGCCTCGCCGCGAGCGAGTTTGAGATGTTAAGTCCGAAGCCGCCCTCCGGCTTCATTCCGAGGGATTTAACAAGCTCCGTCTGCCCGATGTTATGACATTCTACACCCGAAAAGCCGAGAGATTTGGCGAAAGACAGCATCTCGGCCGCCTTTTTTTCGTCCGGCATGAACCTTGGCAGCCAGACCGACGCTTTTTCGGGCGAAAAGCCGGCGTCGAGATATTCCCTCTCGCTTCCGAGGGGGATTATCGCCTCAAGGTCGTTTTTGTCAAGAAGCGAAAGCTGCCCGACGTTCTCGGCGTGAACTCTCAGCCGAGGGACTTTTCTTATCAGCAGGTGCGGAAAGTCAAAAACCAGCCCGCTGCCGTCAAAGGGTATAGGCTTTGCGGCGGCTCGCATTGAATCGAGCTTTGAAACAGCTTCGCGGCGAAGCGCGTTTATCGCCGATTTCGGAAGAATAAGCCCGTCCTCGATATCCACCTCGACACTGCCGGCGTCATAAAGCGTTCCGCCGAGCTTTTTAAGCTGCTCCGAAACGTCGTCGGGGGAGGTCGGGGCGTTCAGCGCCTCCTCGGGCGGCTCGCCGAAAACCGTCGCCGAAAGGCTGCCGTCGTCGGCAAAAAGCTCGATAGGCTTTCCGCGCTCGGCTTTGAATCTCAGATTAAGGGTGAAGCGCTTCTCGGGCTTCTCATACAGCTTTTTCAGCTTGGGGAGCGCCTTTGAAGCCGCCTCGACGTCCTCTTTAAGCCGGGCGCCGAAAATCTCGGCTCCGGGGTTGCCGTCAAGATAGCCGTCGGTGAAGCCGCTTCTCGAAAAAACGGCGCGAAGCGATTCGGCGTCGTAATCCTTGCCGGCTCGGGCGCAAAACAGCGCGTTTGTCGCCGCGGCGACATATTCGGGGCGCTTCATTCTTCCCTCTATCTTCAAAGAGGATATGCCTATTTTTTCAAGCTCGCTTATCCTGCCGCAATAGCTCATGTCTTTAAGCGACAGCGCATAGTCGTTTTCGGGTTTTCCCGCCGCCGAGAACGGAAGCCGGCAAGCCCCCGCGCAAAGCCCTCGGTTGGCGCTTCTTCCGCCTATCATCGCGCTCAAATAGCACTGACCCGAAACGCACATACAAAGCGCGCCGTGAGAAAAAGCCTCAATCTCGACCCCGAGGTTGCAAAGAGAAGCGAGCTCGGACAAAGACAGCTCGCGGGCGGCGACGACCCTTGAAAACCCGAGGCGGCGCGCGGCCATCACCCCGAAAGGCGTGTGAACGGTCATCTGGGTAGAGGCGTGAAGCGGCATTTTCGGGCAGCACTGCTTTGCCTGCTCATAAACCGCAAGATCCTGTATTATCAGCCCGTCGATGCCTATCTCGCAGGCGAAGCGGAGAAGCTCGGCCGAATCTTCAAGCTCGCCGTCGCGGATTATCGTGTTCATCGCAAGATAGACCTTTACGCCGTGGCGGTGACATTCGGCGACCGCATCGGAAAGCTCCTTGCGGGTGAAGTTTGCGGCGTTTTTTCTCGCCGAGAATTTTTCGGCGCCGAGATAAACGGCGTCCGCCCCCGTATGAAGCGCGGCGGGCACCGATTCGGCACCGCCGCAGGGCGAAAGTATTTCCAATCTGCTCATCTTAAAAAAGCGTTTTCTGGTTGAGGCGGTCTTCAAGCTCCTCGATGCGCTTTTTGAGCGAGGCTATCTCGCGCTTCGAGCCGTCAACGCTCGACTGCGCCCTGTCTGCCGCCGAGACGTATTCGCCGAGCTGAAGCCTTATATTATCGGCGTTGGCGGCGGCCTTGTGAGCCTCGTCCATGGCGTCGAGCGCGCAGAGTATCGCAACGTCTATCCCGCTGAGGCTTTTCGCCTCGGAGAGCATGGCGTTCATCTTTTCGTCAAGCTCCTCCGCAAGACCGAGGGTATATTCCGGGCTGTTATCCGTCCCAAGCGTGTATTCCCTGCCGATGATCCTTACTTTGACCTTGTTCTCCATTTTAAGACCCCCCGATTTAAATTGCCGCGGCTAAAAAAGTATATGCTTTACTTATTATACACCACATTTCGCGCCAATGCAAGAAGTTTCGGGAATTTTTGTGAAGAAGCGGGGAAAATGGGCGGAAAGCGCTTGCGGGGGGGTATATGCGCGGCTGAAGATGGCGAGGGGGGGAAAAGGTATCCATATTTTCCTCTGC
>CANQHA010000031.1 GCA_947623585.1 uncultured Clostridia bacterium | reverse complement strand
ACAGCCAGCTTTCGTATCCGCGGGTCTGTCCATATACGGCAGCAGTGGTACGTCCTCAATTCGTAAGCTGTTGATGATAATGTGACAATGGATATTTCCGCTATGATTGTGACCGTCGGAATGTGTGCAGACAATCGCCTGATGTCCTGCAAAATGTTCGCGGCAAAACTGCTCGCCGAGAGTTTGGGCGCGGTCAACCGTCAGCCCATTCTCAACAGCATCGCGCGGGTCAAAGCTGATTATGTAGTGATGGGTTTTAACGTCGCCGCGGGAGCGATTCTTGCCATATTGAAGATTCGACTTCATACAGGCGATAGCGAAATCATCTTCTCCGCAGTTCAAGGTCGCAAAGCGACAGTTATCTCGCGGAATCA
This sequence comes from uncultured Clostridia bacterium, assembly GCA_947623585.1. Taxonomy (GTDB): domain Bacteria; phylum Bacillota; class Clostridia; order Oscillospirales; family Ruminococcaceae; genus Faeciplasma. Next base: position 6,093 of record CANQHA010000031.1, on the reverse strand, counting down.
ACCTACCACTTTCATCGAAAATAGGCTTGTTTGTGAACTCGTCGTGTTCAAACAACAGATATTTCTCGGCGGCTCCGTAGTCGGCATTTTTAGAGCTTAAGTGTTTGAATGTCGCCAACGACATCGCCTACCTTTTCTCCCGTGATATAATCAACTCATCACATTATAGGAGAACGCTATGCTTACCCTTTCCATCTGCGACGACGACAGCGCCGAACGCTCATATCTCAAATCACTCGTCCTCGACTGGTCTGCCCGGTCCGGGGAGGGCGTCAGCGTGCTTGAATATTCCTCAGCCGAGGCGTTTTTGTTTGACTTTTCTGATAATCCTTGCGATATTCTGCTTTTAGATGTGGAAATGCCGGGAATGAGCGGTGTGGAACTCGCAAAAAAGCTGCGTTCTGAAAACAGAATAATTCAGATTATCTTTGTTACCGCTTTTTCAGATTACATATCTGAGGGCTACGAGGTCGCAGCGCTCCATTATCTTCTTAAACCGGTTGACCCCGAAAAGCTTTTCAGAACTCTCGACCGCGCAGCTGAACGTGTCATTCGCGACTGCCGCTCAACAACTCTTGAAACCTCTGACGGTACATTTGTAATTCCACTGCATGAAATACATTTTATGGAATCTCAAAAAAATTACGTTATCGTCCACGCTGAACGCGACTATATTGTCAGACGAACTCTCACAGGCTTTTCAGATTGCCTCGACAACCGCTTTCTGCGCGTCGGCAGGTCATATATAATCAATCTGCTATATATAAAAAAGGTCAGCAGAACAGAAATAGAACTGAAAACCGGCGAAATTATTCAGATACCGAAAGGCTCATTTGAAGCTGTAAACAAAGCTATCATCGCTATGAAGTAACATCTATGGAGGAAACTGAATGAAATTTCTCAGCAGACGTGCAAACAGAAAAATCGCTGTATATCAGCGTGAGCTTATAAAAACACACTACGCTGAAGTTGAGTCAATGTACCGCAAAATGCGCGGCTGGCGGCATGATTACAGAAATCATATCCAGACCATGAAGACTTATGCCCAAAAGGGCGATATGGACTCAATTATAAGATACCTCGATATGCTCGACATAGACTTAAAGACGGTCGACACAGTAATCAAGACCGGCAATCCCATGACCGACGCTATTTTAAACTCTAAAATTACCCTCGCAAAAGACAAAAAAATCAATGTAAAAGCCGATGCAAATATTCCCTGCGTGCTCAGCATTTCTGAGCTTGAATTATGCTCAATCATCGGAAATCTATTTGACAACGCAATCGAAGCAAGCCTCAGGCTGCCGGAAGAAAAACGGATTATCAGGGTCTATATGGAGGTTAAGGAAACTAATAGACTTTATATATCCTTCACCAACTTAACATCAGGAATGAAACTTCAGAAAATCATGGGACGGTATAAGAGCACTAAGGGTGCAGAACACGGCCTTGGTCTTGGGCGAATAGACACGATAGTAAAACGCCTCGAAGGATATATCAGCCGCAACAGTGAAGACGGAGCTTTTACTACTGAGATTCTGATACCGCTCACTGAAGAGCAAAGCAATAACTAAAAGTTTTCGCTCAAGCCTTTTTCAAAAGGCTTGCAGAATCAGCTGCTCATGCACGCAGGTGTTTTGCCCAAGAGGACGAGCGTCCAATTCGTCACGGACGCGAAGTCCGATTGGCTGCAAAACCAGCTTGCTCATGCACGCGGGCGTTTTGCCTGCAAGACGACCGAGCCGATTCGGCATGGCGAGGGAAGTCGAGAAGGAACAAAACCAGCGTGCATTTTCGTCCCAAAATTTACGCATTTCGTCCCAGATTTTACACAAGAGACGATTTTTATGATATTATAGCACACGAGGTGACAAAAATGTCTGAAGAAATAAAAAAGAAAAAAGAAAAAGAAAAACCAACCTATGGCACCCTGCGCTGTCTTTGGTTTACCAGCGGTAGGGTCTGGCGCTACTCAAAGCTCTTTTTCATCATGGTGATTATAAATTTAGCGCTTAATCTTGCCAGTCAAATCTTTAGATTCTACTTCGCACCGGCGCTTATAGGCACTTTGGAACAAGGCAAGGGAATGGCCGCTTTTATGCTCGCGCTGCTAATTTTTGGCGGAGGCCAGGCGCTTGTGAGCGGGCTTAGCAATTATACTAATATTAACAGCTCATCACACAGAATGGTTCTTCGCTCGCGGCTCACGGAAGAGGTCACTGAAAAAATCGCGACGACCTCCTATCCAAATTTTTTGACCGAAAAATTCAAAAACCGCACGTCACAGGCATTTGAGGCGACCGAGGGCGGGGTAATAAAGGCGTTTGACAACCTTGTCTGCTACCTTTTAAGAACAATTATCCTCTTCGGCTTCTACCTCTACTTCCTGACCGACCTTCACCCGCTTCTGGGCGTCGTGACATGCGTCTTGGCGGGGATAATGTTCTTCTACAACCGCTGGGCCTACGCCTGGGGACAGCGGCACCGCGACGAGGAATCCGAGGTCTGGCGCAAATGGGACTATGTTCGCGACAACATGGTCAAGCTGCCGCTGATTAAAGAACTCAAGCTTTTTGGAATGTCCGGCTGGATAGAAAGCATCTTCCGCGACGTCTGGCTTATTTCGGCACATCTGTCCGTAAAGCGCGAAAAATTCTTCGCATGGCGCGGCGTGGTCAATCTTATAACCGATGTCCTGCGCGATAGTTTCGCGCTCTATATCCTGATTTCCGCAGCGCTTAGGGGCGAGGTTTCAGCGGCAAGGTTCGTACTTCTGTTCTCGGCAGTCGGCAATTTCTCCGCGCAGGTCGGCGGCGTATTCGACGCGATAAATCACACCCGCGAGGACTGCCTCAAGGTGAATAATTTCATGGAGTTTATCAATTACCCTGAACCCTTTAAATTTGATGAGGGTATCCCGGTCCCCCGCTCGGATAGCTATGAAATCAGGCTTGAAAACGTTAGCTATACCTACCCCGGCGCGGACAAAAAAACTCTCGATGGCTTTGATATTACCATTCACAAAGGCGAAAAATTGGCAATGGTAGGTCTTAACGGCGCGGGAAAGACAACCGTCGTAAAGCTCATCTGCGGCTTTTTGGACCCAGACGAGGGGCGCGTACTCCTGAACGGTCAGGACATCAGAGAATTTAACCGCCGCGACTACTACAGCCTGTTTTCAGCGGTGTTCCAGCAATTTTCGATAATCGACTCAACTATCGCGCAGAATATCTCGCAGTCGGTTGAAAATATCAACTACAAAAAATTAGACGACTGCCTCGAAAAGGCGGGACTCACAAAAATGATAAAAGACCTGCCAAAAGGGCTTGACACCCACCTCGGCCGCGACATTTACGACGACGGAATAATGCTTTCGGGCGGCCAGACCCAGCGGCTTTTGCTGGCGCGGGCTCTCTATAAAGGCGCGCCGATACTTGTCTTAGATGAGCCGACGGCGGCCCTCGACCCTCTTGCCGAAAACGACATCTATATGAAGTATAACGCGATGTGCGCCGGGAAAACCTCGGTGTTTATCTCCCACCGCTTCGCCTCGACACGCTTCTGCGACAGGGTGGTTTACGTCGCCGACGGCAAGGCCGCCGAGGTCGGCACCCACGACGAGCTAATTAAGCTCGACGGCGGCTACGCGAAGCTCTTTGAGGTTCAGGCAAGGTATTACCGCGACGGCGACGTGCGGGAAATGATTAGAAAGGAGGCTGAACTCAATGCTTAAAAAGCAAAAAGAGAAAAAATACGAGATGTCCCTTAAAGAGTCGGCGTTCTGGACAATTAAGGCGATAAAGCTTTTACATAAGCTCGCGCCCGGCGAGATGGAGCTTGATTACGCGGACGACATAAGCGGTTCAATACTCAGCTTTGTAAATATATTCCTGACGGCGCGGCTTGTCGATGAGCTGGCAACCGAGATGAGGCCCGAAAAGCTTATACTGTTCGCGGCGTTGATTATTGCATTCACAATCCTCAGTCAGATTCTTCACTACGTATTCTTCCACATAAAGCAGTACAAGGGCATTTTCCGAGGCGAAAAGAAGCAGTATATGCTCAACAAAAAGCTGACAAGCCTCGATTTTGCAGACGCGGAGGGTCAGGAGATCCGCGATCGCTTCTTCAAAATCAAACAGGACGAGGACTGGATAAACAAGGGCATAAATCCCGCCTACTATACGTTAGAGAATTTAATATTGATCGTCGTAAACATTCTGGGAGGCGTGGCGCTGTCGGTGAGCTTTCTCTTCACAAAAGTCCCCGACGGCACAAAAGGCGCATGGTTCTTGAATACTCCCCTGCTGATTTTGGCGGTAATAGCGATCGTCGCGATAATCACAAAACTTACTACGGCAAGCGGCATCAAGGCTTATAATATAGAAAGCGGCGCAAACGACGCTGCAACAAAGATGAACCGCATGCAGCGGCACACCGAAGACATTCAAAAGGACGAAAACCGCGCGCTCGATATGCGCATTTACAACCAAAGTTCCCAGATAAACGCGATGAGGCTTGAGGCTATAGATAACGGATTTGCGGCAATGAGGAAAAAAATCTCCCGCGGCTCGGCTGGACTTTTGAGGGCAGCGCAGAGTTTCTTGATGTGGGTTCCCGACTCGGTTATGTTTTTAGCGGTTGGTTTAAAAGCCCTCGCGGGGGCGTTCACAATCGGCACGGTAACGCAGTATGTTCAGGCGCTGACGCGGGTTTCCGACTGCATTTCGAACGTTATCTATAATATTGCCGATATGCGGATAAACGCGCCGTATATCAAGAAAGTCTTCGATTTTATGGAGCTTCCCAACAAGATGTATCAGGGCACCCTGACGACCGAGAAGCGCTCCGACAGGCAGTATGACATCGAATTTCGCAACGTCAGCTTTAAATATCCTACGGCCGAGACATGGGCGCTGAGAAATGTAAACATTAAATTCAAGGTCGGCACACGGCTTGCGGTAGTCGGTGAAAACGGCTCCGGCAAGACGACGTTTATAAAGCTTCTCTGTCGCCTCTACGACCCGCAGGAGGGGGAAATCCTCTTAAACGGCATCGACATAAAAAAGTATAACCCCAGCGACTACATGGACGTTTTCTCGGTTGTTTTTCAGGATTATTTCCTGCTCTCACAACCCATCGGGGAAAACGTAGGCTGCGCAAAGGACTATAACCGCCAAAAGGCTGAACAATGCCTCCGCGAGGCGGGCTTCGGCGAACGGCTCGACAGTCTTGCCGATGGACTTGACACTTATATCAACAAAGAATATGAGCCGAAAGGTGTTCAGTTTTCCGGCGGCGAGCTGCAAAAAATCGCAATAGCAAGGGCCCTTTACAAAAATGCGCCGTTTATAATCCTCGACGAGCCTACGGCGGCGCTTGACCCTATAGCCGAGGCTGAAATCTATAAGCAGTTCGATGAAATAACCGGCGACAGAACAGCTATATACATAAGTCACAGACTTTCAAGCTGCCGTTTCTGCGATGAAATCACCGTTTTCGAGGACGGAAAGATCGCCGAGATCGGCACGCACGAGGGGCTGATCGAGCATAACGGTAAGTATAAAGCGCTCTGGGATGCGCAGGCGGGGTACTATGGCAGTTGTTAGAGATTAGTTGTTGGTGGTTAGTTGAGACGATAGAGGATAGGGGGGATGATTAGGGAGTTAGAATGTATAAATGTCTATAATTCACAAGAGTTGGGAAATAAATTCTATACTCTAATCATCTAACTTTTAAAAGACGAAGCCTTGAAACTAACTACTGTAACTATTAAACTATAGACTAAAAGATCCCCGATCGGGCAGCCGACCCGGGTCGGGGATTTATTAGTATTGTAAGCGAGTGAGCGGTAAAAGGTCTTTAAGTGTGGGGAAGCCCCCTCCCCGACGGGGAGGGGTGTGGAAGGAAACCCGCGCACATTAAAAACAAGAGCAACGACGCACTTCTCTAAAAGGTATTCGCTTCGCTAATGCTTTTTTAGACTCCCACCCGTCACAAAACCGACAAAATTCCGGTGTGAGCGAAGCGAAACACACAACGACGCTCACTAAAAGTATTAGTTATATCAAAGTGTATTGCGTCGTTTGCCTC
>CANQHA010000030.1 GCA_947623585.1 uncultured Clostridia bacterium | reverse complement strand
TGTATGTGCGGACGCTGGAAGTGGCCCAGGTAAAAGAGGACGAGTACTTCAGCCATATCGCTGCCGGCGATATGGGCTCGATATTGAAGGACATCCGGGAGCGGCACAAGAAGGACACGACCACGGCGGACACGGCTTCCCCGGCCGCAGATGCCCAGAAACAGTTGCAGGAGGCCATGGGCTACGAGGGCAGCGAGAACGAGAAGAAGGCCCGCGTGTTCCTCGCCCAGCTCGGGATCGACTATGACGGCCTGACGAAAGAGGAGTTTGTGACGCTCATCGGGATATTGAAGAGGTCCAAGCTCCTGAAAAGCCCCTACAATCAGCGCGGTCGGAGCAATTCACCCATGACGCACGGGAAGGGAAAACGGAAGAGATAGAAGGACTAAGCTTCTCGCTTAGGAGTGCTGCGCTCTTGACAAAGTGTCTACATCTGAATACAATATAGACTATAATTTGTGTATAATAAATGTTTTTGCGTATTAGATTTAGACAGCCAGGCACAGGATATAGATAGAAGTACAGAAAAATGGGACAGGACATAGCGCAGAATAGAAACATCTTGTGAGAATGAGGTACTTTAAAAATGGCTAAAGCAGAGCGGATTACATTCAAGGACTATCGGATGAAGTTTGCCACGGAGCAGAAGTATCTATTTTAGGAACGATTCCCCAAATGGTTTATGCGCTCCAAATGCAGGTTCTAGTAGTATTACTATCTCAGGACACCCCATACTTACAGATGCGGGAATTATTGCTGTCAGACTTCTGTTACCGCATGCGCCACCGATAGAAAACATGATTAGATGGAGAGTGATTCTACTGCCGAATATGACTGTTATAGAACCTATCCCGGTCAGAAAAAAGTCACGGCAAGTTCATCGAAACATGTTGCCGGTGAAAGATTCAAAGCGTTCCCGATCGGGATCTACCACGGTAGTTATTGCGAAAATCAAACTTGCTTGGATGAACTTCGTTTCCGCTTCAAGTGAAGGGTTTAGCAGCCTAGCTTTTTTCCAGACTCGCTCGCACTGCCGCTATATTATGTTCGTTGTCGATTCTTTGCTCGGAAAACTTTGTGTGAAAGCATTCTAGAAATGGATGCCGTCAGTTATTGATATATAGGAAGTGGGGTAGCGAAAATGGGAAGGCCATTTGAACAGGAAATAAAAACAATTGCCGAAACATACTCATTTTCAAAGGGAATCGATGTATCAAGTTTTGAAAGATACATTAGAAATAACCTTTCAAATCCGTTTCTTGTCGTTGGTTCGGGAGGATCATTCTCTGTGGCTTTAGCCTGCTCGTTGCTAATAGAGTCATTTGGCGGGTTTGCGAAAGCAACGACACCATATGAACTACTAAATGCAATTTATGGATTGAATCATTACAATATCATATTTCTCTCAGCGAGCGGAAATAACGTTGATATTATTAATGCATATAGATTTTGCATGAGATGCGAGGTCAATAGTTCTTTCATATTATGTCTGAAAGAATCAAGCAAGTTAATAGCTGAAGCGACAGAAAAATATGACGATTACAAATTTCTGGAGGTTGCTTTACCGAGTGGAAAAGATGGCTTCCTTGCAGTGAATTCAACTATATGCTCACTTGGAATCCTTGAAACAATCTACGGAAGGTTAAAGAATATAGATACCTGCAGTAATATTGCAGATGCCTTATCTAATGAGACAATACGATGCCTGAACACAAGCGAGATTATTGCATTAGGCGGGCGCTGGACGATGCCAGTTGTTTCTGATTTTGAGTCAAAGTGTATAGAGGCTGGGTTAGTAAACGTTATGCCTGCAGATTTGCGTAATTTTGCTCATGGAAGACATCACTGGATAGCAAAAAATCCAAATACTTCTGTTATTTGTTTAGCAACAGCGGATGAGGTGGAACTGGCAGAAAAGACGATTAAACTGCTTCCAAATGATATATCGAAAACAATTATTGCTTCTTCTCGTACGGGTATCAGTGCAACTATTGAATTGCTGACAAAAGTATTTTTGATTGTTCAAAAACTTGGTGAAAGGAGAGGTATCGATCCAGGTAAACCAGGTGTACCTTCATACGGGCGCAAGTTGTATCATTTGAATTATAGCTTGCTTTCAGAACCCGAAACCATTCGTATGCTACCAAAAGATGTTTTAGGAAGAACGGTAATGAGGAAGCTTAAGGCTGCTGATTTATCGGCCGATCAGTATAATGAAGTGAGATATCATGCAAGTGTTTTTCTGGAAAAATTGTCAACTGCTATTTTTCGCGGGCTTGTGCTTGACTATGATAATACAGTAATACCTCATAATAATGTTAGTGATACTGCGTTCTTGTCATGTATTAATTATATTATTTCTTTTGCAGAGGCGGGAATATATATATGCTTTGCAACCGGCAGAGGGCAATCAATACGCGATCAATTGATCACGTTAATTCCTGAACATTTGCGAGATAAGATTTTTATTAGTTATCACAGTGGAGCAGAAATACTTCCTATTTCTAATATGCCTAGCTCCTCAACGGAGAATATTCCGCAGACATTGCGATTTGTTTCTGAATTAATAAGCAAAGAACTGGCATTTAAGGGCATAAATCAATCATTGAGAAATACATGTATTTCCTTATTTGGGAGTGCACGCACATTGAACAGATTATACTCTTTTCTCAGCAGAAAAGTGTTGGAAGAAGAGATTACAGGGATAACGCTGGCCAAATCAGACCATTCGGTAGATGTGTTACTACCTTCCGTATCGAAAGTAAGCGCAGTGTCATTCATGAAAGAATACTGCGACGGCGGCAATGTGCTTTGCATTGGCGATTCGGGAGATGAACTAGGAAACGATTATACCATGTTAAGTGAGGAGTATTCCCTTAGCGTAGGGACTGTTTCAACCTCTATGGAGACCTGCTGGAATATTGCTTCACAGGGCATGAGTGGGCCAATCGCAACATTAGAGTATTTCAATAAATTGCAGGTATTGAAGTCAGGCCTCAAATTTAAAAGTTCTTATTTGAAAGCATAGTGTTTTGTATAGGAGATGTGGTGAATTAAATGCAACAAGAATTGGCGCAAAGGTTGCTCTCTGCGACATTGAATTGGTCTAACGAAGAAATTGAAAAATATAGAGAATTGCTGGATGATTTTTCTGAACTTAAGTACGATCAGTATCAGCAGTATAAACCAAGCAGCAGATTTGTCGAGAATCTGTGTATATGGCTGAATCAGTTTAAGCCTGAAGAACGAGAAATTGCGCTCAATTTTATACTTAATAACCTGGTGTTTATTTCCCCTGCCGAAATGCAACATTTAGTAAACAGTGTATATCCGGAGATTGTGTTACCAGTCCTTGAAAAGCAAACCGAGGCGCTAACAATTGCGATGAAAAACAGCGCCTCTCATGTTGATGATGTGGTGGAATTGATATCTCGACAATCGCTTTTTTTGGCAATGAGCGATGGTGCAAGAATTGATGTATTCAGGAGGGCCAGCAAGCTTGATCATGATCAGGTATGCGTAAATTATGATTTATCTGACACCAAGTTTGGTGAAGTTATTTCCGAAATGAAAAAGCGCACGAAGGAGTTATCAGATAAAAATGGACTACCCTCAACTCTTCTAACGGATTCTTTCAGAAATGTCTTCCTCTTGGATGATTTTTCTGGAAGTGGTGTTAGTTATCTCAGGAAAGAAGATGGCGTTTGGAAAGGAAAGATTAACAAAGTGCTTAGTCATCTGATCAATGAAAGAATTATACAGCTTGATGGAACTGAGAGAAATCCTGAGATTCATATTATTCTTTATTTAATAACAACCAGAGCTTATACAGCTCTGAAGAACAATATAGATGAGTATTGTAGGGATAAGGATATACAAATCGTTATTCATTATTTACAAATTATAGAACCTGTCACGTTGACCGATGAGGAAGAGAACTGGCTAAAGCAATACTATAATCCAGTAATAGAAGATACGCACTACAGAAAGGGTAATATGGATTATCCGCATCATGGATTTGATGGATGTGCCTTAGCGCTAGTCATTTATCATAATACACCAAATAATTCTTTTCCAATTTTATGGGCAGGGGACAATGCACTGTTTCCCCGCGTAACAAGACATAAGGATGTGAGAGATTAGTGTTACCCAGAAATCCTTTCAATACAACATATGCGGAAATGGTGGATTCCAGCGATGCCTTTCTAACTTTGTTTGATTATACGGCAATTGATATGAAGGCCACCGATGAAAGGCCATTGATTACTGAGGATATGTTTGACCGGGTTGTATTTTTCTCTTCCTCACCAGGCGGAGGAAAATCTTCCATGTTCCATTTGTTTTCCCCTGATGTTTTGAATAGCGTCATTCAGACAAGAGGACAAAATATCGATTGCTATCAGTACCTAGAGAACCTAGGTATTATTAACTCTGAGAATGTGAGGCTGCTAGGGGTGCAGTTGTCTTGTGCCCGAAACTATGAGATCATTGAAGATATCTATGATGGTGCTGTCGGCAGACAGGTCTTCTTTGCCTTGCTTAATGTGCGGATACTAAAGGAAACATTGAAAAATATAATTGCGCTAAAAAAAGGCGATGCAGGAGATCTTTACAAAATAACTTTCAGTGAAATTCCCGCAGAGTTGAGCTCAGTCTTTGATGTCCACTGGACAGGAAAGGATTATTTTCATTGGGCGTGTGAAGAGGAAAAGAACATATGCATCTCAATTAATAATATGGAGTCCGCTCGTCCTGTCGATTTTATTCACAATTATTTATCGGTTATTCAATTATTCGAAGCCTCAAAAATCTTATATGATGGGAAACCTCTTGTTGATAAAGTCCTCTTTATGCTTGATGACGTTCATAATCTTACGCAGAATCAACGCAGATCACTGAGAGATAGTTTATTTACCGTTAGGGCACGGGCTGGTGTATGGCTGGCTCAGCGGAGTTATGCGCTAGAGGAAAATGAATTACTTGGATGCGATGGTAACTATGGACGCGAATATATTTCTAAAAGGCTCGAAGATCAGAGGGAGGGAAGGACAAAAGCATTTAATAAAACTCTAGAGGCAATAGCTGATCGCAGAGTAAGAGCGAATTCTTTTGTTGACATTAACTCTTTCAGATCTTGCATCAGCGACAAAATAGATTGGGTGGCGGATAAAGAAAGTTCTAAGAAAGTGAGTTCCGCCTATGACAAGCTATTTGAAGAGCTACAGAAATACATGCCCACATTAAGAGTCAATGAAATAGCGTGTTTGCGAGACACCAAGTATGAAAATGCGATTAGTTTGCGAGCAGCTAAGGTTCTTATCGCTAGAAAAATCAATAACCAACAGATGATAATGGATGATTATTTTTTGGCGTTATCTGATCTGGAAATTGAGCTCCTCAATGAGGACAATACGATAAGAAATATAGCCGAATACTATTTATGCATTGAAAATTCTTTGCCTTTTTATTATGGGATGGATACCATCCTATCGCTTGCCTTTAATAATGTTTACCAATTTTTAAGTTATTGCGGAGAACTGTTTGAAAGAAGGCTTTCATATCAATTTGAAGCCAAAAAACGTCGGGTCACAACGGTTCTTCCGGCAGAGCAAGAGCGCATTATTTCCAGAGTATCAACAAAACGGTGGGATGAACTTGATGTGTTGTATTCAGATTCTGAAAGAATCAAAACTTTTTTGGAAAACATGGCCAATATAGGCATACGAACACGCGAGATAGGAGCGGCATCGTATTCTGGTGGTACATATACAGGAATCGGCATAAGGGATTATTTGCTCAACAAGATAGTCAAAGATGACGAATATAAAGATATTAAAACCTTATTGGCTACATGTATTTCTGGTAACCTCCTGAAGATGCGAACCGGGAAGCAAGGAGCAAAAGATGAACCTGTCACAGTGTTTTATCTTAACAGGTGGATATGTGTACATTTCAGGTTGCCGCTGGCATATGGTGGATGGAGACGGTGTGACGAACTGTTCCTGAAACATATTTGCAGAGATAAAACTGAGGAGTTTAAAAATCAACTTTACTAAACAGGTGGGGAGCTTTCTTGAATGAAAAAGGAATGGAGAAATCGTCAAGTCTTCAGCCAAGACAAAATCATAGAGTTTTTTTCTGCTGACCATTCAAGTAACAAACGCTATTTGTACATACTAGGGATGGGGTTTGACAACCGAATGTGTGACGGTGTGCAGCAATTTGTTAAATTGGGGTTTCCGTTTACTCTTTGGAAGATTTTTCTTGACGAAGGAGCAGCATCTCACTCACACTTATACCAAAATGAAAGTTGCTCGAATAGGAAACTCCTAGAATCTATTACACAAGGAATTACTTCGGAAGAAAAACATATTATGTTTTGGCAAAATGATGGGCATAGCGTCCGATCCGTAGCAGAAATCAATGCCAGCAAAATGATTATTAATTCATCGGTTGAGTTAAATACCTTTACAGATATTATTATTGATATTAGCGCATTACCACAGGCTCTATATTTATGTATGCTTAATATGCTATTAGCACGCTGTAATGAGAACCAGAAGATTTACATCATTGTAAATGAAAACTATACGATTGACTTAAAAACTACGCCTGTGGAAATTGATGAATTCGCTCATGAGATGCAAGGATTTTCTGTTCCGACAGATGACCTTGAAAGCGTATTGATCTGGTTTCCTGTTTTAGGGGAAACAAACCCAATCCTGCTAAAGAAACATTATGAATATTTGATTAGCAGTTCTAAACATGTGGATGAGATTTGTCCTGTTGTGCCATTTCCTGCGGTAGATGTGCGGCGTGCTGATAAAATCTTAAAGGGTTATAGAAAAGAACTATTTAGCGATTGGAAGATCGATAAAAAGAATATTATTTATGCCTCAGAGACAAGTCCTCTGCTAGTTTGCAAAAGTTTATACAGCACATCAATGCATTACAGGAAAGTACTTTGCCCTTTGGGGGAATGCAGATTTGTTTTCTCTGCAATTACAAGTAAGTTAATGTCGATTGGGGTTTTTTTGGCTGTTTATGATTTGAAGAACGACGGAATCAATGTCAGTATTTTGAATGTTAATAATAAGGGGTACCGAATAAAGCAAGTAGATGAAAAGAATGTCGAAAACTCTCTGACATGCCTCTTGCTCTCTAACTCTTGATAAATGTTGAGGTAGTGATATGAACGCGACTAAAATTCTAGGTGCTGGGCTAATTTGTATTGACATTGTTCATGATCATGATAGGACAAAGATAATGAATGGCGGTTCCTGTGCTAATGTGATTTCGGTCCTTTCTCAAATAGGTTATGACTGTAGCATAATCCGGGAGAGATATTCGGACGATCTTGAGCCAGTTCTATCCAAGACGATATCATCGCTTGGAGTGAAAGAAATTATATATAAGGATTCTACATCAAATACTCCTAAAGTGATAGAAGTCCTTAATGGTTCAAAGCATGAGTTTTTAACCTGTTGTCCAAAATGTGGATTGAAGATATTGAAGTTATGCTTACCGACAGAGCGAGATGTCACGCAGGCGCTCATAGATTATTTTGATTATGATGTCTTCTATTGTGACAGGACTTCACCTGGGATAAGAATAATTATGGATCGGGTTCGTATGAATCATGGTATTGTCATATATGAGCCAAATACAGCAAGAAATCTTGATAGTCTGCTTGAGAGTGCAAAGCATGCAGATGTAATTAAGTTTTCAAAAGAACGAGTCCCTCCTAAAATCGCAGAGAGGATTAGGACTACCATCACGGGACTGAAAGTGATCATTTTGACTGAAGGGGCGGAAGGATTATCCTTTTCACACGTTCTGGAGAATGGAAAAATGTCAGAGTGGATACATGTTCCTTCAGAGTTCAACGGTCCGGTTGTCGATACATCTGGGGCAGGGGATTGGCTAACAGCAGGTTTTATTTCAGAATTAATTAAATTTGATGGATGCCACTCAAAGGGGCAGTTCTATAGTAAGAACAGGTTAATTGATATGCTCGCACAGGGAATGAAGTACTCGCAATTGTGTTGCGCGGCAATTGGTGCCCAAGGTGTCTTTTACTCTGAAAAGTCTGTGGGGGCATTTAATAAGTTGAACAATCGATTCGGTGCACCGAATAAGATGGTTTTGAGTAATGAGAATATCATAACAGATGGATTGTGCCCATGGTGTTTGTCAAAGATAAGCTGACAAAACCAGAATAATGGTTATGAGTCTGAAAACGAGCCTGTTTTTATGGTAAATGAAGCAAGAAAAGCCACTGTTACAGGTGGAAATTCCAATAAGGTTTGTGTGGCAATGAATCCTACAACGTGGGTGATGAAGAAAGGGTTGTTATCATCGTAATGTTTGTATATAAACAACAAAGCGAATTTGTACATGATGGTAACTTTGTAGATATTAAAGATAGTACCATTGTATTTTTGAGAAGTTGTGTACGCAATTCTTTGCTTAAAATGCTATCGCTAAATTACAATAAGCGAACACTGATCGAGTCTTTGAAACAGCAGATAGTTGCACTGGACTATTGGCAACAAGACCAATGATGTAAACAGCAACTGGGAGGAATCACTATGACCGCTGTGATCTATGCCCGTTACTCCTC
>CANQHA010000029.1 GCA_947623585.1 uncultured Clostridia bacterium | reverse complement strand
GATAAAAGCGTCGATGAACTCTGCAGCATTGGATTTTGAAGTTTCTTTAAGATAATCTTCATACTCCAAATACTTTTGGGCATCGGAATCAAATTTTATAATATCTTTTATGAGCCGTTGCTGACGAACAGTAGAAGGTGTATGATTAATGCCTGTCAGTAATTTTTCAACACCCTCTCGTGTTCCCATATACTTCACAAGATTTGTAGCGGTACGCTTTGGTGTGTTTCTCATATATCTGCTGGTGACAATGATCTTCGGCATAGTTACTCACCCTTTTGCCAGTCATAGGCATCTTTAAATGTTATGAGACCGTTTGTTCCCGCTACTGCTTTTGCACAAGAATCACGAAGTTCATCTAGCAAATTTGAATCAATATCATACTCCGCAGCAATTAGATTACTGTTTATCGCTTGCTCTACAGAAAGCTTGAATAGCATTTCACAAATATTTTTTTCAACACTACGGACTTCGTTTTTGATTGATCTTGCCAGAACTGGCGCAAGGTAATTGATATTCTTTTGCTGTTTTAGATAGCCAATATAGAAATCAACTGCTTTGCATATAAAATCACTTTTAGATTTAGCATTAGCTTCCGACATAATTTCTTCAATTTCAGCGACCATAGAAGGCCGCATCCAATAGGCATATTTCTTTTTATTTTCTGTCATTTTACTCCTTTCAGAATAGACCCCTAAAAAGGATTTTGTAATTCCTTTGAAAACCTCTAACGGTCGGCTCTGCCGTCCGATGTGATTTGTGCGGGTAGACCCCGCACTTTAACCTGCTTACTTTTATGACCATTTTCAAACTGCTTTTTTGGGGCGTTTTTGGTCATAATTTTCAAGTTTATTTTGTATTCTTTTTTGTTGTATTTTTTCTTCTAACTTTATTATTTGCTGTTCGTAATAATAATTTACAGCTTCCTCTATTGGGTGAATAGTATAGAGCAAACTTCCGTTTTGTTTGTGTCCATCTTTTTTAATAATAGTTGTAGGCTGGGTTGAAATTAACTGTTTGTCTTCAAGTGATTTTACATATTTCCTGACAGTATTTTTACTCATTCCAATTGCGTTTCCTATGGTTTTGTAACTTGGATAACATTTAAAAGTTTTTCTGTTCTCACAGTACATTAGGTATGAGTAAACTGCAAGCTCTCCATAGATTAATCCCAAACAGAAAACTTCATTTGGAAGAGGGAAGTAATCTCTTATTGCATTTCTCTTATGGTAGTGGTTATATTTCATGGGTTACCTCCTGAATTTTTATCAACCCATTCTTTAAATCTTTCTTTCGAAACTACCATGCGATTTCCAAGTTTCAGCACAGGAAAATCTTTTGTGTGCATTAATTCATAGACTGTTGTTGATGATATTCCAAGTAGTTCTGAGATGGTTTCTGCGTTTAAGAACAGCGGTAGTTCGTCATAACTTTTGTAAATAAATTTTTTCATATTGATCTCCTATTTTAAATTTTAGATTTTCAAAAATTCAATTTGTTATATATCAAACTTTCATATTTATCACCAGCACCTTTTATCTGTTTATGTATGAAGAGACTTTCAAATAAACTTGCAAAACAAAAAGGCTCTTACACATAAGGCACAACAAATCACCCGAAAGATTTATACAACCTTCGGTGTAATTGTTAGCCTTGATATGTAAGAGTCTGAAATTCAAAATGAATATTCAACTTTTTATTAATGAAGAAGTTTAACTTCACAATCTGATATCTTCTATTTGAAGTTATCAAATTTTAAAAGGCGTTTATTCAATTGTCATTACATCTATTTTTGTTGTGGTTATATATTAACATTAGAATGTAAAATTTGTCAAGCGTTTTATGAATAAAATTTATTAGGATAGGGAATACTAATACTTTTGTTCGTAAAAAAATTAAGCAAGCCCGATGACAGACTTGCTTATTCTTTGTTTATTGCGGTGTGGATTTTGAGAGTATAACTGATTGTTTAGATTTCATAAAAATATTTATAAATCTATTTTGAATCTTCATTTAATTCAGATACATAATTACAATTAACACCTAATATTGAGAAGTATTCACAGTAACGAATAAGATTTGAAACTCATAGATTAATACTAATTGGGCACAATAAATAAGAAAATAATTGTTAAGATAGTGTAAATCAGTTATTGAATTTAGATATGTAATTTTTCTATTAAATATTTAGTATTGTTATTTTAAATAGAAGATATATTAACAACAAATAAAATTTAGAATATAATAATTTATTAAATAGACAATATTTAAATGCTACAAAAAATATCATATTATAACATTTTATTCAAAAAACTCTTGATTTCTTTAGATTTATAGTGTATAATATTAAATAAAAGGATGATTTTTAGTTGCATTTATGATTGTGTAAATAATTTTTTCTGAAACACTTGACTTTTATTGCTAGTATTGATATAATAATTAAGTATTTTAATTTAAATAGTAAAAGTTGTTTACTTAACTAGGAGGAAGTATCTATGTCTTATAAAGCACCAGTTGGGCGCATAGTTCATAACACCAATACAGGAAAAACAATTGGTGCTGATCTTCGTAAATTTAGTGATGAAATATTAATATCAAAGGATGTTGATGCGTCTAAGCCGCAATATTATCCAATAAAGTCAGGAAAATATAAAGGAAAAACAGTATGTTTAAATCGTTTTAATCTAAAACAGTTTTAGAAATTTTTAGGAATATTGAGATCATCCATTTGTACGAAGGATGGTCTTTTTTATATATTATGAGGTGGTATAATGAATAACAATCAAAATTCAGAATTTATTAATTTACAATTTATAAGAAATCCGGCCGTTGAAACTTGTTGTGATAATTTGAAATATGTTGCCTTTGATTATTTTGATTATATTTTTGTTAAAAAGGTGAAAACTTTTAGTCAATGCATGTCAACGGAAAACGAATTTTCATGTGAGGCATATCAGAATTT
This sequence comes from uncultured Clostridia bacterium, assembly GCA_947623585.1. Classification (GTDB taxonomy): domain Bacteria; phylum Bacillota; class Clostridia; order Oscillospirales; family Ruminococcaceae; genus Faeciplasma. The sequence goes on along the minus strand of CANQHA010000029.1, from coordinate 5,840 downwards.
ATCAATATTTAAAACAGATATACTTGATGATAATTCTGATTATTTAGGTTCTCCCTTTGAGAATAGTATTAATAAGGATAAACCTTTTTTATCTATTATGCAGATTACCATAACCCCTGAAACGTTCAATAAATTTGATTCTGAATTTGGTTACGAGCATTTAGGTAGTTGTGAAAAAGAACTAAATGATTGTATTAATTATGTTATTTCTCAAGTGAAAAATCAATTAAAAAATGATCAAGAATTAAAATTAAAATACCGAATTTATAAATCTGTAAATACTATGGATTATTGTATAGCAATATCATGTAACATGTTAGAATTTTCTTTATATTTATCTAATAAAATTAATTCTATAATATTTAAGGATAAAGCAAAATATGTGGTATATACTGTAATGGGAGTTGATAAGAGTTTCAGTTCTAATATTAAAGTGATTATAAATAACAGCATCCTTGTAACAAGAATACGCCTAAATAGAAATCTTTGGGGAAATGATGTAGCGTGGAGTGAATTATTATCAAAATTAGAGAAAGGTTGCAATGAAACGCATACTTTAATTGGCAGATATGATTTATCAATCCGGGTAATAGGTTATGATAATATTGTATTTACATTGGAAAACCTAATCAAATACAAAGAAAATGGCAATAAAAATACAGATAAAAAGGATCGGTGTAATATTAAACCATATTGTTACGATGAAAATGAAACTAATATAGATAAGACAAAAAAGCCTAATTCTGCGGATTTGATTACGTGGCTGTTGAATAATAATTATGCTGATTATATTAATGAGAGGATACTGTTCGATAAGATTTTATTGCCTATGAAAGTAACAACATCATCAATTTTCAAGAAGGAGCAATCGACTTCAAAAGAGTTGAATAAATTACTCATTTGCTATAAAAAAATACAAAAAAAAATTGAACAGTACCCCATAAAAGAAGATATTCAAGAATACATGAAAAAATTGAAGAATATGATTCATATTTGTATTGGACTGTATTCAACGTATGATACTCAAATCAATGTAATAATGTTTAAGAAATATCTTGTTTCTTTTATGGAACTATTTAAGTTATCTTTGGATATATACAGTACTAATATTTTTGAAGATTGGATTAATATAAAACTGAATTTTATTGAAGGATTGAATTATTTACAGCAATTCATTAAAATAGTAACATCTATTAATGGAAACTCTTTTCAATCACCCAAGTACGATATTGTACAGCAGGAATGTAGTATAGAGAAATTTCCTATTGCGTATTCGGAATTTATGTCTGAAATGTGTAATATATATTACAATTATAGAAAGAAATTAAATGATAGTGAATTTGAATATTATCCGAGATATAGGGTGCTGATGATTCCGTTTATGACTAGCATGCCAAGTGACTTTACCATGACAATATTATTTTCGCAAGGAATTTCACATGATTGGAATACAGAAAAGATTAAGTGGAAAAAATGGATTAATAGTAAATCTTATAGCGTTCCCATTTTTGTAACATGTCAAAATCTGAAAACATATTTAGATGTATCAGGTGTAATAGTAGCGGCATTCCACGAACTTGGTCATTATTGTAATTCTTTGGAAAGAAAAATAAGAAATAGGACTATTATAGAAATAGCGGCATCCATAGCGTCAAAGTGCATTGTGAAGGCTTATTCGTATTGCTCTTCAGTTTTAATGCCTATACAAATGAAAATGTTGCGCTCTAATAGCCAATTCAGTGAATTTAATGAAATTGTGTATAATGCTTTATTAAGCAAATTAAAAGATTGCATGAAAGAAGATTTAGATTCGCCAAATATTTTGTTTATGGAAAAGCTTACGGCATTAATACACGATATTTTAAAACCTGTGCCTCCTTATCATACAGAAATAGATTTGCAAAAAAAATATATGAATTATCTAACGGATGATTTAAAGTTTAGATATCAAATTGATATATTATTTCCTAATGATACATATACAAATGAAAGTCATAAAATTTTTCTTCGGCAAGCATATGAGAAGTTATATGTTATCGTAAGTGAAAAAATAAGTAATCTGCGTATAGATGCACAAACGAATGAATTTGTTATTACAGATGAATTAGAGAACTTTTTAAGTAATATATTAAAATTTTCGGAAATCGCTAAAGATAACATTGATAGTTTTATATTTGCAGAAGACAGTCTCATAGATGAACTATATAAAGATATTGTAGACGGCTACAATTCAATTATAAATAATAATACCTATAGTGATACTATATTAATTGTCGTAGAGGAATTGAGAGATATTATTAAGTATATTTTGAAAAGCTGTGAAGATTTTACAATAATCTTTGTTAATGATAGGGATCAGACTCTAATAAATGAGGATGTTGTAAAGAATAAAACAAAATCTAAAGTAATAGATGACATTATGAGTAATATTCCAAGTGTAATTAGACGTAAAGAGTACTTTTATGAAGTTTTGGCTGCGGATTTAAATAATAAATTATTTTTTAGATCCGAAGAAACTTTAGAGAATCTAAAAATAGTTTTATATGACTCTTTTATGAAGACCGACTTTAACGAAGATGAGTTAGATGTATGGCAAATCAGCTATACTGAAAGTTTGTCTGATATAGTTATGTGCTTAAATTTAAATTTAGATATTGTAGAATATCTTATATTTATGTCACATATCTACTGTGAATATGATAGTTCTCTACTTGAAAAAATCAGAAGAATTATCATTGTAACAAGTTTTCTTTATATTAATAATGAGTCAAATAAAGACAAAAATATTGAAAAATATGATAATTTCTCCACTAAGTTTATAGAATATTTGTATAGCGTTAACGAGATAAAAGGAATTATTAGCAAATCTAAATGTAAAGATAGATTAACACAATGTGAAAAAAATATTCTTCAATTATATAACGTAATTAATGAAAATCTGTTTATTGTTAATAATGCCACGTATCGCATTATCCTTTCAAGTTTATTGCAAAATTGCTCATGTGTTAAGTTTTTAAATGATGAGCAGATAAACAATTTAAAATTTGTTAAAAAGTATTTAAAAAATAAATTATTAGAAGATTCTTTTGATAAGGATATAGAAATGAAAGAGATAGACTTTATCTTAAAATATTATTATAAAACTAGAACTAAATACAAAAATTTAGATTAAGTATAATATTTATAAATTAAAATATGTACGAACTTTGGAATTTATAAACTAAGACTAGCTATAAGTATAAGTTGCTTAATTTGAAAAGAAAATGCATCTTTAGCAAAGTCAATTCCAAAAGTTCCTTTTGCAGCAGCCTTAAGCTTGAAAACTGGCGAAGAGCAATAATGTTTTTTTCAGCAAGACCGGTTGGTGAATATTCGTCGGAACTCATAATCTGAGCAATTATAAAAGAATTAACAGAATCATTCTTAGTTTGACGTATATACATTTTTCAGAAAGCTTCAGACTGAATAGGGTTTATTACTTTAACAGAAAAACCAAGCTCAATGAAAAGAGTGTAAACCAAAAGAAATGTTGTCGATCAAAGCTTTACTATTAGAGTCAATAATGGAAGTTTCGTGCTTATGTTTAGCGATATCAATTCCGCAATAAATCATAGAATACACTTTGAAAAGTAAATTGTTACAGCAAAGGTTGTCCTATGTATTTTATGGAAATACAACTTTGTTAGACATTCAGCACTAAAATGTTATCCAGCACATTCGCATCTATCCGTTAGCAAAGGAGATACTCTTATTTTGTAAGCATAACTTGGAGGAAAAATACAGCGTCATTTGACTATACAGATTTATTATCCCACATTTTTGTGCGATAAACAATAGAGTTTTGGGTTCTATTTAAATTTTATTATATAAGGAGATTATCTTATGAATAAAGAATATGTTGTAACAAATTTAAGTGAATATGTTAACATTATACAGCAGATAGCTAACAATACTAAGGAAAAAGGTCATGTATTATGGTATAGAGGACACTCAAGTATAGATTATGTTCTACTACCTAGTCTTTATAGAGAAGGAAGAAAAGTGAATGTCGTAGATGACGATAAGGATGATGTGTATACGAATATACATTTAAGTGAAAATATGCGTATGCAGCATTATCACTCGAAGAATTATCAATTTATCAATAATAATAATTTAAACTCCATAGAATGGCTTGGTCTTGCTCAGCATCATCAGTTAAAAACACGATTGTTGGATTGGTCGACGTCCGCAATGCATGCTTTGGTTTTTGCTGTTGAAAAACAAATAAAAAGAAAAAATATTACAGATAATACTCCTTGCGTTTGGGTTTTAGAACCTCAAGTACTAAATAAACGTGTTGTACAAACATTTATTAAAGGAGAAAATATAGATGCTATTATTAAAACCTTTCAGGACACGTATAATATACATGAACAAAATTCTATTAAAGATTTTTTTGATAAATTCAGAAAAGATTTATCTAATGATGGATCATACAAATATATTTACCTAGAAAGTGATGATTCTCATGATTTGCAGTTAAATTATATATATAATCTTGCATTTTTTGATGAATTGTTAACTTACGCTAAAAACAATCCTTTATCAGTCTTTATGCGAACACCTGTAAATCCGTTATATTTATTGCTGGCAAAATACTATATTGAGGGTTGCCATTTGCCGTCGGAAGAACAAACGCCGTTAGCGATAATTCATCCTCAACAATGTGAAAGAATGCGCGCTCAACAGGGAGTTTTTACAATTTTCCCGTATCCTGACGCAAAAAGGGGCAAGGATGCTATTGATGCTATGAAATTGGAGCATTTAAATAACTGTAAAGATATCTTACATAAGATTATTATAGAGGATCCGTATTGTATGGCAAAAGAGTTAAAAATTCTTGGTATATCAGATAGCTGGTTATACCCAGAGGCCCCGATAGTAAATAGTGAAATTGAAAGTAAATTTCCATTATAAATATTACAGTAAATGTGTTCAAGAATAGGAAATGATTTTCATAACAAACGAACTTGAAAAATTGAGTTAATTAGTTTTTAAAACATAATCTGTAAATATGTCTTTTTCTAAAATATGCGCATCACCCTTAATTCTTTTGCATATTGCATTAAGTTGACCATATTACAAGTAATATTTTCTCTAATCCAATGTAATACTACTTTTTTAGTTATCGGGTAGGTATTTGAGTATAAATAATAAGAAAATTTTCAATTCAAACATGTCATATAATACAAATAACTGTATAGGAATATCACTCAGGAAAATAATCAAAGTTTACTTATATAGTATTTAATGGGGAATTCATGTGGTATTTCTTTGTTTACACCGTCGCAAATTTTTATTGAAATTTTTGAAAATGAAATAGCATCAATAAAGCATCATTAGTTAATTTTCTTATTATAAACTTCTCTCAAACTTCGCAACATAGCCAATTTACAAATGCTTTACAAATTCTAACAGCCACTCCAAAACCGCGTGCCGAGGGTTCAAATCCTTCTGCCCCTGCCATAAAAGGCGAACAAAAAAGATGCAAAGCCGAAAGCCCCGATTTTTTCGGGGCTTTCAAGCGTTTTCGAGCAACTTTTTATAAAGAGTGTTTTATAGATGCATTTTGATAGTTTAATGGTTGTAGAAGGATTTGAACTAATACAAAACCAAATATTTGAAAAAAATAAGGCACATAGAAATAAAAATCTATGTGTCTTTTTGATTTGCATAATTAATGGTAAAAAATAAGTGTTTGACAATATTTAGATATAATGTTACAATTAAAATGTAAATATTAGAAGTTTGTAATAATAAGGAGAATTATTATTTAAATTAGGAGGAAATAAGTATGA
>CANQHA010000028.1 GCA_947623585.1 uncultured Clostridia bacterium | reverse complement strand
TTATTCTCACTGTTATGATGTATGAAAAGACGTTCACACCAAAAATGCCGTAGTTCACGCCATATCTATGAAGTTTGCGGCTGAAAAGCACGATATGAAAGGTAGAAACTGTTATTTTATAAAATTTATGGTTGGAGGTTGATATTATGTCGATGGAGATTGGAAGTAATTATAATGGTTACGCATCATATTATTCTGCTAGCAATGCAAATTCTGTAAAGATAGTAAGCAGTAAAAAGGATAATACTAGCGTCAGAGAAAACAATGTGACAACAAGTACGGTGGAGTTAAAAACTTCAACTCCGGGCAAAACACGGACAGAGCAGGTGAAAAAACAGAAAGGTATGCCGATACAGACTTAATTTTGAAATTGACAGTTTCCATTTATCTAATACGATGCTTGATTCAATGTCCCTTATGTATGACCATTTCAAGTTTGTTGAAGTGGGAACAAGAAAGTATAAGAGCAACGGGGGTAGATGGACTGTATGACTTTTTGAATCCTGATGATATGAACGAGGTATAGAACAGCAGTATGGTATTATTGTGAGTGCCGAAAAGATAAATGATCCAAAATTCTTTACGTTAAAATCAATTGCAATGGAGATAGAGCAGAATAATCAAGTTGAAGTGGAGGTGGTTTCATGAATGTTACAATGTTCAATACGGCATAACTCTATATTTACAGGAAATCATCCAATGATGCAGAGATCTGGCTTGAAAAGCATACAGGAAAAAGCACAGTGCCAGCAAAAGGCAGCAGATCAGATTGCCTTTTTGGGAAAAAAGAAAATCTGAAAAATATGGGGTGTACGACTCTTGATGGTATCGTTAAAAAGTTGGAGATGTTTCATGCGTATAAGAACCTTGTTATACGTTAAAAACTAAAGTAGAAAGGTGGAAAAATTATGAAGAAAAAGAGATTTGTGGCGACAGTGCTTGCTATGATTATGGGACTGTCATTTAACAGTGGTGCGTCATCAATTGTTTATGCGCAGGAAGAAAGTAGCAATAATGCGGTGATACAGCCTGTAAATATTACAGAGGGTATGCAGCAGGAAATCGTAGATTATGATTCTATAAAGGAACTTACGGACTTAGAACAAGTCAATTTTGAAGAGCAGCAGGCTAATATTTGTGAAAGGACTACGGCTGAAAGGATTTCCGTTGATTTGACGCAGCCTATGACAGAGGAGAATGATGACCTTAATAATACTCCCGATTCTGCGTACTACATCGATTTGGGTGATGAGCTATATGATTCAGTCACGGAGGAGATGGAACAGCGTTGGTACGTATTTACAATAGAACAAAGTACAAAAGTAACGCTGGCTATGGTTATGGATGATGAGGTTGACTTCGATTTATATTTATTCCAGCTTGATGAAGAAGGAAGCACCATAAATATAATTGGTGGGAGCGCAACCACAGGTAATGGAGAAACGGAACTTGCAATGGGTGTATTGGATGCGGGTATCTATTATTTGGGAATAGAGGCGGCAAGTGGAACAGGATCATTTCTGTTATATTCTTATGCGGGGATAAATGATAAGAATGAGATTAATGATTCCACTGATACAGCAAGTCCATATACGAATAATAGCAGAATGACAGCCACAATAGATAATCCTTTTGATGAGGATTATTACAAGGTAGTTATTGATGAAAATGAGGTGTTAGAATATGCATTTGATAAGCCAGCAGATTATGATTATGGCGTGTTGGTTTATGACGGTTCAAATTATTACACGATTGAAGATGGAACTTATCGTTTGTCGCAAGGAACATACTATTTTATAGTTTATTCAAACGATGGCAGCTACAGTGATAATGAATATTATGGCTTGAAATTTTTTAAGCATAAATTAGCTGATGATTGGGATGCAATATATATGTGGTATACCCCGGATAAATCTGCTGTTTTTCAGTTTAACGCTGAAAGAACCAAGTTTTTTGTAAATGGACATCCAATTGATTTTACATACTCAAGGACAGTTAAATCAAATGGAAACATTTATTTTGATTTATATCACAAAGAGGAACAAAATGTTGTTCTGTTTCAGTCAGAAGCAGTGGCAGCTTATGGTTCGCTTCCTTTCTTTATAAATTATCAGGCACCATTTAGCGGGTGGAGTTCATATCGGAACGCATTAGTCATTACGGTATTTAATACATATTGGCGGGTGAATAGCTTTTCGAGTGATTATAATGGACTGACAAGTAATGTTGCAACATTAATAATCGATTCTAATACTGGAAAAGTTGTTGATGTTATGACACCAAATCCTTTGTACGATAATGGAGTCGTTCTGCATTGGACTCGCATAAATGGCGTGCAAGCGAATTACGACTATGATCCAGTAGATTAGGATAGGAAGGAGTGCGTTATTCTATGAAAATTGAGAATACAGATACAGTGAAGATGTATTCACCAGAGTATGTTAGTAAAGTTGCACAGGAAAATAAAAAAGCCGAGGCAGAAAACGCTGCACAGACTAAGTCGGCTTATGATGATATTGACATAAGCAAAGAGGGAAAAAGCCTGTTAGACACAGGAAAGGAAAAAGCAGAACGGTTCAGGCAGCAGGTTCATTTTTGCACATTTGGCGATATTAAAGAAATTCCGGCAGAGTACAGAATAGAAAACCTGTTTAAAATGGATCTGAAAGCCGATTCCATTTTCGGAGGCGAAAACTTATTTCAGCGTAACTCAACAAGTCAGTATAAGGTGTTTGACGAATGGCTGGATAACAATGCTTCCGGTATATCGGAAGAACAGATGCAGATGATCAAGGATGAAATTAAAAACGCAACGGGAGCGATGGATTCCTTAAATGATCAAGAAGGGTATAGGGGAACATCTTTTGAGTCGGTTGCTTTATTGCAGGCAAGTAAAAGCTATCTGGAAAACCTGAAAAACACAATGATTCCGGAAGAACTGAGAAAAGGTTTCCAAAGTATGATTGATGAATATACATATTTTAATGAAACGTCAAGAGACTCTTTGATGCAGCGGATGACACCTGATTATATGGTTGTGGGAATTGGCAATAATACGGTATCTTACAAATACAAAAATGAGATTATTCAGAGTGAGCAAAGTTTCTACAGTAAGGAAAGTAAAGACATTAGCAGTAAGTTTGCTGATTACTATTCGGGTGGAATGAGTAAAGAGGCTCTTATGAAAGATGTCAGGAATTATGTTACTGATTATTTTACTAACAAGAATAGTTCATCAGGCAGAAGCAAAGCATCAATAAGCACTAATGTGGAGGATTTGTTGGGAAAATTGGCAGGTCTGATACAGTAGAAAAGAGGTATAGGCGAAGTAAAAATAATAACGGAGGTTGATATTATGTCAATGGAGATTGGAAGTAATTATAATGGTTATGCATCATATTATTCTACCAGCAATGCAAATTCTGTAAAGAAAGCAAGCAGTAAAAAGGATAATACTAGCGTTAAAGAAAGCAGTGTGACAACAAGTACGGTGGAGTTAAAAACTTCAACTCCGGGCAAAACACGGACAGAGCAGATTAAGACGGGATATAGCAATGTGAATGATTACTCTAAATATTTGCAGAGCAAATACAGCTATATGAATACGGGAACCACATCCATGCAGGGCGTTCCGACAACAGTATCGGTATCAAGCGCATTTTTGAAAAAGTGCATGAATGATCCGGAGAAAGCAGCATATTTGGAAGAAAATCTGGCGGCTCTTCCAAACTGCGCTTCATATGCTGTATCTCATGCCAAAGGTACATTAACAAGTCTTTCCTATAAAATAGATGAAAATGGAAATATTACAGGAATTTCATCTGGAACAAATGATCCCGATGGAAGAATTGCTAGAGAAAATGCAGAGAGAAAAGCAAAAGAAAGTAGGGAAAAGGCGGAAAAGGCGGAGAAAAAGCGTGCAGCTAAAAGGGCTGAAGCGGAAAAGGCGGAGAAAAAGCGTATAGCTAAAAGGGCTGAAGAAAAACAAGTGTCTAATGAAACTTCTGCAAAGCAAACAGAAGAAAATATCGTTGTTTCAAAAGGTGACGTTAAGACACCGGAAAAAACTTCTGCTTATATAACTCAAGCTATTAATATTGGAAGTAATTTCAATAGTTATAGCTAAAATTATTGAAAGGAGGTGAGACTATGGGCAAGAAGCTTGGGAAAAAAGGCGGCTTTGATGATGGAACCTTGACGGCATTCGCATGTATATGTAATTGCAATTTATGCATCTGTACATCATGTAGCAATTGCAATACTGTTGAGAATGCTACGGGAATGCAGATTACGCAGAGTGTAACTTACAATAATCTGTACAACCAGTCATTTGGACCGATGACTCTTTTGAGTTAGGTTCAGAAATTGCAGGTGGTATTTAAACTGTTTTTGAGATGAGTTTAAGTGCCAAAGGGCAGGCTGATAAGACTATAGTCAGACTGCCCTTTTAAAAAGGAGGAAAGCATATGCTTGATTATGTACCATATATTCATTTGATAGAAGTATATAATGAAAAATACTTATATGATGTAAATACAAACGGCATAATTCATATTTCGGATGAAATATATGATTTTTTGAAAAATTTGATTTCTAAAATATCAATAACGGGGGAACAAATTGAAAAAGAATATGATGGTTTAAGTGAAGAATGCAAAAGTGATATTGATTTATTGATAAAAAACGGCTTTCTTTGTGATAAAAATGAAAATATCATTTTTCGGCATCCGGAAACGGATCGGCTAGAAGAGTTTTATAAAACCAATTTGAATATGATGACTTTGCAGGTGACACAAAACTGTAATTTAAGATGTAAGTATTGTGTTTATTCAGGAAGTTATGTAAATAGAACACACATGAACAAGCGTATGAGCGCGGAAACTGCATTTGCCGCTGTGAAATTTTTCTATGACCATTCATTAAATAGTGATTCTGTAACAATAGGATTTTATGGTGGAGAACCTCTATTAGAATATGAACTGATAAAAAAGTGTGTTGCGTATGCTGAAGAAATATTTGCAGGGAAAAAGTTGTCTTTTAATATGACGAGCAATGCAACATTACTTACGGAAGATAGTATAAAATTTTTAGCAGAGCATGACTTCAACTTGACCATTAGCTTAGATGGACCTGCGAACATTCAAAATAAAAACAGGATATTTGCGGGAAGTAACAGGGGAACATATGAAACGGTTATGGAAAAATTGGAGCTGGTAAAGAAAATTTATCCTGCTTTTATGAAAAAAATATCTTTTAATGCTGTTATTGATTTGAAACAGGATGTTTCTTGTACAAGTGAGTTTTTTATGTCGTATGATTTGGTAAAAGAAATAGGAGTATCAGGAAATTATGTTGATGTAAATAATCTCAAAGAACCGGGGCAGGACGATGTGCCACCGGAATTTTATGCAAATTCTAATTATGAAGTGTTTAAGGTTTACTTGAATAGTTGCACAAATCTTCTGAAAGGTTATAACGCATCATTATATAATTTCCATATCGCTTCCTTGCATAATCAGATGGCTGAAAGAAATGTTTATAACAGGCGTAATAGTTGTTATGATTGTCCGGGAGGTCAATGCTTGCCAGGAATACAAAGGCTATTTGTGAATGTTGATGGTAGAATGTTCCCTTGTGAAAGAGTCAATGAGGCATCTGATATTCTTTGCATAGGAAACATACAGGATGGGTTTGATATAAAAAAAGCTAAGAATTTGTTGAATGTGGCAAAGATTTCAGAAGAAGAATGCAAAAAATGTTGGTGTTATAAGCTGTGCGAACTATGCTGCGGAAAGGCAGAGAATAATGGAGAGTTAGATAAAGGGAAAAGACTTTCATTTTGCAAAACAAGCAGGTATTCTATAGAGGAAAACATTAAGAATTATATTACATTGAAGAAATATGGATGTCGTACAGTATGAAAGGAGAAGAAATGAACCAAATAAATGTAGCTGTGTATCCGTTTGATGAGTCATTCATTCCGGTATTAAGATATAAAGAGTTGTTTGGCAGGTATAAGTTTTGTCAACTGATAAAACATAACGGAAAAAAGTTGACAGAAAATGAAATTAAAGAAATAAGTACATATGCAAGGGAGTTTAGCCAAATAAACTGGGAAGATTTGAATAGTGACAGTAATATAGATATGCTTTTAGTGACTAAAGATGTCGAAAAAGTGGAATGGGATGCAGCATTAAGTGTTATAGAAAAGTATTGCAAAATGGGCATTGAAGTTTTACTTATGGGAGCGCAGACGATAAAAGGGAAAATACAGGAAATATGTGCTACTTATAATGTGCCTTGTAAAACAGAAATGGAAGTATCATCTGACAGTAAAAGAATAGATTATAAAAATATAAAATATTCTTTGACACAGGAGCCAATAGAAACACCTATAGTTTCTGTTGCAGGGGTGGTTCCGATTACACAAAAGTATCAGATTCAATTAGATTTGCTGAATAATTTTAATAAGGATGGCTACAAAGTAACTTTGATAGGGACTGGTTGCTTGAATGAGTTAATGAATGCTTATTCCATTGATAATGTAATGTTTAGCAGAGATTTATCAGAAATACACAGAATACATCATCTAAATAGTTTTGTGAAAGAGATTGAAAATCAGGAAAGACCGGATGTAATAATTATAGGTGTTGACGACCCACTTTTGCCATTATCTGCAAGACATCCATTTAATTATGGTATTTATGCTTCGGAAGTGTATAACGCATTTACACCAGATGTTTCAATAATTACTCTGATGAATGGAACATATAATGATGAATTTTATGATGAGTTTGATAAACTGTGCCATTTTAAATATAAGTTTGAGGCAAGTGCTTATTTTGTATCAAGGTATGTTCCTCTTTCGGCTTCAATGTACAGGGATAAGTTGTCATACGCATATACAAGTGAGATGCAAAATGCGTCAGATAAGCATATTGTTTTTTCAAACACTGATATTGAACAAAAAAGCATATATGATTTTGTCTTGAAAAAGCTGCAACAGTATGGCAGATGTGAACAATTTTAGCGGGAGGTATAAATATGGAAAGTACACTGAAAGAGAGAATCATTGATGTAATAGAAAATGAATTAAACATTCATTTCAAGGACAATGTGGATTATCAATACAGTTTGTTAGATCCAAGAATTGGATTAAAGCCAAGAGATTTATTGGTTATATTTTTTGCATTGCAAAATTCATTTCATATTACGTTTAGCGATAAAGATATATTGGAAAGAAGATTTGATTTTTTAGAAAATATTGTGGCTGCAGTTCAGGAAAAGATTGAAACTGTTGCCTAAAGACGGGTGGTTGTTTTGAATAAGGTAAAAATTGCAGTTATTGATAATGGAGTTGATGCTTCACATATAGGGATTGACTTAAAAAGAAGTGTATATATTGATTCTGCGTTTGAACGTGTTTCAAATGATACAACTGCAAAAAACCATTCTTTTCCTCATGGAACAATCTGCGCATACATTATTAAAAGCGGTATAAGATTATGCAAATTATATAGTGTAAAAATATTAGACGAAAAAGGAAAAGGATTGATAGATAGTCTGAATCCGGCGTTGGAATGGTGTTATAAAAATCGGCTTATGTGTGTGAACCTCAGTTTAGGGACAACACATTTTCGAGATAAAGCCGCTCTTCGGGATATTGTCAATCACTATGCAAACAAAGGGATGGTTATAGTTGCGGCATCAGCTAACAATGGTCATACTACATATCCGGCGTCCTTTTCCAATGTGATCGGTGTGGTTGCTGGAGAAACTTTCAAATACGATGTTGATGCACAGCAACAGAGAGGAATTGATTTTACTGCCCCATCAAACCATGAAATAACGATTGAGGGGAACAGATTCAAAGTGGGCAACAGTAATAGCTATGCAACGCCCTATGTGACGGCTCTGATTGGGAAAGTCTTATGTCAGGAACCGCATAATAATATATGTACCATACGGGAGAAGTTATCTCCGGAAGATCAGTTTATATATTCGCCGGACTGGATAGAGAGCGCATGGGTATCGGAAAAGTGTGTCAGAAGCAAAGCAGACTACTATTTCAAGCAAGTCAAGGGCACATTGGAAGAATGCCTGACAGAAGTAGATTCCATTATACTTTCTGATGCGGAAGAATTGGAGAAGTATAGAGGAACAGGGAAACATATTGTATTTTTGGGAAATACGCCTGTGTCCGACAGGTTTTTAACGATACATTTTTGGAGCAGGGAATATCGGCTAAAGCAGATTTTTAACAGCCGCAAGAGAGCAGCGGATATAGATATACCTATTATTGTTTGTGAGCTGTCAAAGCAACAGGATATTATTTATTGGTTTAGTGAATTGAAGAAGAATTTTGCGGAAGATGGTTATAATGCGTATACCGTTTGTAATAAACCGGAGAGTGCGCTATATGATTTAGAGTATCTGCCGGAAGAATTATGGGAGTTATCATGCAGAGATCATATTTATGATTTTTTGTACTGGCAGACATATTTTTGCCAGTCAGATATATTGCTGCTTGGGATAGATGCTGAAAGTGTCTACAGACAGGATATAGAAAAATTTGCGGATATGGTTGTAGTGTCAGATGGAACTGATGACACAGCAAAAGTGAAAATATATTGTGATGGCTGTCTGACGGTCGAAGAAAATGTGGACTGTCTTGATGGCAAGGCATTGGATATATTGTATCAAAAAATATTAGAACTTTTTGCAGAGGATAGTGATTTGGATGAGCAATAAAGAAGCTGTCCGCAGGCTACTTGGACTTTTGAAAGCATATAAAAGAACGATTATCATCATAGTCGGCTGTCTGTTGGTTTCCACAGGATTAAACCTGTGCGTCCCTCTGATCAGCCGCAGGATCATGGATGATGGGTTCATCGGCGGCGATAAGAGCCTGCTGATCAAACTGGTGCTGTTGTCAATGCTCATTTACAGCGTGAATGGGCTGATAGATATTGTGAAAGAGAAAAAGAGGGTGGACATATCGGCGGGGATACAGTATTTTCTATCGGAACAGTCCTTTACGCACCTGATGAAGCTGAAGATCAGTTATTTCAGCAACACAAATTATGCGGAGATACTGAA
>CANQHA010000027.1 GCA_947623585.1 uncultured Clostridia bacterium | reverse complement strand
TAAAAATAAAAAATGTAAAAATGACTTATAATAATTTTAATATGAAAATATATAATGCAATTAATTATGCTGATATAGATAAAATGAAAAATAACTTTTATTCAATATTTAGAACAGAATTTGATTACTACTACTTAAGTGTTAAAACAATTATTATATTTATGACTAATGTTATGGAAAAAAATAAATTTTAAAATGCAATTAGATTAAGGTCAAATTGCATTTTTTTATTATAGTATTGAGAAAACTGTCAAAATATGATATAAAAATGATATTGAAAAAAATAAAGAAGAGAAAGTTTGCTATGAAAGTTTTGGATAATAAAATTAATAAATTTGGAGATGATTTAAAAGAAGAAATACATCAAGGCGATAAATGTAATATAGCTTCTGCTGTTTTTTCTATGTATGGCTATCAAGAATTAAAAAAACAATTATCTTCAATAGATGAGTTTAATTTCATATTTACAAACCCTACTTTTATAAAAGAAAAAAAGGAACAAAAACAAGAAAGATTATTTGAACTTAATAATTATAAAAGAGAAAAAAGTTTAGTAGGTTCAGAATTTGAAATAAAACTAAAGAATAAACTTAATGGAAAAGCAATTTCTAAAGAATGTGTTAATTGGATTAAGCAAAAAGTAAAATTTAAAAGTAATATAAATAATAATCCTATTCAAAAATTTATGAATATTAATGATAGAACCACTTATTTAAATGTTGATGAATTTTCTTCAGCTGGACTTGGATATCAAAAAGATAATACAATATTTAATCCTATTACTAAGATTGATGATAATTATGATATTACTAAAAATTATTTAGATTCATTTAATGAAATATGGAATAATGAAAATTTATTAAAAGATGTAACTGATGATGTTATAGATTTTATTTCTGATTTATATAAAGAAAATTCTCCTGAATTTATTTATTATGTTATTTTATATAATATTTTTAATGAATTTTTAAGTGATATATCTGAAGATGATTTGGCAAATGAAAAAGTTGGATTCAAAGAATCTGTTATTTGGAATACTTTATATGATTTTCAAAAAGATGCAGTTCTAGGAATTATAAATAAACTAGAAAAATACAATGGATGCATTTTAGCAGATAGTGTTGGTTTAGGAAAAACATTTACAGCTTTAGCAGTTATTAAATACTATCAAGAGAGAAACAAAAGTATATTAGTATTATGTCCCAAAAAATTAGCTGAAAACTGGAATACATATAATAAAACAAATTATAAAGATAATATTCTTCAAGCAGATAGATTTAGTTATGATGTTCTTTATCATACAGACTTATCAAGAAAAAAAGGATTTTCAAATGGAAATGATTTAAGCAGAATTAATTGGGGAAATTATGATTTAGTTGTAATAGATGAATCACATAATTTTAGGAATAATAGTGCAAGAAATGATAGAGAAACAAGATATACAAGACTGCTTAATAATGTTATGAAGTCAGGGGTAAAAACAAAGGTATTAATGCTTTCAGCTACACCTGTTAATAATAGATTTACAGACTTGAAAAATCAATTAGCATTAGCTTATGAAGGGAATACTGACAAAATAGATGAAAACATTAGTAAAACTAAGTCAATAGATACAATATTAAAAAATGCCCAATCTGTATTTAATGAATGGTCAAAACTTCCAATAGAAGAAAGAAATTCAAAAACTTTACTAAATGAATTAAATAAAGATTTTGACTTTTTCAAATTACTTGATAGTGTTACTATTGCAAGAAGTAGAAATCATATTCAAAAATATTATGATATGAATAAAATAGGTAAATTTCCAATAAGATTAAAACCAATAAGTAAAACTACTGAATTAACTGATATTTCTAATTTTTATTCAATTCAAGAAATTTATACAATGTTATCAAAACTTAATATGTCTGTTTATACTCCATTTTCATATATTTTATCTTCTGAAGTTGAAAAATATGAAGATATATATGATACAAAAGTTAGAGGTGGAAGAGCAACATTAAAGCAAAAAGATCGTGAAACTAGTTTACAAATTTTAATGAGAGTAAATTTGTTAAAAAGATTAGAAAGTTCTGTAGATTCTTTTAAGATAACAATAGATAAAATATTAGAAAATATAAACTCAACTTTATTTTCAATTAATGAATTTGAAAGTTCTGGAAAAAAATCAAAATTTGCAGATATTGATATAACAAATTTTGATGAAGATGAAGATATAGAAGAATTATTAGAAAATAATTTTCAAATAGGTAATAAAGTAAAAATTGATTTACAAGATATGAATACTCTAGGATGGAAAGAGGATTTAGAAGCAGACCAATCAATACTTAATAATTTGTTAAATGAATTTAATAAGATAAAACCTAATAATGACTTAAAACTTATGGAACTCGTAAATATAATTAGAAACAAAATTGAAAATCCAATAAATAATAACAATAAAAAAATAATTATATTTAGTGCTTTTGCAGATACAGCAAATTATATTTACGAAAATATTAGTAAAATTATTAAAACAGAATATAATCTTGATACAGCATTAATTACTGGTTCAGGTACAAATAAATGTACACTTAATATAAAAAAAGAATTTAATAATCTTCTAACTAATTTTTCTCCAATTTCAAAAAATAGAGATTTAATTTTAGAGGAAAATGAAAAAGCTGATATTGATATTTTAGTTGCTACAGATTGTATTTCAGAAGGACAGAATTTGCAAGATTGTGATTATTTAATAAACTATGACATACACTGGAATCCTGTAAGAATTATTCAAAGGTTTGGTAGAATTGATAGAATTGGTTCTAGTAATCAAAGAATACAATTAGTTAATTTTTGGCCTAATATAAATCTTGATGATTACATTAATCTAAAAAATAGAGTAGAAAGCAGAATGATGATATCTGATATAGCGGGTACAGGAGAAGATAATCCATTAACAAATGAGTCAACAGATGCAGAATACAGAAAAATTCAACTCCAAAAACTAAAAGAAGAAGTTGTTGATTTAGAAGATATGAACACAGGAGTTTCTATAACTGATTTAGGATTAAATGATTTTAGAATGGATTTATTAGACTATATAAATAAAAACGGAAACCTTGATTATGTAGTTAATGGACTTCATGCGGTAGTTAAAGCAGATGAAACAAATGGAATTCAAAAAGGAAGTATATTTATATTAAAAAATATAAATTCTACCGTAAACATTGAAAATACAAATCAATTACACCCATTTTACATTGTTTATGTAGGTGAAGACGGACAAATTATTTCTAATCATTTAAATGTAAAAAATACATTGGACTTAATAAGATTCATATCTAAAGGAAAAGAAGAACCAATAAAAGAGGCTTATGAATATTTTAACGAAATAACTAATGATGGAAACAATATGGAAAAATATTCGGAATTGCTTAATAAAAGCATAGAGTCAATAATAAATGTAAAAGAAGAAAGTGATATTGAAAGTTTATTCAGGAGAGGAGGAACTACAGTGCTACAAAATGATATAAAAGGTTTGGAAGATTTTGAATTAATAGCGTTTGTAGTGATTATTTAATGAAGAAATGTGAAGAATGGTATATTTACAATGAATATGATAATTTTTTAAAAGAAATAAATTTTTTATATAGTGAATATATAAAAAAAATAGAACATTTATACAAGTCTCCAGATGAAGAAGCTGAGTTATATAAAGATTATTTATTTGAAAATCCAGAAGAATATTCGTATATAGATGATATTGAGGATGTGCCATCAGAAATAGAAAAGTTAGCTTTTGAGAGATATCTATTAGTAAGAAATATAAAATATAGATATTTGTGCTCAAACATAATAATGTTATATCAAATGCTAGAACAATTTCTTTCTTCTTTAGTAAGATGTAAAATATTAAGAACTATGGATAAAAAAATCGCCAATAAATATAACAATAAAAATATTTACTTAAACTTGATTATAGATTTTTATAAACAATATCAATATGATATTAAAGAAAATAGTCATTATAGTAAGATAGATGAACTAAGGTTATTGGAGAATGTTATAAAACACAGCAGTGGAAAATCAGAAAGAGATTTGAGAAAAATTAATAATAAATATTTTAAAAGAATACCTACTTCTTATCCGTATGATGACACAATAATAAATGATAATTTAAATATTGATAAAGAAGATTTAAAATCGTTTGTAGATGCAATAAATGGATTTATTTTAGAAATGCCAAAATATTTGAAATATTATTATGATGATTAATAAATAAATTAGGGGGATTTCCAATGTTTTGTTTACCACAAAATTGTGAAGTGAATAAATTTATTCCAAAAAAGATATTTTATGAGAAAGTAAATATTTCAAATACAACTAAAATAGAATTTACTAATAAGCTAAGTAAGATATATTGGAGATTTAAAATTTCAGAAGAAACCATAAATATTTCAAAAACAGAAACTATAGAGGAAATTGAAATATTTGAGTTAGAACTAAAAGAAAAATATAATTCTAAAAACATAATAAAAATAATAACAAAAAATATACAATATCCTATATTATTTTACATAAAGTATAAAGATGAATTTCAATACGCAATAAAGTATAATGAAGAAATATATTTTAGCGATTGGAATAATGAAATATTTTTTAATTTTAATGTATTAGATTTAAAAGATATGTATGACAACTTTGTAAAGTCTATAACTAATATAGATTATTCAGCAAAAGATTTAGATGATGAAATCCAAAAACAAAGTCAAATAATTAAACTTGAAAATGAGATAAAAAAATTAGAAAATAAGATTCATTTAGAAAAACAATTTAATGTAAAAGTACAATATAACGAAGAAATAATAAAAATTAGAAAAAAAATAGAGGAGTTGAAAAATAATGGAGAATAATGAAGTCAAAAAATTAGATATGAAATCCTTAGACATTGTTAGTAATAATATAGAAAAAATATCTAAACTATTTCCTAATACTGTTATTGAAGGAAAAATTGATTTTGAAGCATTAAAACAGGAATTATCAAAAGATATAGTAGAGAAAGGCAAAGATAAATATCAATTAACATGGTCAGGAAAAAATGAAGCTAATATTAATGCTAACAAAATAACTACCTCAACATTAAGACCAATAAAAAATCGTTCAGTAGATTTTGATAATACTAGCAACATATATATTGAAGGAGATAATCTGGAAACATTAAAAATAATACAAGAATCTTATTTAAATAAAATCAAGTGCATTTATGTTGATCCACCGTATAATACTGGAAAAAATTTAATATATAAAAATGATTATTCTTCAGATTTAAAAGACAATTTAATATCTGCAGGATTGATGAATGAAGAGGGGATTAAATTATCTAGCAATTTGGAAAGTAACGGTAGATTTCATTCAGATTGGCTTTCAATGATATATCCTAGAATAAAACTTGCAAGAAATTTATTAAGAGATGATGGTGTAATTGTATTTGCAATAGATGATAGTGAACTTGTAAATTTAGTAAAAATCTGTGATGAAATTTTCGGAGAATCCAATAGACTTGGTATTGTAACAGTTGTTCATAAACCTGAAGGTAGAAATCAGGCTAAATATTTTGCAACATCAAATGAATATGCATTATTCTATTCTAAAAATGCTGATAAATTTTTGTTTGAAAATGTTATTTTGGATGAATCAATGCTTGATGAATATAAATATCGAGATGATAAAGGAAAATATAAACTTATATCAGCGATTGCTAAAAATCATGGAAGAGAAGGATTTGATAAAAATCTAAGAATTAACAATCCTAAAAATTATTATCCTATTTATGTGTCAAAAGATTTATCAAAAATAAGTTTAGAGAATATTGAAGAAAATAACTATATAGTTTATCCAGTTACTGCAACACAAGAAAGAACATGGAGATATATAAAAGAAAACATGAAAACAAAAATTGAATCTAATGAATTTGTTGCACAAATGGAAAATGGAGAGGTAAAGCTATATGAAAAATATAGAATTGAAAAAGGTCAATTAGTAAAAACACATTGGATTGACAAAAAATATAACGCAAATACTTCAGGTACAAAAATATTGGATGATTTAATGAAAGTAAAAACATTTGATTTTCCTAAGTCATTATATTTAATGGAAGATATAATAAAACTTTGTAGCAAAGAAAACGACATAATATTAGATTTATTTAGCGGAAGTGCAACTACTGCTCATGCTATTTTAGATTTAAATGCAATGGAAAAAACAAGTAAAAGACAATTTATATTAATTCAAATTCCAGAAAAAATAGATGAAAATGAACCTGCTTATAAAAATGGATACAATAATTTATGCGATATAGGAGAAGAAAGAATTAGAAGGGCTTCAAATAAAATTAAAGAAACAACAAATCCGGATATTGATTATGGGTTTAGAGTATATAAAGTAGATTCTTCAAATATGAGAGATATTTATTACGAACCTTCAGAACTAAAACAAGAACAACTTAATTTTCTTGAATCTAATGTGAAAGAAGATAGAACATCGGAAGATTTATTAACACAAGTGATACTAGATTTAGGACTAACTTTAGACAAAAAGATAGAGGAAAAAGAAATATTAAACAGCAAAGTATTTTATGTAGCTAAGAACAGCCTAGTTGCATGTTTTGATAAAACAATAGATATAAATATAATAGATGAGATATGCAAAGTAAAACCATTAAAAATAGTATTTAGAGAAAATTCATTTGAAAATGATACTGACAAAATAAATGCTTATGAAAGAATAAAAAAATTATCACCAGAAACAGAGGTAAATGTAATATGATGTTTAATAAATATAATATTAAAGTTTTTGATTATATATATTCTATAAATATGGATTTATCAACTAATGATTATGTTAATATTGAAAAATGTGAAAAAAATTTAAACAATATAATAGAACAAACAGGATATACACAATATGAATTTTGGAAACAAAACTATAGTATTTTATTAGAAAACAATTTATATGATAATTCAACTTTAAATGATACTGATAAAACCAAAAATTTTATATACTTGCAATTTCCTAAAATGACACTACCAAGTTTATTACAATATATTGATTTCAAAACTGAACAATTTAAAAAAGTATTAAACAGTAATCCAAACTATAATTTTAATATTGATAATTTAAAAAAAGATTTGAATATTGAAAATACACTCGGAATAAAAGAAATAATAGAAAAATGTATAGAAAATAAAATATTAATTTCTGAAGGAGAGTACTGGAGTCAAATTCCTGGTACTAAGTATGGAAGAATAAAAGGAGAGAATTTAAAAGTGAATAAGAATTTTAATCAAAAAGAAGAATATAATAAAAAAAGTGAAGTAAATAAATTTTATAATAATGGAATTATTTATGGAAATGTATCACAGATTAATAGTTTTAATAATAATGATGATGATAAGCTATTTGACTTAGTATTAGATAAATTAGAAGCAATGCAATTAGAAAGCAACTTATCTATGGAAAAAAAAGAAGAAATTAGGACTGCTTGTAAAGAAAGAAAAAAGGATAGAGTTATTAGTCTTTTAAAAGAAGTTGCGAAGGAAACAGGTGTAAGTTTAATAGCTAATAGTATTTTAAACATGTTTGGTATAAGGTAATTTATATAAGGAGTGTTATTAATGAAATTAAAATTCAAAAAGCAACAATATCAGGAAAATGCGACTCAATCAGTTATTAAATGTTTTGAGGGACAACCAAATGGAAATAGAAGAGATATTATGCAGAGAAGACACTATGTTGCTAATGAAGGTACTATTTGGGAAGAAGAAATAGATGAAGATATAATATCATTTGGAAATAAAAAAATTGAATTAACTAACGATGAAATAAGAAAAAACATTAGAAATATTCAGAAACAGAATAATTTAGACTATACGGATAATGCGGGAACTAAAAATTATTCTATTGAAATGGAAACAGGAACTGGAAAAACTTATACATATATTAAAACAATGTATGAACTTAATAAAGCTTATGGTTGGAGTAAATTTATTGTTATGACTCCAAGTATTGCTATTCGTGAAGGTGTACTAAAATCATTTCAAATTACAGAAGACCATTTTCAAGAAATGTATAGAAAAAAAATAAGATATTTTGTATATAATTCTAATAATTCTTCTAATCTTTCAAATATAAATAATTTTGCAGAAGATAATAATATTCAAGTCATGATTATTAATTATCAAGCATTTAATACTCGTTCAAAAGAAAATAGAAAAATATATGAAGAATTAGATGAGTTACAATCAAGAAAACCAATAGATGTAATAAAATCAACAAACCCAATACTTATAGTAGATGAACCACAAAAAATGGGAAAAACAGAAGAATTATTAAATGAGTTTAATCCATTATTTATTTTAAGATATTCAGCTACTCACAAAGAAAACTTTAAGTACAATATGATTTATAGACTAGATGCAGTAGATGCTTATAACCAAAAATTAGTGAAAAAAATAAATGTAAAGGGAATAGAAGTTTTACATGATAAATCTGAAAGTACTTATTTATATTTAGAAGGTGTCGAAATTAGCAAGTCAGATCCTGTTGCAAAAATTGAAATGGAAATAAAATCATCAACTGGAACAAAGAAAGTAATGAAAATATTAAAACAAGGAGCAAACTTATATGAAATTTCTGATGGATTAGAACAATACAAAGGTTATGTAATAAGTGAAATTGATGCCAGAAATTCTCAATATGATAAAGTATCTTTCACTAATGGAGAAGAAATAATTACTGGACAGGTTATTGGAAATGCAGAAGAAAATTATATGACTAGAATACAAATTAGAGAAACTATAAAATCTCATTTTGAAAAAGAAAGAGAATTTTACAAAAAAGGAATTAAAGTTTTATCATTATTCTTTATTGATGAAGTTGCTAAATATAAGATTTATGATGAAAATAAAATAGCACACAATGGAGAATATGCAGAAATTTTTGAAGAAGAATATAATAATATATATAATGAATATTATAATTTTTTAGATGAGGATTACAGAAAATATTTAGATTATTTAAGAAATAAAAAAGTACATAGCGGTTATTTTTCAGTAGATAAAAAGGCTTCAAAAAGCTTAACAGAAGGTGAACTAGTATATATAGATTCTAAAATTGATGATAAAAAAGAGGGAACAAGCTCTGATGAAGATGCTTATGATTTAATTATGAAAGATAAAGAAAGGCTATT
>CANQHA010000026.1 GCA_947623585.1 uncultured Clostridia bacterium | reverse complement strand
GTCACTTTTCAACAAATTTTACATATATTTTATTTTGAAATTATCGTAAATATAAAAAAGTAAATGCTGTTGCCCTGGATATTGGTCTTTTCTCAGACACAATCCGATAAGGAAATATTATCATGAAAGAGGCAATTTTAAATGAAAGTAATCCCGAAAAAAGTAAAAAATATCGTTTATCCGCTGGACAAGCTCAACAAAAGCATCTGGAGCGGTCTGGAAAGCGAAACATATTCCGTGAAAGTTGAAAAACAAGGCAGTCGTGAAGAAGTCCTTGTAACCCTTGCTCTGCGTTTTCACGGCGAACCGCTGAACGCATTCGACAAGCGTGTCTATCTGGCTATTTGTGCCTTGTACAATGCCGGAAACGAATACATGAGTGCTGGAATGATTTTTCGTACAATGGGTGGTAAAGGATATCCACGAACAGAAAAATTTGAAAAAATCAAGCAGTCTATCATAAAAATGGCTATGGTTCATATCTCTATTGATAATGCAGAAGAAGCCAATAAGTATAACTATCCCCGTTTTCGTGAAATTGGTGCAAATCTGTTGGCTTGTGAATACGAATCAGAAACAGAAATCAAAACCAAAAAGACAGAATATTGCTTGCATCTTCTCTCAAAGCCGTTATTAATGAGATACTCTGAAGAACATAAGCAATTAACTACATACACTCCAGAACAGTTCCAATGCCCTCTCTCCATGACAGAAATTAACTGTGCTATTGATGATTATCTCCGTTATAGAATTGCTCGTACATCCGGAAAAACACTGAAAATTCTGCACACTTCGCTTTACAAATACTGTCACTTTGATACAAAAAGCAAAAAGCAAGACGCAAGAGGAAAATTTACTACATTTCTGGATTTCTATGCAAAAAATGGATTAATTCATGGCTATTCTCTGGAAACTGATGCAATCTCAATCAACCTGTAAAGACGATATTTCCCCTCTCTGGTACTTACTGGAGAGGGATTTTTATTTTGCTATATCAAAAGTGTCCGCCACTCACGGACACATTTAACCTCTAAACCCGTCTTTTGGCTACCCTAAACCCGTCTTTTGGCTACCCTAAACCCGTCTTTTGGCTACCCAGAACAAAAGTTCTTGCTTTTTTTTGGCTAAATATCGCCGTGAAAAAAAGTGTCCGTGACCTTTAAGTTTATTAAAGTATATTAAACGGCGCACGCCCGCCCCTTGACTTTAGGGGGCGGACGTGCTATAATGCCTATAAAGAGAAAAAAGATGAAAGTTCTTCTCCTTAGGCTAACAATATTTAGCCTGTAGGAGAGAAAAAGAGCCATTCTTCTGAAAAAATAAGAATGACAGAATCTCGCCCAACCAAAGACCTGATTCCGTCATTCAAAACAACAGCGTTACCGCTGATAGTTCTATTATACCATATCGGCGGTACAAATGCAAGAGTAAATTTGCAGAAAGGTGAGCCAATGGATAGAGAACAAGCCAAAAATGAAATTAGAAGTCGTTGGAAAGAGCTGTATTCTGCCGATAAAAAGGGAAAAGGCATTGTCTGCCCCCTGTGCGGAAACGGTTCAGGAAAAGACGGTGACGGTATCAGAGAAAACCCGAAATCCCGTATCAGGGGTGGTCTGATATGTTTCAAATGTGGATTTAAGGGCGATGTGTTCGACCTGATACAGCAGGAACAGGGGGTAACATTTCATGAATCCCTCAAGATTGCCGCTGAAAGTCTGGGTATCGTCCTTGACAGCTATCAGGAACAGAGTGACACGGGCATTCTGAACCATGCACCAGAGCCGGCAAGACCGCCACAATCCGCACCAATTGACTATACTGAAGAATTAAGACAGTATCAGGCACAGCTACAGGGGGCAATTCCCTATTTACAGGCAAGAGGGATAAGTTTTGAAACAGCCTCTGCCTATGGATTAGGATATGCACCTGAATGGAGAAGTCCGACAGCCTTACGGAGCGGAAAAAATCCGCCGTCAAGTCCTCGTCTAATCGTTCCGACCTGCCAACACCACTACATCGCAAGAGATACACGCATCGAGCTGACACCAAACCAAGCAAAATTTTCCAAAATGAACGAGGGAACGCCGGAAATCTTCAATCAATCCGTACTTTACGACAGAAACAAAGATAAGGTTTTTGTTGTGGAGGGTGCAATAGATGCCCTGTCACTCATTGAGTGCGGTGCGGATGCCATCGCCCTGAACAGTACCAGTAATGCCGAACGGCTCATAGAACGGCTACAGGAGCGACCTACACGGTCTATTCTTTTACTGGCACTGGATAATGATGATGGTGGCAGGAAAGCCTTAAAAACGCTCACAGCAGGCTTACAGCGGCTGAATATCAGCTATGTGACAGTTGACATCTGCGGACGGTACAAAGACCCGAATGAGGCTCTGACAAGCGATAAATCTTCTTTTATCGGCTTAATCAATCAGGCTAAGATTCAGGCAACCGCCAAGCCGGACAGTGTAGAAAGCTACATTGATTTGCTGATGGGGGGAGAAATTGAGGAATTTCAAGCCGCAAAAGAACGCAGAACAGGCTTTTCCAATCTGGATGCGGAATCTGGAGGACTGTATGCCGGACTATACTGCGTGGCTGCTACGAGTTCGCTTGGCAAGACAACATTCTGTCACCAGATGGCTGACCAGTTGGCGATGATGGGAGAAGATGTGATATTTTTCAGCATGGAGCAGAGCCGACTGGAACTTGTCAGCAAGAGTATTGCCCGAATGACCGCACAGCAGAACATGGCGAGTGCTGTCACAAGCCTGTCGATTCGCAAGGGGTATCTTCCGTCTTATGTGCAGAAAGCCGCCTTAGAGTACCGGAATGCGGTGTCTGACCGTCTTTCCATCGTGGAGGGAAATTTTAACTGCAATATTTCCTTTATCGGCAATTACGTTCGACAGTATGTTCAGCGAACTGGGTGCAAGCCTGTTGTGTTCGTGGACTATCTGCAAATTTTACAGCCGTCAGACGAAAACAAGGGGCAGAGTACGAAAGAAACTGTTGACAGCACTGTGACGGAACTGAAACGCATCAGCCGTGAATTAAACTTGACTATCTTCGTAATTTCAAGTGTCAACCGCATGAATTACCTCACACCTATCGACTTTGAGAGCCTGAAAGAATCCGGCGGTATCGAGTATACCTGTGATGTTATCTATGGTTTGCAGTTGCAATGCCTGAACAGCGACCTTTTTAGCAATCAAATGGCGAAAATCAAGGAGAAACGTAAGAAAATCCGTGAGGAAAAAGCAAGAAATCCTCGTAAGATAGAACTTGTCTGCCTGAAAAACCGCTACGGAATCGCCAATTTCTCATGTTATTTTGACTATTATCCGGCAAATGACCTGTTTGTTGCCGGAAGCCCTGAACAAGACTATATCAGTGATGAAATTGATAATGTGACAGGGGGCAAAATATGAGTGGCGGTCTATTTGATTACATACAGAACCAAACACCAACAGAACCCCCAGAATTGCCGTCAGAGCCACGCAAGCGGACACCACTGGAAATTGCACAGGCAGAACAGCAGGACGCTGTAGAGCAAGCCAGAGCCGTTTACAGGGCATATCAGGAGAATATTCTGAAAGCCGGAACACTCCGGAGCGAAATTCTGAAAGGTCTGTATCAGGGGGAAAGCACGGCAGTTCTTCTTTTAAAGGCATTGGAAGTCATAAGCTGTATGACCGGAGAAGATTTGACCTATCAGATTGCCAAAGACACGCTCATGACCGTATACGGAGAAGTTCTGCGACAGCCGGATGCTCTGGAAGTAGCCGGAGCAGAGGTGCGGAAACGGCTTGAATGCCTTGAAAACGCTCTGCAAGGTGCAGACGGTACGGAACGGGAGCGAATTTTACAGGCAATTAAGGCACATAAGGAAAAGTTAGCACAACTTAGTGAATGAATCTGTATGTTTACAATTATTTACAGTGCTTGCAGGTGGAAACATACACAGAAGATTGTGAGGTAATGAAAAATGATGGATAAAATCAGGGACTATGTAGCAATAACAGGGTTCGGAACACAGGCGTACACAACGATTAGTTCTGGAGAAGTTCTTCTCTTGTCGAATGGAATCAAGTATGCCCTGAACCAGAGTTACATCAGCTACAAGACTCTCGACAATGCCATTGAAAAATTTCTGAGCAGGGATTTCGGCACTATGTATGGGTATGGTGAGAAAGTGACTGCCGGAAATGAATATGGGGAATATCAGAGTGAACTTTTAGACGGGAACATTTATCTGCATCGAGAGCGTGGAGCAGTAGTGGCGTATTTCCTCTTTGAACGGTGATTCATTCCTTACCGGATAGCGGATAGTTTGAAAAGCCAGCATCGCATAGGGCAGTCCGCCCAACGCAGCCGGACGGGGAAACCCCGAACCCCATTCAGCCAATAGAAAAAGATAGCGGAAATAACCGCAGGTGATAGCAAATTACTGTTGGTTGTGCTATCATCAGACAAACCGTGAAAAAATGAATGAGAGCAGATTGTAGCAGAACGGCTTGCAGTCTGCTCTTACTTTTACCGAAATATGCTATCTTGATGTAACACATTATGAACACACTGTGTTATAACACGTGTTATACGGAGAATCATAAAAAATATGGTGCAAAGATTGGACGGAGCAATCTGCCCCAAATAGAATGGACTGCTAAGAGCCGCAGCCATTTACGGGCAGGTAGTACCGTTGTATAGACGACAACGGTCTACCTGTTCAGAGGGGCAACCCCTCCGAAACCTCCCCAGAGAAAACGGCAGACTCCCGAAATGGGAATCTGCCGTCTTGAAAGTGATTCAATTATCTTTTATCGGCAATGGAATATGTGTCATTGGTCTGGTAGGACTTATCTGGCACAGATTTTTTTCTGCCGATAGGGTAGAATTGTATAGATTGTTCGTAGTATTTTGTTTTATTTATCTTTTACCGATGATATAAAATTCATTATTAACCTTCATGCTCTTCATTTCTTTTTCTGTTTTCCATGCATAGCCGTTTGATGTTCCGCGATTAGAGTTCGGTGAAGAATCCAAAATGAGGTATTTTCCGTTTGAATAAGCTACACATGCCATAATGTGATTAGGAATGTTAATAATAGCTACATTTCCTTTTGCAAGGTAATTGCTTAATTTAGAGTATTCAGAGGTATAACCAACATATTTTATACCATAGCTGTTGCCCTTGTTGTTGCAGAAACTCTTGTAAAGTCCATGTGCAGTTCCAACATTGTTAATTCTGTAACCATTATCCAAGCTGTATTTGGCTATGATTGTGGGATTGATAAAGTTATTGTTCAGATATTTAACTGCGTTTGTTAGTGAAACTACGCCACAACCACTCGAACCGATTGTTGCTGTAGCTTTTTTACCATTTTTGTCATAATACCAACCATATTTATAACTTGACCATTGCTGTCCTGACTGCTTGTAAACAGTAGGAGTTGGTGTCGGAGGAACTATTGCCGGAAGAATGTAAGCATTGGCATCTGATTGTGTAACAAAAGCATATTTATATCCACCAGATACTGGATATTTTACCTGTACCATGCCATTTTTTGTTCCAAGAACGGTAACAGAATCATTTTTGAAAATACTGCCGTACGATTTAGAAGTATTGGCTCTGATATAAGTTGTACATTTTCCACGTGCTGTGTAAGTTTTACCAGATGTACCTGTAAGAATTGCTGATGTTGCAATGTAGCCTGTTTTAGTTCTGCCGTTTGCAATTGGATATGTTACTTTGGTATATTTGCTTGTTACATCGTTAACTACAATTTCATCTGTTGGGAAGATAGAGCCTATCTTTGAAGTTAAGCCTGTGTTAGAGTAAACAGATGTATTCGAGGTAGTAATAGTGTAACATTTTCTTACCATAGCGGCATTTGCTGTAATTGTCTGAACAGCAGAAAATGTAGCAACAGATTTTGGAAAAGCAGAAGATGTTGGAATCACAAATAATGCACATGCTGCTATTGTAACAAGGAATTTTTTTGTAACCCTTTTCATGTAAATACCTCCTTCAAATGCTCAGAAATAGGCGATTGCGGAGTTCAGAAAATCGACTATAAACTTTTGCAATCGCCTAAAGATTCGGAAAAATTACCATGTCTTGAAAGCAGATGCTGGATTTACAGCTTTGCCATTTTGATACAATTCAAGGTGAAGATGAGGACCGCTTGCATTTCCGGTCATTCCGGTGTAACCAATAAGTTCTCCTTTTTTGACTTTTCTTGTTGTTAAAGTTACAGTTTTACAAGAATATTTTGAGGCAGAGCATGGATAGGAAAGGGAAGTAGAATACTTAAGTTTTACATTGTTAAAGCTGGTAAGATGTGCCCCGATTACCTTATACTGGTTATTTGAGGACGTAAATACGAAATTGTTGCCATAGCTTGCAAGCTTATTACAGTTTGTCGCATAAGTTTGCCTGAATGTAACAGTTCCATCACACGGTGCATATACAGGAGTTCCTGATTTTGCTTGATAGTCACAGTATTGTCCGTTTGTTTTGCAGTTGCTACTTCTTGTTATTTTACCTTTAAGAGGAAAGTATAAATTGTTATCTACAGGTGGTGTTGGTGAGACGTTGAAACACTGGTTATAATCCGACTGCGTAACGAAAGCATACTTATACCCGCCAGATACAGGGTATTTTAACTGCACCATGCCGTTGCTTTTACCAAGAATGATGCATGAATCACCTTTATCAATATAGCCGTATGACTTAGAAGTATTGGCTCTGATGTATGTTGTACACTTTCTGGATGCTTTTTTAGTCGAACCAGATGTAGCTGTAAGAATTGCTGAAGTTGCAATGTAGCCAGTCTTGGTTCTGCCGTTTCCCACCGGATATGTAACTTTTGTGTACTTACTGGTTACATCGTTGACTACAATTTCATCCGTTGGG
This sequence comes from uncultured Clostridia bacterium, assembly GCA_947623585.1. Lineage (GTDB taxonomy): Bacteria > Bacillota > Clostridia > Oscillospirales > Ruminococcaceae > Faeciplasma. The sequence goes on along the minus strand of CANQHA010000026.1, from coordinate 3,945 downwards.
AAAATAGAACCTATTTTTGATGTTAAGTTTGTTTTAGCGTAAACAGGCGTGTTTGTAGTAGCGATGGTGTAACATTTCCTTACTGATGCAGCAGATGCAGTCATAACAATACTTGTATCAGCATTGAACTGATTGCTCGGAATAGCACATACGTTTGCTGTTAACATAATAGCCATTGACATAATTGCTGCTGCTATTCTTTTGGTTGTTTTCATAGCATACCCTCCTTAAAACGTGGTTTGGATTTGACTTAACACTTGACAACGCTCCGATTTTTTGATATAATATTACTAATTAAACTTAGTTTGTTCGGAGTTTTTTGTTTACAATTACAGTATAACCTATTTTCTTGTGTTTGTCAATAAATATGGCGTAGTTTCGCCTTTTACTTCCTAAATGTCGGCAGTAATAAAATCTTTGTCGTGAAACGGAGACATTAGCATATGGATATGAAATTAAAACGGAAAGTTTTTCTTGATACATCAGCATATATTGATTTTGAAGATAACATGTATTATTACATTGATTCTGAAACCCAAAAATGGGAATGTATAGGATTAACTTCAAAAGCAATTAGAGTGCTTAGATGCTTATGTGAACACTATGAAGAAGAATGGGTCTCATTAACTGAAATTTTTGAATTTGTGAAAAAACGTGAATTACAAGTAAATGAATATAAATTTCAAAAGGATAGAGATGATAAGGAACGAAGAAATTTAGGAAAATATATTTCCGATTTATCACTTAATAAAATTAATCCATCATATCTTATTATAGACGAATCACGTAACTCGCAATATAGATTAGAAATTTTGGATTCACCATTTGAAGAAACTCAAAATAGTGAAGAAATAAAAGAAGAATCATGTAATGAAATCAATAAATTTATTTCTACATTAGATTTTTTTAATGAATACTTAACTCTATCCAAAGAAGATAGAACAACAGGCATAGACCTTACATTTTTTGCCGGAACTTTGTGGAGAGCAACTGATGAGAGAACTGCAATATTGGAAGAACTAAATGAACGACATATTCCCTGTCGTATTATAATTAATGAAGGTACTGAAGTTACAAATACTGTGCACAAACATATGAAGAATCAAAATAAATCATTATCCCCGCCAATAGATAACATAAAGCTATGGTACGAACAGCAAAAAAAATTCACAAACAGTTTACAAGTAAGAGTATGTCCTTTACCATTATTGAGAAGCTATTGTCATATAAAAAATGAAAATAATCCTTCAAAAGATGCCTTACGAATTTTTCATTATGTATATGGAAACGGTTATATAGAAAGAAATTGTATTCAAATTCTTCTCAATGGTAGCCAAAAATTAGAAATATATTCAAATGAATTTGAATATTTGTGGAATATTTCAATAAACATAAAAGAATATTTAAAAATTTGAAACGACATAACACAAATCTAACTTAGTGAAAAAATTATCTCCATCATCCAAAACAAGCCAGAATTTGTCAAAAAGTATCACTTATTTTATCCTGTATCTGTTCACTCGTGCAGATGCAGGATTTTTCTCGCCTACAAAGTAAAGTGCCGTTGAAATTTCATTTTATTTTTTCAAGGTGTACCCATTGAAACAAAAAATTCATTCTGGTTTGGAAAGGTGGGGTGTCCTTCCGAACTGGAGGAAAGTGCCTCAGTATACGGCACTTTCTGTGGCTTGCTATGCCGACCAAAATGAAAAGTATACGGACACCTCATCAACAAGATTTTTCTCCTGATATGCGTACTCCCATAACTTTTTTCTGGAAGTCTGACAGGTTCAAACCAGATACCCCTCTGAAAAAATATCTCATGCCAGAGTGATGGAGTTCACTCTCCCCCAAAAAATGAGCGAAACAAAAATAGCAAGTATGGCACAGTGTAGTACAAATCAAAGATTTGACTCCGACTATGCTGTTCTTGTTAGGGAAAATTTTCCCTAAAACCCTTGTGCGAATTTTTTCAGAATCCCCCTCTAAATGAATGTGATATTTCAAAATTAAAATAACAACTACCCATCTGAATTTTTGAGAGGAGTTTTATTTTTTCTGGTATCCTCTGCATCAGCTCACTCAACTTTTTTCTTTTTATTGGTTCAACGGGGTTCAAGGGGTGTCCCTTTTGCAAGCAATGCAATGTGTGGGAATTTCAGTTTTGTACCCACACATTGCCGTGCTTGCTGGGTTTGTTTCATTCCATTTTCGACAAGCCCAAAAACTGTACCAATAAAAGAAAATCCAGAATGCTTTCACACTCTGGATTTTTTCATGATTCTTCTGTTGTATTCTGAAATTTTTTTAAAAATTCCTCCGGTGAATAAACCGGAACATAAGATTTTGAGTAATCATGTTCGTTTCTGGTGATGATGCATTCCATTCCAGTCCGTTTCGCTGTTTCAATCATGACCGCATCTTCATAGTCTGACGAAATTTCAGTGACCAGAGCAGACTTGCAGTCGATTCCGGCAGTATCCAGAAGTTCAAATATCCGGAAGATACGGTTCAGAATTTCTCTCGTCATTTCATTGCTGTGTGTGACTTTTCTCGTCAGGTAGAAAATATCCGTGCTTGACTTCGCACTAATGAACGCATCAAACTTCTGATTGGCAGCCAGCAAAAAAATCTGCTCCGCATCTGGTGCGAACGGCTGACGGCTCTGCAAGGCATCAATTATCACGCAGGTATCAACTAAAACTTTCATATATTTTCAAGTCTTTCCTGTTTTGATTCCTCAAGTGTCACATCTGCCGGAAGAATCCCGAACAGCGATTTGGCAATCTCCACACGGCTTTGGTTAGGATTAGAAAGTTTCGCAACGATTTTTCCGTTCTTCGTGATATAGACATCTTCCGTTTCGGCAAGTGTCAGATATTTTCCGAGATTTGTTTTCAGTTCAGTAGCAGTAATCGACATCACGCACACCTCCTTTTTCTTTTATTATACCCTATTCGTTCGATTTTGTCAATAGTTTCGTTCGATTGTATTTTATGAATCGCTCTTTTATTTGAAAATAAGAAAGAACCGGAACAGCATATAGTGTTCCGGTAAAAAAGAAAGGCGGAGATGGAGAATAAGAAAGAAAACAAAAATCACAGACTTCAAATTATTTTCTATCCATGCCCATTATATCACAGATGAGCAAACAAGTCAACGAGAATTTTCTTTTCAGACAGCCAATCGTCGCTTTTCCCATTGGCAATCATGCAAAATTTTTCGTTTTTGACTTGTGCATAACTGAAATTGTAAATTTTTTGTGAACTTTTCAGGGATTTCAGGAAAAAGGGGTTGCCAAAATGCACTTTTTTCGGCATATATAATGGAGGGTTATTTTCAGCCGATAAAAAGAGAATCTGCCCTCTCCCCTCATGCAACCGAAATCAATCTGAAAAACTGCACAATCAGATACCACCGTTTTTGTGCAGAACGGAGAAATTTCAAAAAATCAGCAAACTTTTTTCAAAAAAGGGGGTGCATTTGTCCCGATTTTTAAGCTGTTATTATAGAGAGGTATTTACTCTCAACCAGAAAGGGCAGTCTGACTTGATGAACCAACCGTTAAAGAACAGAGCTGGTGCGTTCCACTCCGCAACAGTTTTCTCTTTACCGGACTTCCGAAAAACGGCTATTTCCTGATATTCCGAAAAAAACAGCTTGCTTTTTGGAAAAATTTATGATATAATGGAGAGGTAGCAACTGAAAAAAGACCAAGTACCTCTCGCATCGTGGAAAATACGAAAGGTACTCTTGAATGGTCTTAGAAAAATTCTGCTCGACCAGCGGATAACTTTTCTATTCACTATCATATCATTAAATCGGCGATTTGTCAAGCCCTTTCTGATATTGGTCCAGGGCAACAGCATACTTTTTAATTCTAAAAATATTGGTAAATAGGCATTTTTCAAAATGCAGATAAATGAAAAATTCAAAAAAAACGCA
>CANQHA010000025.1 GCA_947623585.1 uncultured Clostridia bacterium | reverse complement strand
ACAAAAACATGCGATGAGTCAAAAATAACAGACTATGATTGTGTGATCTTGCCAGGTACAGTCAACCCGTTGCCCGCATTGTTTGACGAAAAGTTGATTGCTTTCCTAAAGGACGGGATTGATACTGATATTGTTTTTGCGGCAATTTCATCTTCTCCGCTTTTGTTATCCAAAGCAGGCATTTTGAACGGGAAAAGGTTTACTTCAGGATACTTTATGCAGATGGCAGACACGTTCCATTTTGTCGAGAAAGAGAATTTTTTACACCAGGGCATTGTAGAAGATGGCAATGTTATAACGGGTATTGGAATGTTCTTCCGCGAGTTCGCAGAAACAGTATTAAGAAGATTTGGTTATGATGTTGGCACAAGATTTATGCGAGACAGTCCGACAGAATACACAGAGGACGAATTAACATTTTATTGGTCTGAGGACGAATACAGGGAATTTTTAGAAGAGCTCAAGGCATATTCCTAATATTGAATAGATAAATTCCCGTTTATCTGTTGGAAAAATCGCGCACTTCTACAAACAAAAAGCAGACGTTTCTTCGTCTGCTTTTGCTGCTTTATGCAGGTCTGCCCGAGGGCGGACCTTTTTTGCGTCAGCCTTCAAGCGCATAGCCGCCGTCGGCGGTGCGGGTTATTTTTGTGCGGAAGAATTCCGCGGCGGCGCGTTCAAGATAAAGGGTGTCCATCGAGCCCGCGGTCTCATAGCTTGAATGCATGGCAAGCTGCGCAAGGCCGATATCTACCGTGGCCGCCGAAAGCCGCGTTGACGAGATGTTTCCGAGCGTTCCGCCGCCCAAAATGTCGGAGCGGTTTGCAAAGCTCTGAACGGGGACTCCGGCGCCGGCGCAGATCTTTCTGAATATCGCCTCCGAGACGGCGTCGGTGGCATATCTCTGGTTCGCGTTGAATTTGATGACGATGCCGCCGTTCATGAACGGACGGTTCACGGGGTCGGCGTATTCGGGGTGGTTCGGGTGAACGGCGTGGGCGTTGTCGGCCGAGACGACGAAGCTGTTCGGCAAAAACTGCGCCTTTGATTTTCCGAGCACTCGGCATATCCTCTCGGCGACGGTGACCAAAAAGTCAGAATCCGCGCCCTGCTTTGTTCCACTGCCGACCTCCTCGTTGTCGAAAACGACATAGACCGAAACGGTGTCGGGGTTCGAGCCGTTCAAAAAGCCCTGAAGCCCCGAATATACGCATTGCAGATCGTCGAGCTTCGGGCAGGAGACGAATTCTCCGCCGTCGCCCCAGACCGTTCCGGGCGTTTTGTTATAGAGGAAAAGCTCGGAGCCGACGATATCTTTTTCCTTAACGCCTGCCGACGCGGCTATCTTTGTCATAAGGCTTCCCGAGGCTTTTTCCGAGCCGAAAAGCGGAATAGTATCTACCTGAGGATTATAGGTGTAGCCGTCGTTTATGTTTCTTTGCATATGCGAAGCGACGTTGGGGATTATCACGGTGATATCTTCGGGCTTGACGAGAACCGTTTTGACGCCCTCGGACGTAAAGACCGCCACTCTGCCCGCAACGGAAAGAGGTCTGTCGAACCACGACGGCATTATTCCGCCGCCATAGCGCTCGGTGTTGAGGCGGATATAGTGATTAAGCGTTTCAAGCTCGGCCGAGGGCTTGAGCTTAAACGTCGGCGAATCGCAGTGCGCGGCGAAGATGTTAAAACCGCCGGGTTCGCCCTCGCCGATCCTGAAAGCGATTATCGAGGAGCCGTTTCTTGTCACGAAATATTTTCCGCCCAGCTCGATTTTCCAGTCCTCCCACTCGTTGAGCTGAGAAAAGCCCTCGTTTGCCAGCTTACGGGCGATGTTATCCACCGCGTGAAACATCGTCGGGCTTTCCGAGACAAAGGCTATCAGCTTTTCGGCGCTCGACTTGTTGTCGGACATATCTATAAGGTTTTCGCCGTCGGAAGAATTGTCGGAGGAATGTCCCATTTCCGAGGTCAGTCCGAGAATATACTCGCTCGAAACGTCGTAAAGGCGTATCAGCTTTTTGAGAGTCTCGGGGTTGGGCGCGGCGTCTCCTTTTTCATATCTCGAAAGGGATTTGTTGTTTATCCCCACCGCGTCAAAAACATCGACCTGCGAAAGCCCGCAGCGTTTTCTTGCTTTTTTAAGTCTTTCTCCGAAGGTTGTCATGATTTATCCTCGCTTTCCTCACCGTTTTTTAACTCTTTAAGGTGACCAAGATGTATGCCAATGTGTCCTATTGCAAGCGGTATCACGAAAATGCCGAGATGAATGTTTTTTCCGTATACTGCCAAAAGCGCAAACGCCGCGACCGGCAGCACCGCTCCTGCGACGGGTATTCCCAAAAGACTCGAATAAAAATCCTCGAGGCGCCGCCTGCTTCTGAAATAGCGAATCCACCAGACCTCGTAAAGAAGCATGAGCGCCGCTGAGGCGACGAGCCACGCAAGTCGGATTTCCGCGCGGGGGTTGAAGTCGCGATATATCGGCGCTATCATCGTCACCTCGACCTCGCCTATCCGCTCGAGTATCTGAAGAATTCTGTCCTCGGGCTTGAGGGTCTCATAGCCCTCGGGCTTGAACCGAAGCCAGATAATATTCGGCACGAAAAGGCCGAGGAGCCATATCAGCCCTATATACGAAAATCCGATCTGCATTTTAAGCCTCCGAACCGGCTTTGGCGCAGGGGCTCGCCCCGCCCGCCCTTTGGGCGGGCCGCCGCGCCCGCAGGGCGCGGGGCGGCGCCGCAGGCGCCGCTCGGGCGAGCCCGCACGGCTTTGCGCCCTTTGCCGCAAAACTATCCTCTTATCTTTTTTAAAACGCTCAGCATCGCCAAAACGCAGCTCTCCGCGGCTTCCGCGACCATTTTGGAGGCTTCCTCGGCGCCGCCCTCAAGGCTGTCCGATACCGCTTTTATCATAAGCGCCGGCACTCCGGCCCGGTTTGCGGTAAGAAGTATCCCCGCAGCCTCCATCTCGCATATCTTCGCGCCGTAAAGCGAATTGAGCTCGGCTTTTTTTGCGGGGTCGGCGACAAATTTATCCGCCGAGGCGCATATCACCCTTTCAAGCGACGGAACGGCTTCGACCGCCGCGCAGACGATATCCTCCCTCGCGGGGATATATACGTCGGGATATTCCGGATATCTCGCTTTTTGATATCCGTCGATCTCAGAGGTGTCAAAATCGTAGTGCACGACCTTCTCAACGACCGCCGCGCGCTTTAGCGACATATCCTTTGTAAGCCCGCCGCAGATGCCGAAATTGACTATAAGCTCGACCCGATATTTGGTTATAAGCATCTGCGTCGCCGAGGCGGCATAAATCTCTCCGACTCCGCTTCTTACGGAAAAAAGCTCGTCCTGTCCGACAGAATATGCGTTCACTTCAAAGCCGCCGAAGCTGTCGGTTCGCTGAGGCGTGCCGATTTTTTCAAGCAGCGCGGCGACCTCGGAACTCATGGCGGCGATAAGACCTATCTTCATGCGCAATCCCTCCTCTTTGACTTATTATACCATTTCCGGCAATTTTTTCAACTGTTTTTTAACAAAGAGTGATTTTTTTGCAAAATTTCACACTTCGGACACACTTAGCCCCAAATTTTGTTCTATAATAAATTAAATGAAACCCGCTAAAAATTTTTTGGAGGAGATAAAATGGCGAGAATAATGATCGTTGACGACGAGGCCAAGATCCGCGAGGTCGTCAGAGAGTATGCGGAATTCGAGGGCTATGAGGTCGTCGAGGCCGAGGACGGAATGGAAGCCGTCGAAAAAATCAGAGAGGATAAAAATTTCGACTGCGTTATCCTCGACATAATGATGCCCAAGCTGGACGGATATTCCGCCTGCAAGGAGATCAAAAAGCTCAAAAACATTCCGGTCATAATGCTTTCGGCCCGGGGTGAGGAATATGACAAGCTGTTCGGCTTCGAGGTCGGAATAGACGACTATGTGGTAAAGCCGTTCTCCCCGAAAGAGCTTATGGCGAGGATAAAGGTCGTTATAAAGCGGGCCGACCACAACGACTCGGAGGACGTTATCACATATAAGGGGCTTGTGATAAACTTTGCCGCCCGCGAGGTCATCATCGACGGCAAGCGCGCTCAGATGACCCCGAAGGAATACGACATTCTTTTCTTCCTTGCAAAAAATATGAATATCGCCATGTCGCGCGAGAAGCTGCTTGAAGAGGTCTGGGGCTTTGACTTCTACGGCGACGACCGCACCGTCGATACTCATATAAAAATGCTCCGCAACAGCTTGGGGCCTTACCGCGACCTCATCGTCACCCTGAGAGGAATGGGATATAAATTTGACAACATCAGAAAATAAGCCGAAAAAGAAGCTGAGCCTTCGTTCGACCATCTGGATCTATTTTGCGGTCTTCACAGCAGCGATTTTGATCCTTGTGTGGTTTTTCCAGGTCTTCACCCTCGACCGCTATTATAAGACCTCGACCCGCTCGAAGATCCATACGATAGCCACGGTCATCTCAAACAGCCTCGACGATTCGGACCCGCTTGCAAGCACGTCTTTGGTCGAGAATCTCGCCTATAAAAACACCATGACGATAGTCGTCGCCGAAAAATACGGAGAAGTTCTTATCGACATGGATTTTATGGGCGGCTTTTCCGCGCTCACTCAAAATCAGGGGCTAAGGCTTTTTAAGTTCAGAAACGACGTTTTGAACAGCGAAAACGGCTATTTCCTCTCTGAGACCACAAACGAGCGCTTCGGCACCACCGAATATCTTTACGGCGGGCTTTTGCACGAGGATTATATGCTTTTCATAAACGCTTCGCTCGAACCGATAGGCCCCGCCGTCGAGATAATCAAGGAGCAGCTCGTTTTTATAACGCTGATGACTTTCTTCCTCGGGCTTTTCGTAACGCTTATGCTTTCAAACAGGCTTTCGCGCCCGTTCAAGCAGCTCACCTCGGCCGCCGACAAGTTTGCCTCGGGTGATTATTCCATTCACTTTGAAGGCGGCGGATATGCCGAGATAAACGAGCTTTCGGACGCGCTGAACTATGCGGCTTCCGAAATATCTAAGGTCGACAGCCTGCGAAACGATCTTATAGCGAACGTCTCGCACGATCTGAGAACGCCGCTCACGATGATAAAAGCGTATGCCGAGATGATACGCGACCTTTCGGGGGACAACCCCGAAAAGCGAAACGAGCACCTCGGGGTAATCATCAGCGAAAGCGACCGGCTTTCAGAGCTTGTCAGCAACCTTTTGGAGCTTTCAAAGCTGCAAAACGGCAGCGTTGAGCTGAACCGCAGGCAGTTTTCGGTCAGCGAGTTTATAAACAGCGCCGTTTCGCGCTATCAGGTTCTTTCCGAGCAGCAGGGCTATATCTTCGAGGTCGAGCCCGACGCCGACGTTATATGCTTCGGCGACGAGATGAGGCTTTCGCAGGTGCTTTACAACTTCATAAACAACGCGGTAAACTATTCGGGCGATTCAAGAAGGATCATCATTCGCCAGCGAAACTTTGATAAGGTCGTCAGGATCGAGGTCACCGACTTCGGCGTCGGCATTGAAAGGGAGAAGCTGCCGATGATATTCGACCGCTACTATCGCGACGAACGCACAAAGCGCGACGTCGTCGGCACCGGCCTCGGGCTTTCGATAGTCAAGGAGATACTCAGGCTCCACGGCAGAAACTTCGGCGTGCAGTCGGAGGTCGGAAAGGGCTCGACGTTCTGGTTTGAGATCGAGATTTCGGAGGAGAATTGAGGGGAGGAGATTCCCTATTTTCTCATGGGGCAAAGATGAGTGCTTAAAAGGTATCCATATTTTCCTCTGCCGGAAAATATGGATGCTATTGGGAGTCACCCCACCCCCCGCAGTACGTTTGTCGGGTAGGGACAAGTGAACCGCCCCCTCCCCTTAAAGGGGAGGGGGGCTATCAAACTTTTCGCTCCGCAGGCAGTATAGTGGGGGTGGGGTGATGAGCGATAGCATTCATCTTTCCCTCGCGCACGGGGAAGATGAATACCTTTTACTCCCATCTCTCCCTCACATTTCGCATCAAAAAATCGGGAATGCGCTTCCCGATTTTCCTTTTTGCTTCTCAAAAGCACTTTTTCCGCCGCGATTTCATGCAGCTGTCGACCTGCCCGCAGCGATAGCAAAGCTCGTTGTCGCAAACGCCCTCCGAAAAGAATGAAATGATGTTTTGCGTGGTCGTTTCGGCGATGTTTTCGAGCGCCTCTTTCGTCAAAAAGGCCTGATGCGAGGTGACGATAACGTTCGGCATAGATATCAGCCTTGCGAGCGTGTCGTCGGACATGATATGCCCCGAAAAATCTCTGAAGAAAACGTCGGATTCCTCCTCATAGACGTCAAGGCAGGCCGCGCCGATCTTGCGGCGCTTTATCCCTCCCAAAAGCGCTTCTGCGTCTATAAGCCCGCCGCGCGAGGTATTGATTATCACAACGCCGGTCTTCATTTTTTCAATGGCTTCCGCGTTTATCATGTGCTGGGTTTCCTCGGTCAAAGGGCAGTGCAGCGAGATGATGTCGCTCTTTTCAAAAATGCCGTCGAGGGTGGTATAGCTTATCCCGCTGTTTTCAGCGGGAAATTTGTCATAGGCGATGACGCTCATGCCGAAACCGCGGCAGATATCAATAAAAATTCTCCCGATCTTTCCGGTGCCGACAACGCCGACGGTCTTTCCGTGCAGGTCAAAGCCGGTGAGGCCGTCGAGCGAGAAATTGAAGTCTCTCGTGCGGATATAGGCTTTGTGTATGCGGCGTATCGAGGTCAGCAGCATGGCGATAGCGTGCTCGGCGACGGCATAGGGCGAGTATGCCGGAACGTGCAGAACATGGATCTTTCCGAAAGCGTGCTCAATGTCAACGTTGTTATACCCGGCGCACCGCAGCGCGATGACTTTTACGCCTTGATCGTAAAGCCTGTCGATGACCTCGGCGTTCACGGTGTCGTTGACGAAAACGCAGACGCCGTCGCACCCCGCCGCAAGAGAAACGGTCTCGGGCGCGAGCCTTGTTTCAAAAAATCTGTAATCCACCGCGCGCTTTTCGCCCTCGGCCCTGAACGCCGGAAGGTCATAGCTGCGCGCGTCAAAAAATGCGATCTTCATATCGTTTCCTCCTTGGTGATATTGTGGCAGGATCGGGCGGGAAAATTCAAAAAACGCTATGCAGGTGAAAAGCGAGAGTAAAAGGTATTCATCTTCCCCGTGCGCGAGGGGAAGATGAATGCTATCGCTTAGCACCCCACCCCCACCAAGTTGCCTGCGGGCAGGAAAGATATCGAGGCCCCCGCCCCTCGAGGGGCGGGGGCGTTCGCATTTGTCCCTATCCGTAGAAAGTCCGACGGGGGTGGGGTGACTTCCAATAGCATCCATATTTTCCGGCAGAGGAAAATATGGATACCTTTTAAGCGGCTGTTCAATCTTCGCAGAAAGTTGTGCTGCAAGCGCTATAAGCCGCGAGCTCGTTGTGCTCCGCACGGCAGCAAGCTGCAAAAACCTTGCGCACTTTACTCCTCGCCGTCTTTAACGCCTTGCTCAGAACAAGCCCGACCTTTCACTCCGCCTTTTTGCGCTCGGCGGGAAGCTCTATAACGTCGAAGTAAGCCTCTTTCAGCTTCATGTCGCGGTCTATGAGCATCGGGTAGTTTTTATGGCTTCCGTTGAGCCAGCTTACGCCGTCGTGAAGCCCCCAGAAAACAACGCTGTCCAAAATCCCCTCGTCCGAGAGGTCCATCAGCATTTCAAACACGTCGGTATAGGTCTTTGAAAACTCCTTCAGAAATTTCTTCGTGATCTCAACGTCCTTTTCCTCTTGGCCCCAGCCGTAGCAGTTCACGTCGAGCTCGGTGACCTCGATTAAAAAGTCGGGGTCTATTTCTCTCAGGCGAGAAATTATGCGGTAGTTTTCGCGCATGGCCTCAACGTCGGCGTCCTTGCCGATGTGCATCTGAAAACCGACGCCGTCGATGGGAACGCCCTCTTCGAGCATTTTCTTGACCGCGTTATACATTCTTATCGCTTTGTCGGTCGAGCTTTCAAGGCTGTAATCGTTTATGATGAGGCGGGCGTCGGGGTCGGCCTCGCGGGCGGCGCGAAACGCCGTCTCGATAAAGTCGTACTTGTCGCCGTCGCCGTCATAGTCTCCGACGAGGCGCGACCAGTTTGAGTATCTTAAAGAAACGTCGTCGCCGATGACCTCGTTCACAACGTCCCATGTCGAGACCCTGCCCTTATAGCGCGAAACTATCGTGGTGACGTGCTCCTTTATTCTTTCAAGAATAAGCTCGGCGGAAGCGTCCTCGTTTCCGTCCTTGAAGAACCAGTCGGGGCACTGAGAATGCCAGATCAGCGTGTGCCCGCGAACGACGATATCGTTATCCTCGCAGAAATCGACGAATTCGTCGAACTTGTCAAAATAATATTCGTCCTCCTTGGGGTGGAGATTCTCGGGCTTCGATTCGTTCTCCATGACAAGGGTGTTGAAGTTTTTGAGTATAATCTTATACTGCTCGCTGTTCGGGTTTTCGATATCCCAGCTGTTCACCGCGCAGCCGACCCGAAAATAATCCGAATAGGCCTCGCAAAGCGACGGAGCGTCGTCGTCATAGGCGAAAACGGCGCTGTCTGAGCAGGCGCAGAGGATCATCGACGCCGCGATAAGCGCCGCCGATATTCTTTTAATAAAATAATAATGTCCCATTTAAAATACCTCAGTTTTCACGCGCCTGCTTCATAAGCGCTTTTTTGCGATATTGAAGCGGGCTCATTCCGGCTATCAGCTTGAACTGACGGCAGAAGTGTTCGATGCTCTGATATCCGCAAAGCTGAGCTATCTTCTGAGAAGAATACGCCGAGCTCTGCAAATATTCCTTTGCAAGGTCAACTCTGCGGTTCAGAACGTCCTGCATACAGGAAACGCCGAACTGCTTTTTATAGATGCTCTGAAGATATCCGGCGCTGACATGGATCCTTTCGGCCATTTCGTTCACCGTCCACTGATAGTCGGGGCGGGTCTGGATATCATAGCGAAGATTGATGAGCGCGCGCTGCTGCTCGGTCATGCTGTTGTCCTCGACCGATTCCGCCAGCTTCATTATCATAAGGCGCATTATCATGCCCATCGACTGCTGACTGTAAGCGAAATCGGAGAAATATTCCTTCTCAAGGAATTTGAAAAGACTGTTCATGCTTTCGGGCGAGCGAAGTATTATCGGCTTGCCGAGCGGCAGGTTCAGCTTTTCGATAAAGTCCTCGTCGGTATAGAAGCGAACGTAATAGTTTGCATAGGGGCCGCCGTGAGCCTCATAGCTTGCGGGAGCTTTCGGGGGATAAAGCATTACGGTGTCCGGCGGAACGATAACGTCGCCGGATTCGGTGTGCACCTTGGCATAGGTCTTGGTCTGAACCAAAAGCCACCAGTCGTGAATGTCGTCGTAATAGACGAAGTCGGATTCGTGCACGGAATTGAGCCAAACAAAGTTTATGTCAACCATTTGATTTTACCTCCTTCTTTTTTTGTGTTGACATCTGTATCACCCGATACTTGATAATTCATATCTATATCATGAACCTTTTTTAATCATTTGTCAAGTATATTTTTAAAGATATGATAATTTTTCATCAATTTTGTATAATTTAATAAAATTTTAGTTGCTTTTTGCCTTTAATGATGATATAATATATCCTGAATTTATATACCTTTAGTTTGCTTTCGGGAGGTTTTTAATATGTTTAAAAAGCTGACAGCCGTTATGACGGCGCTCGTCGTGGCGCTCTGCGTTCTGAGCATAGAGGTCTTCGCCGCAGGCTCCTGCTCGATCGTTCAGAAAAGCTATGCCTCAAAGGGAGAGGAATTTACCGTTGACATTGTTTTGAGCGAAAACCCGGGCATCAAAAGCCTGAGCTGCAACATCAAGTATAATTACAGCGAGATCGAGTTCGTCAGCGTAAGCGACGGCGGGCTGCTTTCGGGCTTCCACTCCTTTAACAACCAGATCATGCAGACCCTCGCGCTTGAATGGTATGGCAACGGAAGCAACACCGACGCTAACGGCACCGTCGCAACGGTTACCTTCCGTGCGCTTACCGACAGCGCCAACGGAAGCATACTCAGCAACACCGTCACCGCGACCGACGCCAACAACGTCAGGCAGCTTATCGACGGAATGACCACGGTGATCTTATTCGGCTCGCAAAACGACATTCCCGAGCCTCAGGCTCCCGACGTTCAGACCGGACCCGACGAGACCGAAAACCTCGAGGAGGAGGATACCGAAGTTATCCCCGAGGATACCGTGCCGACCGAGACCGAGCCGGAGGTCACAACCACTACAAAAGCGACAACAAAAAGAACCACAAAAGCGACTACCACCGAAAAGGTGACCACCACCGAGCCGACTACTACCGAGCCGCCCGTCACAACGACCGAGCCGACGACCTCTCTGCCGCCCGAAACGACTCCGCCGACAACGCCGACGCTTCCTCCGACCGAGCCTACAACGCCGCCCACCGAGCCGGTCAGCGAAAGCGCGGCGGCGCCTCAGACAAGCGCTGAGGCCGGTTTTGCGGATACATATGCCGAGGTGGATAATTCTTCGGCGGGCATGGGAACGCTTCTTCTGGCAATAATAATGATAATTCTCACCGGCGTGGTCGTTTACGGAATCGAACGCAGACGTCACAGCCGCAGATGATCGGGGAGGAATCTTAATGAAAAAGATATTCAACAAAAAAGTCATTCTCACCGTGGCGGTGGTGCTCATCGTAATAATAATCGCCGCGAACTGCCTCACCATCGTTCAGCCGGGACATACCGGCGTCGTCGTGACCTTAGGGCGCGTCGATGACAACGTTATGCAGGAGGGTCTTCACTTTAAGATACCCTTTGTTCAGAACGTCGTTATGATCGACAACAGGATCACCAAGCTCGAGGTAGATACCGAGGCGTTTTCGAGCGACCTTCAGACCGTCGAGACAACTCTTGCAATAAACTATCGCGTTGACACCTCGAAGTCTTACAGCATCTATAAAAATATCGGCGGAAGCTATGAGACGGTGCTCGTCGTTCCGGCGGTGAACGAGGTCTTAAAAGCCATCGCGGCAAAATATACCGCCGAGCAGAGCGTCACAAACCGCACGCTCATCTCGGACGGGCTTGTTGACGGGCTCAACGAAAAGCTGAACGATATCGGGCTTTTCGTCACCGACGTCAATATCATCAATTTCGACTTCTCGGAGGCGTTCATAACCGCCATTGAGGAGAAGCAGGTCGCTCAGCAGCAGCTTCTTAAAGCCGAGACCGAAAAGCAGACAAGGATCACCAACGCCGAAGCCGAAGCCGAAGCCATGAAGGTCCGCGCTCAGGCCGAGGCCGACGCGATGATGCTTAAAGCCGAGGCGGAGGCAAAAGCGAATCAGGTCATCGCGGATTCGCTCACGCCCGACCTCATCAACTATCACAAGATCGACAAATGGGACGGCAAGCTGCCGGTCGTCACCGGCGGCAGCGGCACGTTCATCGACATTTCCGACCTGACCTCGGCGGACGACGTCTCGCAGGAGACGCTCGGAGAGACTGAGGGAACGGTGGGGTAAAAGGTATTCATCTTCCCCGCTCACGCGGGTAAGAAGAATGCTATCGCTCATCACCCCACCCCCGTTCGCTATGTTACTAAGCGCTCAATGCGAACAACGCCCTGCAGGGGCGTTGTTCCACAGAAGCGGGTTTTGTCCAAGAGGGCGAGCCGCCGATTCGGCATGGCGGCGAAGTCCGATCGGCTACAAAACCCGCTTATGTTGCCCTCGAGGGGCGGGGGCGTTGCGTTTGTTCCTATCCGTAGAAAGTCCGACGGGGGTGGGGTGACTTAAAATAGTATTCAATCACTCCCTCGACAGAGGGAGTGATTGAATACCTTTTAACCGCTCGTTTCGTCGCCTGCAGAAAGTATGTATAATGCGGCAAGCCGGCAACGATGAATACCTTTTCTTTTTCCGCGCTATGTCCTCCTTGAACGCTCCATGCGCACAAAGCCCCGCAGGGGATTTGTGCCACAGAAGCGGGTTTTGTCCAAGAGAACGAGCGAGCCGCCGATTCGGCATGGCGGCGAAATTCGATTGGCTGCAAAACCCGCTTATGTTGCCCTCGACAGAGGGAGCGATTGAATACCTTTTAACCGCTCGGGCGGAGCTTTCGCCAAACGCAGGTATAAATCCTCAACCCGCCAGCTTTTCGCTGCGACGGCTTTGCAACAGCGGGTAAAATGAATACCTTTTCACCCATTTTCCCCAAAAACAAAAACGCCGCAGGTATTCCCGCGACGAAATTGCTGGAGCGGATTACGAGGCTCGAACTCGCTACCTCCAC
>CANQHA010000024.1 GCA_947623585.1 uncultured Clostridia bacterium | reverse complement strand
ACCTGTTGACCTAAATCCAAGTGTGCTATGCAGATGCACTTAAAACTTTCTGCAAATCTTATTATACGAGGAGAATTGTTATGATGTTCTATATTTTAATGCTCGCGCTCGGACTTTATTTCGCGTACTCGGTAAGAGACGCCGTTCTCACCGTTCAGAGGAGGAGGGAGGAAGCCCTTGCCGAAGCTCAAAAGGCCGAGAAGCCTGACGCTCGCGGCGAAGAATTCGGAAAAAAGCTGAGCGCATAAATTTCGATACAATTTTATTATACAACAAATCAAACCGCTTTGCAAGAGAGTATCGGCGTTTTTGAGCGAAAAACTTTGCAAAAAGCCCCGAGCGCGCTTCCGAAGAGGTCATTAGGCCCCGAAAAAAGCGCGCCCAAGGCTTTTTAGGCTTAAAATGTCAGTCACAGCCGAGGGCAACAGAAGCCGGTTTTGTTACCAATCGAACTTCGCCGCCATGCCGAATCGGCGGCTCGTCCTCTTGGACAAAACCCCGCGTCTGTGGCACAAATCCCCTGCGGGGCTTTGTGCACATGGAGCGTTCAGGAACATAGCGCAGGAGAAAAGGTATTCAATCGCTCCCTCTTGCGAGGTAAAGATTTCATGCTATTTTAAGTCACCCCACCCCCGCAGTACATTTGTTTAAAAGGTAACAATGCGAACGCCCCCGCCCCTCGAGGGCAACAGAAGCTGGTTTTGTTACCAATCGGGCTTCGCCGCCATGCCGAATCGGCGGCTCGTCCTCTTGGACAAAACCCCGCGTCTGTGGCACAAATCCCCTGCGGGGCTTTGTGCACATGGAGCGTTCAGGGACATAGAGTTGGGGAAAAGGTATTCATCGTTGCCGGCTTGCCGCATTATACATACTTTCTGCGGGCGACGACTAAGCAGAGAAAAGGTATTCAATCGCTCCCTCTTTCGAGGGAGTGATTTCATACTATTTTAAGCCACCCCACCCCCGCAGTACGTTTGTTTAAAAGGAACAAATGAAGAAGCCCCCGCCCCTCGAGGGGCGGGGGCTCTCAAACTTAGCCGTTCCGCAGGCAGCATAGCGGGGGTGGGGTGATAGACGATAGTATCCATATTTTTCGGCAGAGGAAAATATGGATACCTTTTAGCCCGCAAACGTCGTTCGCTTCGCTCCGCCCCGACTTTCATGCCCCTCGACCTGACAAGCCTTTTAGAAAAAGGCTTGAGCGAAAACTTTTGATTCTATGCGCTCGGGGCGGTCGATTCTATCTCTACGCCGGTGAAATATCTTTTGAGAATGTCCTTATAGTCGCTGCCCTGAGCGGCGAGGGCGTTTCCGCCCCGCTGCGACAGGCCGACAAGGCTGCCGCTGCCCGAGACCGTGAATGTAAAGCGATCGGTCGAGGGACTGTATCTGAACGTGAAACGCGCCGAGGGGAGATTCAAAAGCTCTGCAAGCTCGGAGCCGCTTAAAATAAACCTCGAATCAAGATACACCTCGTTGACATAGCCGGTCTTCTCGGCGTCCTTGACGGCTATCCAGCCCGAAGGTTCTCCCAAAAGAACATAGCCCGACGGCGAAGTGGTCAGCCGCGCAAAGACCTCGTCTGATGTATATGAGACCGTGGTGTAATAGGCGTCCGGCTCGGCCGACGGAACGGACCGAAGATAGGGTATGTCGGTCCCGAGAACCGTCTCGGCGCTTTCCGTCACGGTTCCCGCCGAGAAGCAATATGCGACGGTTATCGGCTCGCCGCCGTAAGACAGATACTCGCCCGCCACAGAACGCGCTATCTCTCGGTAAAATTCAAGGTCATAGCCGCTCTCGCCCCCGAGCGCAAGCCGAGGATATAAATTCGCGTCGGTGGCAACGTCGCACCCGTGAAGCTCGGGCGTGGGAGCAGCGCGCTCCTCAAGCCTGCGCTTTAAAACATATGTATACATCAGCACCGCCTGAGCCTTTAAAAGCTCGGTCTCGGTCTCGGGCGAAAGCTGAGCCGCAAGCGCCGCGGCGACATACTCCTCGGTCGTCAGCGATATCTCGCGCTCGGCGACGGTATCGTATATATGCACCTCGGTAACCGCGGCGAGCGAATCATCTAAGGGCGGAGGTTCTTTTTCAACCTCGGCCGAGGCAGCAACAGCAACGTCTTCCTTTGGCGCTAAAGCTCCGATAATATAAGGCACCGCGGGGAAAATCAACAGCACCGCCGTCAGCATCGCAAGACCCCTGAAAAAATCTTTCATCCTGTCCCCTCCTTTCGGGCACGGGACAAGTATAGCAGACGAAAAGCGAGGTTGGTGTCGAAATGCAGAGGGGTGAGAGATAAGACGGAACCGGGTTGCGGGGAGAGGGGAAAGATATTCATCGTTGCCGGATTGTTGCATTATACATACTTTTTGTGGATGCGGCAACCGAGTTGGTAAAAGGTATTCAATCTTTCCCTCTCACGAGGGCAACATAAGCGGGTTTTGTAGCCAATCGGACTTCGCCGCCATGCCGAATCGGCGGCTCGTCCTCTTGGACAAAACCCGCTTCTGTGGCACAAATCCCCTGCGGGGCTTTGTGCGCATGGAGCGTTCAGTGACATAGCGCAGAGGAAGAAAAGGTATTCATCTTTCCCTCTCACGAGGGCAAGATTTCATGATATTTTAAGTCACCCCACCCCCGCTGTACGTTTGTCTAAGAGGTAGCAAAGCGAACGCCCCCTCCCCTCGAGGGGCGGGGGCGGCTCAATTTTTCCGCTCAGTAGGAAGTATGGTGGGGGTGGGGTGCTAAGCGATAGCATCCATATTTTCCTCCGCCGGAAAATATGGATACCTTTTAAGCGGTCGGTTCGGCGCCCGCAGAAAGCGCGAAAAAGCGCTGCAAATTATGGGCTTTCACCTCATCAGCTCGTCGAGCTCGTCGATTAGCTCGCCAAACTGCTTCAGCGCGTTTTCAATGGGCTCGGGAGAGTTCATGTCAACTCCGGCGATCTTCAAAAGCGATATCGGGTCGGTCGAGCAGCCGCTTGAAAGGAACTTCTTATAGGCCTTTACGGCGGGCTCGCCCTCTTTGAGTATCTTCGAGGAAAGCGCTATCGCGGCGGAAAAACCGGTCGCATACTGGAAAACGTAGTAGTTGTAATAGAAGTGCGGAATTCGCTCCCACTCAAAGGCTATCTCGGGGTCAACGGTGATAGCGTCGCCGTAATACTCCTTGTTCAGCTTATAGTAGAGGTCGCACAGCGCCTCGGCGGTGAGGCTTTCGCCGCGCTCGGACATTTCGCCGGTGAGCATTTCAAACTCGGCAAACATCGTCTGACGGTAAAGCGTGCCCCTGAACTGCTCCAAGAAATAGTTGATAAGATATGCTCTCTCTTTTTTGTCCGTCGTCTTCGCGAGCAGGTATTGCATCAAAAGCGCTTCGTTGCAGGTCGAGGCGACCTCGGCGACAAAGATGACATAATCGCTGTAAACCGTCGGCTGATTTTTCATCGAAAGATAAGAGTGTATCGAGTGACCCATTTCGTGAGCGAGGGTGAACATACTGTCAAGGGTGTCCTTGTGGTTCAAAAGCACATAGGGGTGAGGTCTCATGCCCGAAGAATATGCGCCCGAGCGCTTGCCGACGTTCTCATAAACGTCTATCCAGCGGTTTTCAAAGCCCTCTTTCAGAATGGCGGTATAGTCCTCGCCCATGATAGAAAGCGCGTCGAGGACCGTTGATTTAGCCTCTTCAAAGCTGACCTTTTTGTCGGCGTCGGGAACGAGCGAGCAGTATACGTCGTACATATGCAGCTCGTCAAGGCCGAGCAGTCTTTTGCGCAACGCGACATATTTGTGCATATAGCTCATGTTTTTGTGAACGGTGTCGATGAGGTTCTTATAGACAGAGACCGGCACCTCGTTTCTTGAAAGCGCAGCCTCAAGTATCGACGGATATTTGCGGGTGCGGGCGTTGAATATTCTGCCCTTGACCTCGGCGTCATAAAGCGAGGCGAGTGTGTTTCTGAACTGCTCATAGGTGTGATAAAGCGCGTCGAAGGCGTTTTTGCGAAGCGTTCTGTCAGCCCCCTCGACAAGAGGGATATATGAGCTGTTGGTGAGCGCGTGCATTACTCCCTCGGAATCGGGAACGGACGGGAATTTTATATCCGCGCCCTCGAAGAGATTATAGGTGTTAGAGGCCGCGCTCCTTATCGCAGACGCTTGGGCGAGAATAGCCTCCTCGTTTAGGCTGAGAGTGTGCTCGCGTTCGCGGCGAATCCTCGTCAGCGCAAGCCTGTAAAGCTCAAGCCCCGGCTCCTCTTTATAGAAGCGCTCGACGGTCTCGTCGTCCAAAGCCGTTATCTCGGGACCGACAAAGGAAAGCGCGGCGGAATACCTCACAAAGAAATTGTTCATCCGAGCCTCGAAGTCCTGATATTTCGGAAGCGAGGTGTCCTCGTCTGCTCTTGCCGAAGAATAACCGGCCAAGGCATATATCTCGACTGTCGCCTCGTCGTCATACTTCAAAAATTCGAGCAGCGTTTTCGCGCTTTCGCCCAGCTTTCCCTTAAACGACGCTCCCCTCTCGATGAGCCGCTCGGCCTTTTTGAAAGCCTGCTCCCAAGCCTCGTCGCTCTCGAAAATGTCCTCAAGCCGCCACTTGTACTCCTCGGGAATTTCTTCACGCTTTAATACCTTTGTTGATTCCATTGATATCATTCCTTTCGGTTGGTTTCGGCTATATTTTATCACAGTTTTCGGGGTTTGTAAAGAGGCAAAGAGAAAACAGAGGGCGGAAGTCGGAGGGCAGATTGTCAGAGTTCGATGTTGAGGATAACGCCATGAGCGGGGAATCGGATTGTTTTTCATAATATCACCTCTCGTTATGCTGTTGTGTAATGAATTATACCGCCGCATAATCAACTTGTTAAGAGGAGGAGGGAAATTTTTGTAAATTAAAAAAGTTATCGGCAGCCGGCTTCGGGGCGAAGACAACTAACTGCCGATAACTAACAACTAACTACTAACTACTAAAAACTATTTTGCCTCAGCTTTTTGTACGCCGCAGGCTTTCTGTATTTTCCCAAGTCCTCTCTTTCTCTGTAAGCTCTCAGCTCATCAATATCAAACTCGACACAGTAAATCGTTTCATCAAGCTCGGTTCCCACGAAAACGGTGTTGTCAAAGCCTTCCCTTGTCCATACCGCAGGGCTGAACGCGCAGGAATTTCCCATTCCCGGCGCAGGAGGATTTGCCATCGCTATGCCGACCATATTTTCCATGGCGCGCACGGAAAGCTCCTTTAACCTCGGAGGCATATCGCCGCAGCAGTTGGGGTGCATGATAAGCTCAGCGCCGCTAAGCATAAGCTCTCGGGCGCTCTCGGGATACTCTCTGTCATAACAGATCATACAGCCTAAAGCGACGCCGTCAAACTTGCATACCGGAAAAGATTCCCCGGGTTCAAGGTATCTTTCCCAGTCGAAATCGCAGGTGTGCACCTTTGAATACTTCAAAATAACTTCGCCGTCTCTGTCGATTATCCACGCCGTGTTTCGCGAACGCTGCTCCCCCTTTGAAAAACCGGTTATGACAACGCCTATATTCAGCTCGGCGGCAAGGTTTGTTATCCGAGCAAAATGCTCGTCGTCCTCGCTCAAAGCGTTTTCGCACCATTTTATAAATTGAGGATCGCGCTCGATTTCATCGACCGGCAGCAATTTCTTGCAAATATCCGGCGCCGAATAAGATGTGAGAAAGCACTCGGGAAACAATACCAGATCCGCGCCGTTTTTGCTCGCTTCCCGAATCAGCTTTTCAGCCGCCGCGGTGTTCTTTGCGATATCGGACATGACGGAATTATGCTGAATAAGCGCTATTTTCAGTTTTTTCATAAAGCCCTCCTATGTTTGAGAATCTTGAGGGGAAGTATATCATATTTTTGGGTGGGCGCAAGGTGGGTGGTGCAAAAGGGGCGGAATGGGGAGGCTGAGAGCAAGATATTATGTGCTTTGCTACTTCATTCGCACTATTCTTTGCCCATCTTCTTCCACAGCGGCACAAACAGGAGAATGCCCACAAGCATTGCGCCGCAGTCGGCTATCGGGGTCGCCCATGCGATAGCCTCGGCGCCGCCGAGAAAGTCAAGCAGGAACATGAACGGAACGTCGAGGCCGCCTTTTCGGAGCATCGACAGCACCAGCGGCTTGCCCTTTTGGCCGACCGATTGGAAAATCGAGATTATCACCGTAGTTATCGCCGTGAAGGGACCTGTTATGCAGATTATCCGCTGGAACATACTGCCGTAACGCACGGTCTCGGAATCGTCGATAAACGCGCGAACGAGCGGGTTTGCACAGGTGAAAAGCAGCACTGCTCCGACCGTTGTGACGGCAAGGCTCAGAATAAGCGTGACCTTGATGGCCGAGCGCATTCGGCTGGTGTTCTTCGATGAATAATTATACCCGATCAGCGGGATAACGCCTTGCGAGAGGCCGTTTGCAATCGCGAACGCAAGCATATCTATCTTCTTTGCGATGCCGATGCCCGCGACGGCGGCGTTTGAATAGCTCACCAAAAGTTTGTTCAGGGTGATGTTCGAGAATATCCCCATGACGTTCATTATTGAGCTCGGCAGACCGACCAAAAGCACCTCTTTCGGTATTCCGCCCGAGACCGAATAATATTTCGGGTTGAGCGTTAGGTGGAACCTGCCGCGCTTCAGGAGGATCAGCGCGATGAAATAAAGCGTTGCAATTAAGTTTGAGAGCATCGTTGCGACCGCGGCGCCGGTTATTTCAAGATGAAAACCGAATATAAAAATCGGGTCGAGGATTATGTTGAGACCGCCTCCGAGCGCCACGCCGAAGCTCGCCTGCCCCGAATAGCCCTCGGCGCGGACGAGATGTGCAAGCGCAGCGTTTAAAACCGTCGGTATTGCGCCCACCGTGAGCGTCCAAAAGAGATAGCTTGCGCAGAAATCATATGTAAATTCATCTGCGCCGACGGCGGGCAGAATCGTACCGCGGAGCGCAAATATCGCAAGACCGTATAGAAGCGCCACGGCGGCAGACGTCCAGATACAAAAAGCCGAGGTCTTTCTCGCCTTTTCCGTGTCTCCGAGGCCGAGACTTCGCGATATAAGGCTCGCTCCGCCTATTCCGAAAAGATTCGCAAGCCCGGTCGTCACCAAAAACAGCGGCAGGGAGAGAGAAGCCGCCGCAACTTGGTTGGGGTCTCCGACCTGACCGACGAAAAACGTGTCCGCCATGTTGTAAATGACCGTGATTATCTGGCTGATGACCGTCGGCACCACCAGCGCCAAAACCGCCCGCGTTACCGGCGTTTTTTCAAAAAGTTCTGTTTTGTCTGTTTTCGTTTTCATATCTGCGCCTCTTTTTCTGAGTGTTCCAATAGCAAAATAAATCCTCGAACCGCCATTCTGTAACTTTCCTCAACATCGACCGAATATTGCCGGAAGCAGCCCGCTTCCTCCTGAGATATAAAGCCATGCATAATGCTGCGAAAGACGCGCTGCAGGTGCATTTTCTGCTCCTCGGTAAGCATGTATCCGCTAAGAACCGTCATTATCGGCTCCACAATGTCAAAGCCCGCCTTGTGGATAGCGTCGTTTTTCACCATCGGCAGAGACAGAATGACTTTATAGATCTCGGGGCGCTGCTTTCCGAAACGGTAATAGGCGTCAGAAAGCGCCTCGACCGCCTCTGCGCGCTCTTTTTCGGCGATGGCGCACAGCTGCACCTTTTTAAGCTCCGAAATGGCGTAGTACCCTATCTCGGTGTAGAGTTCGTCCATATTTTTGATGTGATTGTATAGCGACGCCGCTTTTATATGAAGCCTGCTTGCCAGTTCACGAAGCGAAAAGCTGTGCAGCCCCTCCGATTCGATCATCTCTATTGCGGCCGCGATGATGTCCGCACGGTTAAGACCCTGCCGAGCCATAAGCGCCTCCTTAAGTAAAACTAACGATGTTAGTTTTATTATACACTAACGCCGTTAGGTTGTCAAGGGTGTGACGGCATTGAGTGCGCAAGCATGAAAATGCCGCCGCGAACGATACCAAGGCGTCGCCGATACAGAGCAAAAAAGATAACTGCCTTCACGACGCCTGCGCGAAGTCACCGAGGCTTTTGCCTCGGGTCTGCTGCGCAGACTTTCGCTTTCGCCCGACGTAGGCGCAAGTTGTCACACATATCCTTAACCAAAAATAATGACGTCCTTGCGGGAACAAAAGGGGTCCCCGAAACGCCTGCGTTTTGGGGAAAAAGCCGGAGCGACGGAGTGAGCGAGAGGCGGCATATATCAGGACATAAAAATGCCGCCGCGAACGATACGAAGTCCGCGACGGCGTGGTGGAACCCCTTTGGAAACAGACGAACTTTTTCGCCGTTCCCGAGGACGTTTTATTTCAAAGTCAATAAGATTTCTGACCTTTTCCTCTCTTGCGGCACGATTTGACATAGAATTGCTTTAATTTTTCATTGACATTCTCTCCTTTGTGTAAATAATTCGTCCGGGGTCGGGCGGCAAAGTCCCTCCCCCTATGTGCAGAATCGACCGCCGCAAGGCGGAATTTATCACGGGGAGATATGACAGGGGAAAAGGCGCAAATCACACAAAGAGGTCACAAGGAAAAGGTATGAAAAAATAGCGTGTTGAAAAACGCGCTTTAGGTCACATTGAGGGATTTTATTGTTTTGTTTCAAAAAATGCAAGGAAAACCGGCAAGCGGCAGTTTGTCCCTGCCGAGTGAGAAAGGGGCGAGGGGAAATGGGAAAATATGCATAACAGTTGGCAAAATGGAGCAAGATTTACCTTGCTCTATTTTTATAACTAATTTTTCCTTAATAGCTCCCTGCTGTTTGTTGTTATATA
The DNA here is from genome assembly GCA_947623585.1 of uncultured Clostridia bacterium. GTDB lineage: Bacteria > Bacillota > Clostridia > Oscillospirales > Ruminococcaceae > Faeciplasma. Next base: position 4,936 of record CANQHA010000024.1, on the reverse strand, counting down.
TTTTTGAAAAAGACTCAATTTATTATTTCTAAAATAGCCCTTGTGCATTTTGTCGAAATATGATATACTGTCTTATAATGAGAATTTATGAAATGAAGAACGACATCATATGACGATGAATAATTTTATGAAGTATAAGCGAGGGAAACTAAATGGCAGAACCTGAAATTAAATTTGAAAAACTGACTCCGATTGATAATGCAGAACTTGGTATATACGAGCAAGCACTTGACAAAGTTTTTGCTGATAAAGAAATAAGAAATGTTGCCATATCAGGTCCTTACGGTTCCGGGAAAAGCAGCATTTTGAATACATATAAAAAGTAATCCAGGAATAAGCGCAACAAAGTGGAGACTATACCATGCCCTCACTTCTTTCTGCAAAGGAAAAAAACAATACTATATTCAACGAAGACAAAGGAGAGAAGAAAATGAATTTAGACAATGTGTTTTATTTCAAGAAAATTGTTGATGCGCTATACCCCGATGAAAATCGTCCGGCAGTAGATATTCAAAGCGTCGTAGCTGAGGTTAGGGAAAACATAAAAAGTCTGAACGATGATGATTTCAGTGAGGTCATCATTAGCTGTTTTATTCCGGATCTATACTCCGGAATGGGAAAATGCGAGAAGCTGTTTACAAAGCTCACTGAATTGATGGTTGGAGAATGGTGGCGAAGAATGGGCGGTACATATCGTTTGCCAACTAAAAAATCGGGCACGGAAGACGTCGAATTAAAATATAATGGCACCTCAATAGTATGTGATGCTAAGGTATTTAGACTCGGTCGCAGTCAAAAGGCTCCAAATGTTAAGGACTTCCTTAAGCTGGCAAGCGTTGCCCTTTGGATTAAGAATCTTCAAGAAAGCGGATCTAATCGCGTAATTGGAGGCCTTGTTACATACTCTTCTTTGCATGAATGGGAAAGCGATAGTGAGGTTTACGAAGAGTGCACTAATCATGACACTCCTGTGGTAATGCTTCCTTATGAGGTAATGGCTCTGCTTTTGAAATACAAAGATCGTGTCGCAATTTCAGAGCTCTTGAAATTATGGAACTATGCAGATAATCGAGTCTCAACTTCCAGAAATAAAAAGAACTATTGGGACTATATAACCGGGTTTTTATGTGGCCTTCTCTCGATATCCAAAGAAGAGTATCTCTCTGAGATGAAAGACTACCACAGGAGAATACTTCTTGCCGCAGCAGAGTATCGAAGGATCGTTCAGAACACTGTTGACTCTATCATCGCAGCCGTAAGGAAAGATCTTGATCGTTTTACGGACATTGAAGAAATGAAGGAATATGTGGCAAACGAAATCGTTAAGCGAGATAATGCCACTGCTCTTGATTATCTAAAACACATAGATGACTTCAGGTATTATAGAGACCAGAATTAAAATAGAAGAGGAGATAGAGTCGGCGCTCTATCTCCTCTTTTGCTCAGAGAGAATTTCTGACTTTAAGTGTAAATTCGGGGAAAGCCTTTTTTATCACCTTGCCAACTTGTATGAGCGCATCAGCATCTGAATCAGCATCAGTTACGCATTCTGCGTTTGCTATTAACCCGACGGCATAAGCTAATACTGCCAGACCGGCATCGGCGCCATTCCAACCGGATCGCTCGGTTAGCTGTTTGCCAAAAGACTCTATAATGTCTTTTATTTTATCTTGAAGCATTGACATTGTTATAGGAGACCTTTCAGCCGTATTCTTTCTTGCAACAAAAGCCATACACGTATTAACTGCTTCCGACATGACGGATCGGGGTCTCCCTTTTCTTTCAATGCTCAAAGGCTGAACACTTGTGATCCAGAAAGGCGAAGATCGGTAGGATTGAATGACCGCATCCCATCCGTTTACAGAACTATGCGAATAGATGAACGAAAAGACGCCGTCCGGTTTTATTACTCGTGCAGCCTCTCCAAATGCTTGTTTAAGCTCAATGCAGTATGATTCATGAGCGTTACTGCCTTTTCCTTGACGTCGAGATGAGGCCACAAGCTCGTATTTGGCGTCGGTGATCTCTTCAGAAAACAGCTCTCGGGCTATATGCTTTAGCAGAATACGTTTCCAAGCGTAGAAAAAGTCTGCCAAAATAGAGTAATAAATATTATCATAATAAGGAGGGTCTGTTACGATAGCGTCAAACATATTGTCATCAAAAGGGAGCTCCTGTGCATGTGCATGCTTAATGATTATCTTCCCATCAGAATGCTCAAATGATGATACGCCTTTAATTATTCTATCCAGTTTATCCCATATATTTGCCGGCCCGTGAAGCAGCATATCGGTTTCTGTATAGTCCCATAGCATTGCAACGCCCGGCCCGCAAAAGGCTCTTCCGACTTGTTCGTTTTCTCCTATCCACATTGACATTCGGCAGTTCCAATCAATGACCTGATCAATAAGGCTTGACAAAACGCCTATCACGAACTTAGCCATTATTTCATCATTTGCTGAAAGGCTGTTATACTCTTCAATCAACTCTTTGATGAGATAGACTAACAGCATTCTCTGCCGGCGGTTTAAAAAATCGGCGTGAGTTTTAATGCCGTATAATGCGGGATTGACGATGCCTGACCATACCGGCAGCTCACTTTTGGGAAGCTCGGCGTGGATCTCATTAAGAACTCTTTTTTCTTCTTCATCAATGGCCGCGATAGGAGGTACTGCATTCTCCGGCGCAAGTGAAAATGACTTGCCGCTTTTTTCTGCGTTTATTACGGCCAATAGTGCGTCTTCGCAATCGGGCACACTAATTTTTTCTTGAAGCTCATGGCAATAGGGACAAGTACATTTTCCCGTACCTCTTCCCCAAGCCACAGGATAATATGAATCCTCCGGTATATTCTGAATACAAATTACATCTCCGTTAGGGCTTTCTTCTTTTACAAATGAAAGGCGGTTCCCTTTTTTGGTCGAAAGCCAAGGGCGTTTAATTAAATAAAACTCTTTTCCGCAGTGGTCACACTTTTTTTTGTAGGACCACATATATCCAAAAGTTTTCTCTCCGCTTGATCGCCTCAGCGGATATAGCCATTCTGTATCAGATTTGAGTCGACATAATACATCCTTGCCTGATTTGGCAACGATACTTTTTGCCTTATCGAGATCGACCTGATTAGCATAGACCATATTACACTGCTGGATAAATACCGAAAGTTGATTAGCGTCAATAGAATATGTATCCGCGCCGAGATTTTTAGCCTCAAAGGGGATAGTTCCACCACCACCAAACATATCAAGCAGCTTCGGAGGCTCCGAATATCCTTGCGCTATGATCCTTTTTGCATTAGTCTCGATGTCATGATTGTTATCCATTGCAAGGGATGCCATAACAGAAGACGCATCTTCAGACAAATCTTTTGCCAAGGACGCAAATACCAATGAACGCATGGCGCTGTGTGGTCGCCGCGCCCACCATACATGGATCGTATGAGAAGTTTCTCCTCTGTGATATCGTTCATTATAGCCCGCAACAGACGCCTCGTAGTGAAGCATTCCCGTGTCAATCAGTCGCTTTTCACAGCCTGAAGGAATATCAGAAATATCTGGACTAAAATACGATTTTATTCCGTCGTTAGACATTAGACGCTTACACCTCCAAGACATTATCTATACACTGTTGCTGTCTCCGGCAATGAACGTGTAAACTTGTAGCCTATTGAGATCCGATGATATTTCCAATCAACGGATTTGACTCCAATTGAAAGGCCATAAAGATCAACTGAATCTTCAAAACTGTTTCCGATTAGCTGCTTCATCATAGCATCAGTCTTGCTTGACCATATCACATATTCGAATTGACGAGCACTTTTTGTTATTGAAAGGGCCATATAAAAACTCCGTTGATTGATAATAGTATTATAGCACAAGCAAATCTTGATTTCAATCTTTAATTGTGAATGCGAGGAAATAAATATTTTAATTATTCCACACTTTTAATTTTCCCTGCCTGCCAGTTTTGAGGGGTAATCTTCAAAGGCCTCATAACCATGCAGCAAACATTAAATAAACAGAAAAGGGCTTCCGAAGTTCTGCTGTAAAACACAGTGGGACCTCGAAAGTCCTTTATTTCAAACCTTTTTCAGCACTTGTGTGCCGAAGAAAGCTCTTTCTGTTTGTATCAAAAACAGCGTCTTTATAGAATGAAAACTTCTTTTGAGCACACGTCATTATGTTGGATTGCGATTTTTATTCTCCGTGGCTTGTCCGAGGAGCAGTCAAGGGCACCCTTGACCGACTTCTTGGTCAAGGGCAAGCCCCAACAGGGGCGCAGTAAGGGCCTCGAGGCAGCGCAAGCAGCCGCAGAGGTGGCTCGTCGCAAGGCGAGACAGCGGCCTCGGCTATGCCGAGCACATACGCAGTATGTGTCGCCGCCCCTTATGCCCTTTTCTTTGCGGAAGTGTTTTTGCATTTTCGCGGCCGTCGGGCGGCTGTTTTGCGGCATTTCGGCGGCTATATCGGGGCTCTTGAATTTCCCCACATTGGGCTCAAAATGCCTCAAAATGTGGGGAAGAATTTCCCCACTGGGGAAAAGTGCTCAATTAGCCCCGTATTTACGGCGTTTAATTTTCCCACTTTTGGGGACGAAATGCGTCGCTGTGGAAAATGCCACAAAGCAGTATTTTCGAAAATGTGGGGAAATTGTTTTGCCGCTCGCAGTGGAGTTTTCTCACATCTGTTTCTGTCCGACAGGGGCCCCTCTTAGGGGGATAGTCGGACACAAAAAAATAAACCCGAAGCAGCGAACCATTCCGAGTTTCTTTTTCAACGACCGTAAATCGTTGTACGATATACAAGCGCAAACTCATTTTTGGCAACGATTATGTCAAAAAAGTTCGTCACTTGTGGATTTGGTGGAGGCGTGGGCGTCAAAGTCGAACACCTCCACCGCCTCCTCATAGTCCTCGATCCCGTTGACAAAGTCGAAC
>CANQHA010000023.1 GCA_947623585.1 uncultured Clostridia bacterium | reverse complement strand
GTCGGGGTCGGCGGGGATATTTTGCGTAATCAGGTTCATCATCGTCGACTTGCCCGCGCCGTTAGGGCCTAAAAGCCCATAAACGCCGTCGTGGAAGTCGTAGTAAAAGTCGATAAGCGCGTGATTTGAACCGTAGTGCTTGTTCACACCGTTAAGGGATAATGTGTTCATGGTTCACCTCTTGAATAGCTCGCTCTCGGAAAGCTTGATGTACTCGCCGCTTTTGACCTCGTTCCCGATGATATAGCCGTCGTGATAGCAAAGGACATAGCCGTATTTTAGAAACGCCGCCATATTCAATTCGAGAATTTTCCCGTTCAATAGTTCGAGGGTGCTACCTGTTTTGACGTTAATTGGAGCGATTATAGTCACCTGTCATAGCAGGCTGTCAATATAAAAAACTTAGCTATTTTACTTCGCCAATCAAATTATCTTCCGTAAGCCTTTCATACCTATACCCCGTAATAAAACCGTTCTCGTCTTGCTGAAAATCCCTGACAACATACTCGCCGTCGAGGTAATAAATTACCTCGGCGTCGGTTTTCATCTCGTGTCTTTCACTGCTTGCAGAGTCGATTACAACCTTATCCGTCGGGTCAAACAGCTTGCCGTTCACAAGGGTATATACCGAGCGGATATCCGAGATATCCGTCCTTTTCCCACCTTCGGAAACTAACATTGTAACGTCTCCGCTGACCTCGACATAGCAACCGTCGCCGGTGCTGAAAATATAGCTGTCGATTTTATCGGCTTCACCGCTCTCGATATCATATCTGTAATAATCGTTTATATAGTCCGGAACAAAATCAGGATCAAGAAAAGATTGCCACGGGATATCTTCCTCAACATAGGAGGTCGTATAATATATCCCGCCGTCGTGAACGCCGAAAGCATACATATTTGCATTTCTGCCTTCGATTGTCTTCAAAATCTCGCGGTATTCCCCGCTGTTAAGGTCATAAGAGCAAAGATATAAGCCTGCTAAAGAGGTCTCTTTGCCGTCCTCATCATAGTTGGTCTCTTGGGTGCCGAAATAAAGGGTGCTTCCCACGACAAAGCGCCTGTCATAGTCCGGCGAGGTGCGGTCTTTTATCTCAAGCACCACTGTTCTGCCGGTTCCGTCTACATTTGCTTTCATCAGCTTTGTGACATAATTCGCCTTGTTGCCGTTCATTGTCACTTCTCTGTCAAAATAATAGATATTGCTGCCATAGATGAAAGCTCCGTCCGACATACCGTATGATGAGCATTCATCGGGGCTTTGGTGGGTGCAATTCGGCTTTGAGCAGATAAGCGTCGACCGCATTGTGGTAAAGTCGATAAAATTCAGCCTTTGAGAACTGTCAAGATAAAGCTCGCCCGTATTGCAAATGCAGGTTCTGTCGGCGACTTTCAACACTTCGCCGTTCCCCGAGACGGGAGCTTTCCCGCAGGAGCAGAGCATTACCACTGCCGAAACGATGACCAAAAATACCCTTTTCATTGTTTACCGCTCCATTCCGCATATTGTCTGTTCACGTCGTCAATTATTTCCTGCAAGCCTGCGTCAAAGAGCTTTTCTCGGTATTTCTGCACGGTTTCGTCAAAGTTATCACCCGTGACCTCGTCCGAAAAATCACTCACATAATTCGCAATCTCCAATAGCTTATCATGAAAGCCGCGCTTGTCAATCCTGAACGCCAAAGCGTCATCAGGCTCGGCGTTCTCAATGCCGTTTCTCAGTCTTTCGGGCAGATCCTTCGGCTGCGAAGTGCTCGGTAGGCAAATCAGGCTGTTTGCAAAGGCCGGTTCGCCCCAGATATTATAGGTGTTGTCAGCCCTGCCGTCAACGATGTTATAGTCCTCGCCCTCGATTCCGTATGTAAGAAGATTGTTGAGATATGGGTCGGTAAACACCGTTGCCAAAAGATCGAACGCCTTGTCCGGCGTCTGTGATATAGGCGTTACGCCGCTGCAATACCATAGTCCCTTCAAAGTGACGCCGTCCGTCTGAATATCCCTTATATACCCTTCAATATCCTCATCGGGCAGCACTTCTCTTGACACTTTTGCAAAGATGTTCTCGCCGGTCGTTTCAAATCCTCCTGCTCTGAGCTCGCATACCGTTCTTATCCGGTCTAAATATTCCCGATTATCGAATATACATTTAATCTCATTTGCTTCGCTGTCCCAATAAAGAGGAAGCTCCAGATTTCTTACGTTTGTAAAGTTTACGATGCTCTCAAAATGCTGCGGAAGCACAAAGGCAAGATTTTCATTTGATTTAATCTCCTCAAGTATATCAAGTTGTTCAAGAGGCGATTTCTCGGTGTCGTAATTATATTTTAGAGCAATCTCCTCGTTATAGTCAAATATATAATCCAAACCGACTATGTCAAGCGGGTTTCCAACCGCAAATATTCTGTCGCCGTCGCCGCAGGCTTTCCAGTAGTTTTCGGGCATAAGCGAGTAAAGCTTTTGCCCAATATCCGTGTCCAGAATATAGTCACTGATGTCTGAAAAGAATCCGTAAAACATCATATTGTCAAGGCATGCGCCGGAAATTAAGTCAATGTTCTCTCCCCATTCCTCAAGCGATTTTCTCCAGTATTGAACTCCGTCAGCGAGAGCCGGAGTGAAAAAAACTGCGTAGTCCTTACCAAGGCTGTCGAGATAGGCGTTGACCTCCTCGACCCTCACCGATTCGGCAAGTCCGAAGAACGGATACACCGCCCATGTCAGCACGGTTTTTTCTGGATACGCTGCCTGAACGTCGTCATAGGTAAGAGCGGTAGTTTCCGAAGTGGTAACAGCTGCTGCATCGCTGACCGGCGGCGATGTCGTTTCCGAAGTTTCGGAGCCGGAAGAGCCCGAAGTCGTGAACAGTCCCGCCATGACGTTTTCAGTCTGTTCCGGTTCAGGCTCAGACTGAGCCTTTGCACAGGAAGAAAGCAAAAGCAGGGCAAACATGATAATGGCAAGCAGTCTTTTCATGATAATCACCTCAAATTACATTTTCACATTTTATTTTAACATACTCTGCTCTCGCAGTCAATCTCATCGTCACATTCGGTTGATCATTCATATACAATACACCTAAAAGCAATACATACCTATTGCAAATAGGTATGTATTGCAATCATTATTAGTTGTTGAGGTGGAATGTAGCAGATTGTCCGTCGCATCTTCCAGTATGGGTAGATGTAATGCTAACCCATCTTCCGGATTCATTACTTATTGATGGCGTTGTGCAACCGAATTGACCCCCACATCCGTTACCGGTTGTTTTTAATTCAGTTTCTGAACCGGACGGATAATATGTAGCACTTATAGACGCAGAAGCGCTACAGCCAACAGTAGTCGGAACAGGGCCTAAAGAGGTAGACGCAGATGCGCTTGAACTATCCCAGGTCAGACGCCCTGTTATTACAGCGCCATTACCTAACGTTACGGTTTGAGATACAGGGCTTGTTGCAGCTAAAACAGTGATAGTTAAAGTTGCAATCAATAGCGCAGATGAAATCAAACCAACTAACAATTTTTTAAATTTCATATTGTACCTCCGTTATTATAAATAGTATTATGTTAATAAGCAAAAAGTCTTAATCATAGGTGCACCAATATGAAAGGACGTTGCTTAAAACATACATTTTTCTACATTATGTAAAACAAAGTTTTACATAAGCTTCCAATTAATTCCACCGTTGTTTTTCAACTTATTCTTAAATGTGAGTATAACACATAAGCACGGAAATGTCTATATCATTTTGCGAAAATTTATTTTCACGAAATGATATAGTCAAAAGAAAAAATCCATGGTATAATCATCATAAATCTATCTTTAGGAGGAACCCATATGAAATCAAAAAAATTCAAACTTCTTTCAGCACTGCTATCATTGATGGCCGTCCTCACGGTAGTAACCGCAGTACCGGTTCCCAACGATACGGTTTTGGAAACTCGGGATTTTACTCAAGAAGAATCCTTCGAGGGGAATTATGATATTTCGCTTATGTGCGATGAAGATGCCTCAGAAATATTAGGTGATTAAAACTATATTCTCATTAAAATTATCTATTAAAAATTTTTTCAGTTTTTCAAGAAATTCTGGTCTCTCTTCAAGTGCAAGTGATAGGCAATATGATTTTATAGCAGCTTGCTTTGCCGTCTTAAGATCGTCTTCGCAATTTCGCCTTACTGATGCCCATGCTAAATTATAATAGGTAAGAGACAATTGGTCTGTTCGATGATAAGTTTTCATTATGTTGATACATTGTTTGCAAACATCAATGCACTCGTCATATCTTCCGGAAAGCCCAAGGAATTTTGAAAGATTGTACATTATGGTAGGAAGCGCGCGCATGGATTCGCTGATGTCTAATACGTCGTGCTCGTAAAAGTCCTTTAAGTGATAAAGGACTTTTATTGTGTAATCGGTCTTTCCCATTTCGGAATAAATGATGGCAATATTGTTAAGAGCCGTAGCTTCTTCGTATGTAATAATTCTCGGCAGATTGCTGGCACCGTAGTCGGGGTGTGTCAAACGTATTGCGCTTTCGAGCTTGTTAAGAATTTCTTCGCTCGTAAAATCTTTTTTATAAAAAACAGTGTGCATAACTTCGTAAAACTGCCGGTCGCTGACCGAGAAAAAGTCTTTATATTCGCCGAGCTTTGCAAACAATTCTCTTGCGCCCTCGCGGTCGCGGGTGTTGTAAAGCTGCCTGATTTTCACCTGCAACCGAGTGATTTCAAACTCCTCTCGGCTTGCGGGCAGAAGCATCAGCGCGTCGGAATATCCGAGCCGCTGCAATAATGCTCTCAGAGTATTTCCATGAGGAACATGACTGCCGTTTTCGATTCGCGAAAGGGTCGGCAGCGAGCACAGCCCCTCGGCAAGCTCGTTCTGCGTGATTCCAAGCTCCCCTCTCCGCTGTTTTATGAAGTTTCCGATGTTGTAAAGCGCCATGAAAACCAGCCTTTCGATATGTGATGTTAAAATTATAGCGCAAAAGCTATGGGATTGCAAGGGGAGAAGCGTTTCGCTGAAATGCAGCGGAAAGTAAAGAGTGTTTGTTAAGCATAATAATGCCCCCGCATTAAAAAATGCGAGGGCAGTTTGTATTGTAAGAGTGGGGTATTGGGGGTCTTTAAGTGTGGGGAACACCTCCCCTTCAGGGGAGGGAGGAGAGGGTGGGGAAAATAGTTTTGCTTGTCAATAAAAACGCCCTCTCATTTCCAATTTTTTCCTCATGCATTATCCCTCACGAATCGGCATAAAATATCTCTGAAAAATACCGTGAGGTGAGTTTATGTCAACAAAAAATATCGGTCTTGCCGATAAAATAAAGCACGAAAACAAGCTGAAGGCGGGGCTGCTGACGGCTTTGCCGGTCGTTGTCGGGGCGCTTTCGGCGGCGATCGCCGGAGATATGTCCAAAGCCGACTATGCTCAGCCGCCGCTTTCGCCGCCCGCATGGGTGTTCCCGGTGGTCTGGACCGTTCTTTATCTGATGATGGGCTTCGCGTCCTATCTTGTATATCGCGACTGCGACTATCTTCTCAATGACGCGATGAAGTGCTTTTTCTATCAACTTTTTGTGAATTTCACTTGGTCGATAGTCTTTTTCCGCTTCGAGATGTATACTGCTGCGGTGGTGGTGCTCATCGCGCTTCTGCTTTTGACGATCGGCACGACGGTGCAGTTCTTCGGGGTGAACAAAACCGCCGGCAAGCTGATGATACCTTATATCGCTTGGCTTGCGTTTGCGCTTTATCTCAATATCGGAGTTGCGGTTTTGAATAGCTGACGGCGGGGAAATTTCTTTGTCGGCCGCCTTTTGCAAAGCGTTTTGTAACCTTTTGTTACTGATTGATTACAATTTAGTTACAGTTTCGGTCAGAGTGTTGACACGCATTTAAGGCGATGTTATAATGAAATCACAATAAAGATGAATTCAACAAGACATAGATTTTGAACAAGCCGAATTGCGGGCGCGAGTCCCCACGCGCCTGCAATTTTTGTGCCCTTTTTCATTTTCGGGGGAATTTTTCGGCGGCTTTTTCAAAGTTTTTTCGAGCAGCGGCGCCGCGCAAATCTGCTCCCAAAAAATTACGCCGGCTTTTGACGCCGACGCAATTTTAGGAGGTGCAAACAAAATGGAATTGAAAAAAGCATATTTTATCACCGGAAACGCCTATGCGGGCAAATCGACGATGGTGAAGCTGCTCGCGAAAAAGCACGGCGGACTCGCCCTTGAAGAAAACTATCACGACGTTTTGCTGCCCGAGCTTAAAAGTGAAGAGTTTCCGAATCTTACATATACGAGGGATCTTGCAGATTGGCACGATTTCATCAGGCGCACGCCGGAAGAATATGAAAGGTGGGTCAAGGACGTCTCTAAGGAATGCGAAACGCTTGAGCTTAGGCTGCTCGGCGAATTAAAGCCCGAGGGAAAGCCGGTCTTTGTCGATACGAACATCAGCCCCGAAACGCTCAAAGAGATATCCGACGAGGATCATGTTCTTATAATGCTCGCCGACCCCGAGATATCGGTGAACCGCTTTTTCGAGCGGCCTGACCGCGAAAAGCAGTTCCTCTATCGCCTTATGACCGAGGAAAGCGACCCCGAGCGCGCGCTCGAAAATTTCAAAGAGTGTCTTAAACGCGTGAATTCAGACGAAAACTATGAGGCGCTTTTGCACTCGGGCTTTAAAGTGATTTTAAGAGACGACAAAAGAAGCGTCGAAGAAACGCTCGCCATGGTCGAAAGCTGCTTTGGGCTGAGATGAGGGTCAGAGGATCTCCTCCCCGCCTTTTGCGTTCATCTTCTCGGAAAGTTTATCTATCGCTCGTTTTTCTATCCTCGAAACATAGCTTCGCGAGATGTTGAGCATCGAAGCCACCTCGCGCTGCGTAAGCGGTTTTGCTCCCGAAAGGCCGTATCGCAGCGCGATTATTTTTTTCTCGCGCTCGTCGAGCAGAAGCTCGATGTTTTTCCGAAGTATCTCCGAGTCGATTATCAGATCGACCTCCTCGGGCAGGTTGCCGTCCGCCGCCAAAATGTCCATCAGCGTGAGCTGATTTCCGTCCTTGTCAACGTCGATCTGCTCGCTGAAATGAATGTCGCCCGCGGTCTTTTTGAGAGCTCGGAAGTGCATGAGGATTTCGTTTTCAATACACCTCGACCCGTATGCCGCAAAGCGGTTTCCTTTCTGATGGTCATAGGTCGTCACGGCTTTTATCAGCCCCACCGTGCCTATTGAGATCAGCTCCTCCTGCTCCTCGGGCGAGGCGTAATACTTTTTGACGATATGCGCGACAAGGCGCAGGTTGTGGAGTATCAGCCGGTCGCGGGCTTCCTTGCTGCCTTGGGAATACTGCTTGAAAAGCTCGAGCTCCTCTTTTGCCGAGAGCGGCTTCGGGAAGGCGTTTTTGTCTTCGATGTGAAGCGCGAACCACAATATTCCGCTGATGATGATGTCGAAAAGTCTTGATAGCATTGATACCGCCTCCGAGCATGATATTAAATGATATTCGGCTGCGGCTTGACTTAATTACCGAGTGGGGCTATAATGTTAAATGAAACGGAGCGCCTTCGGGTGCGGGGCGAATCCCCTGCGCGGGCTTCGCCCGCGCCCTGCCCGCCGCCCCCGCGGCGGGCAGGCGGGCCGCTTCCGCCCTTCGGGCGGGAGCGGCCGGGGCTTCGCCCCTCCGACGGCGCAAGGCTGAAAGGAAGATGAAAATGAAAGGCAGATTTATAGTTGTCGAGGGGCTTGACGGCTCGGGGAAGGGCACCCAGACTGCGATGCTCATGAGCACGCTTACCGGCAAAGGCATACGCTGCCACTTGACGAGCGAGCCGACGCAATACGCCACCGGGGGGCTGATACGTGACGCGCTTGCGGGGCTGACAAAGCGCACGCCCTATGAAATGGCGGGGCTGTTTCTTGCCGACAGGATAGCTCACTGCGAAAACCCGAACGACGGCATTAAAGCGCTCCTCTCTCGCGGGATAACCGTCATATGCGACAGGTATTACTTTTCCTCGCTCGCCTATCAGGGAATGGATATCGGGCTCGATTGGCTGCTTGCGGCAAACGTCGATTGCCCCGCGATATTAAAGCCCGACCTCTGCATTTTTTTGGACGTTCCCGCCTCGGTCGCCGACAGCAGGATAGAATCCGGCAGATCCTCGCGCGAGATATTCGAGCAGGCCGAGACAATCGCACGCATCGGCAAAAAATACCGCGAGGTTTTTGACATACTTTCCCAAAGCTGCCGCGTAGAAATAATCGACGCTTCAGAAAGCCCCGAGGAGGTTTTCAAAGCGGTGGAAAAAGCGGTAATGCCGCTGTTTGAATAATTTTGAACGGAGACGAAAATATGATAAACTGGCTGACATCTTCTCTTTTCGGCAGGCTTCTTGCGACCTTTCTGATATCCATGCTCCCGGTCGTAGAGCTTCGCTTGGGGATCCCTTACGGCGTCGGGTTCGGGCTGAACCCTTGGCTTGCGTTCGCCGCCGCGATAATCGGAAACCTTGTGCCGATACCCTTTATACTTCTGCTCCTTGACAAAATTCTCGAATTCATGAAAAAGCAAAAGGGCATATTCGGCAAGGCCGCTAATTTTTTGGAGAACAAGGCTTATAAAAACAAGGGGACTATCGACAAATATAAGGCGCTCGGGCTTATAATCCTCGTCGCGATACCGCTTCCCGGTACCGGCGCTTGGACCGGCGCGCTTGTTGCGACGGTTTTGAGAATGAACCGCAAGACCTCGTTTTTATGCATAATCGCGGGAGTGTTCATCGCCGGCTTTGTCGTCACCGCGGTGTCCTACGGCTTCGCGTCGCTTTTCTGAACGGAGGCGGCGATAATGCGGGAGGTATTCGTTTCAACCGGGGCCTTTGTCGGAAGACCGAACGGGCGCGATCACAGGCTGATACCGCTGCTCGCGAAAAATATCGTCTGCGACGGCTTCGAGCTGATGTTTTACAAAGACTGGTATGATCACGCGGACGGTATCGGCGGCTTTTTAAAATCGTCGGGGCTGAGATTTCCGACCTTTCACTGCGAAAAGGGCGTCGGCGAGCTTTTGGCAAAAGAGGATTTTAACGAGGCATTCAGGCTTTTTGAGATAAACTGCCGCGCCGCCGAAACTGTCGGCGCACGGCTTATGGTGCTTCATCTCTGGAACGGCATTATATCCGATTCAAATATTTCGGCGAATTTCTCGGCGTTTTCAAGGCTAAAAGAGATCGCCCATGCTCACGGCGTGACGCTGACCGTCGAAAACGTCGTCGCTCACGGCGGAAGCCCGCTGAAGCTATGGCACAGGCTTCTTTTGCAGTCGCCCGACGCGCTTTTTACATACGACACGAAAATGGCGCAGTTCGACCTTGAAAACGAAAAGGCTTTTTCGGAGGAGAATTTTCCGCTTTGGAAAAACGTTCGGCATCTTCACATAAACGACCGCGCCGGCGGATATCGCGACTGGACAAGCCTTAAGGTTTTGCAGCTCGGCAGGGGCGACGTTGATTTTGAGACGTTTTTCAAAAACCTTTCAAGAACCGATTACCGCGGAGATTTCACCGTTGAAGCGACCGCTTTCACCGAAAACGGCGGGCTTGATTTCGACTCGCTGAACGAAAGCGTCAAAAAGGTGAGAGAATTATCCGAAAAATATCTCGGCAGGGCTTAGCTTATCTTTACCGAAAGTTAAGAAAATCTTAATAAACGCCGCCTTTTATCTTAATAAAATACGCTTTATAATGTCCTCAGAAAACGGATATCCGGAAAAGAGGGCATTTTTTATGATAAATGTGATAAATTATCTGATAGCGGTGCTGTTTTTCGTCTGCTATTCTTATCAGTTTTTATATCTTCTGATCCCGTTTGTGAGAAAAAAGCGAAACTTCCAAAAAGAGACGGTGCTTCACCGCTTCGGCGTTTTGATCTCGGCAAGAAACGAGGAGACCGTCATCGGCGAGCTTATTAAAAGCATAAAAAATCAGACCTATCCCGATGAGCTTATCGGAATTTTCGTCTGCGCCGACAACTGCACCGACAATACGGCTTTAGCTGCCGAAAGAGCCGGGACGACGGTCTTTGAGAGGTTTGATTCAAAAAGGGTCGGAAAGGGCTATGCGCTGAGGTTTCTTCTCGAATCGATAAAGAGAAGCGGCAGGGCGGAAGAATTCGACGGATTTTTCGTCTTTGACGCCGACAACGTGCTCGAACCGGATTATATCGAGCGAATGAACGAGACCTTCTGCGAGGGCTTCGAGGTGGTGACGGGATATCGCAACTCGAAAAATTACGGCGATAACTGGATATCGGCGGGCTACTCGCTTTGGTTTTTGAGAGAGTCGCAGTATCTTAACCGCCCGAGATATCTTTTGGGAACGAGCGCGGCCGTCTCGGGGACAGGCTTTATGTTCTCTCGCGAGCTTATTGAGCGCATCGGCGGCTGGAAATATTTTTTGCTGACCGAGGATATCGAGTTCACTATCGACAGGGTGGTTTCGGGCGAGAAGATCGGCTATTGCGAAAAAGCGGTGCTTTATGACGAGCAGCCGACTAATTTTAAGCAGTCCGTCCGCCAGCGGCTTCGCTGGGCAAGAGGATATCTTCAGGTGCTTTTGGGCTATGGCGGCGGGCTTTTTAAGGGGATATTCTCAAAAAAATTCATCGCCTGCTTTGACATGGCGATGACGATTCTGCCAGCGATGTTTCTTTCGCTGACGGGCGCCGCGATCAACACGGTCTCATTGATAGTAAACGCCGGCAGCCCCGAGGCTTTCGGCGCGACGGTGATTTCGCTGGCGCAGTCGCTTCTGAACGTCTATCTGACGTTTATTATTATCGGCGGCGTCGCCCTTTTGACCGAGTGGAAAAAGATCCATGCTCCGGCGCGAAAAAAGGTGTTTTATCTTTTCACGTTCCCGATTTTTATGCTTACATATGTGCCGATCTCGATCGCGGCGCTGTTTGTGAACGTGAGCTGGAAGCCCATCTCGCATACGCGCCGCCGCTCGCTCGCCGAGATCAAAGGCGATGTGGGGTGAGGGGGAACGTTGGTTCTGCGGTTGGCAGGGAGAGAAGTGAGCGGGAAAAGGTATCCGCGCAGGTCACAAGTGCCTGACTTGAAGCGCTTTTTCGTGCTTTCTGCGGAGCTGAACAGTTGCTTAAAAGGTATCCATATTTTCCTCGCCGGAAAATATGGATGCTATTGGGAGTCAACCCACCCCCACCACGCTGCCTGCGGGCAGGAAAGATATCGAAGCCCCCTCCCCTTGAGGGGAGGGGGCTTGCATTTGTCCCTATCCGTAGAAAGTCCGCCGGGGGTGGGGTGATAGACGATAGTATGAAATCACTCCATCGTGAGATGGAGTGATTGAATACCTTTTACCCGCTCGGGTGGAGTTCCCTACAAACGCAGATATAACCCTTCAACCCGACAGCTTTTCACTTCGACGGCTCTGCAACAGCGGGCAAGAAGAATACCTTCCCCTCCTTGCCCCGCACTCCGTCAGATATTATCATACACCTCGCGCTCGGAGGATATCGGTATCGCGGCGACGACCTCGATGCCGCCGTCTTGGGCGGCGTTGTCCTCGACCGCCTTTGAAACAACGGCGTCAAGGCTCTTTTTTTGCACAGCGCTTTTCGCCCCGCGATAGACCAGCGGCAGCGCAAGCGCCCAAAGCGCGGGCTTTTTCTTCTTTTTTGAGGCCCCCGCGCGGGAGCTTTTTCGGGGCTTCTTGAAAAGCCCGCCTATGCCCGCTATCAAAAGCCCCGAGGCGGCGGTTATAAGCCCCGCCGAGATCTTCTCGGGCGTAAGGCTGTTCGAGCCGACCGCAAAGCCGCTTTTTCCGTCTCTTGAAAATTTACTGATCAGCATTTTTATACCTCGCTTCAAGGCCCGCCGTCATTCTCCGACGGCGCTGAATATTACTTTTTTATGAGCGGCGCGAGGGCGAACGTTATCGCCATGACCGCGCCGAATATCACAAAGCAGTCCCCGACTTTTGATTTTTTGACCGCAAGCCGCGTAAACTTCTTTGTCGCGGCCGCCGCGATAAGATAGCCTAATACCGCGCCCGCAGTGTTTGCGATGAGGTCGTTTATATCGCTCACCCTGAAGGTGAAAAGCTGAGACAGCTCGATAAAAAGCGAAACGCAAAAGCCGAATATGATCGTCTCAAGAGGCGCGCGGAATTTCTCCCAGAGAGTCGGCAGGAAAAAGCCGAGCGGCAAAAACAGCAAAACGTTCAGAAGCGCCTCGGCGGGTTCTTCGATCATTCCGACTATCGGTATAACGTTGACCCCGGGGTCAAAGGTCAGCGCGGTCACGGCGGGAAAACCGACGATCGAAAGCGCCGCTGTCAGATAAAGCGCGAAAAGAGTGTAGAGGGCGGTCAGCCTTGCGCTTTTGAAGCGGAATTTTCCGAGTATAAGAAACAGCGGAATTATAAACACCGCCGCGGCCAAAAGGTCGGTTACCGCATATTGCAACAAGTACCTGACTCTCCACATATCTTTTTCCCCTCAATTTTTTCTTTTAAATATGAAGCAGCGACTGAGCTATCATGAAATAGGCCAAAAGCGTCACCGCGTCAACGATGGTCGTGATAAACGGGCTCGCCATCACCGCCGGGTCAAAGCCTATCGCTTTGGCAAAAATAGGCAGTGAGCAGCCGATTATCTTTGCGATGAACACCGCGACTATCATCGTTAAACAAACCACCAGCGCAACGGTCACGGTTATCGCCGTATTTCCGAGCACGAGCCGGTCTATAAGCATCATTTTTGCGAAGTTGACGACCGCAAGGCAGCCGCCGCATATCACAGCGACCCTTATCTCTTTCCAGACGACCTGCAAGACGTTTTTAAGCTCGATATCTCCGAGCGAAAGCCCGCGGATTATCGTTACGCTCGCCTGTCCTCCGGCGTTTCCTCCGGTGTCCATAAGCATCGGAATGAATGCCGTCAAAACGACGCTCGCCGCAAGTTTGTCCTCAAAGCCGGTGATTATCATTCCGGTGAAGGTCGCCGATACCATCAAAAGCAGCAGCCAAGGGATTCTTTTTAAGAACGTCTCAAAAACTCCGGTCTTGAAATAGGGCTTGTCTGTCGGAACGATAGCCGCCATTTTTTCGATATCCTCGGTGTTCTCGTCCTGCAAAACGTCCATGGCGTCGTCAACGGTGACGATTCCGACGATCCTGTTTTCGCCGTCAACAACGGGTATCGCCAAAAGGTCGTATTTCGCAAGGGTGGTCGCGACTATCTCCTTGTCGTCCTTGGTGTTCACCGATATCACGTTAGTATCCATTATGTCGCCGATAACGGTCTCATAAGAAGCAGTGAGCAGGTCTAAAAGCGAAACTACGCCGACCAGCTTTCGCTCCTCGGTCACATAGCAGGTATAGATCGTCTCTTTAACGACGCCGACCGCTCTGATTTTTGCAAACGCCTCCTCAACGGTCATATCCGTTTTGAGATAGACGTATTCCGGGGTCATCATGCTTCCGGCGGAATCGTCAGGATAAGCCAAAAGCTCGTTTATCTGAGCCCTTGTCTTCGGGTCGGTGTTCTTTAAAATTCTGTTGACGATGTTCGCCGGCATCTCCTCGATAAGGCTGACGGTATCGTCCAAAAACAGCTCGTCGATGACCTCGCGAAGCTCGCGGTCGGTAAAAGCAAGGATAAGCTGCTCCTGCTGCTCGGAATCAATATAGGCGAACGCCTCGGTGGCAAGCTCTTTCGGCA
The DNA here is from genome assembly GCA_947623585.1 of uncultured Clostridia bacterium. Lineage (GTDB taxonomy): Bacteria > Bacillota > Clostridia > Oscillospirales > Ruminococcaceae > Faeciplasma. Next base: position 4,914 of record CANQHA010000023.1, on the reverse strand, counting down.
AAAGCCTGAAAAGCGCGATAACGTCTCTGCCGTCGGCGCTCTCGATTATGTTTGCAACGTCGGCGGGGTTCATTTGGCCCATTATCGTTTTGAGCTCGGAAAACTTGCGCTGCCTGAAAAGATTTATCACAACGTCAAAAAGCGTAGTCTGTTCCATGATCATTCTCCTTTTATGAATTTTTCATAAAGCCGGAGATAACACTTTCAGCGACGGAAAAAGGACGCGAAAAGACCCGAGCTTTTTCCAAACGCCGTTACGCTACCTCGCGGTACCGCCGTGGTACTGTTAGCGTCCATTTCCTCACACCTTTCGGGAACAGATTCCGCATTCGCGGTGAAATATATTTTACTCTCAAAATCAATGCCTGTCAAGTTATTATATGCAATTTTGACGAGCGTTGGCAGCCGCCCGAAAGCGGTTTTTTAAAGCCCGAAAAGACATCTTTGTGAAAAAATTGCATTTATTTCGTGCAAGTTGGTTATTTCGGGTTCAAAAAATGTCGGAATATAGTGCAAAAGGCGGGAATTTTGCAGGATATTAAAATCGCACTTGCATTTTTTGAGCGAATGGGTTATAATGCTTCTGACAAATATTTGATTGGAGTGCTTTTAAAATGACCCTCAACGAGCTATCGAAAAGCGAGCTTAAAAACTTTCTTGAGAAGCAGCAAAAAATCCTCGACGGCTTCAAGGCAAAGGGGCTTAAACTTGATATGTCAAGGGGAAAGCCATCGGCCGAGCAGCTTGACCTTTCAAACGAAATGCTCACCCACTGCCTTGACGGCGACCACATCTCGGAAAACGGCGTGGATTGCCGGAATTACGGCGTTTTGGACGGCATTTATGAGGCGAAGCGCCTTTTCATGAAGATGATAGGCGTCGGGCGCTGGGAGATAATCATCGGCGGAAATTCGAGCCTTCAGATGATGTACGACGTCTTGGCGAAAGCGATGCTGCTCGGAGTTAAGGACAGCCCGAAGCCCTGGTGCAAATGCGAAAAGGTCAAATGGCTCTGCCCCGCCCCGGGTTATGACAGGCATTTTGCGATATGCGAGGCTTTCGGCATCGAAATGATAACCGTTCCGATGCTTGACGACGGTCCCGACATGGATATGGTCGAACGTCTCGTGAGCACTGACCCCGACATCAAGGGCATCTGGTGCGTTCCGCGCTATGCAAACCCGACCGGCGTGGTCTATTCGGACCGCGTTGTTACGCGCTTTGCTAACCTAAGGCCCGCTGCTCCCGATTTCAGAATATTCTGGGACGACGCTTACTGCGTTCACAGCCTTGACGACAACGTGCCGAACATTCTCAACATTTTGGACGAGTGCAAGCACGCCGGGAACCCGAACATGGTGCTTATTTTCGCGTCAACTTCAAAGATCAGCTTCCCCGGCGGCGGCGTTGCCATCATCGGCGCAAGCGAAGAAAACATCAATTTCATGAAAGAGCAGATGTCCTATCAGACGATAGGATATGACAAGCTGAATCAGCTTAGGCACGCGAAATTCTTCAAGACCTATGAGGGCATTCTCGAGCACATGAAAAAGCACCGCGCTATCATCAAACCGAAGTTTGAGGCGGTGCTTCAGACCCTCGAGCGCGAGCTTGCACCCATCGGCGCGGGCGAGTGGTCTGACCCCAAGGGCGGATATTTTATCAGCTTCAACGGCCTCCCCGGCACCGCAAAGCGCATCGTTTCGCTTTGCAAAGAAGCGGGGGTCACCCTCACCCCGGCGGGAGCGACCTTCCCATACGGAGTTGACCCCGAGGACAGAAATATCCGCATAGCTCCGACCTATCCGACGCTCGACGAGCTTAAAGCCGCGATCGAGATATTCTGCGTCGCGGTGAAAGTCGCAACAGCGGAGAAAATGCTGGAGGAGTGAGGGGGTTGAGTTTGGCGGGAGCTCCACCCGAGCGGTAAAAAGGTATTCAATCTTCCCCGCTCACGCGGGTAAGATTTCATACTATTTAAAAGCACCCCACCCCCGTCAAAAGTTTGTAGTGAAGCACTACATGGCAACGCCCCCTCCCCTCAAGGGGAGGGGGCGGCTCACTTGTCCCTGTCCGTAGAAAGTGCGATGGGGGTGGGGTGACTCACAATAGCATCCATATTTTCCGGCAGAGGAAAATATGGATACCTTTTAAGCGACTGCTCAATCTCCGCAGAATGTATGAAAATGCTGCAAGTCAGGCACTTGCGACCTGCGCGGATACCTTTTCCCCGCTCATGGCGCTCATCCTCCACCTTTTGAACCGTCGCCTCAGTCGCCTCCTTGGAATTCCGACTATCTGACTTCTGACTTCTGCCCTCTTGGTATCGCCTCTCAGGCCCCATCACTTTCATCTTTCTATTGACAATCTCCCTGCAAAATGTTAAAATAATACCATAATTTTACCCAATGAAAGAAGGCATATTTATGAAGTGTTCCAAATGCGGAGCAGTTATTGAAGACGGCGCAAAGTTCTGCCCCGTGTGCGGCGAGCCGGTCGCCGAAAATCACGGCGAGAGCAGCGTAAGATACTGCTCGAAGTGCGGCAAGCCCTATGAGGGGAATCCCTCGTACTGCCCCTCGTGCGGAGCGTCGCTTTTTGCACAGAACGTCGGGCAGACCGCGCAGCAGTTCGGTCAGGATCTGGGAGATTCGGCGCGTCAGTTCGGCAAGCAGGCTCAGCAGTTCGGACAGGATATCCAAAACGGCAACATCGGCCAATATTTCCCGCCGTCCGGAGGGCCTTCGGTGCCTTTCCGCAACATAGCGCTTTACATAATCCTCACGATAGTCACCTGCGGGCTTTTCTCTATCTACTGGCAGATATGCCTTGTAAACGACCTCAACAGCGCTTCGGATCAGCCTAACGACACCAACGGCATAACAGTATTTCTGCTCGGACTTATCACCTGCGGCATCTATGATTATTACTGGATGTACAAAGCGGGCGACAAAGTGTCGCGCATCAAGCAGAAGCTGGGCGAGACCGACAGCGGCAACTACGGCATTTTATATCTTATACTTCAGTTGCTTGCCCTCGGGCTGATAAACCTCTGCCTCATTCAGAATGAAATCAACAAGGCGGCAAACCGCTGATCTCGGCTCAAACCGTTTCGGGCGATTTTTAAGGCTTTTCGGAGCAGCCGCGGCGATAATTGCGGCGGGGCTTTTATATGCCGCTTTCATAAGGCTGAGCGGTCTTGCGATCCCCTGCCCGTTTCGGCTTCTGACGGGCTTAAAATGCCCGGGCTGCGGGGTGAGCAGAATGTGCCTTGCGCTGCTGAGGCTTGATTTTCGCTCGGCGTTCGGATACAATCCCGCGATATTTTTAATGCTGCCGCTCGGCGCCGCGGTTTTTGCCGATATGTCTTTTCGCTATGTTTTGAGCGGAGAGAGGCGGGCCGACAGGTTCTCGAACATTTCGATGACTTTCATGGCGGCGGCGCTTGTCGTTTTCGGGATAATGAGAAACATATTTGGTTTTTAAGCCGGCCGGCGGGAGATCCGCCGGTTTGACTTTTTTGCAAAAAAGGTTGTAATTTGAGGCGCGGCGTGGTATCATATAATCGATCATTTGAGTTTTTTGAGCGGAGGCGTCAGGCATGGAAAAGCGCGACGGATTTATTCCGAAGGAAGATATAGAATTTGAGCGCCAGCTCAGACAGCAGGAGCAGGAGGAGCAGGAAAAGCGCGAAAAGCTGGAGGAGGAACGCCGCGAGGCCGACGAAAAACAGCGCGCGGAATATGAAAAAACTCTTCAGGAGCGAAAGATCGAGCTTATCAAGCTGAAGCAGGGCGTTATCGAAAACTCCGACGTCATCAAAGAGGTGCACGAGGAAGCCCCGAAGCTGACCCTCGGGCAGAAGATATCGGGCGCGTGGTACCGCTCGAAGTGGCTGATAATTTTTATCGTCATAATGGCGCTTGCCGTCGCATATATCACCTATGACTCGCTCAGCTCCGTCAAGCCCGACTATACCGTTTTGGCGATATCCTCAGACCCCGCGATGTATTATCGCACCCCCGAGCTCGAAGAATTTTTCGAGACTTACGGCGACGACGTCAACGGCGACGGCGAGGTGAACGTTCTCATTTACAACATTTCGACAGATTATGTATCTGACCCGTCGGCGGCAACGGCGAGCCAAGCGCAGCTTATGAGCCAGCTTCAAAGCGGCGAGAACGTTTTGCTGATATCGGATCAGCAGACCGATTTTCTGCTGACGGATTTTCGCGAGGTTTATCCCGACGACCCGAACATAACCGAGCTCGGGCTGCTTTTGAACTGCCGGCTGACAAAGGACGCGCTTAAATGGGAAGCCATGCCGGAGGAGCTCTATCTCGGCGTAAGAAGCGCCGCGAAGCTGCTTTCGACTTCTAAAGAGGAGATGCAGAAAAACATCGACGAGGCGATGCCGGTTTTCGAGAGGATTAAAGCGGCGGTCGAAGCGAGCGAAAAATAGCCGCAAAAAGCCCGGGCGGAGCTGCTCGACCGAAAAATTCTCAAAAAATTATAAAAAACTCTTGACAAGCGCCTTAAGTTGCGATATAATATGCAAGTCGCCTCGGATAAAAAGGCTTTTAGGAAGCATAGCTCAGCTGGGAGAGCACCTGCCTTACAAGCAGGGGGTCATAGGTTCGAGCCCTATTGTTTCCACCATATGGCCCGGTAGTTCAGTTGGTTAGAACGCTAGCCTGTCACGCTAGAGGTCGTCGGTTCGAGCCCGATCCGGGTCGCCAGTCTTTTTTCCGAGCATATGCCTCTGTAGCTCAGTTGGTAGAGCAGGGGACTGAAAATCCCCGTGTCATTGGTTCGATTCCGATCGGAGGCACCATAAGCGGATTTAGCTCATCCGGTAGAGCGCCACCTTGCCAAGGTGGAGGTAGCGAGTTCGAGCCTCGTAATCCGCTCCAG
>CANQHA010000022.1 GCA_947623585.1 uncultured Clostridia bacterium | reverse complement strand
TTGCGGGAGCTTGTCAAGGCGATTTATGTTGAAAAGCCTGACAAGTCAAGCGGCAAGAAGAAACAGAAAATCAGGATACAGTATGACCTTGTGAACTTCATACCCATTAACGAGCTTTTGCAGCAGAAAAAACAAAGAGAAACGGCATAACCGAAATTATGCCGTTTCAGAAAAACAAATTTGCTTCCTTATGACGCCCCAACTAATCGGGGGAGATTTTTTGTCGCGAGCGGTTCGTTCCGAGCACATAAAATTAAAAGTTTTCGGTCAAGCCTTTTTCTAAAAGGCTTGCGTGGGTCCAATGAAAGCTGGTTTTGTTGCTGCTCAACTGCCCTCGGCGGCAACAATTGCCTCGGTTGTTTCGCAGACAAAACCCCGCGTTCATGGGGCGAAGCCCCTCGCCGCTTTCACAGTATGTGGAAGTCTGTCATATCCATTTCGGGCGAAGGCGCAAGCCTTCAACGATGCCGGCAAAAATAATCTGCCCGCAGAAAGTGCGGGCATCGTTGCACCCTCGCCGGGGGTTTCCCTTTTGCCGAGCGCCGAGCGAGGCAAACAAAAAAGCTGTTCGTCCGCAGAAAGTGCGAGCATCGTTGCGCCCTCGTTGGGGCTCCCTAAAAATACACTCAATTCAGGCGCCATCTTTTTGTCACATCATATTTTTAAATCTTATCGCCAGCCCCGCCGCCAGAAGCACTATCGCAACGGCATACGCGATAATGTACACCCATTCGGGAATGAGGCCGTTTTTGTCGATCAGATGCTTTGTTATGAGAGCCGCCGCGCAAATCAGCGCTCCGAGCATTGTTAATACGTTAATATTCATTTGTTCACCCTCTTATTTTTAATTTTATTCAGCAGCTTAAGTTTTGCCGCCCTCAGCTTTGTGCCGTAACGGCTCGTGAAAATAAGCGCCAAGATAATCATTCCGAAATCGACCCCGCCTGAGAAGCCCTCTAAAAAGCCCGCCAATCTGCCCTCTATCTCGAAATAATTCAGCAAAAGCGCCGTCACAGACATAATAAGCGCCACTATAAGTAAAGCGCGCAGTATTTTCGTCAGGCGCATTTTTTCCTCGTTTGCATAATCCGCGACCTTTTCAATAGTTTCAGTGGTCTGTTCGTCCATATGCGTCTTATTTCGTTTTCCGTCTAAAATTTCATCGACCCCGACCCCGTAAAACTTTGAAAGCTCAATCAAAATGTCGAGGTCGGGCATATTGCTGCCCGTTTCCCAGCGCGAAACGCTTCGGTTTGAAACTCCGAGCGCTTCGGCAAGCTGCTCCTGCGTGAGCCCCTTTTCGGTGCGAAGCTCCTTTATAAACAGCCCGATTTTTTGCTGATCCATTTTTTGACCTCCTTTGATTCGATCTTACCGCTTCGGCTCAAAAATTAACAGGACACATCGCGGGAATTACCCGTTTGCGCCCTGTTTTTTTTCAGAGATTCGGCTGCCAGCGAAATTTTTCCATGACTACCCTGCCGTCGGGGGTAAATTCAACTCCGTCGCGCAAAAGAAGCTCGCGCTGCACATTTATGCCGCCGAACGCAAAGGCTTCCGAAAGCCCGCCGTCCTTTGTCACAACTCTGTAGCAGGGGATTCCGTCGGGGTCGGGGTTGACGTGAAGCGCATATCCGACTACCCTCGACCATCGCGGGTTTCCGGCGAGCATGGCTATCTGACCGTAGCTCGCGACCTTTCCGCGGGGTATCAGCTTCACCGCTTCATAAATTTTCTCAAAAGTGTTCATAATGCTCCTCTTAAAATTTCACGCCGACCGCTTAAAAAACGACCGGCGCTTTATTATCTGCCGAATTTTTCATTCGATTCTCAAAAACTCATCGGGAATGTGCGATAAAACGGCGTCGATAGCTTTTTGGTCGAACCCCTCCGCTCCGTGCGCCGAAAGCTCGTCCTCGGTATATTCGCAGTAAGGCACAATGTGTATCTGATGATAATTTGCGCCGTACTGAGTTATGATCGGGATAGCGCCGGGGTTTTCGATGGAGATTTCGCCGGTCTGAGAGTTTTTGGTAACGGTGAGATCGGCAAGAATCCCGACGAGCGCTTTCGGGTTTGACTGAGCCGAGACGAAATTGCCGAGGCAGTAATAGCAAAAGCCTTTCGTTCCGTCCTCGCGGGTAATATATTCCATCTCCTGCGCGGTGTGAGGCTGAGTTCCTACGATGAGGTCTGCGCCCCAATCTATGAGCATTTTTGCTATTTCACGCTGATTGTCGGTCACGGTGTTAGAGATTTCCGTTCCGAAATGAGGCGAAACGATAACGACGTCGGCAAGCTCGTCGGCGCGCCTGACCTGCTGCTCAATGATATCGAGCTGTTTAAGGTATATTACCTTGCAGGGCGAATCTGCTTTGAGAGAAATTCCGTTCGTGTGCTCGGGATATCCCAAAAAAGCAAAGGTTATGCCGTTCACGGTGAGGGTCCTTATGTCGTTCATGTCGTCCTCGTCGCGATAAGCGCCGTATCTTACTATCCCCTCGTGCGAATCCCAGAACCGAAGCGTCGCCAAAAGTCCTTCCTCGCCGCGGTCCAAAACATGGTTGTTCGACATTGAAAAAACGTCGAAGCCTATGTCTATCATATGTTCGCCGAGGTCTGCGGGCGAGCAGAAGCAGGGGTAATCCGACGGTTCAAGCTCGTCGGTAACAATGGTCTCCTGATTTAAGATCGCAAGGTCGGCGTCCTTGATATAGCGCTCGACGCGCTCGTAAACATAGCCGAAGTCATAGCCCTCGAGGCCGTTTTCCTTTGCTCGCCGCCTCGCCTGATTGTATATCGACGAGTGAATGAGATTGTCGCCCGCGCAGACGATGTGTACCGACAAAATTTCCGGCTCCTCGGGCTCTGTCGCCTCGGTGACCGTCGTTTCGGGCGGGGCGCTTTCGGTCTCGGGGAGGGTGGTTTCCGGCTCGGTCTCGGCGGTCGTAACGGTCTCCGATGAGATATCGGGAACCGGCTTCTCAACGTTTTCGACCCTGCTGCACGAGCAGAATATCAGAGCCGAAAAAAGCGCCGGCAAAATAATTTTTTTAGCTTTCATAGCTGCCTCACAAAGCGCCCGTCAATTCTCGAAATCATTTTCATTCTGAGCGCTTAACTTTTTTATGATTTTGATGATAAGATATATCGCCCAAGGCAAAAGGCAGGCGCCCAAAAGGGCGGCGAACCATATCGCCAGAATCAGATATCCTATGCCGTCCCAGCCGCTTGAGGCAAGCGCTGCGATAAACAGCAGCGCGGTTATAACAGCGAAAAGCGCCGCAGGGGCAAGCCTTATTATCAGCGGCTTAACGCGAAAGCAGAGAATAAGCTGAATTATAAAGCAAAGCGGAATTAACAGAAACAGAAATACCTCCCCGAGGTTTACCGAGCCCGCATGAATATCCATCATAATCCGGCGCTCCTTTCGTCAAAGGTGCTTTTTGAGCGTCGCTCTGACCGCGCCTTTTCCCGCAATGAGTTCTTTGAAATATTCCGTTATTTTTTCCGAGAGCCCCGCTTTAACGAGGTTCGAGCCGAAAATCGTCTCGTTTTCAAGAATCGGTATCAGCTTGCCGCCGACCGTTTCGGGCTTTCCGATCTCTATTCCTAAGAGCTTTCCTTGAAGCTCGTCTTTAAGCGGGTCGCTCGACACTTCGAGGGGTTCGAGGTTGTCGTCAAGCGCCAAAAGATATCTGAGCCAGCCGGCTATCGCAAGGGGTATCGCTTCAAGCTCGGAGGCTTTTCCGGCAGCGGCGTAGCTTTTTATCGTCTCGCCGAAGCGTATGCCGACCTTTTGCGAGGTGTCGGTCGCAATTCTCTGCGGAGCGTCGGGCATGAACGGGTTGGGCAGGCGCTCGTTTACGACCTCGTCGATAAAAGCGCGGGGGCTGATAATTTTCGGGTCGGTGACAACGGGCAGCCCCTCGTCATAGCCGAGCTTTTTGATCAGTTTAACAAGCTCGGGGTCTTTCATCTCCTCGCAGATGAGGGTATAACCGAGCATACAGCCATAGACCGCAAGCGCGGTGTGAAGCGGGTTAAGACAGGTCGTGACCTTCATTCGCTCGGTTTTGTTGACGGTTTCGCGGTCGCAGAAATACACTCCGGCCTTTTCAAGCGGCGGGCGCGAGTTGGGAAAATCGTCCTCAACGACGAGATACTGCGGCCTTTCTGCGTTGACAAAAGGCGCGATATAGGTGTTTTTCGAGGTGATTATCGGCGCCATATCCTCGACCCCTGCGGCCCTCAGCTTATCCTCGACCGATTTTGCGGGGCGGGGAGTTATTTTATCTATCATCGACCACGGGAACGAGACGGCGGGGCTTTTGAGATAATCAAGAAACGCTTTCGGCGCAAAGCCGTTTGCGACCCAAGCCGAGGCTATCTCAACGACCGAGCTTTTGAGCTTTTCGCCGTTGTGCGAGCAGTTATCCATGCTGACGACGGCTATCGGCAGCTTTCCGGCGTTAAAGCGCTCAAGAAGCATCGCCGCGACAAAGGACATCGCGTGCCTTGCCGTCGAGGGGCCGTTTTTGATGTCCGCCGAAACTATCGGCAAAAGCTCGCCCGAGGTGTTTTTAACGGCATAGCCCTTTTCGGTTATCGTAAAGCTGATCATCTGAAGCGACGGCGAGCGGAAGACGCTTTTGAACCTTTCCATTTCGGCTTTGTCCGAGCAGTCGGCTTTAAGAGCGCCCGCGACCGAGCCTATCACCTCGCAGTCCGAGCTTCCGTCGGAATTTAAGCTCACGTTGAGGGTTAGGTTGTCAAAGGGCTTATATATTTTGTCGATGATCTCGTAATCAAAGGTATCCGCCGCGATGATGCCGCGGTCCGAAAGCCCCTCGTTGAGCAGCTTTTGCTGCAAAGAGGCGATGAACCCTCTGAAAATGTTACCCGCCCCGAAGTGGAGCCATATCGGTTCATTGAGAGTTTTTTCCGAGACTGCTTTGACGTCATAGCGGGGCAGCGCGATGTTTGCGGCCTCCCATGCGCCCCTGTCCGCCAGCGAGGTTATATTGAGTTTCATCTTATTATTCCTTTCTTAATATCCGACTTCTGAATGGCTTCCCACAGACCATTTAAATAGCAGGCGCCGAGAGCGCGGTCATAAAGCCCATAGCCGGGGCGTCCGACCTCACCCCAGATCATTCTGCCGTGGTCGGGTCTTATATATGTATCGGGGCAGACGTCGTAAACGGCCTTCATTATCTCATACATATCGAGGTCGCCCTCGCTTGAAAGGTGCGCCGATTCGCAGAAGCAGCGGTCCGAGCCGAGGTGCTTTAAGTTTCTGACGTGCAGGCAGCCTATCCTCCCCATTTTTCCGAAGTGGCGAATAACATCGACGACGTTGTTTTCAACGTTCGAGCCGAACGAGCCGGTGCAAAGGCAGATGGCGTTCGAGGGGCTGTCGTGCAGCTTGACGATCTTGTCATAGCCGGCCTGATCGTGGGCGAGGCGGGGCAGTCCGAAAATTTTCCAGCCCGGATCGTCGGGGTGGCACGCCATAACGACGCCGCACTCCTCGCAGGTCGGAATTATGCCGTCGAGGAAGTATTTATAGTTTTCGAGCAGCTTTTCCTCGTCGATATTCTTATAAAGGTCGAGAACGCGCTCAAGGTCTGCAAGGCGTTCGGGCTCCCAGCCGGGAAGCGAGAAGCCGTTGCAGTTTTCGGCGGTGCGTTTAACTATGTCGAGCGGCGAAAGCGTTCCGAGCTCAGCCTCGTCATAAAACATCGAGGTCGAGCCGTCGGGGTTGGGTCTTGCAAGGTCGGTCCTGAGCCAATCCAAAACCGGCATGAAGTTATAGACGATGACCTTAACGCCGTATTTTGCAAGGTTGCGGATAGTTATGCGATAGTTCTCGATATATTTATCGCGCGTCGGCAGCCCGAGCTTGATGTCCTCGTGAACGTTCACGCTCTCGATTACCTCGCATTCAAGCCCCGCGGCGTGCACCTCGTCGATATAGCTTTTGATCTCGTCCTCGGTCCAGATCTCGCCCGCGGCCTTGTAATCCAAAAAGCCCATAACGCCGGTCATGCCGGGTATCTGCCTGATTTGTTCAAGGGTCACGCTGTCGCTTTTCGAGCCGAACCACCGGAATGTCATTTTCATATTTATCCTTCCTTTCAAGATATTTTCTCAGAATAATGATACCACGTTGCAAAACGTTAATCAAGTGCATTTTCAAACTTTTTTCTTGCAAAACGGCAAATTGGGGAGGGGAGGAGGGGCAAACGCTGAGGGGGTTGGGGAGATTTATTTCTGCTTTTGCCGCAAGCCGAACCAACCGCTTAAAAGGTATCCATATTTTCCTCTGCCGGAAAATATGGATGCTATCGCTCATCACCCCACCCCCGTTCGCGCTATGTTACTAAACGCTCCATGCGCACAAAGCCCCGCAGGGGCGTTGTGCCACAGATGCGGGGTTTTGCCCAAGAGGACGAGCCGCCGATTCGGCATGGCGGCGAAGCCCGATTGGCAACAAAACCAGCTTCTGTTTCCCTCGAGGGGCGGGGGCTTTGCCATGTTTACCTCTCCGTCAAAAGCTCACCGGGGGTGGGGTGATTTAAAATAGCATGAAATCATTCCCGGCAGAGGGAATGATTGAATTCCTTTTAACTCGCGAACGGTCGGTGCATTTCGCATCATCCCCACCCTCTCATCCCTTCCCTAAAGGGGAGGGCTCCTTCACTTTTCTGTGCGTGCAGAAAAGTGAAGCGAAAAGACACGCAAGAAAGAGGGAAACGCCGCGCCATTACGTTGAAGCATAGACAACATAGTCACGCGGCGTAAGCGAAGTCGCCTCGGCTTTGCCTCGGGTCTGCTTCGCAGACTTCCGCCTTCGCCCGACAAACCCTCTCCTTAAAACGCTGCCGGTAGCCGCGCCTTCGCAAAAAGTCTTTTGCCGAATAGGTATACAGAGGGAAACGGCGCGGCGTTGCGCCATTCGGCGCACATACCAAGCCCCGGCTTGCAGCTATTACCTGCATCTGCGGAGCTTGAACAGCCGCGAACCCCGCCAATCTGCCCTCCGCCCTCTGCCATCTGTTTTCTTTCCTCGGTCACATCTTCCTCAAAACTCGCTATTGATTTTTTTAAGCGCAGAGTGTATAATAAATATAATGTCCCCAAAATGTGAGAGAGGAGGAAGCTGTATGAACTGCGAACTTCGGGAATATATCGACAATCTGAAGACCGTTTCGGAGACGATGAGCATCCGCGTTATGCCCGATATGAGCGACGACGATATAATTCGGCTCGTTCATTCAAGCGCCGAAAAGACCTATGCTTTGCACTGCCGCAACGACGAGATCGTCAGCAAATATGTTGCCGGCAAAAAGCCGGAAGACCTTTCCGAAGACGAGATCAAAGAGCTTGAAGAATTTTCCGGTGTGCTGAGCGAAAAGTGCGACCATGCGATGTGCTATAAGGTCAATCAGCTTTTGCACGACTGCGCCGTTTTGAAAGACGACCTGAAACTTTTGGTGAAAAGCTGCTATTACATGGGGCTGTCGCTGTTTTATATGCGCGTCGTCAACGACAAACTCAACATCGATATTTTCGGCGCTGAGATGCAAAAGTGCTTCATGGAGGGCGCGAGCTGCTTTGCAAGATATGAGGAGACCGACGACGCCGAAACAAGGGCGTTCATAATCCGCTGCCTTGCAAACTGCCGCCTCGGGATCGAGGCTGTCGAGTATAACGGAAAAATGCTCGCTCGCAACTCATATGAATGGTACTGCGCCTATAAGGAGAATTACGATGAGACGATGAAAATTCTCCGCTCCGAGAGGCTGCAGCTTGAGAATCCCGAGATACCTTGGGATAATTATCAGCACGTTATGATGGTCTCGTTCACGTCGATGATAACTTATGTGCGCTCGGTCATGAACGATATGCTCGCCGGAAGAGCATCTCGGGAGTTTTACAACCAAGTCGCCGAGGAGTTTTATCATGTCGCCGAGGAGGTCTATCTTATAGACGTCGAGAAGGAAAAACTTGCAAAGGGCGTTTCCTCAAAAGCGATAAAATACAGATATATGGCCGCCGCCTTCCATACCGGAAGAATAACCTGCGAGGAGCTTCTTGACGGTTTCCTGAAGATGTACGACGAATCCGACAAGAACGATCCGCGCTATGACGGCATTTTCGTAAACATCAGGCTGCCGGCTTATATGCTCGAGTACAAGAAATATTTAAGCGCGGAAAGCGCGGAAAAATACGAGGAGCGCATAAAAGAAGCCTCGGCCGGAATGTACAGATATCTGGCTAATTTGCCGAAAAACGAATATCTTTTCGAGCTCAGCAGCAACCTCAGAGACATAATCTGGTACCGCTCGGGCGAAAAAGCTACCTATCGCAGACAGATACTCGAATTTATTCTCGCCTGCCACCCGCCGACATATATCCATTCAAAGATGGTCTCGTGGCTCAGCAAAAAGATTTTCCTCAAAATGGCAAGAGAGAATCCCGAGATCTTCATCGGCACTCTCGGAGTTGAGACCGTCGAAGATGTTGAGGACCGCGCGGACGAGCTTGCCGCGGTCATTCAGCTTTGCGGGCTTTATCACGACCTCGGCAAGTGCATGATAATAAATCACATCGGAAACTATTCCCGCCGTCTTACCGACGAGGAATTCAAAGTCATCAAGACCCACCCGAGGTTCGGCTATTCGCTGCTCGAAGCGCTCGGAGATTATGACGACCACGCCCAAGGCGCGCTTCATCATCACCGAAATTACGACGGCAGCGGAGGATATCCCGATGACGCCGGCGAGATACCCGCAAGGGTCAGAAAAATCGTTGATATTCTCACCGTCGCCGATTCTTTGGAAGCCGGAACCGATAACGTCGGCCGGTGCTATGCCGCCACAAAGACCGTCGATACCCTCGTCGGCGAGCTGAGGCGCTGGAGCGGCACCCGCTACTCCCCCGAGGTCGTCAAGGTGTTTGACGACGAGGATTTCTACGAATCAATAAAAGAGGGGATAGCCACCCAGCGCAGAAAGATCTATTGCGAGGCATACCGCAACCTCGGCAACATCGCAAAGCCGGATTGACGGGAGATAAATAGAAGAATACATAAAACAGCCGCCGACTTTTACGTTGGCGGCTGTTTTGTGCTTTATGGGAGGAGAATTTTACTTTTTATGTTTCTCAACCTGCAAGCTCAGTCTACATCTCCCTCATCGTATACCAATTGTCCTCGTCGATCATTTTGAGCATTATGTCGGCGAATTCGGGGTCAAACTGAGTGCCCTTGCCCTTTTCTATCTCGCTTCTGACGTGCTCCTGAGAGAGCACCTCGCGATAGCTTCGCTTTGAGGTCATGGCGTCGTAAGCGTCGGCGACGCCGATAATTCTCGCGCAGACGGGTATTTCGTCGCCCTTGATGCCGTCGGGATATCCACCGCCGCCGAAGCGCTCGTGGTGCCACCTTGCGCCCTGACCTATTCCGGGCATTTCGGTTATGTTTTTCAAAATTTCATAGCCGATGACCGGATGCTTCTTTATCATGGCGAATTCCTCATCGGTCAGTTTGCCGGGCTTGTTGATAACGCTGTCGGGCACGCCTATCTTGCCTATATCGTGCAAAAGACCCATGAAGTAGATATCCTGCTGATCGTTTTCGCTCATTCCCGAGCGCTTTGCGATCTCTCGGGCATATTTCGCGACGCGCTCGGAGTGGCCGTTTGTATATTTGTCCTTGGCGTCAACTGCTTTTGCGAGGCTCAAAACCGTTTCCTGAGAGAGCCGCTCGACCTTTTCGCGGCGCTCCTCGGCGGTTTTGGTCTGCTTTTTGACCTCGTCCTGAAGATTGTGCTGAAGCCTTGAAAGCTCGAGCATTCTCTGAACGCGTTTGAGCATTATCTCCGATACGAACGGCTTTCTGATGAAGTCTACCGCGCCCTCCTCAAAGCCCCTGACTTCGGCGCTGCGGTCGTCGTCGGCGGTGAGGAATATTACCGGAATATCCGAGAGCGCGGGGTTCTCGCGCAGCCTTCTTAGGACCTCAAAGCCGTCCATTTCGGGCATATGAAGGTCCAAAAGAATGAGGTCGGGCCGTTCGCGGCTCAAAAGCTCGAGAGCTTCTTTTCCCGAGGCCGCGCAGCTCACGGTGTAATTTTCTTTTAGCAGCTTCTCCGCGATCTTAAGGTTCATAACGTCGTCGTCGGTCACAAGGATATGCGCCCTGACATCGCCCGAAGCGGCCGCAGCCTTTTCCGAGAACGAGCTTTGCGACAGCGCGCCCTTTATGTTTTCAAGAAGCGTTTTATACTCCGCGATGAAGCCGTCGTGGTTTGCTGCGATAAAATCTGCGTCCTCGTCGCGGGCGGCGAATTCAAGCGCTTTCGCCTTTTCCGAGAAGCCCTCGGCGCCTATCGAGAGCGAGGTGGATTTCAGCGCGTGAACAAGTATCCTGTAATTCGGCCAATCGCTTTCGGCGCGGAATTTTTCGATGTCGTCGAGCCTGCTGCTGTCGCAATAGGTTTTGAGCATTTCAAGGTAGAAATCCTCGTCGTTTGCGCAGTATGACATTCCGGTCGAGACGTTGAGGAACGGGAAGCGTTCTTCAAGGCTGAGCTTTTTCGGCTCGGGTCTTGATTCCTGCTTTTCCTCGGGCTTATTCTGAACGCTCGGAGCGGCGGTATCCTTAAACGATACCTTCTCGGCGGGCAGATATGTTTCGAGCGCGGATTCAAGCTGTTTTATGACGATAGGCTTTGAAAGATATGCCGCGAATCCCGCTTTGAGGTATTCCTCCTTTGCGCCGACGACCGCGTTCGCCGTCATCGCGATGACCGCCGTGCTGCCGACGAGGCCCTTATCGCGAAGCGCTTTGAGCGTTTCGATACCGTCCATGTCGGGCATCATGTGGTCCATGAAAATAATATCGTAATGCTTCGACTCGGCAAGGCTAATGCACTCTTTTCCGCTTCTTGCAGTGTCGGGCTTAAAGCCGTTTCGCTTCATAAGGCTGGTTGCGACGACAAGGTTCATCTCGTTGTCGTCAACCACAAGAATAGAGGCTTCGGGTGCGAAAACATATCTGCTGTTCTCGTCGTCGAGGTCTTTTTTATGCCTTTCGGAGAAGTTCCCGATAGGTTCTTCGGATATTATTCCCTGCTTAACGATGAAGCTGAACACCGAGCCCTTGCCATATACGCTTGAAACGTCGAGCGACGAGCCCATCATCTTCAAAAGGTTGTGAGTTATCGGTATTCCGAGACCGGTGCCCTCGATATTTCTGTTGCGATTCTCCTCTATTCTCTGGAACGAATCGAACAGCTTCGAGATATCCTCCTCCTTGATGCCGATTCCGGTGTCAGATACCGAAACGCCGAGCATCACCGAGTCGCCGTCGCGTTCTTTCACCGAAATATCGAGAGTGACCGAGCCCTCCTCGGTATATTTGACGGCGTTGGTCAGAAGATTAACAATTATCTGTCTTAGCCTGATATCGTCGCCGAAAAGGGTCGAGGGGATATTTTCATCGACGTTGACGTTGAAGACAAGACCCTTTTTCTCGGCCCGCGAGCTTATCATGTTGACAAGGTCGTTTATCATCCCGGCGACGTCGTATTTGACCGCGACTATCTCCATTTTTCCGCTTTCTATCTTCGAGAAGTCGAGTATCTCGTTTATGAGCGACAAAAGAGTGTTGCCGGCGCTTTTGATGTTTTCTGAATACTGCCTGATGCTTTGGTCGCCGTTTTCTCGGAGTATCATCTCGTTCATGCCGAGCACCGCGTTTATAGGCGTTCTTATTTCATGAGACATCTGCGCGAGGAATTTAGACTTTGCGTTATCCGCGGCGGTGGCGGCTTCGGCTGCTCGGCGAAGATTTTCGTTGGCGGTCTTCTGCCAGCCTATCATTTTGTTTATCAAAGCCACGACGCCGATTATGCAAACGCTGAACAGCGCGATATAAGTCACCGCGTATTTGAACACGTCGCCGTACATACTCCAGAGGTTCTTTATGATGACGATGTTGAATTTTGAAACGCCGTCTTTGAGTATCAGGCACTCTCTCGGCTTGCCGTCATAGTCGGTGATAGCCGCCATCTGCCCGCTCGGCATATCGTATACTTTCTTATATGACAGCGACGAGAGATTGATAAATCCGCCGTCCCAAGGCTGATAAGCGGGGTTCGGGTGATTGATTATCTGCCCGTCCTTGTCGGCGAGGAAAGCGTAGCCGTCGGTGCTGTAATTTGAATCTATTATATCTGTAAGAACGTTGAGATAAAAGTCGATGGCAAATACTCCGACGAAGTTTCCGCTGTCGGTATAAACCGCCTTTGAGAACGTCAGGCAATACTGACCCGTTCTCGCGTCGTAATAAGGCTCGGATATGCTGTAATCGGGGGTCTCGAGCGCGCTGATATACCACCCGCGCTCCTCCTCGACATAATCCTCGGCGGGCACCCAGCCGTTGTTCATTATCATCGGGTGACCGTGAACGGCGTCGAACGCGGGGTTGGCGATATATGTCGCCGAAATGCCGGGATAGTGCTTTGAAATATCGTCGAGCCAGTTGACCATGCCCTCATAGTCGTTCACCATTTCGGGCTCCGAGGCTATCGAGTTGACGAACATCTCAAGTATTGAATGCTGCTCGAGCACCCAGCTTGATATCTGATAGCTGTAAGAGTTTGCCTCCTCGGTTATCTTGGTTTTCGCCCACCTGATGTGAAGCGAAGCCGAAATGAATATCGTTATGACCATGGTGACCAAAAACGCCATGACTATCCAGAAACGGAAGCGGTACTGAGTGGTGATGGTGAGGTCGCTCGGCTTCTTTTTCCTCTTGCTGTGCTCCTCCTGCTTCGACTTGATTATGTTTGAATAGCTGAACAGATTGTCCATCATCGAAGAAAGCTGCTTCGCTTCGACGCGGATTTCCTCGGAGGCGGGCTTAAGCTCCTCGGCGTCCATTCCCTCGGCGGTCGAAAGTTCCATTATGCGATAAAGAGGAGCGCGGAATTTATCGGAGAGGCTCGAAAGGAATTCCTCACGGGTGCGGAGAATATTTTCGGCGCGATATCTGTCTCTCATGCTTATGATAATGATGAACGCGAACAGCGCTATCATCAGAAACAGCATGACCGAGCTTATGATGAGCTGACGGTAGCTGTCTTTATAGAGGTCGCGGTTTCTGACGGCGAGCATAAGGTACCAGTCGTTTTCGGTGCGCGAGCAAAAGACCGTGCCGCCGCTCGAGGTCTGCACCGATATGGTGTCGGAATCGGTCTGAGAGTTGGCTTTCATGAAAGCAGTGCGATAGTCGCCGTTCTCCTCAGAAAGGCGCTGACCGATAAGCGACGGGTCGGAATAGCCGACGATAAGACCGTCGCGGTTGATTATCATCGCCTCGCCGTATTCCGAGGCGTTCATTTTTTCGATATAAGCCTGAATTTCCGACATCGAATAGTCGATGCCGAGAATAGAGCTGCCGTCGCCGAGAATTTTAGCGGCGGTAAAGCAAACGCCGTCGGTGAAAGCGTCCTGATAGATCGAGCTTATGTAAACGTCGCCCTTTGCGACCGACATCAGGCCCTTATACCAAATTCTGTCCTGAACCACATAGTCGTCCGGCGCGAGCATATCGGATATGAGCACCTCGTCCGAGCCGATAACGCAGAAGATATTCAGGCAGGTGCGCCCGGTCGAAGCGATCTCGTTTTTCTTTTCCTCAGAAAGAAGCCGGCGGATCTCCTCGGAGTCGGAGTTTTCCGCGAGCGCGTGTTCGATCTCGGCGGCGACCCTGTCAACCGAGCGCGAAGCGTCGGTGAGGCGCTTCTGAAGGTCCGAAGCGATGATCTCAATCCTCATTCTTCCCGTTTCCTCGGTTTGCGTCGAGGTGAGATGATACATCAGAACGATATTCATTGCGAGCACGACGAGAACGATCGCCGACAGCGCGATGACGAGCAGATAGCTTAATGTTGAACGCTTTTTCAATGAGATTTCCCCTCGGGCATATGCGAAAAGACATACCGACTCAATATACAGTGATATCCTACCACATATTGCAAAAAGTGTCAGCATTTAAATGTTTATGAGAGAGTTCATGCTGAGCGCATTATTCCCAATCTTAAAATCGTCGCCGCAGGTGACACCTTGAAATTCTGATATCTGCCCTCTGACCTCTGCTTTCTTGATGCGGTCATCATGTCTGCCGCGCTCAATATTCCGCCCGTACTCTTTTGAGCGCGGGCGGAAAAATTCGATTCACTTTTTGACGTCGAAGCTCGGGTTGAAAGCATAGAAATTCCTTGAATCCAGCTTGTCGGTGACAAGGCGGAGGGCTTCGCCAAACCTCTGGAAATGAACGATCTCGCGCTCGCGGAGGAATTTGATGACGTCGCGGACGTCGGGGTCGTCGACAAGGCGGAGAATGTTGTCATAGGTCAGGCGGGCTTTTTGCTCTGGCACGACTTCATAAGAAGAACCTGACAACAATTTTGACAGGACAAGCTGTTTCAAATTCGGTAAAACTAAAATCATTTAGCACAAAACAGGCATTGCAATCAAGCAATGCTTTTTTGTTTGAAAGGAATTGAAAATATGGCAGTTTACAGAGTAAACAAAACAAAAGGCTTCACGGTCATGGCGAACTACCACTTGCAGGATATAACGATCTCTCTCAAAGCGGTAGGATTGCTTACGAAGATGCTCTCGTTCCCCGACGGTTGGAAATTCTCAACCGAGGGATTGGCGGCAATCTGCAAATAGGGTCCCGACGCGATTCAATCGGCACTCAAGGAGCTTGAACAGCACGGCTATCTCGCTCGCCATCGTCTACGCGATGAAAAAGGCAGAATGACTTGCACGGCTTTTGAGATTTATGAGAAGCCGCAAGCCGTTGCTCCACATGAGGAAAATCCACACATGGAAAATCCAGTTGTGGATAATCCCGACGAGGATAATCCATCTGTGGAAAATCCACACGGGGAAAATCTGGGACAATCAAATACTTATAAAACAAATACTAAAAAATCAAATACTTATTCAATCAATCACCCATCAATCAAAGATGGGGATAAGGCGGTCTGGATTTCACGCGAAGAAATTGAGAGAAAAATCAAAACCAACATTGACTACGACATAATCATCGAGAACAAGCAGAATGACAAGCGGCAAATCGACGAGATTGTAACTCTCATGCTCGACGCTATCTGCTCACCCTCTCCTACCGTTCGTATCAATGGCACGGACATACCGAAGTCTGTGGTTATGGAGCGTTTCTTACAGCTTGACAGCGAACACATCGAATACGTCATCTTCGCGATGGAACGGTCAAAACCCGAAATAAGAAACATTCGGGCATATCTGCTGACCGCGCTGTATAACGCACCCGCGACGATGGACAGCTACTATTCCGCACTCGTCAGCCATGATTTGAATCTGTAAAAAGCCTGCGAAAACTTGCAGGCTTGGTTTTTACTTGAACAGTTCGGAATGACTCCCAACACGGTTGAGAAGCAGGACGAGAACATCGCCGAAAATCTCATAAATCAGCAGCCAGTCGGGGTCAATATGACATTCTCGGCAGCCTTTGTAATCCCCTGCAAGGTCGTGGTTGCGGTACTTTGCTTCAAGCACTTCGCCGTTTGCCAATCTCTCCACGACATCAAACAGCTTATCAAGATTCTTACCCTGCTTTTTCGCGAGCTTCAAATCTTTTTTAAACTGCCCCGTAAACCTGATTTCGTACTTCATACGTCAAGCGCCGCCTTGAGCTCATCGATGCTTTTGTATCCCTTGACATTCTGGTCGTGGGCAATGCGCCTGCCTTCCTCAATTGCCGCGGCGGTGGTTTCATTCGGAACGGACAGCTTTAGCTCAAACGGTATCCCGTTTTCACGAATGGTTTGGCGTAAAAAGATGTTTACAGCGGTTGTCATATTCATTCCGAGTTCTTCAAAAATCTTCTCAGCAGCGGCTTTTACCGCTTTATCGGTGCGAATGTTGAGATTTGTGCTTTCCATAATATCACCCCAGTAATTATTCTATGATGATTATAGCATATCATGCACATATTGTCAACACAATGTACGAATAATATTCAGAAAGGAGACACATGGACAAATATAAATACCCCGACGGTGTTCCGCCTTAGTGCGAACGCCTTAATTTTTTACCCGAAACGGAGGGCAAGCGCGGCTCTGACCGTCAGCGAAAGGTTACTTTTGTCAGCCGCGCTGTGCAAAGCCCTTGCGGTCTTTGCCAAAATGTCCGAAAGGAGGAAGTATGCAAGATGAAGTAAACAACAAAACGATCGCCCTTGCAATCAAGGGCGGCAAGGTCACGGCTGAAACGCTTGAAAAGGCTTTGAAAAAGCTGTTACAGGAGATCGAAAAGTCCAAACAGACCCATTCGCAGCCGAAAATCTACCGCGGAAAGCAGTCGGTCAAGCACCTTGTGCAGCAGAATACCGCGATCAACAACATCGAGATAACCGACGGAAATATCAAGGCTTTTCAGCGCACCGCCAACAAGTACGGAATCGACTATGCGCTGAAAAAGGATACCTCGGAGCAGCCGCCGAAGTACCTCGTTTTCTTCAAAGGCAAGGACATCGACATCCTCACGCAAGCCTTTAAGGAGTTCACCGCAAACCGCGTACAGCGCGACAAGAAGCCGTCTATCAGAAAGACGCTTGCCAAACACATTGAAGCGGTCAAGACCCAACACCGAGAAAAAACGCGGGACAAGGACAAGAGCCGAGGTGCCGAGCGATGAAAAAGGTTGACGTCAAAAAGCTGATTCTTTTGAATATGCCGTATTTGTTCGCGTTCTATTTTGCGAATAAAATATCATCGGCTTTCAGACTGGCGAGCGGAGATTCTTTCGCAAACAAGCTCGGCGCGGGATTTCTTAACATCGGTACAGCGTTTCAAAGTCCGCTGCCGAGTTTTCACCCTATTGATTTGCTCATCGGTGTGGCTGGCGCGGCAGGCTTGCGGCTACTGCTCTACATCAAGAGCAAGAACAAGAAAAACTACCGCCACGGTGAAGAGTATGGGTCAGCTCGGTGGGGTAAACCCGAGGATATTAAGCCTTACGTTGACCCTGAGTTTTCAAACAACGTCATTCTCACCCAGACCGAAAGCCTGACGATGAACAGCCGACCGTCGCAGCTGAAATACGCAAGAAACAAGAATATTCTTGTGATAGGCGGTTCGGGAAGCGGCAAGACGAGATTCTTTGTAAAGCCAAGTGCGCCCGTAATGGCGGTATAAATCCTACCTTAAGCAAGTAGTAGGTAAAAGTATCAAGCGGCACCGTGCCGCAACCTATCATTCCCCGTCTTACCCCGAAAGGGAAACCGGAAGGCGACCATAGCATGACGGAGGACACGGGGCGCCGAAACCTCAGAAGCGCCGGCGTGACGGAATGAAAATCCACGTATGAGGATGGAAGCTAAACTGCTTGAATGACAGCCTGAAATCGGGACCAAGAGCGTACCCCTGACGTAAAGAGGTTGTACCCGTCAGTGCTCCTGACAGCCGCATTGTTTGGCTATGCGGCTGCTGATACTCGGAGCAGGTTCAGCCACGGAAAAGTGGAAAAAGGCGAACGTCACATACCGACAACGTGGAACGCTTGTTTATACCGTACTAAACGGGGATTGCCTAAAGTGAAATGCCAAAAGGCTATGAAAACGCTGAAATGCGGGGTTCTGAATATTCACCATGGCAACAGAGTTCCCATAGTAGTCTGCGGACGGAAAAGCCGTCTACATGGCAAAGGGGAACAGTGAATCATTTTCAAAACAGAAAGGATGGTGTGTGAGACACTATGAGAAATCCGATTCATGTCTTGAAAAGCCTTGAAGAAAAGGCAAGTGTAAGTAACTACAAATATGAAAGATTGTATCGCAACCTATATAATCCAGAGTTCTATCTCCTTGCATACGCGGACATTGCGAAATCGCAAGGGAGCATGACGCAGGGGGCTGACGGGCAGACACTGGACAACATGAGCATGCCGAGAATTAACCGGATTATTGAATCCATACGCAACAGGACATATCAGCCAAAACCTGCAAAAAGAAAGTACATTCCTAAAAAGAACGGGAAACTCCGCCCGTTGTGAATCACTTCTACTGATGATAAGTTAGTGCAGGAAGTGGTCAGAATGATTCTTGAAGCAATCTATGAGCCGACATTCAGCAACAATTCACACGGTTTCAGACCAAAAAGAAGCTGTCACACGGCACTTATGCAAGTGAAGAAAAATTTCACAGGTGTTACATGGATTGTCGAGGGAGACATTAAGGCGTGCTTTGATAACTTCGACCATCATGTGTTGGTTGAATTACTGCGGAAAAGGATTTCAGACGAGGCTTTTATCGGTCTTATCTGGAAATTTCTGAAAGCCGGATATATGGAGCAATGGCAGTACAACTGCACCTACTCCGGTGTTCCGCAGGGCAGCGGTATCAGTCCGATATGTGCAAACATCTACCTCAGCGAACTGGACAGCTATATGCAGGAATACAAAGAAAAGTATGACTGCGAGCCAGAACGCAGAAAGACGACCAAAGAATACGAGCGGGCATCCCGGAGATACAGAAAGGCACGTAAAGCGTTAATGGGCGCAGAGAAATCCACTCCTGAACTGATAAAAGAATTTAAGGATTCCAGAAGGGAGAAGATGAATCAGCATTATTACAATCCGTTCGAGGAAGGCTTCAAGAAAATCCAGTACAACCGTTACGCCGATGATTTTGTAATCGGCGTTATCGGCTCCAAAAAAGACGCAGAAAAAATAAAAGAAGATGTAAAAATCTTTCTCCAAGAAAAACTGCATTTAGAAATGTCCGAGGAAAAGACGAAAGTCACTCATTCCAGTAGGCCGGTACGCTATCTGGGATACGATTTCAAAGTAATCCGTTCCAAGAACATGAAGCGGTGTAAAAATGGCGACATGAAACGGGTGTGGTATGGAAAAGTATTCCTGTATATGCCGAAAGAAAAATGGATTAAAAAGGCAATGGAACGGGGAGCGATACAGGTAAAACGCAACAATGACACAGGCAAAGAAATGTGGCGGCCCATGCCGAGGAAAGACCTGATGAACCGCAACGACGCAGAGATTGTGTCTACTTTCAATTCTGAAATTCGAGGGTTATATAACTTCTATCGGATTGCAGAGAATGTAGGCGCATTGCACAAGTATTACTACATGGTGCGGTACAGCATGTTAAAAACTCTGGCAGGAAAGCACAGAACGAATGTCAGTGTCATTAAGAAGCGGCACATGGCAAACGGAGTATTGAGAATCCCCTACGATACAACCAAGGGACGTAAATACTGCGAATTTTACCATGATGGATTCAGAAAGCACAGCGACGGCTATGACAATGTGGCGGATGTTATGCCGAGTTATAGTAAATATGACAGCAGACACACGATAGTCAACCGCATAAAAGCCGGAGTATGCGAGATTTGCGGGGAACATGCAGATTACTTATGTATGCACCACGTAAGAACGCTGAAATCGCTGAAAGGCAGGGATATATTCGAGCAGAAAATGCTGAAAATGAGAAGAAAATCTCTGGCTCTTTGCCCTGACTGCTTTGAACTCTTACACGAAATCAAAGAATCAAGGTGATTCATGGAAAGCCGGATACGCTGAGAGGTGTACGTCCGGTTTGGGAGGCGGCTCCCTGAAACCTACTGATGAAAGTCAGTAAGGCGCAGGGTGCCTACCTCATACCTCATGCAGATGCACTCAAGCTATGTTGTCACCGACCCGAATGGATAGCTATAATAAGGATAGAGAGTTTTTTACTCTCACGAAAGGAGGTTACATCACATGAA
>CANQHA010000021.1 GCA_947623585.1 uncultured Clostridia bacterium | reverse complement strand
AGTATATTTTATCTGTTTTTCCCGGCCGAAGATTTCATCAGAAAAATGAACATACTCGGTTTGCGCATCGATCAACAACAGTTTTACGCCGTGTTCCATCAGCTCACCGATAAGGCCCATATGGTCTGGATGATAATGCGTAGCCATCACATACGTTATATCCCGCACATCTATGCTATGCCTTTTTATCTCCTTGTAAAATGCCGGCAGTGTTCCGGCGTAATCTGTATCAATCAGTAAATTGGCAGCATTCCCACACAGTAAAAATGTATTTGTATTCCCGTATCGAAGTTTTATCATGCGTGGTGTTCTCCTAAATCCCGATTTGTCTTAATCCGTTTTTTGCAAAATCAATCTTTTTAAGTGCTTGAAATAAGATTATCGCCCCGAATAACTATGCTTATCGCCTTGTGCCGGCAGATGATCTCGGTCTCGGTCCTTGAGCCGCCGTTTTCGCCGTCAAGGGTCCAAGCGAGCGGCTTTTCGCTGCGGAATTTTATGCGGGCGGTCTTGAAATATTCAAAGCAGTCGGCGCCGAAGTCCTTTTTCATAACCGCCGCGAGAATTTTGTTCAGATCGAGAGGGTTTTTCGGGTTCTTCACGAGAAGCACCTCTAAAAGTCCGTCGTCGAGCGCGATATCGCGGGGCAGCAGGTTTTTCATGCCCGCGACCTGAAGCGTGTTAGTCACAAGCCCGAGAATGTATTCCCCCTCGCCGCGTCTTTCCTTTGATTCAAACGCCACGCGATAGGGAACGATGTTTGGGAGCGAAGCTGCTCCCGAAATTAAATAAGCGAAATACCCGACGGCGTTTTTTGTGTTTTGGGGAGTGGTATAGGTGACCTCGGTGAAAGCGCCGAAGCCCGCGACATAAGAGAAATACCGTCCGTTCATGCAGCCCGCGTCGATTGTCAGCGCCGAGCCGCTCACCGCGGTTTTTGCGGCGTCGAGCAGCTTGACGGGTATTCCCACCGAGTGAGAGAAATCGTTCGTCGAGCCGCAGGGGATATAGCCGAACGGTTTTTTGCAGTCTGCGGCTATAAGACCGTTTATCGCGCTGTTGAGCGTTCCGTCTCCGCCTGCGACGACAACGCGATCGACGTTGTTGCAGAGCCTTTTTACGGTCTCGAAGCAATCCTCGCCCGACTGCGTCGGGTGCGCGACGACGTCGTGTCCCTGCGCGGTGAAGAGATTTATAACTGAGTTCAGCCCTCGGCTGACGGTCTGCATACCCGAATGCGGGTTATAAACAAAAAGGATACTGCCCATTTTTGCACCTCGGTCAATAAAAATCAAGCGCCGCCGCGCCCCCGTTCAAGGTTTTGCGCCTTGGTGGGGGCGAAGCCCCCGTACCCGACCCTGCGGGTCGGGTACGCCCCGCGCCCCCGCGGGGGCGCGGGGCCGCCGCCTTCGGCGGCGGGGCTTCGCCCTGCACTTGCGGCAGCCTGCGCAAAATCATATTCAGAGAAGCCGTCGAGCGGGCGCGGTCAGAGCCTTGCCGCTCCGCACTCTCTCGCCGCCCTGACGGTCGCCTCAGCGACGGCTTTCGCCACTCTTTTGTCCGTCGCCGAGGGTATAATGCAGTCCGCCGAAAGCTCGTCGTCGCCGACAAGCCCGGCAAGAGCATAGGAGGCGGCGATCTTCATTTCCTCGGTTATCTGCGTCGCCCGACAGTCGAGCGCGCCTCTGAATATCCCCGGGAAAGCGAGGACGTTGTTTATCTGGTTTTTAAAGTCCGATCTTCCGGTGCCGACTACCTCCGCGCCGGCCTCAAGTGCGAGGTCGGGCATGATCTCGGGAACGGGGTTAGCCATCGGAAAAGCTATCGCGCGCGGAGCCATCGAGCTTATCATCTCTTTGCTGACGATGTTTGGAGCGGAAACGCCGATAAAAACGTCGGCGCCCCTCATTGCGTCGGCAAGGCTTCCGCGAAGGTGCCTGAGATTTGTCAGCTTCGCCATTTTTTCGGTCTCGGGGTTGAGCCAATCCTCGCCCTCGCAGACTATCCCCTTGATATCGACGAGGGTGACGTCGGTGAAGCCGATGTTCAAAAGGTGCTTTGCAATCGAGCAGCCCGCCGAGCCCGCGCCGCATATGGTCACTCTTGCCGAAAGGTCTTTTTTAACGACCTTTAGGGCGTTGAGAAGCGCCGCCGCAACGACTATCGCCGTGCCGTGCTGATCGTCGTGAAAAACGGGTATATCGCATATTTCCTTGAGCCTGCGTTCAATCTCAAAGCATCTCGGAGCAGAGATATCCTCAAGATTTATCCCACCGAAGCTGCCCGAGATGAGATATACCGTTCTGACGATCTCATCGACGTCCTTTGAACGCACGCATATCGGGAAAGCGTCAACGCCGGCGAAGGTCTTAAAGAGGGCGCACTTGCCCTCCATGACCGGCATACCCGCCTCGGGGCCGATGTCTCCGAGCCCGAGGACCGCAGTGCCGTCGGTCACCACCGCGATGAGATTTCCGCGGCGGGTAAGCTCAAACGATTTGTCGTAATCCTTTTGGATAACAAGGCATGGCTCGGCGACGCCGGGGGTATAAGCGACCGAGAGGTCGTGTCGGTCCTCGATCTTGCAGCGCGAGACGACCTCGATCTTGCCTTTCCATTCATAATGCTTTTTAAGCGATTCTTCATTGATTGTCATTTAAATCTTCCTCTTTTTGTCAAATTTTAAATACTTATTGTATAATTTGCTGAGAAATATACTGCTCGTTCCTATATCAGGTCATATCCTCCGGGCGAAAAACCCTGTCAAACTCCTCGGCGGTCAAAAATCCGAGTTCGACTGCGGCCTCTTTGAGGGTGACATTCTTCTCAAACGCCAGCTTGACGGTTTTCGCTGCGTTCTCATAGCCGATAGAGGGGTTCAGCGCCGCCGCAAGCATCAGCGACTTCGACACGTTCTCCGACATTTTTTCGACGTTGGGCTTTATGCCGCAGACGCAATTTTTGCGAAAACTCTCGATGACGTCGCCCAAAAGGCGTACCGACTGCAAATAATTATATGCGATGACCGGCAAAAAAACATTGAGCTGGAAATTGCCCTGCGAGGCCGCAAAGCCTATCGCGGCGTCGTTTCCCATGACCTGAACCGCGACCATCGTCACCGCTTCGCACTGGGTCGGGTTCACCTTGCCCGGCATTATCGAGCTCCCCGGCTCGTTGGCGGGAATTGTGATTTCCCTGAGCCCCGTTCTCGGCCCGGAGGCAAGCCAGCGGACATCGTTTGCGATCTTCATGAGGTCGGCGGCAAGGGCTTTGAGCGCGCCGTGAGCAAAAACCGCCTCGTCCTGAGAGCTGAGGCTGTGAAACTTGTTCGGGTCGGTTTTGAAACGGCGCCCCGTCGCGGCGGAGATTTTTTCGGCTACTAAAGTATCAAAACCTTTCGGAGCATTAAGCCCCGTCCCGACTGCCGTTCCGCCCAAAGAAAGGTTTGAAAGCGTGCCGAACGATAGCTTTATCTGCTCGCGTGAGCGTTCAAGGAGCGCTTTCCAGCCGCTTATCTCCTGAGAAAAGCGGATAGGCACAGCGTCCTGAAGGTGGGTGCGCCCGCATTTGAGAACGCCCTCGTTTTCCTTTTCGAGGCGCTCAAGCTCGTCAATAAGCCCCGAAAGCGCGGGAAGAAGCGCACTTTCGGTCTCGCAAAGGGCGGCGATGTGGATAGCCGCGGGGAAAGTGTCGTTTGACGACTGCGACATATTCACGTCGTCGTTCGGGTGGAGCAGCTTTTTGCCCGCGATTTGGTTGCCGCGGTTTGCGATGACCTCGTTCAGATTCATGTTGGTCTGCGTGCCCGAGCCGGTCTGCCAGACAGCGAGCGGAAATTCCTCGGGGAGCTGCCCCTTGATGATTTCGCCGCAGGCTGATGATATTGCGGCGAGCTTTTCTTCGGTCATCTTTTCGGGCAGAAGCTCACGGTTTGCCTCGGCGCAGCACTTTTTGAGAATTGCGAACGCGCGTATAAGCTCGGGCGGCATCTTCTCGACGCCGATTTTAAAGTTTTCAAAGCTGCGCTGGGTCTGTGCGCCCCAAAGCCGCTCGGCGGGTACTTTTACCTCGCCCATTGAGTCGTGTTCGATGCGGTAGCTGTCCATGTTTTTACCTCACTTTGTATTTTAACTTTGCCGAAAGCCGTGCGTCTGCGCAGGCGAAGCCCCGCACGCAAGGCGTGCCGCCCGCGCGCGAAGCGCGCGGGGGCGCCGGTCCCTTCGGGACCGGCGGGGGCTTCGCCCCTCGCCCGAGCTGTGCTCAACGTCTTAGGCAAGCGATTTTTCTTTTATGTATCCGTCACGCAGTTCTTTAAGATGCTTGACTATGTTCGGATCCCAGTGTATAAGCTGCGGCAGCTTTTCACAGGGAAACTCCGGGCAGATTCCGCAGAACTGCGCGCCATGTTCTTTCGCACAGGCATGAACTCTGCATCTGCCCGACCCCGCCCATTCCGGAACATATCCGTCGGCTTCAATGCAGCCCGGGCAGAGACCGTCCCGGCGCTTTTTGCAGCTTTGCAGTCCTCACCGCAGGCGGTAAGCGTTGAAAAATCCATATTTACACCTTTCTGTAATAAGAATAGTGCGCAACGACATAGCGCTTCTCGCCGGTATATGCGTCAAGACCCGAGATCTCGACCCCGTTGCCCGAAAGAAGCTCGGCGACGGTAGCGCCTTTTATTTTACAGCGAAAAACCTCGTGCGCCTCGCACATCACGACGATAACGTCGTCCAAAACGATTATGCCGCCATCTTTGCCGAGAACCTGCTCGACGCCGTTTATCCGCTCAACTGCATAAATTATCGACTTGCCGTTGAAGCGCTCGAGCTGCTTTCTTGAAAGAGCGTATTTATCCTTTTTTCCGAAAATTCCCATAATGTCTCCTATCCGAGAATAACGCGCCACTCGCCGTCCTCAACAATATACTGAAATTCGCTGAGGTTCGGGTCTAGCATTGTATCTATCAGAAGCTCGAGGTCGTCCACGGTTTTAACGCTTTTAAGCTGCTCGCGGCTCAGCCAGCGCATTTCGCCCTCGTCCGACGAGCGCAGCTCGCCCGAAAACTCCGTCGCCTCAAACAAAAATACCAGATATCTTCCGCCGTTTTTCGGAAACTGCTTTATTCCGCAAAGGCGCGGATTTATGACGTCGAGCCCGGTTTCCTCTTTCATCTCCCGCCTGACCGATTCGACTATCGATTCGTTCGGCTCAACGTGCCCGCCCGGAAGCGCATAGCCATGCCAGTCGCTTGAAACGCGGTTTTGCAAAAGATATTTTCCGTCGCGGTGCAAAAGGCAGACGTTTGTAAGCTCGACCTGTTCAAAGCGCGGCATGGCGTTCTCCTCCCGAAACTATCCTTTCAAAGCGTTCAAGCTCGATTTTAAGCCGGGCTATCGGAAAGCCGATGACGTTATAGTGGTCGCCGTCTATCGATTTGACAAAAAGCCCGCCCCTGTCCTGAATCCCGTAAGACCCCGCCTTGTCGAGCGGCGAGCTTTCCGAGATATAGTCGGTGATATCCTTTTCCGAGAGGGAATAAAACGTCACCAAGGTGCTTTGCGAGAAGGACAGCGTTTTTTTATCGCAGCAAACGCACACCCCGCTCACGACCTTGTGCGTTCTGCCCGAGAGCGTCTCGAGCATAGAGAAAGCCTCGTCGATGTTTTTCGGCTTTCCGAAAATTTTTCCGTCGAGGATAACGACGGTGTCGCATCCGATGACGAGCGCCTCGGGATATTTTTCGGCAACGTTCAAAGCCTTGCGCGTCGCAAGCATCTCGGGAATGCTTTCCGGATCCAAGCCGTCGGGCGGGGTCTCGTCGGCGTCGGAGGGAATAACGTCATAGCTGTCGAATATGTATTTAAGAAGCTCGCGGCGGCGCGCCGACTGCGAAGCCAGAATTATCCGCCTGTTCTCAAACATAAAAAATCACCCCGTCAAAAAATAATCAAAACAAGTATATCACACTGTTCGGCAAAAATCAACTTGACAGACAGCTTTAAGCGAATTATAATGAATTCACGAAGCTGAAAGGAAAATTTTATGGAAATTGTATATGAGGTTTTGATTGACACCCTAAAGGATACGGCAAAAATGCTTCCGTTCCTTTTCGGGGTATACCTTTTAATAGAATATTTTGAGCACAAGGCTTCGGACAGGCTCCCCAACGTTTTGCGAAAAATGGGGATTTTCGGCCCGATAGGCGGAGCGGCGCTCGGCTGCCTGCCACAGTGCGGATTTTCCGTCGCGGCGTCAAATCTCTATTCCGGCCGCCTGATAAGCCTCGGAACGCTGATAGCGGTTTTTGTCGCGACTTCGGACGAAGCCGTGCCTATTCTGATTGCAAGCCCCGACGGCGCCGCGAAGATACTTCCGCTCATCGCGGCAAAGCTGATAGTTGCGATAGTCGCGGGGCTGGCCGTCGATTTTTGCCTTAAAATAATGAAGAGCCGCCGAAACGAGCAGCAGGAGCCTTATCACGACCTCTGCGAAAACTGCGGCTGCGACGAGCGCGGGGTTATCCTCTCGGCGCTTATCCACACGGTGAAAATAACGCTGTTCGTGTTTTTCGTATCCCTCCTGCTCGGCCTTGCGATATCCTTTTTGGGTGAGGAAAGGCTCGGCGGGCTTTTGATGACGAACAGCCCGCTCCAGCCCTTTATAACCGCGCTGATAGGGCTTATTCCGAACTGCGCCGCCTCGGTCGTTCTGACTGATCTTTACGCCGCGGGAAGCCTCAGCTTCGGCTCGGTGACGGCGGGGCTTTCGACCGGCGCGGGGCTCGGGCTTGCGGTGCTTTTCAGAACGAATAAAAACCTCAAAGAGAACCTGACAGTCGCCGCGCTGCTTTATTTCGTCGGGGTGCTTTCGGGGCTGATCCTGAACCTTATATTTTAATGAAATGCGGAGCTAACCGCCTCAACAAAACGAAAAACCCGGGCTGCCCCGGGCTTTTCGCTTTTAAGGAAGACTCACTTCATCGGCTCGATATACTGTATCGGGTCGATCCATTCGCCCTGATATCTCAGCGCGAAGTGAAGGTGGCTGTCAATGTCCGATTCGAGATCGTTTGTCGAGCCGACCGTGCCGATCTCGTCGCCGGCGTTCAAAAGCTGCCCCACGCTGACGCTAAGCTCGGGCGCAAGGCCGTAATAGCAGCCGCTCAGGGTGTTTCCGTGATCGACGACGACGCAGCAGCCCCAGAGGGGATCGTCATATATCTGCGCCACCGTGCCGGATGTCATCGCTTTGACCTTTGCGCCCTGCTCGGCGGCGATGTCAATGCCGTCGTGAGTGCGCCATACCCCGCCCGAGGTGCGAACGAGCTCGCCGCCCGAATACGCCGCGAGGATCTCGCCGTTTATCGGCATCATTATCGCGCGCTCGTAATAAAGCGCTTCAAGCTCGTCGGTGACGTCCACAATCGCTTCGCTTTCGGGGACGTTTTCAAAAGGAGCGGCGGGAAGCGCCTCCTGCGGGACGTTCTGCTCGGCGGGCTTGTCCTTTTCGATGTCCGAGACGACGGCGTCTACCGCCGAAAAGTCTATGTCGGGGATATCGGTTTGCGACTGATCGTTTATAAGCCCGTCGGTGACCGAGCTTACCGCGGCGCGATACCCTGCGACCGAAGCTATACCGACCGCGAGTATACCGACGCATAAAAGCGCATAGAGCGCCTTGCCGTTTGGCTTTCTGAACTTAACCTTTTTCATAGCTACCTCCAAGGAAAAACTTGATAGAACCAACAGTCTTCGCTGTTCAAGTTAAGTATTAGCCGTATTTTCAATTTTATGCAGCCCGAGTTACAAGATTTTGAAAACTTGACAAATCCTTCGGAAAGTGATATATTATCGGCAGCGGGGTGTAACCTTGACAACCACCCCGAAAATAAAAAAACAAGGGGTCATATTTTTTGCTTTAACAGCCCCCGAGCCCTCGGGGATTTTTTGTGAGATACGGCCCGGAAAACGGAGGAACTATGTCCGAAAAAAACGAAAAGAAAAGCGGGTTCACGCCCGAAAGGCTTGCGAAGCTGGCCGCCGTCGCGGCGATATACGTCGCGCTGACGTATGCGCTCGGCTTCATGTCTTACGGAAACATTCAGTTTCGCGTCGCCGAGGCGCTGATGCTTCTTTGCTTTTACCGCAAGGATTACGGTATCGCGCTTACCGTCGGGTGCTTCATCGCAAACATTTTCAGCCCGATGATGCTTATGGACATGGCGTTCGGCACTTTGGCGACGGTTTTGGCTGTGCTTCTCATCTTCATCAGCCCTAACCTTTATGTCGCTTCGCTGGCGCCGGTGCTCACAAACGCCGTCGTCGTCGGAATCGAGCTTACCGTCGCTTTCAAAACGCCCTTTTGGCTCAACGCCGTCGAGGTCGGCTTCGGCGAGCTTGTCTGCGTAAGCGTCGTCGGAGTTATCGTTTTCAAGCTGCTCGAAAAAAACCCGGCGGCCATGAAGCTCATAACCGCCTGAAAAATTTTTTGACGGTGCAATTTTTTGCAGCCGCCGTGCGTATTGTATGTGAGGACTCGGTCAGATTTCTGCCTGCTCCTGCAATACGTTTCAGAGCGAAAGCCCTGCCGAAAAAGGCGGGGCTTTTCTCTTTTTTATATTTTATTCCGGCAAAAACTGCATCGCAAACCGCTTTGTGACGGTATAGAGCAGCTTTGGGCTTATCCCGTGGCTTTTCGCCAAGGCGACGAGGCGGCTAAACAGCGCCTTTTCCCGCTCGACGTCGGGCTCGTTTGCCGAAACGCAGTGCGCGAGCGCGCACTTTTTGCCGTCAAGGCGTATGAAAATCTCCGCAAGCCTGCGGGCGGCGCTTTTGTCCGAATCTCCCCGAAGCGTCACCGAGGCGTTAAAGACCGCCGAGCCGTCGTCATCGTCGAGCGCGGTGACGATTATCTGTTCGCCGTCCGAAAAATCTGCCGCGGCGCTGTAATATTCAAACGCCCGCCGCGAATCTTCGAGCGTTATCCGCTGTCCGTCGGGGTCGGCGCCGTATTCCGAATAGATCGAAAGAAGCGCCTTTAAATAAACCGCGGTCGAGCTTCCGACGCCCTCGACCTTTTCAAGTTCATGCGGGTCGGCGTCAAAAACTTTCGGAAGGCTTCCGAAGGTGTTTATCAAGTCGTGGGCGATGGGGTTCGTATCCTTTCTTTTTATCGGAAGATAGAGCAAAAGCTCAAGAAGCTGGTGACTGTGAAGCCCGAAGAAGCCGTTTTTGATATATTGGCTCCTAAGCCTTTCGCGGTGACCGCTGTGAAGATTTTTCTCCTTTTTCAAGCCTTTTCGCCCCTTTCCGACGGATATATTATGTTACATCGGCGGAATATTGTCAAGACGTTTTTGAAACGCACTTGAAAAAGGCGTAAAAAAGAGGTATAATCAAAGCAGAATTTTTTGTGGAGGGCTGAAAATGTCATCAAGGCTCGACGAAAGCGTTAAATATCTCAAAGGCGTTGGCCCCAAGCGCGCCGAGCTTTTTGAGAAGCTGGGCGTAAAAACCGTCAGGGACCTCATATATCACCTGCCGCGAAGCTATCTTGATTTCACATCGCCGGTGCCGATAGCCGCCGCCGCGCCCGAGACCGTCTGCATAATCGAGGCGGAGGTCGTTAAAAAGGACAGGCCCGCGATGATACGCAAGGGCATGACCGTTTATCGGCTTCTTGCGACCGACGGTCCCGACGATATCACCGTCACGATCTTCAATTCTCAGTATCTTTTCGATTCTTTAAAGGTCGGCGAAAAATATCTTCTCTGCGGAAAGGTCACAGGAAATCTCGCAAGAAAAGAGATGTCCTCTCCGACGGTGATAAAAAGCTGCTCCGAGGACAAGATACGCCCGAATTACCCGCTGACTGCGGGGCTTTCGCAGAACGTCGTCGGAAACTGCGTTAAAAACGCGTTGGCGCTTGCGCTGCCCGCCGACGTCGAATTTCTGCCGGCGGACATAGTTAAAAAAGCGGGGCTTATGCCCGAGGCGGAGGCGCTTAAAAAGGTGCATTTTCCGAAAAGCCGCGAGGAGATTCCCGAGGCGAGAAAGCGCCTTGCCTTCGACGAGCTTCTGACCTTAAGGCTCGGCATGATGACGATGAGAGAGCGCGTTCGCTCGAAGACGACTTTTTCGATGAAGCGCCCCGACATGGAGGGGTATTTCTCGGCGCTGCCGTTTTGCCTCACCAAAGCCCAGAAGCGGGCGATAGAGGAATGCATGAGCGATATGGAAAAGGAAACGCCGATGAACCGTCTTGTTTTGGGAGACGTCGGCTCGGGAAAGACCGCTGTCGCGGCGGCCTGCTGCTATATCGCCGCAAAAAACGGCGCTCAGTCGGTCATGATGGCTCCGACGGAAATTTTGGCAAGGCAGCATTTTGCCTCTTTAAAAAGCGCGCTCGAGCCCTCGGGCGTCAGGGTCGGGCTTCTTGTCGGCTCGATGACGAAAAAGCAAAAGGCCGAGGTATACGAGGCCTGCGCCTTGGGCGAAAAGGACGTTATTGTCGGCACCCACGCGGTTTTTCAGCAGGGCGCGGAATATAAAAAGCTCGGGCTCGTCATAACCGACGAGCAGCACCGCTTCGGCGTTGCTCAGCGCTCGGCGCTTGCAAAAAAGGGAAAAGACCCGCACCGCCTCGTCATGTCGGCGACGCCGATACCGAGGACGCTTGCGCTGATGATATACGGCGAGCTCGACATCTCGGTTTTAGACGAGCTCCCCGCCGGGCGAAAGAAGATAGAGACATACGCCGTCACCGGAAAAATGCGCGAAAGGGCTTTTGCATATGTCAAAAAAGAGCTTTCGGCGGGCGGTCAGGCATATATAGTCTGCCCTGCGGTCGAGGAGGGCGACAGCGGACTAAAAAACGTCTCCGACTATGCGAAAGAGCTTGCAAAGGGCGCTTTTTCGGGCTTTCGCATAGGCGTTCTGCACGGGCAGCTTCCATCGGCCGAAAAAGAAAAGGTGATGCAAAAATTCAAGGACGGCGAGATAGACGTTTTGGTCTGCACCACCGTCGTCGAGGTCGGAGTGGACGTTCCGAACGCCTCGGTGATGGTCGTTGAAAACGCCGACAGGTTCGGGCTTTCGCAGCTCCATCAGCTTCGCGGAAGAGTCGGCAGGGGCGAAAGAAGCTCGTTTTGCATACTTATCACCGACAACGTTTCGGAGGAGAGCAAAAAGCGTCTTAGGGTTTTAAGCTCGACCTCGAGCGGGTTTGAGATATCCGAGGCCGACCTTGAGCTACGTGGGCCGGGCGACTTTTTCGGCTCGGCGCAGCACGGCCTGCCGCCTTTAAAGATCGCCGACCTTGCCGCCGACCGCGAGACGGTGCGGCTTGCGCAGGATATTGCGGAGGCGCTTTTTGACACCGGAAGGATAACGCTGCCGGGTAGCGCGCCCCTTAGAGCGCGCGTTGAAAGCCTTTTCGAGCGCGCGGAGGGATAGCGCCTCGGTGCGGCGGAGCCTTGCCGCCCTCCCCCGGCGGGGGAGGGCGGGAACCCGCGCCCCAAAGGGGCGCGGGGCGCCGCTGCGAAGCAGCGGCAAAGGCTCCGCCCCCGCACTGCGCCGGGGCGCGCCTGCGGCAATTTTCAACAGCCCGAGGCGCCGCCGTGTTGAAACTTCGGTTGAAAAACGGTTGAAAGCTCGGCGCGCTTTTTCTTTTTTAGGGCAAATCGCCTCATTTTCCCTTGACAAACCGCCGCAAACCCGCTATAATCTTTAACGGAAATTTTATATTCAAAGGCAATGACGGGAATGACCGGTGTTTGACCATTCAGAGAGCGGGCGGAAGGTGCGAGCCCGAGGGAAAAATCGGGTGCTCCCCCCGAGCCCCGCGGAAAACCGCGGCGTGACTTCGCGTTAAGAAGCCTCAAGGCAGGGGTCTCCCTGCGAATTTGGGTGGTACAGCGACCGACCTCGCCCCAATTTTGGGGAGGGGTCTGTTTATTTTTCTGAAAGGATTTGTTTATCATGAAATGGACAGGACTTAACGAACTCCGCGAGAGCTTTTTGACCTTTATGGAGTCAAAGGGCTGCCTGCGGCACAAAAGCTATCCTCTTGTTCCGCAAAACGACAAGAGCGCGCTTTTAACGATCGCCGGAATGGCGCCGCTGAAGCCTTATTTCACCGGTCAGGAGGTTCCGCCGAGAACGCGCATGACCACCTGCCAGAAGTGCATAAGAACCAACGACATTGAAAACGTCGGCAAAACCGCCCGCCACGGCACCTTCTTTGAAATGCTCGGAAACTTCTCGTTCGGCGACTATTTCAAAAAAGAAGCGATCCCGTGGGCGTGGGAGTTTTTCACCAAGGTTCTCGAAATACCCGAGGAGAAACTCTTTGTGACCGTCTTTGAGGACGACGACGAGGCCGAGAAGATCTGGCATGAAGACGTCGGGCTTCCGATGGAGAAGATATTCCGCTTCGAAAAAGACGATAACTTCTGGGAGGCCGGAATCGACGGCCCCTGCGGCCCCTGCTCGGAGATATATTACGATCGCGGCCCCGAATACGGCTGCGGAAAGCCCACCTGCGGAGTCGGCTGCGACTGCGACAGGTATATGGAGGTCTGGAACCTCGTTTTCACACAGTTTGAGCGCCACGAGGACGGCACCTATACCGAGCTCAAGCAGAAAAATATCGACACCGGAATGGGCCTCGAGCGCCTCGCGACGGTGATGCAGGGCGTAGATTCGATTTTCGACGTCGATACCGTCAAGGCGATAAGAGACCACGTCTGCAAGATCGCCGGCTGCGAATACGGCAAAGACCATAAAAAAGACGTTTCTATCCGCGTTATCACCGACCATATAAGAGCGGTCACGTTCCTTGCCTCCGACGGCGTTCTGCCGTCAAACGAGGGC
Source organism: uncultured Clostridia bacterium (assembly GCA_947623585.1). Lineage (GTDB taxonomy): Bacteria > Bacillota > Clostridia > Oscillospirales > Ruminococcaceae > Faeciplasma. The sequence goes on along the minus strand of CANQHA010000021.1, from coordinate 9,314 downwards.
AGGGGCTACGTCATGAGAAGGCTTTTGCGCCGCGCCGTTCGCCACGGAAAACTGCTCGGCATCGAGGGACTTTTCTTAAAAGACCTTGTCAGAACCGTCGTTGACTGCTCGAAGTGCGAATACGGCGAGCTTGAAGAAAAATACGAATACATCGTCAAGCTGCTCACCAACGAGGAGAAGAATTTTAACGACACCATCGACCGCGGCCTCGTTATGTTAAACGGCTATATCGACGAGATGAAAGCCGACGGAAAGACCGTTCTTGACGGCAAAAAGTGCTTCTTCCTCTCCGACACTTACGGCTTCCCGATCGACCTCACCCGCGAGATTTTGGAGGAGCGCGGCTTTGAGTGCGACGAGGAGGGCTTCAAAGAGGCGCTTCAGGTCCAGAAAGAGACCGCAAGAGCCGCAAGGGGCGACTCGAAGTATATGGGAGCCGACGAGACCGTTTTCCACAAGATAAGCCGCGAATATTCCACCGAATTTGTAGGCTATGACAGACTTGAAGCCGAATCGGTCATAGATTTCATCGCCACCGACGACAGCCTTATCGAGGCGGCGGGCGCGGGCGACGAGGTTTATATCGTTTCAAAGCTGACGCCTTTTTATGCCGAGAGCGGAGGACAGGTCGCCGACCGCGGAGAAATTTCGACAAAGACCGGAAAGTGCGAGGTCATCGACGTTCAGAAAGCCGTCGGCGGAAAGATAGCCCACAAGGTCAGAATAGTCGAGGGAGCAGTCGAGGTCGGGCAGACCGCGAAATTTGCGGTTGACAGCGAATACCGTCTCTCGGTGATGAGAAACCACTCCTGCGCTCACCTCTTGCAGGCGGCGTTAAGAGCCGTTCTCGGAGATCACGTTCATCAGGCGGGTCAGCTCGTCGATTCGGAAAGGCTCAGATTCGACTTCTCTCATTTCAGCGCGATGACCCTTGACGAGATACAGCGCGTAGAGATGCTTGTGAACAGCTTCATTCTCAGAGCGATAGACATAACCACCCGCGTGCTTCCTATAAACGAGGCCAAAAAGCTCGGCGCAATGGCGCTTTTCGGAGAAAAGTACGGCGAGACCGTCCGCGTCGTCACGATGGGCGACGCCTCGATGGAATTCTGCGGCGGCACGCATATGGACAACACCTCTAAAATAGGTCTTTTCAAGATAATCTCCGAAAGCTCGGTCGCCGCCGGCGTGAGAAGAATTGAGGCCGTTACCGGAAAGGGAGTTTTAGAGGTCATGGGCCGCCAGATAAGTATGCTCAACGAGGCCTCGGGCATTTTGAAGCTGACCAATCAAAACGAGCTCGTTTCAAGGGTCAAGAGCCTCATGGAGGAGATAAGGACCCTCGAGCACGACAAGTCGGAGCTTGCGGCTTCGGTCGCCGATCTTCGCTCGAAATCGCTTCTTGATCACACCATCGACGTTAAGGGCGTAAAGCTGATAACGGCGATGTTCAACCCGATGAAGCCCGACGAGATAAGGCTTTTGGCCGAGCGCATACGCGACGCTCACCCCGAGATAGTCTGCGTTATCGCCGGTGTGAACGGCAAGGCGGCGAACATCTGCGTCACCGCCGGAAAGGAAGCCGTTTCAAAGGGAGTTCTTGCGGGCAAGGCGGTCGGAAAGATAGCGGCCGTCACCGGCGGGCGCGGAGGCGGACGTCCCGACAGCGCGATGGCCGGAGTCGGAGACATTTTCAAGATCGACGAGGCGCTTGCCGCCGCGCCCGATATCATCGCAGAATTTATCAAGGACTGAGGAGGAATTTTTATGGACAACTGCTTATTCTGCAAGATAATAAGGGGCGAGATCCCCTCGAAAAAAGTCTATGAGGACGAATACTGCTATGCCTTTGAGGACATAGCGCCCGTCGCTCCGACTCACATTCTCTTTGTTCCGAAAGAGCATCTGAGCGGCGCCTGCGAGATATCTTCGGAAAATTCCGCCGTGGTCGGAAAAATCTATGAAGCTATCGCCAAGGTTGCAAAGCAAAAGGGCCTTGACGGCGGCTGGAGAGTTGTTGCAAACAACGGAGCCGACGCCGGGCAGACCGTTTTCCACCTTCATTTCCACCTTCTCGGCGGAAGACCCCTCGGCGTTATGTGCGACAATATCTGATTGGAGGATAAATCAATGACTGAATATTACAACTTAAAGGTCGCGGGGCTTGAGAGAAAGCTCGCGATATGCCCCGTAAACGAGCACCTGAGCATCGCGGGGTTCATCATGTTTTCCGACGTTGAGCTGACCGTTGCCTGCGCCGCCGAGCTTTTGAAGGCGGTCCCCGAGTTCGACGTCATCGTCACCGCCGAGTCGAAAGGTATCCCTCTTGCCTATGAAATGGCGAGGCAAAAGGGCAGCGGAATGAAATACATCGTCGCGAGAAAAATGGCAAAGCTGTATATGCACGACCCGATAAGCGTCGATGTCCGCTCGATAACCACCGCCGCCGACCAAAAGCTGTGGCTCGACAAGAACGAGGTAGATTATATGAGCGGCAAGAGGATACTCATTGTTGACGACGTAGTTTCGACCGGCGAAAGCCTCGAGGCGCTTCACAAGCTGATCTCTCACACCGGAGGAACGATAGTCGGGCAGGCTGCGGTCCTTGCCGAGGGCGACGCCGCAAAGCGCGACGACCTTATCTTCCTCGCCGAGCTTCCGCTTTTCTTCAAATAAAACTCAAAAGATTTTGCCCGCCGGAACTGGAGACCCGGCGGGTTTTTGTTGACCGCCGCCGCTTCGGGTGCTATAATATTTCCGATATCTCAAAAAGGGAGGGGCGAAAAGTGACCCGAAAGATGATACCTTTTGCCGCGGGCTGGCTTTTCGGGCTTTTCGCGGCGTTCGAGCTTTGCGTGAACGGCCCTCTCGGGTTTGAGGGATTCGTCGTTTTGGCAGCAGCGGCCTTGGCGATGTGCGCCATGTCCGTTTTCTTCGGGAAGTCCCGCTTTTTGCGGGCGGTGCTGTTTTTCTGCGCCTTTTCGGCGGCCTGCGCCTATTCTGCAATATACACATCTTTGAGGCTTTTGCCGCTTGAAAGGCTCGACGGCGGCACGGCTTCGATCTTCGGCAGGGTCGAGAGCGTTTCCGATACCGACCGCGCCGCCGTTGTGGTTGACGGCTATATAAACGGCGTTCGCGGCAAAGCGCTCGTCTATGCTCCCGGGTTCGGAGGAAAAGCCGGCGACGGCGCCGAGTTTGAAGCCGTGATTTCAAAGCTCGAGGATTCGCCCTTTTTCAAAGCCCGAAGCATATATCTGCCCGACGGCGTGAGCGTTACCGCCTCGGCAAAGAGCTATACCGTTGAAAGCGGTGCGCAGAGCCTTTCGGACAGGATAAGAAGTTACAGCGAGAGGGTCTCGCTTTCGATAAAAACCGAGGTCGGCGGAGAAGCGGGCGAGCTTTTGAGCGCCATGGTGACCGGCGACCGCGAAGCCTTTTCCGACCGGCTTTATCTGAATCTGAACCGAGCGGGAATAAGGCACATCGCGGCGGTCTCGGGGATACATATTTCGATAGCTGCGCTTTCGGTGACGCTTTTGCTGAAAAAGCTGCGCGCGCCGAAGATAATCTGCGCCGCCGCCGGCGAGGTCTGCGCGGTGATGTATATAATCTTCTCGGGCAGCCGCACTTCGGCGGTCAGGGCGGGAATAATGATAAGCGTCGCTATTTTGGCCTCGGTTTTTCGCCGAAGACCCGACGCGCTCAACACGATATGCCTCTGCGCGTTTGCGATGACGGTATCAAACCCATATTCCGCCGCCGACAGCTCGCTGCTTCTTTCCTTGGCGGGAGTTTTCGGGGCGGCAGTCGCGGGACCGTCGCTTATAAAGGAGTTCGGGATAAAATCAAAGCCCGCGAGAGCCTTTTGCGTTTCGGTCTGCTCGACCGCCGCGACCGCGCCCTTTATAATGCTTTATTTTGACGAGCTTTCGATAGTTTCGCCGCTTGTGAACCTTGCCGCCGTGCCGCTGTGTTCGGCGGCGCTGCTCCTCGGAATGCTTTATGCGGCGCTCGGCTGTACTTTTCCGATAGCGGCTTGGGCTGCGGGAGCGCTTTGCCGGGCGGTGGTGATTATTTCGGAATTCGTCTCGGGGCTCAGATTTGCCTATATCCCCCTCGGCTTTAAGGCTGCGGGTATAGCTGCGGGGCTTTCGGTAACGGCCGTGGCGGCGTTTCGGCTTTTGGGCGGAAGCGTGCGAAAGACCTCGTTTTTGGGAGCGTTCTGCTCGACCCTGATAATAGCGGTCTACGCCGCCGAGAGCTTCATGACCTCGGGAAATCTCTATATATCCGCGCTTTCAAGGCAGAATTATCACGCCGCGGTATTGCGAAAAGGCGCGGAATGTATTATAATCGACTTTGAGGGCAGAATGTCGGGCGGCGTCGAGCGGGTAATCGAGCGCGAGGGGCTTTCGGAGGTAAGAGCGGTGCTTTTGCCGAACGGCGCGGCCGCCGCTTATTCCTCATATTCCGAGCTTTCAAGCACGCCCGACGCGATTTATCTTCCGGCCGAAGAATATGTTTACGACCCGAAGATAAAAACCGGCGAGATTTCACAAAACGCCGAGATCGCGGCGTTCGGGGCGAATATATCGGTATCGGGCGAGGTTTTGAGCGTGGAGCTTGACGGAAAAAGCGTCACGTTGAGCTTTCTTGACGGGCTGACGGTGATAAACGACGGCGGAGAGCCGAGAACATATAAAGGCGACGTTTTGGTGAACGAAAAAATATCGGAGGCGGAAAATGGCGGTTAAAATTTCTACGGATCAGGAGCTTTACAAGCAGCTCAGAGCGGGAGACATCAAGCCGTGCTATCTTTTTTACGGAAAGGATATCGCGACGGTCGAAAGCGTTGTTAAAAGGCTGATCTCGAAGCTGATGCCCGACGACGCCCGCGACCTCAACTATCACTTTTTCCCCGGGGGAGAGTTTGACGCCTCGGAATTTGCCGACGTATGCGCCTCGCTGCCGGTGTTCTCGGAAAGGGTGGTCGCCGCGGTCAACGATCTGAACGCCGAAAGCGTCAGGGCGGACGACCTCAAATTCATATGCTCGGCGATATCCGAGCTTGACCCCGAGACGGTCACGGTGATATTTTACGCCACCGGCACCGACCTCTGCGGGGGCAGAAAAACTCTTTCCGCAAAAAACATGAAGCTGGCCGAGCAGGTCGTCAAAGCGGGCGGCGTTGTCGTTGAGTTTGCGTACAAGCGCCCGTCGGAGCTTGTGAAATATATTCAGGACAGAGTGAAAAAGAACGGCGCCGAGATCGGCTACGGCGCGGCGCTCAGCCTTGCCGAGGCCTGCCTTTGCAACGTTTTGATGATAAACAACGAGATCGAAAAGCTGAGCGCTTACAGATTCGGCGGCGAGGTCTCGGAGGACGACGTTCATCTGCTTGTCGCGGGGCAGCTTGACACCGACGCTTATAAGCTGGCGCGCGCGGCTACCTCGGGCGACCGCAGGGCGGTGTTCACCATTCTTTCCGAGCTTTATTCCCGCCAGCAGGAGAGCATTGCGCTTCTTTCGGTGATAGGCGGCGCGTTCACCGACCTTTACCGCGCCAAGACCGCGATGATAAGCGGCAGGGGCGAGGGCGACATCTCGGCCGACTACGGCTATCGCGGCAGAGAATTTGTCATCAGAAACGCCCTGCGCGACTGCTCGCGGATAGGGATATCGAAGCTGAGATACAGTCTCGGCGTGCTTTCAAGGTGCGACGCCGACATGAAATCAAAGCGCACCGACCAAAGAGTTTTGCTTGAAGAAGCGATAACCAAGATCCTGAACTTTGAGGGATAGCCCGCCGGGGGCTTCGCCGCGGGCGACCGCACTTTTGCAAGGAGCCGAGCTTAAATGATCCATGTTATAGGCGCAATAGTCGTCGAGGGAAAATACGATAAGATCCGCCTGTCGGGGATAGTTGACTGCCCCGTGATAACGACGGACGGCTTCGGCGTGTTCAAAAGCGAGGAGAAAAAGGCGCTGATACGCCGCTATGCCGAAAACGGCGGGGTAACGATTTTGACCGACAGCGACTCCGCCGGCTTCAGAATAAGAGGATACATCAAGGGCTTTGTCTCAAAGGGCGAGGTCAGAAACGCCTATATCCCCGATGTTTACGGCAAAGAGCGCCGAAAGGCAAAGCCGTCCTGCGAGGGAAAGCTCGGGGTCGAGGGGATACCCGACGCGGCGTTGATCTCTGCGCTTGAAAAGGCGGGCGTTATCGGCGGCGCGCCGAAAGAGGGCCGAAGGATACTCCGCCAAGACCTTTTTGACGACGGGCTTTTCGGCGGAAAGGATTCCTCAAAAAAGCGAGCCGCTCTTTTAAAAAAGCTCGGGCTGCCCGAAAGGCTTTCGACCTCGGGGCTTCTTGACGTTTTGAACAGCTCGCTCGACTATGACGCTTACCGTTCGGCGGTGGAGGAAATTTTATAAACTCGGAGGCAAAAAATGGTATTTTCGTCTGTCGAATTTTTATATTTTTATCTTCCGGCGGTGTTGGCGGTCTATTTTCTCACGCCGAAAAAATTCAAAAACGCGGCGCTTTTTGCGTCGGGTCTGATTTTTTACGCTTTCGGAGAACCGGTCTACGTCTTCGTGCTGCTCCTCTCCTGCCTGATAGACTATTTCGCGGGGCTGATAATGTCGGCAAACGACGAAAAGCCCAAGGCGCGAAAAGCCTGCCTCGGGGTCTCGATCGCTTTAAACCTCGGGCTTTTGGGAGCCTTTAAATACACCTCTTTTATAATTGGCTCGATAAATTCTCTTTTCGGCTCAAGCATTCCGCTCAACATTTATGCGGCGGCTTCAAATTCGCTTTTCGGCACGCACTTTTCGCTTTCGTCGATAATTTTGCCGATAGGAATTTCGTTTTTCACTTTTCAGAGTATGTCCTACACCATCGACCTTTATATGCGAAAGATCGAGGTGCAGCGCAGCTTCATAAACTTTGCGGCGTATGTCACCATGTTCCCTCAGATAGTCGCCGGGCCGATAGTCCGCTATCGCGACGTCTCCGAAAGGCTTGAGGAGCGCAGCGTTTCGGCCTCAAATCTTTCTGAGGGGGTGACGAGATTTACCCGCGGGCTTGCAAAAAAGGTTCTTCTGGCAAACAACGTCGGCCGGCTTTGGGAGAGCGTTTCGGCCTCCGAGCTGACAAGCCTTCCCGCCGCGACCGCTTGGCTCGGGATAATCGCTTTCACTTTCCAAATCTATTTCGACTTTTCGGGCTATTCCGATATGGCGGTCGGCCTCGGAAAGATGCTCGGCTTTGATTTTCCCGAGAATTTCGATCTGCCCTACATCTCAAAGAGCGTCCGCGAATTTTGGCGCAGATGGCATATGACCCTCGGCGAGTGGTTTAAAAGCTATGTTTATTTCCCCCTTGGCGGAAGCCGCTGCGGCTCGAAAAAAACGATAAGAAATCTCGCGATAGTGTGGCTTCTGACCGGGCTTTGGCACGGTGCAAGCTGGAATTTCGTCCTTTGGGGAGGGTGGTTCGGGCTTCTCATAATCGCCGAGCACTTCTTCCTCGGAAAGCTGCTCGATAAGCTGCCGTCGTTTGTCGGATGGCTTTACACCATGCTTGCGGTGGTCTTCGGCTGGGTGCTTTTTCAGACCGACAGCCTCTCCTCGGCGCTCGGATATTTCGGCGCGATGTTCGGCTCGGCGGGGATTTTCGGCGACCGCGAGACCATAAGGCTTCTCTCCGAAAATTCTGTAATACTTGCGCTTTGCGTCTTTTTCGCCTCCGACGCTCCGAAAAACATTCGCGCCCGCCTCGAGGAAAAATTCGGCTCCTCAGGCGTAAGGTTCAGCGCTTTTGCTGCGGTCTCTCCGCTCGTAACGCTCGTTTTGCTTGCTGCCTCGACCGCATATCTCGTCAACGAGGGCTACAACCCGTTTCTTTATTTCAACTTCTGACATACCTTATTATAAGGAGTGATACTCATGCGCGACCGAAAAAGGCTCGCCGACATATTGAACGCCGCGTTGTTTTTCGGCGCCGTCGCGGCGGTATTTCTTCTGACGGTTTTTCTTCCGAAGTCGGATTTTTCCGAGCTTGAAAACCGCTATCTCGCCGAAAAGCCCGAATTTTCCGTCTCCGAGTGGTTCTCGGGGAGGTTTTCCGAGCGCCTCGCCGAATATTCCCGCGAGCACATCGTTTTGCGCCCGCGCTGGATATCTCTGCACACGCTTCTTGAGCGGCTTTCGGGCAAAAAAGAGGTCAACGGCGTGATTTTTGCGGGCGGAAGCCTTTTTGAGGCCCCCGAGGAGACTGATTTTTCCGTCGCCGACCGCTCGGCTGCTGCGCTGATATCCTTTTCCGAAAGTCTCGGCGGCAGGCTGAGCGTGATGCTCGCCCCGACTGCCGTTCAGATTTATTCCGACAGGCTTCCGGCGTTTTCAAAAGAGCCCTCCGAGAAAAAGCTAATCGACCGCGTATATTCAAAGCTCAGAGAGGGCGGAGTCGGCGCCGTCGATGTTTACGACAGCCTTTATTCCGCCCGCGGGGACTACATCTACTATCGCACCGACCACCACTGGACCACCCGAGGAGCCTATATCGCCTATTCGTGCTATATGCGAAGCCTCGGCTATGAACCGATCCCGCTCGACCGCATCGACGTTGAGCACGCAAGCCACAGCTTCCGCGGCTCGCTTTATTCAAAGGTCCTCGACGATTCCGCCGAGCCTGACGTCGTTGATTTTTACTATTCGGCGGGCCCCTCGGTCAAGTCGGTCAGGGTCACCTCCGCCGACGGCACCGTTTCCGAGCACGACTCGGTGATCTTCCGCGAGAATCTCGCGAAAAAAGACCAATATCTCAGCTTCCTCGGCGAGAACGTTCCGCTCATTGAGATCGAAACCGACGCGGGCGGCGGCTCGATACTCGTTATAAAGGATTCCTACGCGAACTGCCTTGTGCCGTTTTTGTGCAAGCATTTCGGCAGGGTGACGGTCGTCGATCTGCGATATATGATGCGGCTCTCCGACTATGCCGACCCCTCGGATTTCGACCGCGTGCTGGTGCTTTATAACGCCTCCGGCTTCGCCGCCGACAAAAATATCTCAAAACTTGCGATCGAAAAATCGGCCGAGTAAAAAATTTTTAAAATTTTTTCAAAAATTCTCTTGACATGGGAATAAAAAAGTGGTATAGTAACAAAGCTGTCTCTTGACGAGGTAAAGCTCGGCTGCTTTACACCTAAAAAATTTTTGAAAAAAGATTTAAAAAAGTTCTTGACAAGAGGTTAAAGGTGTGGTAAAATAGTCGGGCACCCTTGGAAGAGGGGAGCGAAGAAGCA
>CANQHA010000020.1 GCA_947623585.1 uncultured Clostridia bacterium | reverse complement strand
GCGGCTCGTCCTCTTGGACAAAACCCCGCGTCTGTGGCACAACGCCCCTGCGGGGCTTTTGTGCGCATGGAGCGTTAAGGAAGATAGCGAACGGGGTGGGGTGACTCCCAATAGCATCCATATTTTCCGGCAGAGGAAAATATGGATACCTTTTACCCCTCCCCCAAAAATTTTCAAATTTTTCCTCGACAAATCTTGACAAATTGTGACATTGGCTGTATCATTATCTTAATCAACCGTCGGAGGAAGTGCCATGAAGATCGCGCAAAAGCGGGGCTTTACCCTTGCCGAGATGCTTGTCGTCGTTCTCATTCTGGGAACGCTGGTTTCCATCGCGGCTATAAGCGCTTCTTCGCTGATAGCGGCGCACTATGTAAACCGCCTGAACAGCGCCGCCGAGGATTTTTACATCTTTGCGCAAAACCGCATCGTCAACGCCGATAACGTCGGCGAGTGCGAGCATCTCGCGGAAGACATTGATAAATCCTCACATCTTCACGGCGCGTCCGACCTGCTCCCCGAGGCCCGATACATCGTTTTGAGCTCAAACGATGACAGCGGGCTTTTCGAGGGCATTTTTTATACCGACGTCGGAAGCATTCTTATCGAAATAGACCCGTCGTCGCGCTTGGTGATATCGGTGTTCTACTCTGACCGAATGAGCGAGAGCGAGCTTGAAAAGGTCTACTCCGAGCTGACGGAGCGCTCAAAAGAAGAACTTTTTAAAAACCGCGTAGGCTATTACGGCGGCGTTTTTGATAATGTCGCAAAAAAGCAGAAATATGTTCTTCGGCCGACCGTTGAGGTGATAAACCGCGAGGACCTTTACTTGAAGATCACCTGCGGAGGGCTCGACGGTTTGAACCTCGAAGATACAACGGTAAATATCACTCTCCGTTCCTCCGAGAGCGACGAGACGGTCGAAACTGCCGCCGATAATAAAGAAATCTTCGACGGAAACCTCACGGCATATCTTCTCATCGACCGCCTTGAAAAAGACGGCGGCTCGCTTTTTATAGACAAATACGCCGGCAGCCTCGGCTGCGAGGTTGACAGCATAACCGCCGAAGTCAGGCTCGTTGTTGAGACCGACGGCGAGACCTTTACGACCTCAGCGCGCGAGGCGTTCAATGGGCGGCAGACGTTTTGCCCGCTGTTTGAATTCCGCGAGGGTGAGAAGATAGCCGTTTCAAAGCTGAGGCATTTAAACAATCTTCGGTTTATCGACACCGCCGAAAAAGAAGTGCTCATGACAAGCGACATCGACGTTGAGAGCAATTTTAATTTTAGCAACGACGATGAATTTTGGCCGAGAGAGTGTGTTCCGCAGAGACCGAAATTTGAGCCTCTGCCGAAATTTGAGCCCCTGCCGAGATTTTCTGGCAGCTTTGACGGCTGCGGGCGTTTTATCTCGGGGCTTGAAATAAGCGGGGCGGCGGAGCGCCTCGGGATTTTTTCGTCGGTCTCTGGCGAGATATCAAACCTTCACGTCATGGGCCTAAGCCTTAAAATATCCTCAAACTGCCTTGCGGGCGCCGTTTGCGGCGAGCTTGAACCCGCGGGCAGACTTTTTAACTGCTCGGCCTCCGAGATAGCGATCGACGGCGCTTCCGAATCGGGCGAGGTTTTGGTCGGCGGGCTTTCGGGCAGGGCCTCGGGAATTATCGAGAGCTGCTCAGCCCAGCTTGAAAAAATCGAGCTCGGCGGCGCTTCGCGCTTCACGGTCGGCGGAATATGCGGCGTTCTTGACGGCGAGGCGCGCGCTTGCCACTCGTCGGGTAAAATAAGCCTTGACTGCGGCGAAGATTCGACCGTCGGCGGGCTTTGCGGAGGCGGCAGCGGCAGCCTCGGCGACTGCTATACCGAGTGCTCGGCGGGGTATATCGGCGGCGCTGTCTGGCGTGGGCTTTCGGGCGGAGAAGTCAGCTCGACAAACTGCCGCTATGTCGCCGACAACGCTTGGCTGACAGAGGACGGCGGCGAGCTTGAATATTCCGAGCTGAAAGATTTTTCCGCCGAGGGCTTCTTAGCGACCGATGAGACGATAGTTTCGGGAAAGCGCCTCGCGCTTCCCTCTCCCCTGCCCGAATCGGTATCGCTCGGCGGTGAAAAGATCCGCTTCGGCGAAAGCGTCCTCTCGGAGCCGAGAGGGCTTATCGGCGCGGTGAGGTGCGAATACTCGGGCGGAGGTTTCAGCGGCGAGGCGCTTTGCTCGTTCGACGGCTTCGGAAACGAATCGTCGCTTTTTCCGAGCGTCGAATGGAGCGACCCCGCGGAGGGCGAGACGAAATATTTCTTTTTCAGAAGCGCGCTCATCTCGGAGAGCGGCTGGGGCATAAATTTCTCCGAGGACGCCGCGCTCGGTTCATCGGCTCGCTTCGGAAGATATATCTGCCGCGAGATCGAGGGCGTCTCGGACGGAGAAAAAGCGACGCTTTTCTTTGACGGCTTCGTTCATGAGGCCGAATTATCACTCCCCGAGCAGCTTTGGGGCGAGGTCGGCATTGTCGCGATAATATACCGTCAGGGCGGCATCAGCTTCGACGAAAACTGGCTCCCCGTCGAAACGCCGGAGCACTATGAATACTACTACGCCTATTTCGACGCCGCCGCCGACCGCTTCAAAATTCTGACCTACGGCATGATTGACCCCGACCTGCGCCTTGAATGGCTCGAAAGCTATAAGCCCGACTTCCCTCAGCCCGACATGATCTGTGTCTATGCCTTTGCGCGGGGAAGCTGCTTGGGCTGCCTCGAAGAGACCGCATTTGAATCGGGCTTCGGCCCCGCATACGACCTCGGCGAGACCGGCGGCGTTAAAATGATGCGGCTTTTCTCGGGCTATGACTTCGGCGAGACCTGCGTCAGCTTCAATATAAGCGAGAACCGCCGCCTTAACATCGGCATTGAGGCGGTGGATTCGATGTTTGACAGCATGACCGGAAAGGTGATAAAATCCATTCTCCTGTGGAACAAATAAAAAGACCGCGCCCGAAAAAGGCACGGTCTTTTTTTATTGCTTTGCCGTTAAGAGCGCCGGGCTCGGGGCGAGCGGCTCGCACAAAACAAGAGCCGCCGGCAAAAAGTCGGCGGCTTTGAATCAGATGTTTTTTTTACGAAGAAGGGCTTAGTTCTTCTTCTTTTTCTTCATGGCGAGGACGACGGCAGCGATGACCGCGATGACGACGACAACAACGACTACGACGATAACGACGGTAGTGGTGGTCTTCTTCTTAGCGGCGGCTTCCTCCTCGGCGAGCTTTGCGGCCTCATCAGCGGCGGCTTTTGCCTCCTTGGCGGCGTTGAGGTTTGCCTCGACCTCCTTAACGGTGCTTCTCGCGTCTTTAAGAAGGGTCAGAACGCTCGTATAGCTCGGGTTGGCCTGAGCGGCGGCCTCGATGTTAGCAAGTGCGGCCTTGGCGCTGTCAAGAGCTGCCTGAGCGGCGTCAACGTCGTCTCCGGCGGCGGCAGAAGCCTCTTTTGCGGCGGCCAGAGCTTCAACATCGCCCTGAAGCGAAGCGGCAACGGCGTCGGCGTCAACCGAGTTGATCATGCCGCTGATCTTGGTGACGATCTCTTTTGCCTCATCGACCATCGCGACAACGCCCGGGAATCCGAGAGCGGCAGCCTCTTCCAAAGAAGCGACGGCGGCTTTAGCCTGATCGAGAGCGGCCTCTACTCCGGCCTTGTCGGTCGCGGCCTCGGCGGCTTCAAGAGCGGCCTTTGCGGAATCGAGGAAAGGTGCTGCTTCCTCAACTGCTCCGGCTTCGATATCCTCGGTGGTGCCCATGATAACTCCGACATAGGTGAGCTGGAGATTGTCAAGGTTTACGCCGTAGGAGGGGCCCTTGAAAGCGACTCTGTCGCCAACGGTGCCGCCCTGAGCGTCGAAGTCCTCGGCGGTAAGGGTTATGTACTTTTCAAATTCGCCGGGAGCGGTAAAACCGTTCTCCGAGGCTTTCCACTGGTTCGAGAAGGTCGCCTCAACGCCCTTGTCTCCCGAATAAGTGTTTCCGAGAAGCCAAACGCGGAAATCTCCGTTCGAGGTTCCCTTGATGTGAATGGTAACGGTCTCGCCGATGGGCACTTCTTCGGGCAGAAGAAGCGAGAAGAGCGGGATAGCTGCGTCGGTAGACGCGGTGATCGAGCCGTTCTCAATGGTGAGAACGTCAACTCCGCCGGCAGAGCTTTGACCGACATGGTCGGCGTCGAGCGGGATCTCGGTCTCATCAGCGGCGAAAACGTTGACGCAAAGCGACATTGCCATCGCAAGCGCCATGATTACTGCGAGTAATTTCTTGAGCATATAATGTTCCTCCGTTTAACATATTGCCGGAAAGTCCGGTACACCGACTATTATACTACATCGTTTCAGGAAAATCAAGTAAAATAATCAAAAAAGTGAAAAATTTCGCTTTTGCGTTATTTTTCGGCAAAAGCCCTCCCCGCCGACCGTCCAAAAAGAGAAATTTCGGCGCGAGCGGCAGGTTTTTTGAAGATTGATTATTTCTGCGGTGAGGGATTTAAAAGCTCTGTCGATTGACCTTTTTAAGTAGATATGATATAATCTGCTTACAAAATCTGCCGTTTGGGAGGAAATTATGATCTTGGCGATCGCTTTTGCTCCGTGCAAAGTTTGAGGATACCGCACGGAGCCGAGGGTTTTTGAGGCCCTGCGTTCCTCGGGCTTTGCAATTTTGATTAAATTTTCAAAGGGGCAAAGTCAAAATGAATACAATTAAAGAACTCAGAACGTTTTTGATACTTTGGTCAACTCAGTCGCTTTCTCAGCTCGGCAGCGCCATGACCTCGTTTGCGCTGACGCTTTGGGTATATGAAAAGACCGGCTCGGCGCTTCAGACCGCGCTTTTGTCGATCTGCTCCTATACCCCTTATGTTCTCATGTCGGTTTTAGCAGGGGCGCTTTCGGATAGCTTTGACAAAAAACCGACGATGCTTTTGTGCGACTTTTTCGCCGCCTGCTGCTCGGCCGCGGAGATGGTTTTGCTGCTTTGCGATTCGCTTCTGCCGGCGCATATTTATATTCTCAACGCGGTCGTGGGTCTTATGAACACGGTGCAGCAGCCCGCCGGCGAGGTCGCCATGACGCTTATAACGCCTCGGGAGCACTATCAGAAAGCGAGCGGGCTTAAATCGCTGTCAAGCTCGCTTGTGACGGTTTTTCACCCGATCCTCGCAACGGCGCTTTATGCCGTTTCGGGCATGGTCGGGGTGATCTGCGTTGACCTTGCGACCTTTGCTGCGGCCTTTTCGGCGCTTGCGCTTTTTGTTCACATTCCGCCCGGGGCCAAAAGCGCCGGCCCGAAGCCCTCGGTTTTGGCGAGCGCAAAAAGCGGGCTTTCATATCTTTTCGGCAACAAGCCGGTTTTTTGGCTCATTCTGTTTTTGGCGGGAGTGAATTTTGCGGCCTCGGCTTTCGACGCGGTGCTTCCGCCCTATGTTCTCTCGCACCAAAACGGCGGAAAAGCCGTGCTCGGAACGGTGACGGCCTGCGCCGGAGCGGCAATGCTTTTCGGAAGCGTCGCGGCGTCGGTGCTTCCTGCTCCGAAAAACCGAATCCGCGTGATTTTTCTTACGGCGCTTTTTTCGCTCGTGGTCGAAAACCTTATCCTCGCCTTTGCGAGAACCCCGCTTTGGTGGTGCATAGCCCAGATCGCCGGCTGGTCGGTCGTTCCGATAATGAACGCAAACCTCGACGTTGCGGTGCGAAGCGCTGTCCCGACCGAAATGCAGGGGCGGGTCTATTCATGCCGCAACACCCTGCAATTTTTTACGGTCCCCCTCGGAACGTTTTTCGGCGGATTTATGGTCGATAGGGTCTGCGAGCCGCTTATGGCGAGCCCCGCCCGAAGCGCGCTTCTTTCAAGGCTGTTCGGCGTCGGAAAAGGCTCGGGCGCGGCGCTTATGACGTTCATTCTCGGGCTGATGAGCGCTGCGATATGCCTTGCGTTTCGGAAGATACTCAAAAAATATGAATGATTGCGGCTTCGGGGCGCAAAAAAACAGCGCGGATTTCTCCACGCTGTTTTCGTCTTTTTGAAGCGGTGCTTCCCGACCCGAAATTACTTGATCTCGACGGTCGCGCCGGCAGCCTCGAGCTTCTCTTTCAGCTCGTCGGCCTCAGCCTTGGAAGCGCCTTCCTTGACGGTCTTCGGAGCAGCCTCGACGAACTCCTTGGACTCTTTAAGTCCGAGGCCGAGGATATCCTTGACAGCCTTGATGACGGCCATCTTATTGTCGCCGAACGAGGCGAGAACAACGTCGAACTCGGTCTTCTCGGCAGGGGCGGCGGCTCCGCCGGCAGCAGCGGGAGCAGCGGCGACGGCAGCGGTTACTCCGAATTCTTCCTGGATAGCGTCAACAAGCTCCTTGAGCTCGAGGACGGACATCGCCTTGATATCTTCTACAAACTTAATGATTTTTTCAGAAGCCATGATAATAAATCTCCTTTTTGTAATATGTTTTGATGTTTTTACGCCGCGTATAAAGCGTTTAAGCTAAGCGGCAGCTTTTCGAGGCTCAGGCAGCCTCTTCGTTCTTTTCCGCCAAAGCCTGAAGCGTTGCGGCGAGCTTCTGCACGGGACCCTGAAGCGAACCGACGAGCTGCGCAAGAAGAGTCTCCTTCGAGGGGATCTTTGAAAGCGCTTTAACGCCCTCGGCGTCATAGATCTCGGTTCCGATGAATCCTGCTTTCAGAACGAAGTTCTCGTGATCCTCGGCATATTTTCCGAGAACTCTTGCGGCGGCGGTCTCGTCGTCGCTTATGGCGATAGCGGTAGCGCCGGAGAGGACTTCGGTGAGCTTGTCAAGTCCCGCGTTCTGCATAGCGAATCTCAAAAGGGTATTTTTTTCGACCGTATACTTAACGCCGGCCTCGCGAAGCTCTTTACGCAGCTTTGTATCGTCTTCGACCGAGATGCCCGAATAATTAACGAGCACGCCGGAAGCCGCGTTTTTCAGCATATCGGTGATCTCGGCCACCTTCTGCTTTTTCTGGTTCAGAATGTTTTCGTTCGGCATTTGTTTTTTTCACCTCTTTAAAAGCGGATTTTATGCCCCGAAATTAAAATCCCTTTTCGATGAGGAAAAGGGACATGGAAATTCATGTATATCCTTTCCTCGGCAGGACTTACTGTCGCCTGCTGTCTTAAGATCGGTGCAAAAGCGATTATAGCATATTCGTTTTAAGATGTCAAGCGCAAAGTGAAAATTTTTTGCTTTTGATGAAAAAAGCGCTCGGGGAGAAAGCCCCCGAGCGTCGATTTTTAAATCACACGCCGTATTTAGCGGTGTTGCACTTGATTCCCACGCCCATGGTCGAAGAGATGACGATGGATTTGAGATACTGACCCTTTGCGGCGGCGGGCTTTGCCTTAACGACGGCCTCAACAAGCGCCTCGAAGTTTTCAGCCAGCTTCTCTTTGCCGAAAGAAGCCTTGCCGATCGGGCAGTGGATTATGTTGGTCTTGTCAAGGCGATACTCGATCTTACCGGCCTTGGCCTCGGTGACTGCCTTTGCAACGTCGGGCGCAACGGTTCCGGCCTTCGGGTTAGGCATAAGTCCGCGGGGGCCGAGGATCTTACCGAGACGGCCGACGACGCCCATCATGTCGGGCGAGGCGATGACAACGTCAAAGTCCATCCAGTTTTCTTTCATGATCTTGTCAACATAGTCAAGACCGCCGACATAATCGGCTCCGGCAGCCTTTGCCGCCTCATATTTGTCCTCCTTGCAGAAAACGAGGGTCCTGACGGTCTTGCCGGTTCCGTTCGGCAAAACCACCGCGCCTCTGACCTGCTGGTCGGCATGGCGAGAATCGACGCCGAGACGGATATGGATCTCGATAGTCTCATCGAACTTGGCCTTTGCGTTTGCGGCGGCAAGCTCGCAAGCCTCGGCGGAATCATAGAGTTTGGTCTTATCGACAACCTTGAGGCTGTCGTTATATTTCTTACCGTGTTTCATTATAAAATATCTCCTTTGTAATCATGTGGTAAGCGGATAAGGAAGATCCTCCCACTGTCTCCGTCAGTCGGCAACGGTAACGCCCATCGAACGGGCAGTACCTGCGATCATTGACATTGCGGCTTCAACAGACCCTGCGTTAAGGTCGGGCAGCTTCTGCTCGGCGATGGCTCTGACCTGCTCTTTTGTGAGCGTTGCGACCTTCTGCTTGTTCGGAACACCGGAACCCGACTCGATTCCGCACGCCTTTTTAATGAGAACGGCTGCCGGCGGGGTTTTGGTGATGAAAGTGAACGAGCGGTCGGCATAGACGGTGATGACTACGGGGATTATAAGACCGATATCGTTTTTGGTCCTTTCATTGAAGTCCTTGGTAAAAGCGACGATGTTTACGCCGTGCTGACCGAGCGCAGGGCCGACCGGCGGCGCGGGGGTCGCTTTTCCAGCGGGGATCTGTAACTTGATAATACCTGTTACTTTCTGTGCCATAATTATTTCCTCCATTTTGTGGTATAGCGGTTTTTCGGGGAATCCCCGAGCGATCCGCTTTTTGGCGAGCCGTTAAAAAATTTCGGCTCTCCCACTTTTTAAGCGCTTAGCTTAATCTTCGACCTTTTTGACGGAAGACACCGGAAGCGTTGCCGGGGTTTCTCTTCCGAACATCGAAACGACGATGTCAACGGTCTGCTCGTCAAGATTGACGTTTTTAACGGTTCCCACCCAGCCGTCGAAGGGCCCGCCGAGAACGGTTACCTCGTCTCCGGCCTTGAAGTTGACGCTTGTCTGAACCTTTCTGACGTCAACTCCGAGCGCTGCGACTTCTTTTTCGGTGAGCGGCACCGGCTTTGAGCCGGGTCCGACAAATCCGGTAACTCCGCGGGTGTTGCGGACGATATACCACGACTCGTCGGTCATTACCATTTTCACCAGAACATAGCTCGGGAACAGCTTTGATTCGGCCTCTTTCTTGTTTCCGTTCGAGTCGGTCTGCTCGACTATCTCGACGGGAACGCGCACCTGCTGAATAGTGTCCTGAAGCCGACGGTTTTCAACGACCTTTTCAATATTCTGCGCCACCTTATTTTCGTAGCCCGAATATGTGTGGACGACATACCACTTTGCGGTCAGTTCCGTATCCATAAGTTTCTTCCTTTCAAATCGGGGTTCAACGGGCGCATCAGCCGATCAGGCGCCGACGAGAAGCCTCATCAGCAGTGCAAAGACAGAATCGATCGCGAAAAGCGCTGCTCCGCTGATTATGCACACGGCGAAAACGACTGCGGTGTTGTTTAAAACCTGTTTCTTGCTCGGCCAAACGACCTTCTTGACTTCGGCGATAACGTCGCGGAAAAATTTTCCTATCGCCCCGAAAACCCGAGCAAAGACATTCTTTTTCTCTTTTGCCATTTCAAACTCTCCCCTCGTTACTTGGTCTCTCTGTGGAGAGTGTGTTTGCGGCAGAACTTGCAGTATTTGTTCATTTCAAGCCTGTCGGGGTCGTTTTTCTTGTTCTTCTTGGTACAATAGTTTCTTTGCTTGCACTCCGTGCACGCGAGTGTGATCTTAACCCTCATTTTCGGCACCTCCTGACGAAATTTACGCTTGCGCGGGTTAATCACGAAAGCGCTGTCGCCGCTTGAAAGCGGCATTTGCCTCCCTCCGAAGCGATTGCCGGCGCCTGACCGCGCAGGCAAAGGCGCGCCGCCGATGACCGGCGGTCTGCGGTGCGGTGCGAAAAGGCGCACCAAAAAAAGCCCCCGCAAAGAGGTAAAGTTATTTTATCACGTTCAAACCTGCTTGTCAAGCGTTTTCGCTATATTTTTTGCGGATTTTTGCTCTTAAAGAAAAATCTGCGCCGAACCGACCGGCGTTTGTGTTGACTTGACTGCGTTTAAGTGGTATTATGTTGATAAAACAAATCGGGATCTGATTTACTGGAGGTCGTTATGAGCAATACCGAATGGGTCATGCCGACTCACATCGTTGCGGCGGCGGGTATCGTGATAAATGATAATAACGATATCCTGCTGGTAAAATCGCATCAAAGAGGCTGGGAATTCCCGGGAGGGCAGGTCGAAGTCGGTGAAAACGTCATCGACGCCGTTAAAAGAGAAATTATGGAAGAGGCCGGCATTGATATCGAGGTCGGAGAAGTGTTTTGCATATCGTCAAACACTTGCAAATATCCCGGGTATAACGGTGTAAAAGAAGTGCCAACCAAGCTCATGCTCGATTTTATTTGCAGGGCGAAAGCCGGCACACCGCGCCCTTCAAGCGAAAACTCCGAGTCCGCTTTCTTTTCGACAGATAAGGCTCGGGAGCTGATCACTGCTCCCGCTATCGTCGAAAGATTCAAGGCATATCTGGAGTATGCGGGCAGACCGATTTACTTGGAATATGTTACAAAACCGAATTTTCAGCTGAAGCTGAAAAGATTCATTTGAATTTCCGTTTGTAAAACTTACGCATAATCACAACCAACCAGCAGCATAGGTCTCTTTTCGGAATCGCAGCTATTGAGGCGATTTTAGCAGGCTGCTGCTATGGAAAAAACATAAGCACAACGCTGAGGTGGACGGACATGAACAAAAAACTGCTCGGAAAAATCTGCATATGCGCTGCCGCTGCGGCCGCCGCATATCTTGTCTTTGAGAACGAGGCGCTCACGCTGACGAAATATGAGTTTTCGTCAACGCGGCTCCCGAAAGAATTCGACGGCTTCAAGATCGTCCACCTCTCGGACGTTCACGGAAAGAGCTTCGGCAGAGACAATTCGCGGCTTTTAGCGCTTGTTTCGGGCGAAAAGCCCGATATCATCGTTATTTCGGGCGATCTCATCGACGGCCGCCGAATCGGCAAAGAGACCGAGACCGCGCTTGACCTTGCCGAGCGGCTGGCGAGCGTCGCTCCGACCTATTTCGTCACCGGAAATCACGAGGAGAAGCTGCCCGACGCGCTTTATCGCGAAATAATGACCCGCCTCGGCGGCTTGGGCGTCACGCTTCTTGACGGCAGGGCGAAAAAAATCGAGCGGGGCGGCTCGGCGCTGAATCTCTGCGGAGTGTTCGACAGCGGTTACTTTGACAAAAACGCAGCCGAAGCGCTCGTTTCGCCCGAGGCTTTCAATATTCTTCTCTGCCACCGCCCGCAGTTTGCCGCCGAGTTTGCCGCCGCCGGCTTTGACCTCGCCTTTTCGGGCCACGCTCACGGCGGACAGGCGCGGCTGCCCTTTGTCGGCGGGCTGATCGCCCCCGACCAGCTTTTCTTCCCCGATTATTACGAGGGCGTTTACCGCTTCGGCGACCGCGCAACGATAGTCAGCCGAGGAATCGGCAACAGCCTCATTCCTTTTCGCGTCAACAACCGCCCCGAAGTCGTCTCGGTGACGTTGAAACGCAAGTGAATTTAGCATAAAAAAGCCCCGCCGAAGCGGGGCCTTTAATTTTTCGTTTCGTCAATTACTTGACGGTGACGGTGACGTATGCGCAGTCGGTGAGACCGGTATAGGTCTTGCCGCCGTCCTTAGAGGCCTTGATGCGGACTCTGTAAGTTCCGGCGGAGAGGCCGCTTATAGTCGCGTTGGTTCCGGTAACGGTGGCCTTGCGTCTGTAAGTCTGCTTGCCGTCGGCGGTGACGTCAACGCCCTCCTGATGCACCCATACCTGATAAGTGTCGGCGTCCTTGACGGGGTTCCAGTTTACGGTGAAGGATCCGGTGGAGCCGGCGGTAGAGGTGATGACAGGGAGATTGGAAGCGGTTCCTGCTTCAACGGGATCTGCAGCCGTTGCGGTGTTGGTTCCCGAAGAAGTGGTGGACAGCTTGAGGATTCCGGACTCGCGTCCGTTAGCGATGATCTTGAACTCATAAGCGGTGTTCGCGCTGAGCTTGCTTACGGTCGCAGCCTTCTTAGAGGTGGTTCCGAGCTTCTTCCAAGTCGAGGCGGAAGCCTTCTTGTACCACAGCTCGTAAGTCGGGTTGCCGCTGGCGGCCGACCAAGAAAGCGATACGGTGGTCTGAGAAGCGGTGCCCTTGAAGTTGGTCACATAGACCGAGGTGGTCTGTGCGGGAGTGGTGGTGGTTGAACCTGCGGAAGGATAAGCGTCGCCCGCAACGTGGATCGCAGAACCGACGTGCTGGTTGCGTCCGTCAGAGAGGATCGCGAGAACTCTCAGCTCATAGCCGAGTCTGGTTCCCACTCCGCTGAGAGTATAGGAGTTGGTGGAGGTGAAGTATTCATCAGCCGCCTGTCCGCCTATTCTCGTGAAGTAAAGAACATATCCGCGAGCTCCGGAAACAGCGTTCCAAGAAACGATGGTGGAGGAGCCGCTCTGAGTGAGAGTGAGCTTGTCATACTCGGACTTTGTGGCGGTAGAAGTCTTCGAGCCGGTGTAAGTTGCCGAGCCGATTATCTGGCCGCCGTTTACGCCGCTGCCGGTGACCGCAACAATGTTTACGGTGAAGCTGTTGCAGTTGTTATATCCGAGCGGAACGTTCGTGTAAGTGGTTCCGTTATAGATAGTGAGCTGCTGATTGGTTTTATCGTCGTTGTTGGTATACTGAACAACATAGTAGAGAACGTTTCCTACGCCGCCCCAAGATACCGCGGAAGAAGTTGCGCCGACGTTGATCGAGCAGTTCTGGCCGTATACATAGTTGCCGGTTCCGCTTCCGACAGCGCTTCCGACAGCGCCGAGACCGTTGTTGTATCCGCCGACATATCCGCCGGTATAGCCGTTATAATAGATGCTGTAAGTGGTCGAGCCGACGGTCGAGCCGTTTGCGCCGGTTACGGTGAGGTAAACGGTGGTGTAGTTTCCTGCGTAGCGGGAGATCCAGCTGTAAATCTCAGCGCTCTGCTGAGCATAGTAGTTGCCGCTTGCATTATAGGTCGCGCTGGTGATAAGACCGTAGCCGTTGCCCGAATACATACTGATAGTATAGGACTGCGAGCCGTTGCCGGGCCAGTAGAGATAACCGTTCGAAGCGTAAACGCTGCCGGTGTTGACTCCGCCGATACCGTTGTTATAGCCGTATACGGCATATCCGACGTCGCCGATCGAGGTGCCGTAGAAATTGTATGCGGTTACGACAAACGTTGCGCCGGTGCGCTGATAATCGGTAGGAATGACGTAAGAGGTGGTAGTGAGGTTAGTCGCATTCGGAAGCGCAACCAGTCCGCTCTGGGAGACCGTATAGGAGTAAGCTCCGGCAACGGCGTTCCAGTACAGGGTGTTTCCGCTGATCCAAACGTTTCCGGAAGTAGACGGAGTGGACGGAACGGAGCTCGGAGAAGAAGAACCCGGATTTGTCCACGAAGCGAACGCAGTTCCGTAGTCGGAGTTGTCTCCGGCAGAAACGGTTACGCTTCTGAGGTTGGAATAAGCAACGTTAATGGTGGCAGAGGTGGCGTCCGCAACATCAATATAGTGGTTAGTGCCGTCGTTATAAACAACGTGATAGCTGGTAACGCCGGCCTGCTTAGACCAAGAAACGGTAACCGACGAAGCAGTAGTGCTTGTAACGGTGATTCCGCCCGAGGTAGAAGTCTGCTCGATGAACACATCGACCGTGCCGCTGTAAGTCGCAACGCGAACGCCGGACTTATAAGCGTCTACGATAGCGGTGTATGTGCCGCTCGCAGAAAGATTTGCTGAAGTGTAAGCCGTTGTTGTTACTCGTGCCTGACTGACTACCGTTGTGGTGCCGGTGGAGATGTCAACCAAATAGTAGTCGGCTGCTCCTCCGGAAGGTGCGTTCCATGTCAAGCTGATAGTTTTTCCGCTTTGAGCAGCCGTGACGAAGTTCAGGCTTTCAAAGGCAAACGCCTCAACTGACAGGACGGACAGGCTCAGCACAAGTGCCAAGACTATTGCCAAAATTCGTTTTGTCATTGAAAATAACACTCCTTTATAAAATGTTTAGCTTTATTATATCACCCTGTTTCGGATTTGTAAATAGTTTTTTGGAAATTTTAAGCCTTTTTTAATATTTTGTGCCAAATTCTTTCGGCTTATTTGTCGCAAAGTTCTTGAAATCCGCTTAAAAAGGTGTTACACTTGTAATATCGTTTTCACGCCCCGAATATTGCGCCTTGGGCGGGAAAATATTAAAATTTGTTAAAATCGACGGAAAGGAAAGCTGCATTATGACAAATATCACAAAAAAATCATTCGGAAAACTTTCTGACGGACGCGAGGTCTCGCTTTTCACCCTCAAAAACTCCTCCGGCGCTTATGTTGAGATAACCGATTTCGGGGGAGCGATCCGCTCGATCGTGGTTCCCGACAAAAGCGGCAAACTCGGCGACGTCGCTCTCGGTTATGATTCGGTCGAGGGTTATGAGCGCCAGAACAAATACATCGGCGCGCTTATCGGCCGCCACGGCAACCGAATCGAAAACGCCGAATTCAAGCTCGGCAGGCGCAAATACGTTCTCGAAAAAAACGACGGCAGAAACAGCCTTCACGGCGGGCGCCGCGGCTTTGACAAGCGCCTTTGGACGGCTTTGCCCGACGGCGAAAGCCTTGTTCTCAAATATTTCAGCCCCGACGGCGAGGAGGGTTTCCCCGGAAATCTCTCGGTCACGGTGCGCTATCGCTTCGACGACTCAAACGCGCTGAGCATTGAATATTTCGCCGAGTGCGATTCCGAGACCGTCTGCAACCTGACAAATCACTGCTATTTCAACCTCAACGGTGAGGCTTCCGGCTCGATCGAGGGGCATCTTTTAAAAATCAACGCCACCCATTTCACCGTCGGAAATTCCGAGTGCCTGCCGACCGGCTATGTCGCAAAGGTCGAGGGCACGCCGCTTGATTTCACCGATTTTCACGTCATCGGAGAGAGGATAGCTCAAAAGCACGAGCAGCTTGTTTTTGCGGGAGGCTATGACCACAACTTCTGCCCCGACGGCGAAGGCTTCCGCCTTATGGCAGTGCTTCGCGGCGAAAAATCGGGCAGAACGATGGAGGTATATTCCGACCTTCCCGGCATACAATTTTACAGCGGAAACTCTCTTGACGGGACCGCGCCGAACGGCAAGGGCGGCAGAAAAATTTCGCGCCGCGACGGACTTTGCCTTGAAACGCAGTTCTATCCCAACTCTTTGGCGCACAAAAACTTCGCTCAGCCGATACTCAAAAAGGGCGAGATCTATCGCCACGCGACGGTCTATCGTTTCGGCGTTGAAAAATAACGCGCGGTTATAGTTTTTGAAGATCCCGCGCGATAATTCGCCCGGTCAAAGATTTCAAAAAGCCAAATTAAACCTCGCAAAATTTTGGCGAATCCTCCCCGAACGCAAAAATCAAAAGTTTTCGCTCAAGCCTTTTTCAAAAGGCTTGCGAAAGTCCAATGAAAGCTGGTTTTGTTGCTGCGTGGCTGCCCTCGGCGGCAACGATTGCCTCGGTTGTTCCGCAGACAAAACCCCGCGTTCATGGGGCGAGCAGCCTCCGGTCGCGGCCCGCAGGCCGCGAAATCCCCTGCGAAGCGAAGCGCAGGAGTGGCGAGCATCGTTGCGCCCTGCAAGAGAGGGCGTTCCCTAAACATAGCCGCTTTCTGACACGTTACACACCGGCGTCCCCTAAAAATATTCTCGGCCCACCCTCCTAAAAACCAAATTCCCCGGATACTCTCCGGGGAATTTTTTGCGATTTTTTATCAGACGTTCTCGGCGGTCTGCTCGTGAACGGCAGCGGCGGCAAAGGGCTCGTTTTTAACGACCTTGACGTTGTTATAGACCTCCATGCCGGTGCCGGCGGGCAGCAGCTTGCCGATGATGACGTTCTCTTTAAGACCGATGAGGTGATCGACCTTGCCCTTGATGGCGGCGTCGGTGAGAGCCCTCGTGGTCTCCTGGAATGAAGCCGCGGAAAGGAAGCTCTCGGAGCTCGACGAAGCCTTGGTGATGCCCTGGATTACCGGGCTTGTGGTGATGAGGCGGGCGTCCTCGTCTCCGGCGTCGATCTCCTCTTGGATCTGAGCGTTAATCTCGGCGATCTCGTTTTTGTCAACAAGCGTTCCGGGGAGCAGGTAGCTCGAACCGGGATCCTCGATTTTGACCCTGCGGAGCATCTGCCTGATGATGACCTCGATGTGCTTGTCGTTCGGCTCAACGCCCTGAAGACGGTAGACCTTCTGGACCTCGGTGATGATATAGTTTCTGACCGCTTCGATTCCCTGAATCGCCAAAACGTCGGAGGGGTTCTTTGCGCCGGCGGTAAGCTCGTTTCCGGGCTGAACGACGTCGCCCTCGTGAACGACGATTCTGTAATCCCACGGAACGGGATACTGCTCGATCTCGCCGGTCTCCTCGTTCGTAACGACGATAACGCGGGTCTTTTTGACGTCCTCGATGCTGACCTTTCCGCCGATCCTTGCAAGAATGGCAGCGCCCTTGGGCTTGCGGCTCTCAAACAGCTCCTCAACTCTCGGAAGACCCTGAGTGATATCCTCCGCCGAGGCGATACCGCCGGTGTGGAAGTTACGCATCGTAAGCTGAGTACCCGGCTCGCCTATCGACTGAGCGGCGATGATTCCGACCGCTTCGCCCGTCGAAACAACGGTCGAGTGAGCAAGATCCATTCCGTAGCACTTTGCGCATACTCCGCGGTGAGACTTGCAGCAAAGCACCGAGCGGATAGCTATTCTGTCCTTGCCCTCGGCTTCAAGCGTTTCGATGACCTTTTTCGCGTCGGCGGCGGTCATGAATCTCGAAGCCGAAACGACGACCTCGCCGCTTGAATTTTTAAGGTCTTTGACGAGGAAGCGCCCGACAAGACGGTCTGCGAACGGCTCGATTATCTCGTTGCCGTTTCTTATCTCAAACACGTCGATGCCCTCGTCGGTGCCGCAGTCGTCCTCGGTGATGATAACGTCCTGAGCGACATCGACAAGTCGGCGGGTAAGATATCCCGAGTCGGCGGTTTTAAGCGCGGTATCGGTGAGTCCCTTTCTCGCGCCGCGTGAGGCGATGAAGTATTCGAGAACGTTAAGTCCCTCGCGGTAGTTAGCGCGAATAGGCATTTCAATGGTGGCGCCCGAGGTGTTTGCGATAAGTCCGCGCATTCCGGCGAGCTGACGGATCTGCGCGATAGAACCTCTCGCTCCGGAATCGGACATCATATAGATCGGGTTATACTTGTCAAGTCCCTTCTGGAGGGCGACGGTAACGTCGTCGGTCGCCTTGTTCCAGATGCTTATGAACTTTCTTGAGCGCTCCGCTCTTGAGATCATACCGCGCTTATACTGCTTGTCGATCTTATCGACCTGAGCGTCGGCGTCGGCAAGAATACTCTTTTTCTCAGGCGGAACGGTGGCGTCGCAGACGGCGACGGTGATAGCGGCCTTTGTCGAATATTTGAATCCGAGCGCCTTTATCGAGTCGAGAACCTCCGAGGTGCGGGTGGTGCCGTGCTTGCGAATGCAGCGGTCGATGATGTCTCCGAGCTGCTTGTGCTTAACGAGGAAGTTTATCTCAAGGTCGAACTGCTTCGAGGAATCGGTCCTGTCAACATATCCGAGATCCTGAGGGATATTCTCGTTGAAGATGAGCCTGCCGACGGTGGTGTCGATTATCTTCGAGACCTGCCGATCTCCGATAGTCTTTGTCACCCTGACCTTGATCTTTGCCTGAAGAGTGACTATTCCAGCCTGATAGGCCATCATCGCCTCGTTGACGTCGCGGAAGATCTTTCCCTCGCCGGGTTCGTTGTCTCTCTCAAGGGTGAGGTAGTATGAGCCGAGGACCATATCCTGAGTAGGAACGGTGACCGGCTTGCCGTTTGCGGGCTTCAAAAGGTTGTTCGCGGCAAGCATCAGAAATCTTGCTTCCGCCTGAGCCTCGACCGAAAGCGGAACGTGGACCGACATCTGGTCGCCGTCGAAGTCGGCGTTATAGGCGGTGCAGGCAAGCGGGTGGAGCTTCAGCGCTCTGCCCTCAACAAGGACCGGCTCGAACGCCTGGATTCCGAGTCGGTGAAGCGTCGGCGCGCGGTTCAGAAGAACGGGGTGGCCCTGAATGACGTTTTCAAGCGCGTCCCAGACCTCGTCCTTTCCGCGTTCGACCATCTTTCTCGCGGATTTGATATTGATGTTGGGGTTGGTATCTACAAGGCGCTTCATTACAAAGGGCTTGAAAAGCTCGAGCGCCATTTCCTTCGGAAGTCCGCACTGATACATTTTCAGCTCGGGGCCGACGACGATGACCGAACGTCCCGAATAGTCAACGCGCTTGCCGAGGAGGTTCTGACGGAATCTTCCCTGCTTGCCCTTTAACATATCCGAAAGCGACTTGAAAGCGCGGTTGTTGGGTCCGGTGACGGGTCTGCCGTGGCGGCCGTTGTCGATAAGCGCGTCAACGGCTTCCTGAAGCATTCTCTTTTCGTTTCTGACGATAATGTCGGGCGCGTCAAGCTCGAGCATTCTCTTTAAACGGTTGTTTCGGTTGATGACCCTGCGGTAAAGATCGTTAAGGTCCGAGGTCGCATATCTGCCGCCGTCAAGGGGAACCATAGGTCTTAAGTCGGGCGGAATTACCGGCACGACGTCAAGTATCATCCACTCGGGGCGGTTGCCCGAAGTTCTAAAAGCCTCGACGATCTCAAGCCTTTTCAGCAGCTTTATGCGCTTCTGACCTGTGGGCAGGTCTTTAAGCTCGGCTTTAAGGCTGTTTGCAAGCTCTTCGACGTCGATCTCCTCGAGCAGCTTTTTGATGGACTCTGCGCCCATTCCGGCGACAAAAGCGTCCTCATATCTCTCCCTCGCGTCCTGATATTCGCGCTCGGTGAGGATCTGCTTTTTGACAAGTCCGGTGTCGCCCGGGTCGATGACGATATACTTTGTGAAGTAAAGCACCTCTTCAAGCCTTTTCTGGCTTATATCGAGCATCTGACCTATTCTTGAAGGAGTTCCCTTGAAGTACCAGATGTGAGAGACGGGGGCGGCAAGCTCGATGTGTCCCATTCTTTCGCGCCTTACCTTCGCCCTTGTGACCTCAACGCCGCAGCGCTCGCATATTTTGCCCTTGAAGCGGATCTTCTTATACTTTCCGCAGTGGCACTCCCAGTCCTTGGTCGGGCCGAAGATGCGCTCGCAATAAAGTCCGTCGCGCTCCGGCTTCTGGGTGCGATAGTTAATGGTTTCCGGCTTTTCGACAACGCCGTGCGACCAGCTTCTGATCTGTTCGGGCGATGCAAGCCCGATCTTGATTGAATCACAAACGTTAAAATCCAAAATACAAACCCTCTTTACACTTAATTGGCGGCTGCCGTTTTGCTTACATTATATCCGAGTTGTCGGTGTCGCCGTCAACGACCGAAAATCCGTCGAGCGCGGCGTCCTCCTCGTCAAAATCTATCTCGTCGTCGTCATAATCGTCGATGCCCTCGGCTTCGTTGGTATAATCGTCGTCTACCGGCTCGGATTCATAGGACATTCCGTAATCGCTTATCGGCGCCGGAATAACGTCGATGTCGTCGTCGAAGCTCTGGGTGAGGTCTATCTCGTTCTGGTCGGCGTCCAAAACCCTGACGTCGAGAGCAAGAGACTGAAGCTCTTTTACCATAACCTTGAACGCCTCGGGGATTCCCGCCTGCGGAACGTTCTGGCCCTTGACTATCGCCTCATAGGTCTTAACGCGTCCGGTCGTATCGTCAGACTTGACGGTGAGTATCTCTTGGAGAGTGTAAGCCGCGCCGTAAGCCTCGAGCGCCCAGACTTCCATTTCTCCGAATCTCTGTCCGCCGAACTGAGCCTTACCGCCGAGCGGCTGCTGAGTGACGAGCGCGTAAGGTCCGACCGAGCGGGCGTGTATCTTATCGTCTACAAGGTGGTGCAGCTTGAGATAGTACATGATTCCGACGGTTACGCGGTTATCGAACGGCTCGCCGGTCCTGCCGTCGTAAAGAACGGTCTTTCCGTCCTCGTCCATTCCCGCGAGACGGAAGCATTCACGGATATCCTCTTCATGAGCGCCGTCGAAAACAGGGGTCATTATCTTCCAGCCGAGCTTTTTGGCGGCCATTCCGAGGTGGACCTCAAGCACCTGACCGATGTTCATACGCGACGGAACGCCGAGCGGGTTCAAAACGATGTCGAGCGGCGTACCGTCGGCAAGGAAGGGCATATCCTCCTGAGAAAGGATTCTCGAAACAACGCCCTTGTTTCCGTGGCGGCCCGCCATTTTATCGCCGACCGAGATCTTTCTCTTCTGGGCGATATAGCAGCGAACAAGCATATTTACTCCGGGCGAAAGCTCGTCGCAGTTGTCTGGTGTGAATATCTTGACGTCGATGATGACGCCCGACTCGCCGTGAGGAACTCTGAGCGAATTGTCGCGGACTTCCCTTGCCTTTTCGCCGAATATCGCTCTTAAAAGCCTCTCCTCGGCGGTGAGCTCGGTCTCGCCCTTCGGGGTGACCTTTCCGACCAAAATATCGCCCGATCTGACCTCTGCACCGATGCGGATGATTCCGTTTTCGTCAAGGTCTTTAAGCGCGTCCTCGCCGACGCCGGGGATATCCTTTGTGATCTCCTCGGGACCGAGCTTGGTGTCGCGGCACTCGATCTCGTATTCTTCTATGTGGATAGAGGTGTAAATATCGTCTCTGACGAGGCGCTCGTTCAGAAGCACCGCGTCCTCGTAGTTATAGCCCTCCCACGTCATGAAGCCGATAAGGGCGTTTCTTCCGAGGGAAATTTCGCCGTTGCAGGTCGCAGGGCCGTCGCCGATGACCTGATGCGCTTCTATCCTCTCGCCCTTTGAGACTATCGGGCGCTGATTGGTGCAGGTGCCCGAGTTTGAGCGCTTGAACTTGGTGAGGTTATAGGTCTTCAGCTCGCCCGAATCCTCGCGGACGACTATCGAAGCGGCGTCAACCTTTTCGACCACTCCGGCGGCCTCCGAAACGACCGCTACGCCCGAGTCGAGGCAGGCTTTATACTCCATGCCGGTGCCGACGATCGGGCTCTCGGTGACAAGCAGCGGAACCGCCTGGCACTGCATGTTTGCGCCCATCAGGGCTCGGTTCGCGTCGTCGTTTTCAAGGAAGGGTATCATAGCCGTTGCGACCGAAACGACCATTTTCGGCGAAACGTCCATGAAGTCGATATTCTCGCGGTCGATTTCCATGATCTGATCGCGATATCTGCCGTTGACCTTGGGCCGTGCGAACTTATTGTCCTCGGTCAGAGGCTCGTTTGCCTGTGCGACCATGTAGTTATCCTCGACGTCTGCGGTCATATAGACGACCTCGTCGGTGACAACGCCGGTCTTTTTATCCACCCTGCGATAGGGCGCCTCGATAAAGCCGTATTCGTTTATCCTTGCAAACGTCGCAAGATAGGATATAAGTCCGATGTTAGGGCCCTCAGGGGTCTCGACCGGGCACATTCTGCCGTAGTGGGAATAGTGAACGTCTCGAACCTCGAAGCCTGCGCGGTCGCGTGAGAGACCGCCGGGGCCGAGCGCGGAGATTCTTCTTTTATGTCTCAGCTCGGAAAGCGGGTTGACCTGATCCATGAACTGCGACAGCGGCGACGACCCGAAGAATTCCTTGAGGGCGGCGGTCACCGGGCGAATGTTTATCAGCGCGGTCGGGGTGACGACCTCGAGGTCCTGCGACTGAATGTTCATTCTCTCGCGGATAACGCGCTCCATTCTCGAAAAGCCTATTCTGAACTGGTTCTGCAAAAGCTCGCCGACCGAGCGGATACGCCTGTTGCCGAGGTGGTCGATGTCATCGACGACGCCGACGCCCTCGCAGAGGTTGAGGAAATAGCTTATCGTCGCGATGATATCGTCGATGACGATGTGCTTGGGAATAAGCTCGTCGCGGCGGGCTCTTATCTTCTCGGCGATCTCGTCGTCGCCGTTCGAGGTTTCGAGTATTTCGCGCAGGACTCTGAACGAGACCTTTTCATTGATTCCGAGGGGCTTCGCGTCGAAGCTGATGAAGCGGTCGATATCGACCATTCCCGAGCCGATGATCTTTACCTCGTCGATGTCGATCTTGTGGGTGACCTCGCCGGTCGGGCTGGTAAGCGTCTCGCGCTTTTCAACGGTGACGTAAGCCTCGCTGACGCCGCAAAGCTCGATCTCGTTGGCTCTGTCGAGCGAGATCATCTCGCCGGGCTCGGCCATTATCTCGCCGGTCAGAGGGTTAGCGATGGGTCTTGAAAGAACGTGACCCGCAAGGCGCGAGGCAAGTCCGAGCTTTTTGTTGTATTTATATCTTCCGAAGCGCGAAAGGTCATATCTCGCGGCGTCGAAGAAGAGGTTGTTAAGGTGGGTTATCGCCGAATCCACCGTCGGCGGCTCGCCGGGGCGCAGCTTTTTGTATACCTCGATAAGTCCCTCCTCGGCGGTGGTCGAGGAATCCTTCTGAGAGATGGTCGCCCTGAGCCTCGGGTCGTTGTTGAACATCGCGTCGATCTCGTCGTTGGTGCCGACTCCTATCGAGCGGATAAAGGTCGTAATCGGGATCTTTCTGTTCTTGTCGATCCTGACGTAAACGACGTCGTTCGAGTCCATTTCATATTCGAGCCAAGCGCCGCGGTTCGGAATGACCGTAGATTTGAAAAGCTCCTTGCCCGTCTTGTCCCTCTCAACGGCATAATAAACGCCGGGGGAACGCACGAGCTGAGAGACGATGACGCGCTCGGCGCCGTTGATGACGAAGGTGCCCGAGGGGGTCATCAGCGGAAAATCGCCCATATAGACCTCGGAATCCTTGATCTCGCCGGTCTCAAGGTTATTCAGCCTCGCGGTGACTCGCAGAGGGGCGGCATAGGTGGTGTCCCTCTCCTTGCACTCGGCGATGGAATATTTCGGCTCGGCGTCAAGCCTGTAATCAATAAAGCTCAGCTCAAGGGTCTCGTTATAGTCCTTGATAGCCGCAACGTCGCGGAAAACCTCTCTCAGTCCCTCGTCCAAAAACCACTGATAGGATTTTTTCTGGACCTCGATGAGATTCGGCATTTCAAGAACTTCGTTGATCTTCGCAAAGCTCTTTCGGACGTTTTTGCCGAGCTGGACGTCCCTTACATTCATTGGCGAACACTCCTTTTAAATATTAGAGATTGATAACCGTTCGTTTTTTAAAATCGGTCGGAGGGTTTTTCGGCGCTTTTGCACAAATCCGGCGGCTTTTTGTTGAGAAATTTCTCAACTCAAAAGGGGCTTTCTGCGACAAAGCGCTTATACTCCACATTAACCGTGATACATAATCGACTATAACTCAAAAAATTCCGAAAGTCAAGAAGATTTTTGTCGATATGAGATTTTCGTTGTGTTTGTCAAGTATGAAACCTTTACAGCGAAATTTTTGGTTAATTTTCACAAAAAGCCCGTCCGAGGCGAAAATTTCGGGCGGGGCTGCAATTTTTCGGGCTTCCGAAGCGTATTCGGTTCAGAAAGGCAAATCGGGCGTGAACTGTTACCGTTTTGTTCTTGATTTTGCCGCGCGGCGTGCTAAAATAAAAATATGCCCCGCGCATTTTTTAAAAAGAAGGAAGGAATGAACAAATGAAAAAGATTTTTGCTTTGGCTGCCGTTTTGCTGCTGTCGGTCATGCTTCTCACCTCGTGCGGAGGCTCGGCAAAGGATTTGACGGCGTATCCCGCTCAGGGGGTCGATTCGTTCGATTGGGATTATGAGGAGGCGGAGGCGGCGGAATCGGGCTGGAGCACCGATTCGTCGTTTGACGGCGTTGCCGTCGAGACCCCGGCCGAGGTCGAAGCCCCGAAGCCCGCCGGTGAAAGCTCGGAGACCCAAGCCGCCGACGCCGGCAGAAAGATAATCAAAAACGGCTCGCTTGAAATCGAAACGCTCGATTTTGACCGCTTTATCGCCGACCTTGAAGCCGGCATCGCGGGCTTCGGCGGCTATGTCGAAAGGTCCTCTCAGCGCGGAAACACCTATTATTCCGGCTCATCGCGGACCGCTTCCTATACCGTCAGGGTGCCGTCGGAAAGATATGACGATTTCGTCAGCCGCGTCGGCGAGCTCGGCACCGTCACCGACATAAACGAATATATCGACGACGTTACCCTCGAATATGTTGACGTCGAGGCAAGGCTTGCCGCTCTCAAAGCCGAAAGAGACAGCTTTATGGCGCTTTTGGACCGCGCCGAGACCATTGAGGATATTCTCAGCATTCAAAGCTATCTCACCGACGTGAACTATCAGATCGAATCCTATACCTCGCGGCTCAACACCCTCAAAAACCTCGTTACATACAGCACCGTAAACCTCACTGTCTATGAGGTCGAGCGCGTTACCCCCGCCGAGCCCAAAAACGTCTGGCAGAGAATCGCCTCAAACCTTGAGGACAATCTTTACAGCATCGGCGTCAGCTTCACAAACTTCTTCGTCGCGGTCGTCAGCTCGCTGCCCTATATCCTCGTATATGCGGTCATCATCGGCGTCATTGTTCTCGTCGTTCTTGTTATAGTCAAATCGACCGGGGCGCGCCGCCGTAAAAAGCGCGAGGAAGCGCTTCGCGGATATCCCCA
Source organism: uncultured Clostridia bacterium (assembly GCA_947623585.1). GTDB lineage: Bacteria > Bacillota > Clostridia > Oscillospirales > Ruminococcaceae > Faeciplasma. Next base: position 1,359 of record CANQHA010000020.1, on the reverse strand, counting down.
GCCGAACCCTCCGCAAAATCCTCAAAACAACGGCGACGGAAAATGATTCCGCTAAAAAATTGAAATGATAAAAGCTCCGGACCGATCCTCCGGAGCTTTTTATGCAGAAATACGCGGGGGTTCGTCAAAAGAACTTCGCTCTCGGCACAATGCCGAGGCTGCTTCCGCCCGCCATCGACCAGCTTCCGTCGCTTCCGACGATAACGTGGTCGGCAAGGTTAATTCCCCTCTCGGCGAGATATTTTGCGAGCTGCTCGTTCGATTTAACGTCGGTCAGCGAGGGTATGCAGCTGCTGCCCGGGTGGTTGTGCGCAACGATGCAGTTTTTGCAGCCGTCCTCGATTACCCTTTCGGCGACCCATTCGGGGCTGACGCTGACGCCATAGGTCGTTCCGGCGGGCGAGGTCGAGCATCTTATCGGCCGGCCGCGCTCGGAAAGCCCCACCACCTTGAAGCTCTCGCTTTTTGCTCCGCGATATCTGTCGGCGAAAAACGCGCACGCCTCGGCGGGGTCAGTTAAAACGCAGCGGGTGCGGCGCTCCGAAACGTTGAGATAATTCAGCGCTTTAAGTGATGAAAGCATTATCGCCGCCTCCTCGGTCATTCCCTCGACCGAAAGAAGGCTTTTGCAGTCAAGATTCAGTATCGTTTCAAGGCGGAAATATTTTTCAAAAAGCCGGTTCGAGACCTCGAACGCCTGCCGATCGTCATAGGCGAAACCCAGAAGAAGCTCGAGGGCGTCTCTCCGAAGAAGCGCCGAGGGGCCTTTTTCGATAAACTTTCTGCGCAGATATTCCTTTCTTCCCGAGGACAACTCATCACCCCTCAAAAGCAAGCGCCGCCGCAAAAAACTTGCAGCGGACGCTTTTTTGGTGACCCGTACGAGAATCGAACTCATGTCTCCGCCGTGAAAGGGCGGTGTCTTAGCCGCTTGACCAACGGGCCGCTGGTGGCTGTAACTGGATTTGAACCGGTGACATTCCGGGTATGAACCGGATGCTCTAGCCAACTGAGCTATACAGCCATGATGACAGCTTGATTATTATACCCGAAAGAAAGCCCTTTGTCAAGCCCTTTTTCAAAAATTTATCGCGAGGGATTTTCCGAGTAATAAAGGTCGAAGCCGCATTTTTCAAAGAACCTCAGCGCCCGGTCGAGCCTTAAGCCGTAGATGTAATGTCTCACCTTGCTGTCCGAGCTCGTATAGATAATCACCGAGCAGGCCCCGCCTATTCTTTGAAGCGGCGACTGCCTTATGACCACCTTCGCAACGCGGTCTTTGGGCGTTACGACGGTGTGAAAAGTAAAGCGCTTTGAATATCTCATGGTCAGATATCCGTCGCTCATTCCGACGCCGGT
>CANQHA010000019.1 GCA_947623585.1 uncultured Clostridia bacterium | reverse complement strand
TATCGTTTCATCACGGAGAAATACCCAAGTGGTGAAGGGGCTCCCCTGCTAAGGGAGTAGGTCGGGTTACCGGCGCGGGCAACCCCTGCGACCGCCGCCGGAGGCGGATAAAGGGAGCAGGAGTTGGCGAAGCGGTCAAAACCGACAGCGCCCGACGGGGCGCGCCCGGCGGTTTTGGGCACCGCGAGAGGGGTCGCGAAGCGACTTCAAATCCCTCTTTCTTCGCCGTTTTTCAAAATATTTATCGTTTCATCACGGAGAAATACCCAAGTGGTGAAGGGGCTCCCCTGCTAAGGGAGTAGGTCGGGTTACCGGCGCGAGGGTTCAAATCCCTCTTTCTCCGCCAAAAAAGCTCGTATTACTGCAGTTTACGGGCTTTTTTATTTTTTTGCGCCGTTAAATCACCCCTCGCGCTAATTTCCTCTTTACTTTTTAAGCGAGGTGCGCTATAATGATACTGCTTGAAAAATTTTACCCGAGGAGGAAGTTTATGGATAGCAAAATCACAAAGGACATTCGCTATATCGGAGTGAACGACCACGAGATCGACCTGTTCGAGGGGCAGTACAGCGTGCCGAACGGCATGGCTTACAACTCTTATGCCATTTTGGACGCAAGCGTCGCTATCATGGATACCGTTGACATTCACTTCACTCATCAGTGGCTCGACAATATGTCGGCTGCGCTTGAGGGCAGAAAGCCCGACTATCTGATAGTTCAGCACATGGAGCCCGACCACGCGGGAAACATAGCAAACTTCATGAACCTTTATCCCGAGGCGAAGATCGTTTCGTCGGCAAAGGCTTTCACGATGATGTCCCAGTTCTTCGGAACCGATTACTCCGACCGCCGCATAGTCGTCGGCGAGGGCGACACCCTGCCGCTCGGCGAGCACACCCTCACCTTCGTCACCGCCCCGATGGTCCACTGGCCCGAGGTCATCGTCACCTATGATTCAAAGGATAAGGTACTCTTCTCGGCCGACGGCTTCGGAAAATTCGGCGCGAACGACGTCGAGGAGGAATGGGACTGCGAGGCAAGGAGATATTATATCGGCATCGTCGGAAAATACGGCGCTCAGGTCCAGAGGCTTCTCAAAAAAGCGGCCGAGCTCGACATAAGCGTCATCTGCCCGACCCATGGGCCGGTGCTCACCGAAAACCTTGAGCACTATATCAACCTCTACGACATCTGGTCGAGCTATCGCCCCGAGACCGAGGGGATCATGATAGCTTACACCTCGGTATACGGCCACACAAAAGAGGCCGTGCAGCTTCTTGAAAGCAAGCTGAAAGCAAAGGGCTGCCCGAAGGTCGTTGTGACCGACCTCGCAAGAGAGGATATGGCGGAAGCCGTCGAGGACGCTTTCAGATATTCAAAGTTAGTGCTTGCGACCACCACCTATAACGCCGAGATATTCCCGTTCATGCGCGAATTCATCAACCACCTCACCGAGAGAGGATATCAGAACCGCACCGTCGCGCTTATGGAGAACGGCTCGTGGGCTCCTCTTGCCGCAAAAACCATGCTCTCGATGCTTGAGCCCTGCAAGAATATAACCTACGCCAAGACCACCGTCAAGATACTCTCGGCCTTGAGCGACGACAGCCGCGCGCAGATCGACGAGCTTTCCGACGAGCTTTGCCGCGATTACATCGCCCAAAGCCCCGAGACCGCCGACAAGCAGGATATGACCGCCCTCAACAAGATAGGCTACGGACTTTACGTAGTGACCTCAAACGACGGAACGAAGGACAACGGACTTATCGTCAACACCGTTTCGCAGTTGACCGACAACCCATATCGCGTCGCGGTGAGCATCAACAAGGCAAACTATTCGCACCACGTCATTAAGCAGACCGGAAAGATGAACGTCTGCTGCCTTTCGACCGACGCGCCCTTCAAGGTCTTTGAGACGTTCGGCTTCCAAAGCGGCCGAGTTGCCGACAAGTTCAAGGACTGCGACGTTCTGCGCTCGGACAACGGACTTGTTTTCCTGCCGAGATATATTAACGCGTTCATGTCGTTAAAGGTCGAGCAGTATGTCGATCTCGGCACCCACGGAATGTTCATCTGCTCGGTCACCGAGGCGAGGGTCATCTCGGACGCGGAATCAATGACCTATGCCTACTATCACGCAAACGTCAAGCCCAAGCCCAAGACCGAGGGCAAAAAGGGCTGGGTCTGCAAGATTTGCGGCTATGTCTATGAGGGCGACGAGCTCCCCGAAGATTTTGTCTGCCCGCTTTGCAAGCACGGCGCCGCTGATTTTGAGCCGATAGAATGACTTAAAAAGCATAAAAAACCACCTGCTCTTTTTTCGGAGCAGGTGTTTTTTTCAAAGTTATTTTTTCAAGCCGTTGAGATATTCGAGATTTTTTCTGATGAAGCCGACCCGCTGCTTAACGCAGTCCGCGCTCCTCAAAGGGTCGGGCGGGGTGTTGAAAACGTAGTCCGAAAGCCTTTCGATATCGGTCGAGGCGACGTGAAGCCTTGTGTCGGACGAGGCGTAGTAAATATAGACCTTTCCGTCGGGGGCGGCTATCGCGCCGTTGGTGAAAACCACGTTCGATACATCGCCGACCCTCTCGGCGCCATAAGGGGCGATCAAAAACCCGCCCGGCTCGGCTATCACCCTCGAGGGGTCGTCAAGCGCCGTCGCAAAGGCATAGATGACGTATCTGAGGCCCGCGGCGGTGTTTCTCACCCCGTGGGCGATATGTATCCAGCCCTTTTCGGTCTTGATGGGAACGGCTCCCGCGCCGTTCTTCGACTCGGTAATGGTGTGATATTTTCTCACCGAGGTCATTTTTTCAAGGTCTATGACTGCGTTGGTTATGTCGTCGCAAAGCCCGAAGCCTATTCCTCCGCCGCTTCCGGTCTCGATGAAATCGTCCATCGGGCGGGTATAGAAAGCGTATTTTCCGCTGACGAATTCGGGGTGCAAAAGAACGTTTCGCTGCTGAGGAGAGCGAAGCGTTTTAAGATTCGGAAGCCGCTCCCAGGTTTTCAGATCCTTCGTTCTGACTATTCCGGCAGCCGCTACCGCCGCCGAGAGGTCTTTTGACGAGGTATCCTTTGATTCCGAGCAGAAAACGCCGTAGATCCAGCCGTCCTCGTGCTTTGTCAGGCGCATATCATAGACGTTTGTTTCGTCGGGGCAGGTGTCGGGCAAAATCACCGGCTCGTCAAGAAAGCGGAAGCCGTCAACCGGGCTGTCAGACTGAGCGACGGCGAAAAAGCTCTTTCGGTCGACGCCCTCGACCCTTGCGACAAGGGTGTATTTTCCGTTGATAAGTATGGCTCCGCTGTTAAAGACCGCGTTCACGCCGAGGCGCTGCATCATATGCGGGTTGGTCTCGGGGTTCGGGTCGAATATCCAAAACGGCGGAATATGCTCGCGGGTCAGAACCGGGTTTACCCAGCGCTCGTAAATGCCGTTATAGCGGCTCTCGTCAACGCTGTTCTTCTTTGAGACGAGCGCCTCGTAACGCTCGCTGAGCTGCTCATATGTCATCTAAGTCCACCCCTTTTGATAATTTCCATGCACATTCTTCCGTTGTGATAAGGGCATTTCCAAGGCTCGACTATCGGCTGACCGTCGGGCTTGCCGTTTTCGTCAACGCTCCAGAACCACTCCGAGCCCTCGCGCGGGTCGCATATAACGTCGCGGATATACTTCCACTGAGATATAGCCGCCGAGCGATATTTTTCGTCGCCGGTGAGCTGATATGCGTTGAAAAAGCCCAAAAGCGCCTCGGCCTGGACCCACCATATCCTCTTTTTGTTCACAACGCCGTTTTCGCTCTCGTTGCAAAAGCCGTTCTCGGTGAAAGCGTCGCGATAGGTGCGATCAGTCATCGCCAAAAGCAGCGGGCGTATCCTCTCGGTGAACGCAGCGTCGCCGAGAACTCTTAAGGTGTGATCCATCAGCCACGAGGTCTCGATGTCGTGCCCGAAGCTGTGAAGGTCGATGAGCGTGTTGTAATCGAGGTCGAAAAAGACCTCCTGCCGGCATTTTTTGCGGTTATATATCTTCTTCTCGAAAACGTCGATGATGAAATAAAGGCACCTGCGAACGTCCTCTCGGCGGGAAGCCTCATAAAGGCCGGTATAACCCTCGAGCACATGAAGGAGCGTGTTCATCGTGCGGCCGGCCTCGACGCCGTTTTCGCTCAGCTTCTCGTTGCTTTCGGGCCGCCAGTCCGAGGTGAACGCTTCAAGATAGCCCTTGCCGTCGAAGCATTTTGTCTGAACGATATCGAAAAGCTGCTCGGCAAGCCTAAGCGCGTCGGGGTTTTTGCCTGCTCGGTAATAAGCCGAAAGCGCATAGATAGCGAACGCTTGATTATAGGTGTGCTTGGTGCCGTCGGCGACCTCGCCGCTGGGATAAACCGACCAGTAGACCCCGCCGTGCTCCTTATCAATCATTCTGAGAAGCATTTCATAGGCGTGGTCGGCTTCGTTAAGAAGCTCGGTGTCTTCAAGAAGCATATAAGCCTCGGAGAAGAACCAAAGTATGCGGCTGTTGAGTATGCAGCCGCGAACTGCCTCGGGGCGGCGTACAAGGTCGAACCCGACGAGCCCGATATACCCGCCGCGCTCGTCGTCCCGCAGCCCCCTCCAGAACGGTATTATGCGGTCCGTCAGCTCTTTTCTGACTTCCTCGGTGTAATCCATGCCGATACCTCCTGAGTGTAGGATTTCTTCTGTCTTATTATAATTTCACCGAGGGAGAAAGTCAAGGGGGTAAGGCCGCAGCAAGAAGACAGAGGTCAGAGGTCGGAGCGGAGGAAGTTTAAGGGGACGACTGAGGCAGAGGTTCAAAATGCGGGGGGGATAATGTGAGGGGTAAAATGTAAATCGAGAGGCAAGTGACGACCGACGAGGTAAAAGGTATTCATCTTCCCCGCTTCCGCGGGTAAGAAGAATGCTATCGCTCATCACCCCACCCCCTGCCGCACTTTCTACGAGTAGGGACAAATGCAACGCCCCCGCCCCTCGAGGGGCGGGGGCTCGATATTTTTCCTACCCGCAGTCCGTCCACCGGGGGTGGGGTGCTAAACGATAGCATCCATATTTTCCGGCAGAGGAAAATATGGATACCTTTTTAGCAACCGTTCAATCTCCGCAGAAAGTATACCGGGGAGGCCGCCCTCCAACTTATCACATTCCCCCACCACTTCTCTTTCGTGCCATTATCTCATTCATTTTTCAGCTTGCTTTCAATTTCCCGCCCTATTTTTCAAAGCCCCGGTTTTTGACCAACCAATCCCCGCCGCTATGAGCGCGATCATTCCGACCACCGACCAGATCACCCACGGTATCACCGACGAAAAGCTGCCCGAGCCGATCGCCCAAAGCTGACCGGCGGAGGAGACCGGGACCATCGGGGAGATGTATTTCAGCGCGTCTACGCCGAGGACAGAGAGCAGCGCGGGCGCGGCGAGCAAAACTACGCAAACGATATATGCCGACTGCAAGGTCGCGCAGTGCCGGCTTATCAAAAGAACGGCAAACGAGGCGAAAATAAGCATCAGCAGCCGGAGCGAATATAAAATGATAAGATATTCTCCGAAGCTGATTTTAAGCGGAAAGCCGACGAGGGCGTCGATATTCTGCACCGGGGCGCCGAATGTGGTCGGAGTCTGGAACTTCAAAAAATCAAGGAACTCCTTTATATATACCGCCGCCCAGACAAACACGGCCGTCGCCGCCGCGCAGACTGCTTTTGCACAAAAAAGCCGGCGCCGCCCTCTTTTAAGAGAACGGATAAGAAGCGTAACGCCCGACTGCCGCTCATAAGCCGATATACCGGCGGCGCAAAAGGCGACAAACAAAAGCGCAAAGGCCGCGCTGCGATATTGTGCGTTTTTCGCTGTCGGGCCGTAGCAGGATTCATATACCTTCTCATCGACCAGCCACGGCTCGAAGCCGCCGTTCTCGGCAGCTTGAACCCTTTTTTCGACCTCAGCCTCAAGCCGGTCGAGAGAGCTTTCAAGCTGAAATTCGTTCATGCTGTCCCTGATGTTTTCCCTCGCTCGGGCGAGATAGTCATAGGTGCTTTCGTTGATAGGTCCCTCTAACTCCTCGAGGTATTCCTGATACCAATAATCCTGCTCGATGAGGTTATAAAGGCAGTAGATAGAGCGGCTCAGAACAAGTATCACCGCCATAATCACCGCCCCGAACTCAAGTATAAGAGTTTTGTAAGCCTCCCAGCCGCCGATGGTAAGCCGGCTGCGAAAGATATCGAAAAAGCGGTTGATGACCGCCGACAGCTTTGAAAGTATATCCTTGTTTCCCTCGGGGTATCGCTTTGTCTGGATCATCAGCGCCCAAACCAAAAGTATTGCTCCCGCGATAGGCAGAGTTATCAGCATCAGCCGCCTTATTCCGACGGGAAATCCGAACAGGTTGACGTTCAGATAGTCGGTATAAAGCCCGGAGGTGTGAACATAAGAAAACAGGTTGAAATATTTTAGCACATTGAATACGCTTTGAACCGGCAGAAATTCATAGAGAATGTATTCCCCCGCGAGAATTCCCAAGAGGACCGACAGCGAAAACTGAATATTCGCGACCGACCCCAAAAGGCACCATAAAAGCAGCCCGATGAGCATTCCCGAGGCGGCCTTGAGCGCAAAATAGCGAATAATCCAGCCCGAGATAGTTGTTCTGACGGCGCAGGTCCTGAAGCTTTCAAGAGATTGCAGCGGGCGGTTTAATCCGCTCCAGCCGCCGTTAATACCGAGCGCGGTGACAAATGTCGAGCCATAGATCAAAAGCGCAAAACCAACCGCCGCCGCTGCGAGAATCCCGAGGCGGCTGAGGCCGAGCGGCAGTCTTCCGTTCCGGCAGCTTCTTATCGCGCTCCAAAGCCCTTTTTTGCGCTCCTCCAAAAAAGTCAGAACGATAACTATTATCGCGATAAGATAGGCATAGTCGTTAAAGTCGAAGCCGAGCCAGCTTTCGAGCCCGGCGTTTGAACCGAAAGCGACCTCAACATCCGCAAGCCCCTCGAAATCCTTTGCGGTCTTGGTAAGATTTCTCTGCGAAAAGCCGCTGCCCGAGCTGAATATTCCGACCTGAGACCGCTGCTTCGCCTGAGCCTGTATGCCCTCAAGGTAATCGCGATAGCCCATAAGATATTCCGTCTGGTCTTTAAGCCCGCCGATTGCCTTGCTGAACGCCATGTAGCCCCGAAGAAACATATCTCGGTTATCCTTTGCGGCGTAAAGATAGGGAATATCGCGGATCAGCGCTTCGGCGTCCTCGGCCGTGACTATCTCGCTGTTTCCGACGGCCGCATATGTCTCGGGGTCGTCGGAATAAATGTACCAAAGCTCATAATCCCGAATTCTGCCGAGATATTCGTCTACCCTTTCGGAGACCTCCTCTATCGGCAGACCCTCCAATTCATTGACAAGCTCAGAGGCCGCCCTTGACGCGGCGACGCTGCTTTTCAGGTTGTAAGGGCTGGGGTTTCGGGTATCGGCCAGCGAATATATATACAGCCCGACGCTGAATATCAAAAGCAGCAGCGCTATGCCGAGCCGCTTTTTATTTAAAAATACACGTTTCCATTCGCTCATGGCTTAATCCCCCAAGAAGTACATATACACGTCCTCGAGGCTCGGATAGTGCGCGACCGGCTGCCAATCCTCCGGGAGCGACGCTATCAGGTTTTCGGGCGTGTCGAATTTTATCAGCTTGCCCTTTTTCATCAGAATTACCTTGTCGGCGATAGATTCGATGTCGGTGACTATATGCGTCGCCAAAAGAACGATTCGGTCCTTTGCGAGCTCGCTGATAAATTCTCTTATTCTTATGCGCTCGCGGGGATCGAGCCCCGCGGTGGGTTCGTCTAAAATAAGCACCTTCGGGTCGCCCAAAAGCGCCTGCGCTAAAAGCGCGCGCTGCTTCATTCCTCCCGAAAACTGCCCGACGGCCTTATGCCTGACGTTATCAAGATTTGTCAGCTTTAAAACATCGTCTACCTGCCGGCGCAGCTCCTTGCCCTTTATGCCCTTTAATCTTCCGATATAGCTTACAAAGCTCTCGGCGGTCATGCGCTCATATATCCCCTGCTGCTGAGGCATATAGCCCAAAACCGCGCGAAATTCATCGCCCATTTCGAGTATATCCCTGCCGTCGTACAGGATTTCTCCGCTGTCGCGCTTTAAATTGTCGGTTATAAGGTTCATCATCGTCGATTTCCCCGCGCCGTTCGCTCCCAGAATGCCGTATATTCCCGGCTCGAATGTAAGCGTAAAACTGTCCAGCGCGGTAAGGTCGCCATAGCGCTTTGTAAGCTCTCTAAGCTCCAGCTTCATATTTGCCTCTCCTTTCTCGGCCGCTTATCTCGTGCCCTTTACCGTTGGGCGGTCTCGTAAACCTTTTCGGTCCGCCAAAGCTCAATCGGCTCGCTGCCGTCGAGCGGGAAGGCGTAGTAAATGAGGCTTTGTTCGGTCGTGTTGCCGAATTTGTCTTTGGAGTATTTTTCATACTTTATAAACGCATATTCATCGTTAAAGCCCTGAAGCCACGGCTCGATGTGTCCGTCCTTGCGCGTTCCGTAAATTTTTTCGCCGTCGATTTCGGTTATCATCGCGGTTTCGGCGAGCTTTTCGCCGTCCAAGGAATATATGACCGCTCCGCTCTCCACGCCGTCGGGAGAATAGCAGATCAGCTTGCCGTTAAAGATATTGCTTTTTCCGATAATGGTTCCGGTGTCCCGATAGGTGAACTCGCCGGTTTTAAAATCGTATTTTCCGGTGCAGCATTTGTTTTCGGCGATATTGTTGCTGTTGAGATATATTCCGTCGCCCTCGACAGGCCAAAGACCCATTGAGTCATATTCCGACGGCCCGTCGTAATAGGTTTCGATCTCGCGGGTCCCGGTGTCGAGCTTATAAAGCCCGAGGATCAGCTTGCCCTCCGGATAAGTGTCGGTCACAAAATAAATGTCGTTTCCGACCGGAACCGCTCTTATCTGACACATATATTTGCCGCCCGACTTCTCAAAAAGCAGCTCCGATTCGCCGGTTTCAAGGTTCCAACAGCTCAAAGTCACTCTTTCAAGCTGCTGACCGGCCTCAACGGAATCAGTGTTCATGATCTCGTAAATATAGCCGCGGTGGATAAAGCAAATTCGGTTTGTACTGCCGTATGGTTCAAAGGGTGCGGCCATTTCCGTTTTCCTCTCCGTTCCGTCTAATTTTATAGAAATGCAATCATACTCGGAAAGAGTAGTGGTAAAGTTGTCATAAAAACAATACAGTCTTCCTTTGTAAACCGAAAGGCAGCCGACATTAAAGTTAAGATACGCGTTGCAGGTGCTGTCGTTGTGAAGACATTCCGGTCTGCTGCAAAGTTTTCCGCTTAACCCGCTCTTTTTGTCGTAGTACCAGATATATTTTGTAAAACCCGGGTCGTTTAAATCAATTTCGGCAAAGTAATAAGCGTCGTCGGTCTCACACATATATGAGCCAGGATACAAAAAACCTGTGTTGGCGTCAACATCGGGCAAATATTCGTCCGTATCAAAAGCCGGGTCAACCAAAAAGGGCTTGTCCTCGGCAGCTTGAGAGCCGCAGGAGGAAAGGAGAAGGATTAAAGCGAGGAATAATACGAGTAAGCGCGTCATTGGCAAAGGTCGTTTGATTGTCGGTTTCATAGAGAGAAGCCTCCTTTTTTGTCAGTCGATTTTGGGGATAAATATATTATGGCACATTACTGCGAAAAAGTCAAGGGGGGAGGAATGCGTGGGGCGAAGAGGGGTTCACTTTGACGAGCGATGAGTGAGGCAAACAAAAAGCAATCTTTCCCCTGCCCCCGACCCTTGAGGGCAACATAAGCGGGTTTTGTAGCCAATTTAACTTTTGTCGCAAGCCGGAACAACTGCTTTAAAGGTATTCAATCACTCCCTCTTTCGAGGGAGTGATTTCATGCTATTTTAAGTCACCCCACCCCCGGCGGGGTTTGTAGTGAAGCGCTACATGGCAACGCCCCCGCCCCTCGAGGGGCGGGGGCTTCGATATCTTTCCTGCCCGCAGGCAGCATAGCGGGGGTGGGGTGACTCCCAATAGCATCCATATTTTCCGGCAGAGGAAAATATGGATACCTTTTTAGCGGCTGTTCAATCTACGCACTACGCAGAAAGTGTGAAAAAGCGCCGCAAGTCATGTGCTTGCGGCCGGCGAGGCAGTGGGGAAATATAGATACCTTATTACAGCTTAGTTCGGCTCACACGCACCCCGTCGTCTCATTTCGCTTCCCCTCAGTTTGCGCCAGCCCGCACTCCGTGCGCGGCGAAGCCTCCGGCGCGAAGCGCCGGCGCCGACCCCTTTGGGGTCGGGCGGCGTCCCTGCGGGACGCGGGGCTTCGCCCCCACAAACCCGCCTCAACGCACAAAACATCAAAAAAGCAGCCCGAGAGGGCTGCCCTTATTTTCCTGCGCTCACGCATTTATCTTTATCTTCTCATCAACATTCGTTATCTTCGTAATGCCGCTGCGGCTGCCGTAGGCGAGGCCCTCGCCGGTTCTGAAATCGACGGTCAGACCGCCGTTTTCAAGGGTCACGTCGCCCGAGCCGGTCATGTCGCCTATGCCCGAGACCGAGCCGCCCTCGGCGTACATATTGAAGCTGACGCCCGAGGAATGGCAGTTGAGGTGGCCGCTTCTCGTGCCGACGCTGTTGATGTTTCTGCCGCGCATCTCCGAGGTCATCGCGCCGCCGTAAAGCGATACCTTTCCGCTTCCGCCCTCAAGCGAGCCGACGCCGGCAAGATTTATTCCGCTGAGTCCTATTTTCAGGCTGAAGCTCTTGATCTCGATGTCGGTTTTGCCGCTGAACGAGCCTATCGCAACATTGTCGGGCGCGGTCGAATTTACCGAGCAGGAGCAGCCGTCGATGTCAACGATAGCTCCGCCGTTCGCGACGCCTATTCCGACGCAATATCTTCCCGAGCAGGTGATATCGGTATCGCCGCTGAGGATTCTTATAACGCTGAAATTGTCGTTAAGTCCGCCGCCCAAGGCCGTCACCCTGTCGCCGTTCGCAACAACGTGCAGCTTTCCGCCGTCCATGTTGAGAACGATGTTTCCGAACGAGCTTTGACTGTCGGCTCCGATGGCGAAGCAATCCTCTGAATTTGAGATAACGGTCAGCTCGCCGTTGCCGTCGACGGTGAGATTTGCGAGCTTAGGCACCAAAATCCCCTTGCCGTCAAGCTCGTTTTTGCCGACGATATGCATGGTAACGTCCGCCCTGTCTCCCAAAAGCATTATCGGAGACTCGAACGATTCGGCTTTCAGCTTGACGTTTTCAAAGGTGATATCGGTTTTGACCTCGCTCTTGACGTTAATCACAACGTCGAGATAAAGGTCTTTTCTTCCTTTGAGGGTCACGCTCGGAACGTCGATGAAAACGGTGTTATATCCGTCGCTCTTGACCATATAAAGGTCAACCTCTTCGCCGTCCTTGGGGTGATATAAGCGCGAGATCGTGCCGGAATTTATGAGGTTTATCGTCTCGATATCCTTGCAAATGCTGTCCGACACCGCGTAAAGCATAACGGGCTTGGGCTTTGAGACATAGAAGCCCTGTATCAGGTCGGCGCCGAGCTGGATCATCGTTCTCAGCTCCTCATAGGTCTCGACGCCCTCGGCGAGAGCGAGATAGCCGTTCTCATGAATAAACTCAATGAAGCCCGAGACCAGTTTTCTTATCGAGGGCTTTCCGTCTATTCCCTCAATAAGAACGCGGTCGATCTTCACAACGTCGGGGTTATATTTAATAAGGTTAGAGGTGTTTGAATAGCCGGTGCCGAAATCGTCGATGGCTATTTTGATGTTCGAGCGGCCGAGCCTGTCGCGGATACGTTGGGCCTCCTGATCGCTCAGCTCGGTCTGCTCGGTGAATTCGACCACCATTTTCTCCATAAGCTCGCCATAGCGGTTTACGAGGTCGTTCCAGTCGGCGTCGGTAAGCATATGCGCGGTTATGGAGTTTACATACAGCTTGCGTTTTTTGAAAACGTCCTGATTCTTCTCCATAATAGCGAGCGCGTTCGAGATCGTCGCCTTTTCGATATCGTAAAGGCGCTGCGTTTTTTCGGCGCAGTCCAAGATCTCAAGCGGGAACATTCCTATGCTGCTGTCGGAACGCATCAGCATCTCATATGCGACGACCTCGCCGTCACGGGCGCTGACTATCGGCTGGAAATGGTATATAAAGAGGTTTTCGTTGAGAAGCCGTGAGAACCTGCTCATCTTCTCGTACTCGCCCTTTGACTTGTCATACTGATCCTGCGAGAATACGACGATATTTTCTTTTCCCTCGAGCTTTGCCTGATAAAGCGCAAATTCTGCCGTGCGAAGCCTTAATTCCGGCGCTCCGCCGACTATCGCTATTCCCGCCGAGAAGGTTATATACCTTCCGTTGATGCTCGCGCCGCCGAGACCGTCGGCCTGCCCCGAGGCTTTGACAAGGGTCTGCGCGGCTTTGATACATTCCTCGGCGTCTCCGCTGAATCCGGGCAGATAGACCCAGAAGCAGTTTTTATATTCCGCGCTGAACACCGGATCGCCCGGAAGCGCTCGGCCAACAGCCGCAAGCGAGCCGAAAACATGAGCCTCGGTCAGCGGGCTGCCGTCGGACATCGAAAATTCGAGCAGCGCAAGAAGATAAGGCGAGTTGGTTTTTGTGACCGACGAAACAAGCTGAGGCTTCTCAAATATCGGCACGACATTTTTTGCCTGCTGGCCCGAGAAGTCATAGTGCCACCTGAGTATTCCGGCGGTGAATTCGTCGTCCTTGTAAAAAACGCAGGGCAAAAGCCTCGCAAAAGAGGTGGATTTCTGCGAGATCAATGACAAAAAGTCAGCCATCGTGTCATAATCAAGCTCGTCGCCGTATTCGGTCAGCTTCTTTGCGTTTTCGTCCAAAATCACCTCGCGGGTAGTGTGATTCATGAGAAAACCGCCGATTTCCGGACATATCCCAAGTATCTTGCTCCATTCGGTACCGAAAAGCAGGTTCCATTTTTGAGTATTTTGCTCGGACATATCCGTCATCTCTTTTCGTCAATAATCTCATAAATAAAGCATTTAGCCCATGATATGTATAATATTGATATAGCATATTTTTGCCCGCGTGTCAAGATTCGGCGTCAAAAAACTGCCGCAAACGGTGCAGTTTCGTTGAAATTGCGCAATTTGCGGAGAAGTTTTTGGAGGGAATGAGAGAGAGGGGCGTAGGCTCAGGCGTTTGAGGGGGGAAAGGTATTCATCTCGCCATCTGTTGCAAGGGCGTTGAAGCGAAAAGCTGACGGGGTGAGGGTTTATACCTGCGTTTGGAGGAAGCCGGGCTGAGCGGGTAAAAGGTATTCCTCTTCCCCATGCGTGAGGGGAAGAGGAATGCTATCGCTCATCACCCCACCCCCGTCAAAAGTTTGTAGTGAAGCACTACATATCGAAGCCCCCTCCCCTTTGAGGGGAGGGGGCCTCACAAACTTAGCCTCTCCGCAGTCCGTCCGCCGGGGGTGGGGTGCTAAACGATAGCATCCATATTTTCCGGCAGAGGAAAATATGGATACCTTTTACCCACTCGCCGCGCACAAGCCCGCCGACTTGCCGCTTTCCCCTCGATCGGCGTTAGCCCGCACTCGGTGCGCGGCGAAGCCTCCGGCGCGAAGCGCCGGCGCCGCCCTCTTTGAGGGCGGTCGGCGTCCCTGCGGGACGCGGGCTTCGCCCCCGCAAACCTGCGCAACCGCGCCCACTCCGCCCGCATTTTCACAAAGTCCAAATATGTCGCCGAAGGCGACACCTTAAAACTCTAACATCTAATTTCTAACTTCTATCTTCTACCCTCTTGACACGCCTCTCAAAATATAGTATCATATGACACATAAGTTTACACTTTATTTTCATTTACGTTATAATTTTAAAACATCGGGGGAATATACTATGGAGGATCGCGAGGCCGTCATGCGGGCGCTTGAAAGCTCTTCGCTTTTTCGGGGAATCTCGCCCTCGGCGCTCAAAGGCGTGTTCACAAAGACCTTTCGGCGGGGCGATACCGTCTCGGAGACGCAAAACGGCGTCGAGTGCGTCGGGGTGGTGGTGACCGGAAGCCTGAGCGTCGGCGCGGCGGATTCGGGCTCGGTCTCGGTGATGAACCGAGGGGGCGAGTTTGGCATCTGCAACATTTTCGTCCGCGAGAAAATGCCGACCGTTCTGCGGGCAAGAGTGCGCTCAAGCGTTCTTTTCATACGGAAAGAGGAATTTGCGCGCCTTTTGGCGGAGGACAGCGGGCTGATGTATCGCTACGTTCGCCTTTGCAACGAGAAAATGCTTTATCTCGCCGAGCGTTTAAGGCTCGTCTCGGTTCAGGACAGCACCGAGCGCCTCAGACTTTATCTTCAGACCGAGGCTCAAAACGGCGAGGTTCGGCTCGGTTTTCCCAAAGACGAGCTTGCGCGCCGTCTCGGAATTTCACGCTCGTCGCTTTTTCGAGCGCTGAACGCGCTTGCGGTTTCAAACGAAATAAAACAGCTTCCGGGCGGAAGAATAATTCTCTGCGGCCCGAAATAATTCAGAAAGAGGTATATTTCCGTGAATTTCAGAAAACTCCTTATTATTATCCTTTCATCGGTTCTCGTCGTCATGAGCTTTACCGCCTGCGGCGGCGAGAACAATACCCCCTCGGCCGACGGCGAGCCCGCAGTCGTTTCAAACGACTCTTCGGGCGAGAATGTTGCCGACGTTCCCGAGGCGGATACCCCCGAGGCCGAGCCGGTCTCGGTGCGGATAGCTTCTCTGAAAGGCCCGACCACCATGGGAATGGTCAAGCTGATGGACGATTCCGACAACGGCCTTACCGCCGCCGAATATGACGTTTCAATTTACGGCACCGCCGATGAGATCGTCGGGCTTTTGGTGGGCGGAGAAATCGACTGCGCCAACGTTCCCTGCAACCTCGCCTCGGTGCTCTACAAAAAGACCGAAAAGGGCATCAAGGTTCTCGATATCAACACTCTCGGAGTTCTTTACATTCTTGCGGCTTCCGATCCCGCCTCGGCGTTAAACGCCGAGGAGCCCTTTGAGACGATAGCCGACCTCAAGGGAAAAACGATTTATTCGACCGGCAAGGGCACCACGCCGGAATACGTTCTCAACTACATTCTGACCTCAAACGGCATAGACCTCGCCGCCGACGTCAATATCGAATATCTTTCGGAGGCGACAGAGGTCGCCGCAAAGATGGCCGAATCTACCGACGCGATAGCGGTGCTGCCTCAGCCCTATGTCACCGTTGCGATGAACCAGAACGAAAACCTCAGGATCGTTTTCGACCTCACCGAGGAGTGGCAGAAGATCGACGGCACACAGCTCGTCACCGGCGTTACAGTCGTTCGCAGCGAGTTTTTGGAGGCTCACCCCGAGGCCGTCTCTCAGTTCATGAGCGACTATGCGGCTTCGGTCGAATATGTCAATTCTCACAACGACGAGGCCGCGGCGCTTGTCGGAAAATATGACATCGTGGCCGAGGGCGTAGCGAAAAAAGCGCTGCCTTACTGCAACATCGTCTGCCTGACCGGCGAGGATATGCAGGCAAGCGTTTCGGCCTATCTCAACGTTTTGTTCAACAGCGACCCGTCTTCCGTCGGAGGAGAGCTTCCCGATGACAGCTTCTATTTCAAAGGATAAAAAGCCCGATCTCAAAAGTTTTATATACCGTTTAGCCGCCGTCGCCTTCTGGATTTT
The DNA here is from genome assembly GCA_947623585.1 of uncultured Clostridia bacterium. Classification (GTDB taxonomy): domain Bacteria; phylum Bacillota; class Clostridia; order Oscillospirales; family Ruminococcaceae; genus Faeciplasma. The sequence goes on along the minus strand of CANQHA010000019.1, from coordinate 16,794 downwards.
AGTCTGGGAGGCTTTGGCGCGTTACGTCGGAAGCGATTTGATAATCTGCGCGCCGAGCGCCGCCCTCAAGCGGCTTTTCGAGCTTTGCGCAACGGGCGGGTTCTGGTCGGCGGTTGCGTTTTCGTCTTTAAGGATACTGACCGGCTTTTTCTCGGCGCTGATAGTCGGCTGCGTTTCGGCTTCTCTTTCGGTTAAGTTTTCGCTCATAAAAATACTTTTGCAGCCGATAACCTCGGTGATAAAAGCAACGCCGGTCGCCTCGTTCATAATCCTTGCGATAATATGGTTCGGCAGCCGCAATTTAAGTATGTTCATCTCGTTTTTAATGGTTTTTCCGGTGATATATCTTAACGTTCTCGGGGGAATCGAGAGCGCTGACCCGAAGCTGCTCGAAATGGCCCGCGTTTTTAGAATCGGAAGGCTGCGCACGCTGATTTATATTTACTTCCCCGAGGTGCTGCCGTTTCTTGCCTCGGGGTGCTCGGTCGCGCTCGGGCTTTGCTGGAAAAGCGGAGTCGCCGCCGAGGTGATAGGAATATCCTCCGGCTCGGTCGGCGAGCGGCTTTATAAGGCTAAACTCTATTTCGAGACCGGAGACCTTTTGGCTTGGACCGCTGTAATAATCATCGTCAGCACCCTTTTTGAGAAGCTCTTCATGCTGCTTCTCGGGCTTTTGAGCCGAAAAATAGGGGGAGTGAAAAATGACAGAGCTTAAAAACGTTTACAAATCATACGGCGCTCAGCAGGTGCTTTCGGGCTTCTCTCTTGCTTTGGAGAACGGCTCCCGCACCGCGCTGATGGGGCGTTCGGGCTCGGGAAAAACCACCGTTTTGAACCTGATAATGTCGCTCATAAAGCCCGATTCGGGCGAGGTGATAATAAAAAAAGGAACCCGCTTCGGCACGGTTTTTCAGGAGGACAGGCTGATCGAAGGGCTTTGCGCCGAGGCAAACTGCCGCCTTGTTATGAAGCCGCCTTACGACCGCGCAAACGAGCTTCTTTCGCGGCTCGGAATAAGCGGCGAGCTTTCAAAAAAGCCTGCGGGCGAGCTTTCGGGCGGAGAGCGCAGGCGCGTGGCGATAGCGAGGGCGCTTCTTTGCGACCCCGAGATGATAATTCTCGACGAGCCCTTTAAAGGCATCGACGCGCAGACGCTTCCCGCGGTGATCTCGGAAACAGACCTTGCCGCAAGGGGAAAGACCCTCGTTTTGGTCACTCATTCCGAGGAAGAAGCGCTGGCGCTTTCCTGCAAAATCGTTCGGGTCCCCGAATAAAAAACGCCCCCTCTCATAAAAAGAGGGAGGCGTTTTGTTTTTATACACAATAGCCGTCGTGATAGCACCAAACGGTAGTTACAAAGCCGTTTTTTGCCGAGGCGGTTATTCTTATTCTGTCGATCTCGCCTTTAAAGCCGGCGTCGCCGACGCTCAGGCTGTCCAAAAGGTCGCAGTCGGTGTAATCCCTCCAACTGAAGCTGTCGAAAAACATCGCTCGCATCGAATAGTTTATGCGGTGCTTAAGCCCCTCGTCGGGGTCCATGATCCACTCGCGGTCAAAGTTTATCTCCTTCGTTCTGACTATGAGCCGCGAGGTCGTTAGACCGTTTGTGATGACAAAGGCGTCGGGGGTGCCGTCAACGTCCTTTTCGCTTATTCTTGAGATCAGCTTCTGATAATCCGAGCCGTTCTGCCTTGAAGCGAGCTGATTTGACATAAGGCTTATCTCGGTCGAGGCTGCGGGGTCTGTCCTTATCATGTTATATCCCTGAAGATAGGGAAAATGCCCGCCAGCCCTCAAGGAATATGCGACGATGGCGTCCCAAGCCGAGGTGCCGTCGTAATAGTTCACATAGTTTACCGTCGGCGTTCCCGCCTGATAGGTCACCCCGGGAATTATCGGCATTTTTGCGACGAGGCTTGTGAGGTTTACGTCGGTGACAAGCCCGTCGGGGCACTGGTTTGTGAGAAGCTGCGCCGAATATCCGAGGCTCGAGACCTCAAGCATCTGGCAGCCGTTTTGGTTTGAAAATCCTATCGCGGTCGGATAGCCGTAGTGCTTGATCTTGCCGTCGATATAAAGTATGACAGCGACGACCTCGGCGATCTCGGTGCCGGCGGGGCAGAACCATTTTCCGTGAAGCTCGGTATATGGGGTATAGCGTTCTTTTTCGAGGCGAAAGCTGACGCATCGGTTCGTCAGATTGAGGACCTTTTGCGCATATCTCACCGTAAGCATGACCGTATGGTTCAAGCCTCGTTCACCTCCGTGAATTCGGCGGTGAGTTTTGACGCTCCTCCCGCCGAGCCGGAAAGCGACAAAAGCGACAGCGCCATTCCGCCGAAAGTCATTCCGTTCATGGTCATTGTCGGAATAAGCGCGCCGTAATAGGCCGCCAAGGAGGTATAGGCGGCGGAAAGTCCGCCGTTTGACGACTCTCCCCGAAGAATAATTTTCACGGGCCTTGAGCCGATCATCCTTGTTCTTATGCCGCTTCCGAGGGTGGGGATCTCGACGGTCTTTATTTCGCGCTTAATCTCGAACGAGCTTATAAAGTCAAAGCTCTGCGTGCCGAGCAAAAAGGGTATTTTTTCGGGGACGTCCTCGGTGGCGGCCTCGGTCACGGCGGTGAGTATCGCCGAGAGAGCGTGGCATCCGTGCTCCTTTGAAAATTCGCAAGGCTCGCGCTTTATCTCTTTGATACCCGCGCCGCAGTTTTCGATAGCCGGAATTACGGTCTCGTCGAAGAATCTGCAAAACTCCTCGGCGGACATATTGCGCTTTGAAAGCGCCCTGACGGCATATTTTATCTCCGCCGAGCGCTGCGCTCCGTCGCCCGAGGGCTTGGGTTCGGAAAGCCGGTAGCTTTCAATTCCGAAAAAGCAGAGAAGCTCGTTTCGGTGCTCGGGCATATTTATGCCGTCAAAAAGCCCCAAAACGCGGTCGAAACAGCCCTCAAGCGCCTGTTTTATGAGGTTTTCTCTCTCATCGGTCACAGCGATCACCCGTCCCCTCAAAAATAAACCCGTCGTCTCTGACAAGCCCCGGGGCGAGCGCCGCGAACGCGTCGTACATATTTCTTTCGGCGTTCAAAACGGTTTTATCGCCGGCGACCCGCGCCGCAACTCCGCCGATCTGGGTCGAGTCGGCCTTTTGCGAGGCCGCCTGCAAAACGGTATAGTCTAAATAGGCTTTGCAGGCGCAGGCGTATTCGCAGAGGCTTTTTTCGTTTTCGTCGGCGGGGTCTCTCAGCAAAAGCCTGAGAAAATAAGCCTCGGCCTGCGCGACCGTCGGCTTATAGGCGAGGGCTTCCTCGTCGGTAAGGCGAGCGAGCTTCTGAAAGATCGCTGACACGTTTTCAAAATCGGGTCGGTTCATAAAATCATTCCTTTCATTCGGGTGCCTGCGCGCGGCGAAGCCGCGGACCCGCTCCCCCCTTTTGGGGGAGCGGGCTGCGACGCCCCGAAGGGGCGTCGCCTCGCGAGGGGGGCGGCGAAGCCGCCTCCCTCGCGAACGCGGCTTCGCCCGCGCTTTCAAGCGGCTCAGACGGTGAAGCTGAGGACCTTGACCGCGTCGGAATAGATCTTCGAGAAGCCGACGCTTACCGAGAACGCGATGCAGTCGATCTGGGTCGAGATCAGCTTGTCGCTGTCAACGACCACGTCGCTGCCGAAAACGGTCTCAAGCGCGCTTGAAGAATCAACGCCGATCGCATATTCGTCACTCATGCCCGAGCACTTTATCAGCTTAACGCCGTAGGGCGTGTTGACGACGCCGTTTCCGAGGTCGCCGCTGCAATCCTTCATCTCTTCAAGAGCAAGGATAGCCGCCATGGTTGCGGGCGAAACGAGCATCGCGGTCATGTTGTGACCGGTCATCGAGGCCCAGAACGAAGCGAGCTCGGCATAGGTCGGGGTCGCCCCGGCGGCGGATGAGGAAGAAGCGCCGGTATAAAGCGCGGTCACTGCGGCAAGGTTTATCGCCGAGGATATCTGAGCGCCGGTGGCTTTGAGAACGACGGCGAAAAGATCGAGGCGCTGCTTTCTTATGACCTCATAGACGGCTTGGATCTGTCTGCCGTATTTGCTGACCGAGACGGTCTCGGCGGCGTTCTCGACAGAGGTGATCTGCAGGGCGCTTCCGGGATCGACCGCAGAATCGGCGCCGTTTTTGGTGATCTTCAAACCGCGGTAGTCAATACCGTCGGTATAGGTCTTTGCGGCGGAGATGTGATCGAGCACCGACGCCTGGTCCATGCCCGCCTTGATGCATCTGCGAACGAATTCGGGGAAGAGCACGGCGGACTGGGTGGTGGTGAAGAATTTCTCGACCCTGTCGGAATTTGCGCCGCTGACCTTGATGTCAAAGCGCTTGAGCTGGCGCTCAAAGGCGTCGAGCCCCTCAAGCTCGGTGCCGACGTAGTTCTCGTCGGCGTCAAGCTCGGAAAGAGCCTCGGTGAAACTCTTTCCGCAAATGTTGTAAAGTCCTTTTTCAAGTGTGATATCGGTATACATAATCAGTTTCCTTTCTTTGTTTTAAATTCTGAAGCTGTTGTTGGCTTCGGTTTCTTTTGTCTTTTTGAGAGCTTTTTCAAGTTCTCCTTCTTCTTTTGAATATTCGCTGTCCGAAAGAGCGCGTTTCATCTCCAAAAGCTCCTCGGGCTCCATTCTCATCAGCGCCGCTTTAGTCAGCTTGACGGGTATTCCGTCTCCGCTGAGAAACGACAGCCTGAGTATGTCGCGCTTGAGATCGTCGCAGAGGGCTTCAAAGACGTTTTCGCCGCCGAGGCTTTTCTCCTCGGTCTTTTCGGAGTATTTTTTCGTGACGCCCGCGTTTTTCTGAGCAGGCACCGCGACAAAGCTCCATTCAAAGGCGTCGGTGGGCTGCTCGAGGATATAAAAGCACCTTTTGCCGTTATAGACCCTGCCCTTTCGGTGAGCGCACTCGCCGGTCTTTCGGTCTTTTCCGCAAATCGAGCATATCTCCTTTGCGACCGAGCAGCCGACCGAGACTTCTTTTTTTATGCCGCCGTCTATCTCGCGAATGAGGTCTTTGTTCGAGTCGGTCCTGACCATATAAGCCTCGGCGCGAAGATAGTGATATGCTTCGCCGTCAAGGGTCTTGCGGGCGGGGTCCGAGCAGACCTCGGTGTGATATATTCGGGCGGTCTGGTTTTCGCCCTTGGGGTCGTGGTTGAAGATGCCGGTTTTTCCGATGAAAAGCTCGGCCAGCTTTTTAAGAGCGTTTAACGAGAACTTTTCGCAGTCGCGGTCTATCTCGTTGTCGCAGAGTATCACCGGAAAGCAGTAGACCTCCTCCTCTTTTAGAGGGCGGCGGGTAAAGCGGTTTATCTTCTCCATTCTGTTTTCAGACATTTTGTTTTTCCTCCTTTTCGTTTGAAATTTCGATCGCCCTTGCCTGAGCGTTTCTGAGCCTTGCAAGCGCAAGCTCCGATTCGTCCTGAAGGTCGATGTTGCACCAGTCCACCGAAACTCCTCCGGCGCTTCCCGCAAGTCTGAGATATGCCGTGCATATCTTTTCGACGACGGGTTCGAGCAGCCGCCTGTAATATTCAAGCTCGCTGGTGAGAATGTCGTTTTGCTGAGAAGACATTCTCTCCGAGGTGCTCCAGCTCAGCCCGAGCAAAAAAGGCGGAATGCCGAGCTTTGAAATGAGCTGTTCGAGTATCTGCCGCACCGGCACTTCGGTGTCTATGATCTGGTTGTCGGCGCCGATGACCTTTATGCCGACGTCTCCGACGGCCACAAAGTCGCGTATCTCGCCGTTTTTCATGGCCGACATCCCGCTCGACCATTCCTTTGCGATCTGCTTTGCGCGTTCGCGGGCAAAAGCGCGGTCGCCGTTGTCCGCCGTCGGCTTATATGTCACCGCATAGCGAACGTTTCCGACGCGGTCGAAGTTCTGACCGACGCACTCGTAGATCCTGAGAAGTATCGCCGAAAGCGCGGGCAGCCCTCTGAGAAGCGACACGCCCGAGGGACATTCCGGGGTCGGGGAAAGAGCCGTAAAAACTATATTTTCGGGGTGCTTGAGCACGATGGGCTTTTCTCCCGGCGACGGAAAATATTCCCTTGACATGGGCGTTCTTCCCTCGCGGATGTCCATTTTTCTGACCGGAGCGATGTAAAGCCCCGAGACGGCCGTTTTGCGCCTGTTCGGAACTATTTCTCCCAGAGCGCAGCCGTATGTCAGTAAAGAGTCGAGGTAGCAGTCCAAAAAGGTCTGGAGCCCGGTGCCCGACGAGCCTACCCGAACGTTTTTGACGAATCGGTCAAGCCCGCTTTGATATTCCGGCTCCTCCGCGACCGCCCTGAACCCGCCGACCAGCCTTATTATCTTTCCGATGCAGGCGTCGATGACCGGCACCTGCTCGCGAAGACTTGCATAAAGCTCCTTTTCGCAGCAGCCCGCCGAGGCCGCAAGCCTGAAGCCGCCGCTTCGGGTCGGCGTTTCGGCGCCGAAATCGGTTTTTGCACTCTTTGCTTTTGAAAAAATAGCCAAAATTTCACTTCCTTTAAAATTTTTTATATATAAATCCCGCCCTCCCGCCCGTCTCTTATCTTTCGACCGATTCAAAATACCAGTCGCCGTCGTTTTTATACAGATACGTCGAAACGAAGTATCTCAAGTCGTCCATCGCATGGTCGTTTTCTTTGACGACTCCGTCGCGGCCCCCGCGCTCGTTCCAGCGATAGGAGGAAAACTCGCGGATACAGTCAGCGCATGAGTCGCAGATTTTGATCTTTCCGCTTCTGAGAGCGTCGCACACCCGCCTTATGCCGTTGATGACGTCGTTTTCGGCGGGCATGGCGCAAAATCTTCCGTGCCGCCTGACACATTCGATAAAACTTGCGGCCGAGGGGTCGATTATGACCGCCTCCGGCTCCGCGCCCTCGCAGAGACTTTCGAGCGCGCGGTAGTGTTCTTCATCGGTTCGCTGCTCGCCCTCGCGCTTTGAGGAAAAATAATATTCCCTCAGCCGATACCAGACCCCGCCGCTTTCTCCCCAAAGCCCGAAAGAACAGGGGTTGACGGTGCCGTAGTCGCAGCTGACGACGAATTTTGAGCACTCGGGGCAGCCGGAAACGACATGAACGCTTTCTTTGAACATCGGATAAACCGCTCCGCTCAAAGAGGTCCACTCGCCGAGGACGAACCGCCGATAGAACGCGCCGCTGTAAAGCGTTTCATAGCGCCTTTTGACATCATCGCTGAGCGACGGATTGTCGTCCATGGTGAAATGAAGATAGAGCGCGTTTTTTGCGTCGGCCTTTTTGATCCATTCGCGGTAGAACCAGTTCGAGGGGTTCTCGGGGTTGCAGTTGAACCAAAACTTCGAGCCGGTCTTCGAGCATCTTGCGAGCGCCTGCTCGACGAAAGACCGCGGCATAAGCGCGACCTCGTCCAAAAGCACCCCGCCGAGAGTCATTCCTTGAATAAGCGCCGCCGAGCCCTCGTCCTTTCCGCCGAAAAGCCAAAATCTGTTCTCAGAGCCGCGATATTTGACGGTGAAGCAGTTTTTTGAGACCTTGACGTTCACCTCAAAGCCTCCGCCCGCGAGAAATCTCACCAGCTCGTCAACGAGGTTTCTTTTTATCGAAACGATGGTCTTTCCGCAGATGGCAAAATCCGCTCCGCTAAAGCAGGCCGTCGCCCACAGAACAAAGGATACGCCCATCGAAAGGGTCTTGCCGCTTCTTACCGCTCCGTCGCAGATTATCGCGCAGCGGTTCGAGGTTTTCGGGTCGAGCCACCAGTTCAGCACCTTTTTCTGCTTCGGAGAAAAACTTTTAAAGCTCCACATCAGGCGTCGTCCGCAGCGGATTTTCTCAGCGCGGTGAAGAAGCTGTCGGCGCCGGTTTCGCCGCGTTCGGCACTTTCAAGCTCGGCGAGCTTTTCAAGCGCTTCAAGCCGGTCGAAGAATTTGACCTCGACTCCGCCGCCCTTTGCGCGCTTGATCTCGGAGACGTTGAAAAGATCGAGCTTTTCGGCGTGGTCGAAGCAAAAATCGTCTTTCAAAAGCTCAAGCGCGTCGTTGATCCTTCCGAATGCGAGCCGCCTCAGCCCGCCGACCGCGTTGCTTTGAGGCCCCCGCTTTTTGCCCGCTTTGCCGAAGCGCCGGAATTCTGGGGTGTTCATCATTTTAAGCCCCTCGCTCAGAGATCTTCTCGGATCGACGCCGACGTTTATCGCGGCTTCCTGAGGGTTTCCGAGGTGCATACAAAGCCCCGCGAAGTCTTTAAGACGGCAGTCGCCGTCCTTTTCTTTTTTCATGCTTTCAAATCGCTTCCTTTCCGAAAGGCTGTTTTTGAAAATGCCTTTCACTTATACCTCCGAAACCGCAAAAAGTTGTACGCTTTCGTACAACTTTTTAAAAACTTTTTTCAAAAACGTCTCTGAAGTCCGTTTGTACGGACAGTTAATATAGTTTATCTTACAATTTTTGGAAATTTTTCTCGTACAAAAAAAGACGGTATCTTTAAAACGATACCGTCCTTTTAAAATATTGAATTTAAGCTGCCGCGCTCACATATTTTCGACCGTCTCGATGCCGAGGCAATCGAGCAGCTTGACGAGCAGGCGGCGGGTCAGCAGGCAGAGCGCAAGCCACGAGGCGCGTTTTTCGGGGTCTCCCTCCGAGAGTATCCTGTTGTCGCGATAGAACTTCGAAAACTCCGTCGCGACGCCGTAGGCGCTTTCGCAGAGGGCCGATGGCGCAAGGTCGGCGAGCGCTTTTTCAAAACTCTCCCCGCAAAGGGCGAGGGCAAGCGCAAGGTCGCGGTCAGACTTTCCGAAAAATCCGACGGCACACAAAACCTCGTCGAAGCCGACGTCGGCCTTTTTGAGAATAGAGTTTATCCTCGTGACGGTGTATAAAAGATAGGTGCCGGTCTTGCCGTCGAACGAGAGGAACTTGTCAAGGTCGAAAACATAGTCCTTGAGCGGCTGGTTTTGCATATCGCCGAATTTCAGCGCCGCCATGCCGATCTTGTGGGCGGCCTCGCGGCGGTCGCCCGTGATATACTCGGAATCCTTCAGCTTTTCAAGCGCGGCCTCCTCGACGGTGTTTATAAGCGTCGAGAGCTGCATAACTCCGCCGTCGCGGGTCTTAAAGGGCTTGCCGTCGGGCCCGGTCATCGCCCCGAAGCCGAGATGCCGAAGCTCGGTCGTCTCGGGGACGAGCCCCGCTTTTTTTGCGCAGCGAAAGACCTGTACGAAGTGCAGATTCTGCCGCTTGTCGGTGAGATACCATATCTGATCGGGCTTGAAATCGTGCTCGCGCTGAATTATCGTCGCAAGGTCGAAGGTGGCGTAAATCGACGAGCCGTCGGACTTTTTGATTATTATGGGCGGAACGTCGATCTTGTCGCCCTCCTGAGAGACATCGACGACCTGAGCGCCGTCGCTTTCATGCAAAAGACCCTTTTCAGTGAGGATTTTCAGCAGCTCGCCGGTGTATTGGTCGGAATCCGATTCGCCGTACCAGCAGTCAAAATCTACCGAGAGATTTGAATATATCTTTCTGACGCTTTCCACCGAGACGTCCTTGATCTTTTTCCAGAGGTCGTATACCCCGGGGCGGCGGTTCTGAAGATCGACGACGGTTTGGCGCGAGGCGATCTTGAAATCGGGGTCTTCCTTGCTTTTTGCCGAGGCGAACGGATAGATCTCGTTCATTTCGGCCTCGTCGATATCGGGGATAACGTCCTTTTCGGGGTCGAAGTCCTCTTTGAAGCAGGCCCAGTCGGGGTGGCGGACCTTATACTCGGCGATAGTAAGCCCATAGGGGGTGCCCCAGTCGCCGAAATGCACGTCGCCGATGACCTTTCTGCCGGTCGCGCGGGCGGTGCGCTTCAACGCCTCGCCGATGATGGCCGACCTCAGATGCCCGATGTGAAGCGGCTTCGCGACGTTAGGCCCGCCGTAGTCGATAACGACGGTCTCTGGCTTTTCGCACTGAGGCACGCCGAGGTTTTCGTCGCGGGCGGTCTCGTTTATCACCGAGAGCAAAAAGCCGTCGGACAGCGTGAGGTTTATGAATCCGGGCGGCACGGCCTCGATTTTAGAGAACTCGCTTGCCCCCGAAAGCGCCTCCGCGACTTCTTTTGCGATGATTATCGGCGCTTTGTGATAAATTTTTGCTCCCGAAAGAGCGCCGTTGCACTGGAACTGGCAGAGGTCGAGCCGGTCGGACACCGAGACCGAGCCGAGGGCGGGGTCGTAGCCGCATTTTTCAAACGCCGCCGAAACCGTTTCGGTCAGACGCGCAGTAAGTTTTTTCATAGAATCTTCCTTTATAATAAAATAAGCGGGATTTGACGTTTATTTTACCACACCAGCTGACTTTTTGCAACCCTTAAAAAAATATTTCGCGAAACCTCTTGACAAAATTTCGGAGGTGTGTTACCATAGTGGTACCAAGGTGGTACCACCTTTGCAGAAAAGCAGAATTATTTTGACAAAAAGTGAGGTAACAAAAATGCAAGAAAAAGTTTTATCGGTCAAGCGCAACGGCTTTAAAGTCCTGTTCACCACCGTTCTGGCGCTCATAGTATTCGTCGCGCTGTTCGTCTTAGGGCTTGTTCTGATTGATTCGGAAAAAGCGGTTGCTCTCGGCGGGGTCATGCTCGTGGTCGGCGTGCTGGGAATGGTTTTAGGCTGGATACCGCTTGCGGGACTTCACGTTATGAAGCCGCAGGAAGCGCTCGTTCTGACCCTCTTCGGAAAATACTACGGTACCCTCAAAAACGACGGTTTTTACTGGGTCAATCCGTTCTGCACCTCGTTTAACCCCGCCGCGAAGACGAAGCTCAACCAGTCGGGCGACGTGAACGGCGGCAACAAGGCTGCTCCCGCCGTGATTTTCGGGGCGAACGGTGCAGTTTCGGGCGAGGCGGCGATAACAAACAACAAAATCTCGCTGAAGATCATGACCCTCAACAACTCGCGCCAGAAGATAAACGACTGCCTCGGCAACCCTGTTGAAATAGGAATCGCGGTCATGTGGAAGGTTGTTGACACCGCAAAGGCTGTTTTCAACGTCGATAACTACAAGGAATATCTCAGCTTACAGTGCGACACCGCGGTCAGAAACATCGTCAGAATTTATCCTTACGACGTCGCGGAAAACGTCGATACCACCGGCGACGGCATGGCCGACGAGGGTTCGCTTCGCGGCTCGAGCGAAATTGTCGCCGAGAGGATAAGACAGGAAATTCAGTCAAAGGTCAACGAAGCCGGCCTTGAAATCATCGAAGCAAGAATAACCTATCTCGCTTACGCTCCCGAGATCGCCGCGGTAATGCTCCAGCGCCAGCAGGCGAGAGCGATAATCGACGCCAGAAAGATGATAGTTGACGGCGCGGTCGGAATGGTCGAGATGGCGCTTCAAAGGCTTCAGAGCGGCGGTATGGTCGAGCTTGACGACGAGAGAAAAGCCGCGATGGTCTCGAACCTCTTGGTCGTTTTGTGCGGAAACCACGACGCTCAGCCGGTCGTAAATTCCGGCACGCTTTACTGATATGACCTCCAAAAAGGACCTGCGGCTCAGGGTAAATCCTAAGCTGTACGACGAGCTTATGCGCTGGAGCGCCGAGGAACTGCGGTCGATGAACGGGCTTGTGGAGTATATTCTCACCGAGGCTGTCAAGAAGCGGAATAAAAATTTCAAAGAGGGAAAAAACCTATGAAAAAGACGAATAAATACACCATTTTGTATATGTCGACCGGCATGATGCTCGGCATCGTTTTCGGAATGCTTGCATATGGAGCTGCGTTTGATAATGTCGCCATCGGAATGTGCCTCGGCATAAGCATAGGAATGTGCCTCGGCGTGGGGGTCGGCTCGGCAAAGGACGCGAAGATAAATAAGCAGCTCGAGGAGTTCGGCTATACCGTTAAATCGGTTGAAAAGACCGAGGACGGATATGACGTGATACTCACCGACAAAAACGGCGGCGAAAGCGCAGTGCCCATCGGCGAGAAGAGGCAGCTCAAAGAAAAATTCAAGCCGGGCGACGTCGTCTATCTTGACGGCGGAAGCGTCGAGCAGGCGTATCCGAGCTGACAGCCGCAGCCCGCCGCAAAATCGCATTAAAAATCCCGCCGAGACTTGACAAGGCGGAAAACAGGTGATATAATAATAACGCAGAGAGCCGCACGGCTCTACCGGTCTAAATCAATTACGAAAAGTAACCGCTTAGCTTTGGTCAGCGCCGGCGGTTACTTTTTTATGGTTTTGAATATTTCAAGAACGATAAACGCTAAAATAACGATAAGTATCAATTCTTCCATTCGCTACCACCCCCTTTCGGGGGCAGATACGCGACAAAATCTCTCAGAGCACGAGCGCCCGATTCGGCATGGGCGCGAAGTGGCGATGAGAAAGATTTTGCGCTTATCTTGACGCCCACGGCTCTCTGCTTCCTCATAATACCACATCTCTCAAAAATTGTCAACAAATGTTGACAGCGGGCGGCGGGAGCGGTATAATAGTTAAAAAACATAAAGGAGACGGAAAATGAAATTTCACTACATGGGCAAGTTCGACGGCGACTACGAAGCGCTTCCGACGCGCGAGCACGAGCCGAACTATGTTCCTTTCAAAGAGCCGAGCGCCAAAAAGCTGCCCCTTATAATAAACGCCATAGCGCTGGTTATTGCGATCGTTCTTATAATTCCCGTTAGGGTTGTGAGCGGAGAATATATCGGCGGTTTTATAGACAGCCACGGCTTTTTGATGTTTTTTGCTTTCTGGCTTGCGATCTGTCTCTTGACGCTTGTGGTGATACTTCCGCACGAATTTCTTCACGGCTTATGCTTCAAGGGCGACGTTTATATGTACACCAATCTCAGCAAAGGACTTTGCTTTGTCGTCGGGCCCGAACTGTTTTCAAAGAGCCGGTTTGTGCTCATGAGCCTGCTCCCGAACATTGTTTTCGGGCTGATACCTTATGTTATCTGGATAATTTTTCCGAACCTTTGGTATTTGGGCTTTTGGGGAGCGATCGGCATGAGCATGGGCGGGGGCGATTATATGAACGCGCTCAACGCCCTCGTTCAGATGCCTAAAGGCGCAAAGACCTATCTTCACGGAATGAACAGCTTTTGGGTCAAGCCGGAATGACCCTTTGACCCGCACATTTTAAAGCAAAACAAAAACGGCACGGAACATCCGCGCCGTTAATTTTTATTGCTTTTTCAGCACTCGAAGCCGTGCTTGAGCATATCGACGAACAGATCGCTGAGCTGCGGGTCAAACTGAGTGCCGCGGCAGCGCTCAAACTCGGAGATTATCTTCTCCTTTGAAAGCCTCGGGCGGTATACGCGGTCGGAGGACATCGCGTCATAAGCGTCCGCTATGCAGATTATTCTCGCATAAAGCGGGATATCGTCGCCTTTTTTGCCGCAAGGATAACCCTTTCCGTCATATCTTTCATGGTGGTAAAGCGCGCCCTCCTCAACCTTTTTGAGCATATAAAGCTCCTTTAAGATAGAGTCGCCGATGACGGTGTGGCTTTTTATGATGTTGTACTCGTCGTCGGTGAGGCGGGTGGGCTTGTTGAGAATGGCGTCGGGTATCGCGATCTTTCCGATATCGTGGAGCAGCGCCACAAGATAGAGGTTCTGGGCGTCGTCTTCGCTCCAGCCGAGCTTTTTGGCGATCTCAAGCGCGGTGACAGCGACGCGCTCGGAGTGGCCGGAGGTGTATGTATCCCTCGCGTCGATTATCGACGACATTATCATGACCGTTTTAAGAGACATCTGCTCGAGCTGCTTGGTTTTTTCCTCCATCTCGCGCTCAAGGGCGGATTTGAGGCTCGCAAGCTCGATGGCGTGCCTTACGCGGCTTCTTACGACCTCGGGCACGAACGGTTTGAGAATAAAATCGTCCGCTCCGAGCTCGATGCACTCCTTTTTGGTCTCGGCGCTCGAATCGGAGGTCATAAAGACCACCGGTATCTTTTTCAGCTCGCTGTTCTGACGGATCTTTTCAAGTGTGGCTTTTCCGTCGAGCCCGGGCATATGAAGGTCCAAAACGATAAGCTGCGGCCTTTCTTTTTCAAGAATTTCGAGCGTTTCCTCGCCCGAAGAAGCCGTCAGGATCTCAAACTCGTCCTCAAGTATCGACTCGATAACTTCAAGACTTATCCTGTCGTCGTCAACAATAAGAATCTTCAGGCTGTGATTCAAAAGATCGGCTTTAATGCTGTCTGCATCATAAATAACACCCATTCGGCTCACCTCTCAATGATGGCGTGAAATAGTTTGCGCCACTCTCTCAGATACTATTATACACAATAAACAAAATTTGTCAACCCCTTTGCCGAAATTTTTATGGGTTTTTCAGCAAGCAAAGAGGCGCCGAGAGGGAGAATTATTTGTCAAAAATTTCCGAGCAGCTTTTGAGGGTATCTGCGATGCGAATGTGCTGAGGACAGGCTTTTTCGCACTGTCTGCACTGAACGCAGTCGCAAGCGCGGGAGCCGTTTTTGACGGCTTCAAGGTAGTCCGCCGAGGCGTCCTCAAGCCTGCCGTTTGATATTCTCTTGTTCATCGCCGAGAATATCTCGGGGATAGATATCTTTTTCGGGCAGCCGGCGGTGCAGTAATGGCAGGCGGTGCAGGGTATCGCCGCGGATTTTCCGAGAATGACCTGCGCCTGACGTATCAGCTTCTGCTCGTCGTCGTTGAGCGGCTTGAAGTCTTTCATGTATGAGATGTTGTCCTGCATCTGAGCGATGTTTGACATTCCCGACAAAACCGTGATTATGCCCTCGAGCGAGGCGGCGAAGCGTATCGCCCATGAAGCATAGGAAGCCTCGGGAGCATAGCCCTCGAACAGCTTTTTGACCTCTTTGGGAGGGTTGGCGAGCGTTCCGCCCTTTACCGGCTCCATGACGACGATAGGCTTTTTGTGCTTTCTTGCGACCTCATAATTCTGCCGCGAGGTTATGAAGCGGTTCTCCCAATCGGCATAGTTGAGCTGGAGCTGAATGAAATCGATCTCGGGGTGCTGAGTTAAAAGCGTATCGAGAAGCTCGGGCCCCGCGTGGAACGAGAAGCCGTAGTGCTTCACAAGACCCTTTTTCTTCTGCTCGGCGACAAAATCCCATATCCCGAATTTATCGTATCGCGAATAGTTGGTCTCCATGATAGCGTGAAGAAGGTAAAAGTCGAAGTATTCTGCGCCGGTGCGCTTGAGGCTCGTATAAAACTGCTCCTTGGCGGCTTTTTCGGTCGGCGCCATAAAAGCGTTCAGCTTTGAGCAGAGGGTATAAGAATCCCTCGGGTGGCGGTCAACGAGCGCCTTTTTTGCAGCCGCCTCCGAGCCGAGATAGACATAAGCGGTGTCAAAATAGGTGAAACCGGCTTCCAAAAACATATCCGTCATTTTTTTGAACTGCTCGATGTCGCAGCCGAGACCGCGTTTGGGCAGCCTCATCAGCCCGAAGCCGAGCTTTTTTATATCTTCTCCGAAATAAGCCGACATATCTGTACCTCCCATGTCACTTTTTCTTTTTGATGTATCTTTCTTCCTCCGAAAAAACGCAGCCGCAGTATTTCTGCATATAAAGCCCCAACTCTCGCGCCTTTGCCTGCCCCTCGCGGAAGCGAGGTCTGAAATCGCGGTATAAAAACTCTACGCCGTATTTTTTCGCGGCTTCCTCGGCGGTTTTTCTGAGCAGCTCGTGGTTCTGATAGGGGCTGACGAGAAGCGTTGTGCAAAAGCTGTCGAATCCGTTCTCGGCGGCAAATTTAGCGGTCTCCTCGGCCCTCATGCGATAGCATACGCCGCAGCGCTCGTCGAGGGCGGGGTATATCGCTCTGACGAAATCTCTAAGCCCGTAAAAATCGTTGACGCGAAGCTCCATGCCGATATCCTCGGCGTATTTTATGAGGCAGTCGCGGCGGGCGCGGTATTCCGTCACCGGGTGGATATTCGGGTTGAACCAGTACCCGACCGGCTCGATATCTTCGGAGCGCAGAGTGTCTATGCAGGTTATCGAGCAGGGCGCGCAGCAGATGTGCAGAAGCGTTTTTTTCATGCCAAGGTTCCTTTCAGCGGTCGTTTTAACATATTTTAGCATAATGAGCGAGGGATGTCAACTTGGGAGGGGCTTGTTCTCTTGGACAAAACCCGCTTCTGTGGCGCAGCACCCCTGCGGGGCTTTGTGCGCATGGAGGGTTCAGCGACATAGCAGGAGAAAAGGTGTTCAATCGCTGCCGGCTTGCCGCATTATACATACTTTCTGTGGGCGACGAACCGACCTGTTAAAAGGTATTCAATCGCTGCCTCTTGCGAGGGAGTGATTTCATGCTATTTTAAGTCACCCCACCCCCGCCGAAAGTACAGCAGAAAGTTACACTTTTGTACCGCCCCCCGCCCCTCGAGGGGCGGGGGCTCTCAAACTTTCCTTTCGTAGGCAGTAAGATGGGGGTGGGGTGATAGATGATAGTATCCATATTTTCCGGCAGAGGAAAATATGGATACCTTTTAAGCGACTGTTCAAGCTCCGCAGAAAGTAAAAAATGCCGTAAGTCAGGGGCTTGGAATGTGCGCCGATGGCGCAACGCCGCGCCGTTTCCCTCTGTATACCTTTGCGGCAAAAGACTTTTTGCGAAGGCGCGGCTACCGGCAGCGTTTCAAGGGGTGAGTCAAGAGAGGGTGTCCCCCACACTTAAAGACTCACAACCAATTCCCACGCTTACAGTCAAAGAAAAACAACCATACAAACCGTCTCGGCTCTTGCACACAAAAATGGGCAAGAGTCG
>CANQHA010000018.1 GCA_947623585.1 uncultured Clostridia bacterium | reverse complement strand
ATTCCGAGGACGTCCTTTTTGCCGTCAAGATCGATGCCGATGGCTATGTATACTGCTTTTTTGACGATTTGTCCTTCGCTGCGAACGTGATAGTGGATTGCGTCCATGAATACCACGGCGTAGATGCTATCAAGCGGCCTTTGCTGCCACTCCTTCGCTGCCGGCAATATTTTATCCGTGATCCGGCTGACCGTTGTGTCCGGCACCTCAATGCCGTAGATGTCCCGTATATGCGCCTCGATGTCGGAGGTAGTCATGCCTTTCGCGTACATGGAGAGGATTTTTTCTTCCACATCCTGTGCAATACTCGTCTGATTTTTCTTCAGCAGCTGCGGCTCGAATTCGCTTTTTCGGTCACGCGGCACGGCTACATCTACATCGCCGAAGCTCGTTCGCAGCGTCTTGCCGCTGTAACCGTTGCGGCTGTTGTCGGTATTATTGTTACTGTAGTCGTATTTGCTGTATCCGAGTTCATCCTCAAGTTCAGCTTCAAGTCCGTTTCCCATGAATTCGGCTATCGTTTCTTTGAAGAGATTCTGGATATCCTCCATACTGCTGATTCCTTCTTCTTGCAACAGTGCGCGGATCTTTTCTCTCCGTGCCGTCTCCTCCGGCGTAAGCTTCTTTCTTCCCATTGCGTTTTCCTCCGTTTTGGCTTTTTTATTTTACACCATTCCTGAGGTTTACACAATATTTGGGATGGACTCGGAAGATTACTGTAAAAGCCCATAAAATAAGCCTTTCAGCGTTTTCTAAAAGGCATGTTCTTGTGATTAACATGGGTGCAGATTTCAGTCGCCTTTTTGAAAGTATACTCCGGTCTCCCAGCGGCTGACCGCTTTATTTGTCACCGAAAGTTTTTTCGCAAGCTCGCTCTGAGTAAGACCGAGCTCTTTTCTTGTCTCGGCGACAAACTCGCCGAATTTCTTGCTGTCCATATATAATAACACCTCCTGTACCACCATAATAGCGCGGCAAAAGCAAGGTGTCAACCTATCGGCGAAAGAACGCCGTCTATGAATCGTGGACAGGCGTTATCGAAGAAAAATTTCCGAATTTTTCTCAAATCTCTTCACAATATCTTTTAAATGTGGTATAATCGTTTTGACTAATTCCGAAAGGACGGTATCAACATGAGAAAGACAAAAATCATCTGCACGATAGGCCCCTCCTGCTCGGACGAGCAGACCCTGCGCGAAATGATGCTTGCGGGAATGAACGTTGCCCGCCTTAACTTCTCGCACGGAACGCACGAGGATCACCTTGAAAAAATCAAACTGATTAAGCGTCTGCGCGAGGAGCTCGACCTGCCGGTGGCTATCATGCTTGATACCAAGGGCCCGGAATATCGCATACGCAAGTTCAAAAACGACAAGGTGTTTCTTAACCCCGGCGACGAATTCACCTTCACCACCGAGGAGACCGTCGGCGACGAAAAGCACGTCTCGGTGAGCTATAAGGACCTCGACAAGGACCTCGAGGTCGGCGACACCATTCTTTTGAACAACGGTCTTTTGCGGTTCGAGGTCACCTCGATATCGGGCGGCGAGATACGCTCTGTCGTTCGCGAGGGCGGCGAGCTTTCAAACAACAAGTCGATGGCTTTTCCCGGCAAGGTCTTAAAGCAGGTTTTTCTCTCCGAGCAGGATAAATCGGATATCCTCTTCGGGATAGAAAACGACGTCGATTTCATCGCCTGCTCGTTCGTTTCGGTCAGACAGGATCTCGTTGACGTTCACGAATTTCTGAACGCAAACGGCGGAAGCGATATCGACATAATCGCAAAAATCGAGAATCAGTCGGGAATCGACAACATCGAGGAGATAGTCGAGCTTTGCGGAGGAATAATGATAGGCCGAGGCGACATGGGCGTTGAGATCGCCTTTGAAAAGCTGCCGGCTATTCAGAAAAACCTCATAACAAAGTGCCGCCTTTTGGGCAAAAGAGTTATCACCGCGACAGAAATGCTCGAGTCGATGATTCACAACCCGCGTCCGACAAGAGCCGAGACCTCAGACGTTGCAAACGCTATCTATGACGGCACCAGCGCGATAATGCTCTCGGGCGAGACCGCCGCGGGGCAGTACCCGGTGCTTGCTCTTAAAACAATGGCGAAGATCGCCGAGGAGACCGAGCGCGGAATAGATTACGCCACACTTTTCCGCACCTATGACTTCAGGATTCACAACACCGTTGACGCTATTTCTCACGCGACCTGCGGCATGGCGATAGACGTCGGCGCAAAGGCGATGGCGGTCTGCTCGCTTTCGGGCGCAACGGTCAGAATGGTGTCGCGATTCAGATGCCCCGTCGATATCCTCGGGCTTACGACGAGCGAAAAAACAAGGCGCAAGCTGGCACTTTCATGGGGAGTTACGCCTAAGATATGTGAGAAATTCGATTCGACCGACGTTCTGTTCTATGCCGCAAAGCAAAACGCCCGCGAGACCTTTGACCTCAAAAAGGGCGATACCATCGTCACCACCGGCGGAATGACCAACGGCACCTCGGGCAACACGAACCTTATCAAAATAGACAGGATATAGATTATCCGTAGCCGTAGTTTACGATTTTCCAGCCTGAGTGCTTGGTGCGTTTGAGCTCCCACGACCAGCCCGTGTAAACGTGGTCGGGGCTTAGGCTGCCCCTGACATTGTGCGGGGTCCTGAAAGACGTTTTGAAGACCGCAATATCTTCGCCGTCCTCGAGATCATACAGCATTTTCCGAGACATTTCGGCGTCGTATTCAATATCAATAAGCTCATAGCCCCTCAAGGTCCATTTCCAAAAGAACTCTCGCCGCACGGTATTTTCGGCGCTTTTTATGCTTGAACCGCAGGAGCATAGAATCATCGCGACGGCGACAATAATCCCGGCAAATCGTATATATTTTTTCAAATCAACACCTCCCGCTTAAATTATAACATCTGCCAAAAAGCAAAGTCAATCGGATAATTCTTAAGTTTTTCTTAATTTCGGAGGCTCAGATGCAGCTTATAATCAAAAGATTCTCGCCCGAACTGAAAGCCGATTTCTTCGACTTCTTCGACAATCGCGCGTTCGGAGATGATTCGCCCTACTACCCCTGCTACTGCGACGCCTATTATCTCACCCCGGACGAGGTTTTAAACGGCACCGGCAAACGCGCGAAATTTTTCGGCGGCGGAAAAGAGGGTCTTCGGCTTGCACTCCGAGAATCGGCAGAAAGGCTTATCGACAGCGGAATAATGCAGGGATATCTTGCTTATGACGGCGATTTGGCGGTCGGCTGGTGCAACGCGGGAGATAAGTCGAAATATACCCGCGCGGGAGACCTTAATCCTGCGCGCCGCAGTAAAGACGACATTTACTTTGAAAACATTGTTCCGGGCGAAACATTTTGCGCTATCTGCTTTGAAGTCGCGCCCGAATACCGCGGAAAAGGAATAGCAAAAGCAATGCTTTTGCGCGCTTTGAAAGACGCCGAGGCTGAGGGCTACAAATACTTTGAGGGATATCCGAAAGCTAAGGACGGTTTTTCTGCGCTCGACTTTACCGGACCGATGGGACTTTATCTCGGCGCGGGATTTTCGGAGGTCTCAAGGACCGGGAAGACAGTCGTTATGAGAAAGGAGCTTTAGGCGGCGCATATCGCCGAACCTGAAAAAGACGTGAGGCCGCGGGGAAAATGTCAAGGCGGCAAAGGCGCGGGCGAACCCCGACCGCGCGCGAAGCGCGCGGCGCCTCCCGCCCCCCTTGCGGGGGCGGGAGGGCGCAGCGAAGCTGCGGCGGGGTTCGCCTTCAAGGCGCAATGTATCCTTGACATTTTCGCCCCGCGGTTGTATAATGACCTTATATTGCGTTAAATCGAAAAAATGTTGGAGAGTGACACCATGAGCAAAACAATTATCCCCGCGGGGTATTCTCCCCGCCTCGGGCCTTATGAAACGCAGACCGCGATAGGTCTCATCAAGCACACCTTCGAGCTTAATCTCTGCCGCGCGCTGAACCTCAAACGCGCATCGGCTCCGCTTTTCGTTGACGGCGGGCGCGGACTCAACGACGATTTAAACGGCGTCGAGCGGCCGGTCGTCTTTGACGTCAAGGAGACCGGAAAAACTGCCGAGGTCGTTCACTCGCTCGCAAAGTGGAAGCGCATGGCCCTCAAAGAATACGGCTTCCACGCCGGCGAGGGAATTTATACCGACATGAACGCCATTCGCCGAGACGAGGAGCTCGACAACCTCCATTCGATATACGTCGATCAGTGGGACTGGGAGAGGATCATCACCCCCGAGGAGCGAAACCTTGATTTTCTCAAAGAGATCGTCATAAAGATCGCAAACGCTGTCTGCGACACCTCCGAGGTCGTGGCGAGGATATATCCGAACGTCGGCTCGAGCCTTGTCCGCGAGGTCAGCTTTGTTTCGGCGCAGCAGCTTGAGGATCTCTATCCCGGGTTTTCGCCGAAAGAACGCGAAAACGAATACATCAAAGAACACAAAACCGCCTTTATCATCGGCATCGGCGACGTTCTGAAATCGGGCGAAAAGCACGACGGCAGGGCGCCCGACTATGACGACTGGGCTTTGAACGGCGATCTTCTGATGTGGAACGAAACGCTCGGCTGCGCATTTGAGCTCAGCTCGATGGGAATAAGGGTCAACGCCGAATCGCTGAAAGCTCAGCTTAAAAAAGCCGAGTGCGAATGGCGCTCGGGCCTTGAATTCCATAAAAAACTTTTAGCGGGAGAACTTCCACTCACCATCGGCGGCGGCATAGGACAGTCGAGACTTTGTATGCTGCTTCTCGGAAAAGCGCACATCGGCGAGGTTCAGGTCTCGGTGTGGGACGAAAACACAAAGGCGGAGTGCAAAAAAGCGGGTATCCCGCTGCTTTAAAAAGCGCCGCCAAGCGTGCGCACGCTGCTCTTTGAAAACAAAAGGAGACTTTCACTAAAATGGTTTATTCCGATAAAATGTACGTCGGCTTTTCCGACGTCGGCGCAAGCCTTGAAATGACCAATACCGCCATTTTGAGGGCGTTTGAAAACGTCTGCTGTATGCAGGGCGAATCGGTCGGAGATGGTATTTCGGACAGCGACGGCAGATGGTTTTTGACCGCATACCGCGTCAGGATCTTCAAGAGGCCGGCATATAACGACCGCATTATCGCGTCTACATGGAGCCGCTGCATGAAGGGCGTCGCGGCTTCAAGAGAATTCGAAATCAGAAGCCTTGACGGTCAGCTCTGCGCGGCCGCGCTCTCGAACTGGGCGCGCATGAACATTCAGACCAAAAAATTGGAAAGAATGTCGCCCGAAGCCTTCGCAAAATATGAAAGCGAGCCCGACCGCCATAACTTCGACGACCCGTGGATACAAAAGCTCAGAGACCCCGAGACCTCGGGAACCGCCCGCGAATTTTATGTTGACCGAAACCTCATCGACCCGAACGGCCATATGAACAACGTCTGCTACCTCGACCTCGCCGTCAGAACCCTCCCCGAAGAGGTCTATCGCCTCGGCGAGGCTAACGCGTTCGACATCACCTATCGCAAGGCGACCGCCTATGCCGAGACCGTGAACTGCGTCTACTCCGAGGACGCCTCGGGCAGATTCGTCACCGTGAAATCCCGCGATACGAGCGAGATCAAAGCGGTGGTGAGGTTTGAGGGGTAGGGAAACGGCGCATATTTGCGCTTTAGACCTATGTTTGGCGGAAACCGAACCGAGCTGCTAAAAGGTATTCAATCATTCCCTCTGCCGAGGTAATGATTTCATACTATTTTAAGACACCCCACCCCCATCAAAGTTTTGTAGTGATGCACTACATGGCAATGCCCCCGCCCCTCGAGGGGCGGGGGCTCTCTAACTTAGCCGTTCCGTAGGAAGTATAGTGGGGGTGGGGTGACTCCCGATAGCATTCTTCTTACCCGCGTGAACGGGGAAGATGAATACCTTTTACCCCCTCACCGCACGAACCGACCAAAAAAGCAGACCTCAAAAAGTCTGCTTTCGTTGTTTTATGCAAACCGCGGCGAGCACTTCCGGCTCGCCGCGACGGCGTGGCGTCGCTGAGGGGATTCGAACCTCCGGCCTGCCGCTTAGGAGGCGGCCGCTCTATCCTGCTGAGCTACAACGACATCTTTGCGCTATTTATTTTATCACAGTATGCGGGTCATGTCAAGCGGAGTTTTTGCAAAAAATATTTTGCGCAAAACCTTGAAATTGCACGGGATATGTGATACTATATTTCTTGACAGATTATTTTTTATCAAGGAGGTCGTCATATGTCCGAAACTGCGGCATATATCCCGACGGTCAGAGAATTCCCCCTCGGAAGCGTTAAACTGACCGACGGCTACTGCGCAAACGCGCTTGAAAAGGAAGCAAAATATCTTTTGTCGTTCGACAACGCTCGGGTCCTTGCGGGATTCAGACTGAACGCGGGGCTTAAAACCGAGGCCGAGCCTTACGGCGGTTGGGAGCGGCACCTTATCGGCGGACACGCGATGGGGCACTATTTCTCGGCCCTTTCGCAGGCTGCGGTCAACCCGGGGCTCGAAAAAAGCCGCCGCGAGGAGATTGAAAAAAAACTCCGCGAGATAATCTCGGGGCTGAAAGAATGTCAGCTCGAAAACGGCTTTTTGTGGGCGGGAAAGATCTCCGACCCCGATAACGTCGAGATACAGTTCGATCTTGTCGAGCAGGGGCGCGGCAACGAAGACATCATAAAGGTCGCGTGGGTGCCGTGGTATACCATGCATAAGATCCTTGCGGGGCTCATCGCCGCATATACCGTCGCCGGAGTAAGCGAGGCTCTCGAGATAGCGAAAAAACTCGGCGACTGGGTATGCTCGCGAACCGAAAGCTGGGATCAGAAGACCCGCGAGACCGTTCTTGACACCGAATACGGCGGCATGAACGACGTTATGTATCAGCTTTATTCCGTGACCGGCTGCGACCGCTATGCCGAGGCTGCTCATGCCTTTGACGAGGAGAAACTTTTCGGCGACATTCTCACAAACCGCCATAACCTTCTGACCGACCGCCATGCAAACACCACCATTCCGAAGATTATCGGTTTTCTCATGCGCTATCAGATCTGCCACGGAAAAACGATAAACGCAAAGCACCCTTACAAGGTCGAGGCGTCGGGTTATCTTAAAGTCGCCGAGATATTCTGGGAAAACGTTATGGAGCACCACACCTATCATACCGGCGGAAACAGCGAGTGGGAGCACTTCCGCGAGGACGACAGCCTCGACAAAAACCGCACCAACGCCAACTGCGAGACCTGCAACGTCTATAATATGCTCAAGCTGACTAAGGGTCTTTTTGAGGCGACCGGCGAGAAAAAATATGCCGACTATCTTGAAGAGGCGTTTTTGAACCACATTCTCGCTTCGCAGAACCCCGAGACCGGCATGACCACCTATTTCCAGTCGATGGCGACCGGCTATTTCAAGGTGTTTTCAAGCCCTTGGGAGGATTTTTGGTGCTGCACCGGAAGCGGCATGGAAAACTTCACAAAGCTCGGCGATTCGATGTTCTTCGGCTCGGAAAACGAAGTCTATATAGTCGAATATCTCTCCTCTCGGCTTGAAGCGAACGGCGTTTTGCTCACAGTGAACGAGGATATTGCAAAAAGCGGCGAGGTGACAATTTCGATAGAATCCCCCGATCAGCTCAAACTTTCGCTGAGAATTCCCGACTGGTCGGACAAATTCGAGGTGCTCGTGAGCGGTGAGAAAACCGAATTTGTCGAGCGAAACGGCTTTGCAAAAATATCCGTAAAGCGCGGCGACAGCGTTGTTTTGAAGCTCTCGCCGAGGCTCGGCGTCCTCTCTCTTAAAGACAACGAAAACGTCTTTGCGCTCAAGTTCGGGCCTTGGCTTTTGGCCGCAAAGCTCGGCCGCGAGAACATGACCGAAACCCGCACCGGCGTTCATGTCGCCATTCCCGAGAAAAGCGTCTCGGACGGCAAGCTGAAACTTGACTGCGCCAAAAAGCAGCTCGAAAGCGCGCCGGAAAAATATGTCAGGCGCGTCGGCGACACCGAGTTCGAGCTCGGCGGGCTGAGGTTTATTCCGTATTACCTCGTCGAGGAGAGGTATGGGATATACTGGGAAGCGGAGTGAAGGTTTTAGGAAAGCAGAATGCAGTAAGCCCCCTCCCCTTTGAGGGGAGGGGGCGGCTCAATTTTTCTGTTCCGTAGGAAGTGTAGCGGGGGTGGGGTGACTCCCAATAGTATTCATCTTCCCTCAGGGAAGATGAATACCTTTTTACCCCGCAGCCCGCCGAAAAATAGCGCGGACGATTTAAAGCAGCTAAAGATTCGCCTCACCAGCCGCCTTTGCGGGGGGTGCTGCGCGGCGGGCTGTAAAGCCGAGCGCGCTTTTTGTTGATGCGCGCAAAAACTATCTTCAAAATAATGACTAAAAGCGTGTAGATAATGATGAACGCCAAAGACCAGCGCACCGCCTTAAAAAACTGCTCCGAACCGATAAAACTCTGCGCGATGGCAATCATCTCTTTTTGCTTCGAGCGCTGAACGCCCTTCGTGGCGATAAGGTCTATCGTCGCAAGCGTTTCGCCGCCGTATTGAAGTTCCATTTTGCCGAGCACGTCGCCCTCGGAGACCGGCGCTATGACGTTTTCGGAAAGAGTTATGCTTCGGTGCACCGAATCCGTCGGCACCCTGCGGCTCCAGATTCTTGAGTATTCCTCGCTCGGGCGGACTATAACATAATCTACGCCGTCGCCGTATTCGACGCCGACCTCGGCGATCTCCTCTGTTCCGCTGATGACGGTGGTGTATTCAAAGGTGTTGAACGCCCATTCATAGATGTTTTTGTGGTCGATCATGTTATACATCACGTTGTTGCCGTTTTCATCCTGCTGAGGTGCGCCGAGAGTTATCAATAAATAACGGTAGCCGTCTTTATATGCGGTGGATATAAGGCAGCGGCCGGCTTCGTCGAGAGTTCCTGTCTTTATGCCTTTGACGTATTCATAGTAATACTCGCCGCCGTTGCCCTTTGACATCATGACGTTTGTGTGGCTGATGCTTCTTGCTTCGTGATATTCCGTCTCCTCCATTTCATATACCTCGGTGCAGGCGATCTCATAAAACAGAGGGAGCGACATAGCATAAATAGTCAGCTTCGCAAGGTCGTTCGCGGTGGTATAATGATTCTCCCAGAAAAGGCCGTGGGCGTTTGTGAAATGAGTGTCGTTCATTCCGAGCTGCTTTGCTTTTAAATTCATCATCTCGGCAAAGCCCGAAAGGCTTCCGCCGATGTTTACCGCGATTATATTTGCGGCCTCGCATGCCGAGCGCAGCATAAGAGCGTATAAAAGGTCTTTATACGATACCATCTCGCCCCTGCGGATATCGGCGGTCGAAGCGCCGGTCATGTAAAGCTCGTCGAAGCACTCGTATCCGCCCGAAACATATGTAGTCGAAAGCGCGGCAACGTCGTTTCGGTACTGCTCAAGAAGCAACACCGCGGTCATTATTTTTGTTAGCGAGGCCGGCACCATCTGCTTGTCGGCGTTTTTCTGATACATAACGTCGTTGGTGTCAAGATTTATCAGAAGCGCAGCCTCGGAGTATACGTCAAAGTCGGGCGAAAAGCTGACCGCCGCATGAACGTTCTCGCAAAAAAGCGGAAGCGAAAAGGCGAGCGCCGTTAAAAAACAAAGAAGCCTCTTTATAACGCGCATATTCAAACCTCTCTTTCGGGTGTTATCTTTATTATATCCGATAGGCGGAAATAAGAAAAGAGAAAAAACATTAAAATTCGGTTACATTTTCAGTCTTCCCAAATTTCGGCGGGAAGCGAGTTCAAAAACGCCGTAAGCTCGTTCGCCATTTCCTTTTGCTCCGGCACTCTCGGATGCCCGGGGGTGGCCTTTCCGCAGCGGGTATACATGAAGTGATAGGCCCGCCCGCTCTCTCCGCCGAGGCGATTTTTGATGTCTTCGAGCGCGTCGTCCCACGCGGGGTCGTGCATTAAAACGGTCAGCGCCAAAACCACCGCAGCTTTCGGAGAATGAGACCTAATCGAGTTTATTATCTCGATATACTTTGAGACCCATTTTTCATAGTATTCCGGCTTTTTGAGGCAGTCGGGGTCGGGGTGAGAATCGTTCTGACCGACCGCCATGACGATAACATGGGGCTTGAAGTCAAAATCCCAATCGCTCATCTCGCGGTATGACGAATATCTCGTTTTGTCATAGCAGGATTCTACACCCCGGGTAGAGGGCATTTCAAAATATCCTGTGCCGTCAAAAATCGCTATGCCGCCCTGAGAGGTGTCGTATACCTCGGCGGGGAGCATATCGGCGATAAGCTGAGGATAGGCGTGAAGCGAATTATCCCACTGTCCCATATTCCCGTCGGGGTCGCTTTTTCCGACGTAATCGAGCGCGTCAACGACCGAGCCCGCCGAGACCGAATCGCCGTAGACCTCAATCCTCTTTCGAGGCTTTGGCGGCGCTGTGAGGAATTCGCCGTCGGTTGAAATTTCGCTGACGGTGAAATAATGCCCTTCCATGCGCTTATATATCGTAGCAGCGTGCTCTTTTTTTGCAAGGTTTTCGCAAAGGGTCAACTCGAACGGCCGGCTTCCGCCCAGCTTGAAGCAAAGCTCCTCGCCGTCGACGACCGCTCCGATATAGCTTTCGGGGCCGAAATTGTCGTTCTGACCCTTTATTTTAAGATTAGTTCCGAAAAAGCGAAGGGTTATTTTTGAGCCGCACCAGCAAAGCGTCGCTCCCAAAGGATCGACGTCGATCCTTCCGGTGAGAGAAACGCGTGGGTCGCCCTTTGTGATTTTTAAGACCATTTTTCGAGCCTCCGTATCGCAAATTGATTAAATCTCATCTTTTATATCATTATAACAAATGCTTTTATATTTTTCAACATAAATTTGAAATTTGATGAAAATTTGCTATTGAAATAATTCCGCCGAGGATATATAATATCTATGCTGAAAAAATCTCCGAAAAGGAAAGGATATAATGAATTTTAAAGAGATCGACGTTAAAACACTGAGCGAAAAACAGTTCGGGGCCGTGCTTTTTGAGGACGCCACGGAATTCTCCGTTTGGGCGCCCGAGGCAGAAATGGTCGAGCTGAGGCTTTATCGCTCGCAAAACGACAGCCCGTGCGAGACGGTTCTGCTCGAAAAGGATCAGTTCGGAGTCTGGAGCTGCCGCTATCCGAAGCGCCTCGACGGATTTTATTATACCTACGCTTTTACTTACGGCGAAAAGACCCGAGAGACTATCGACATTTATGCCAAAGCCTGCGGCGCCAACGGCTGCAAGGGATATATCGCCGACTTTTCGCGCACAAACCCTTACGACTGGGACGAAAACGGCTTCGTTAAGCTGAAAAGCCCCGCCGACGCGGTTTTATATGAGCTTTCGGTAAGGGATTTCTCGGCCGACCCGAGCAGCGGGGTATCGGCGCAAAACCGAGGGAAGTTTAAAGCGTTCTGCGAAAAGGGAACGAAGCTGCTCTCGGGAAAACCGACCTGCCTTTCATATCTTAAAGACCTCGGAATTACGCACGTTCAGCTTATGCCGCTCTTTGACTTCGAGGGGGTCGACGAGACCGACCCGAGGCGCGAATATAACTGGGGCTATAACCCTGCGAATTACAATATCCCCGACGGCTCTTTTTCACGAGATCCCTCGAACCCCGAGCTTCGCATAAAGGAGCTCAAAGCGCTTATCTCGGCGCTTCATGCCGAGGGCATAGGCGTCGTAATGGACGTTGTTTATAACCACACCTATCGTACTGAGGACTCATGCCTTAACCTTACCTATCCCGACTACTACTATCGCAAGACATTT
The DNA here is from genome assembly GCA_947623585.1 of uncultured Clostridia bacterium. Taxonomy (GTDB): domain Bacteria; phylum Bacillota; class Clostridia; order Oscillospirales; family Ruminococcaceae; genus Faeciplasma. The sequence goes on along the minus strand of CANQHA010000018.1, from coordinate 27,688 downwards.
GACGGACATTTCTCGAACGGCTCGGGCTGCGGAAACGAAATAGCCTCGGAGCGCTTCATGGTCAGAAAATATATCATCGACTCGCTTTGCTGGTGGGCGCGTGAATATAAGATCGACGGGTTCAGATTCGACCTGATGGCGATCTTAGACATCGACACCCTCAACGAGATTGCGGTGAAGCTCAAAAAAATAAATCCCTCGGTGATACTTTACGGCGAGGGGTGGACCGGCGGCGGAATAGCTCTGCCATTTGAAAAATCCGCCTCGAAATATAACGCGAGATACGCGCCGGAATACGCGTTTTTCAACGACGGCTATCGCGACGCCATCAAGGGCGACACCTTTAACGATTACGACCTCGGATATATCAGCGGAAATTATCACTATCGCCAGTCGATAGTCACCGGACTTCTCGGCTCGGCAAACTGGGCCGGCTCGCCCTGCCAGATAATAAATTACTGCGAGGCGCACGACAACCTCACCCTTTGGGACAAGCTCTGTCTTTCGGCGGGAGGGTTCAGCGCGGACGACCGCAAAAAAATGTCGCGGCTCGCTATGGCGCTCGTTATGCTTGCGCAGGGAATACCCTTTATCCACGCGGGGCAGGAATTTTTGCGCTCGAAGCCCCTTGAAAACGGCTTCGACCACAACAGCTATCGCTCGCCCGACAGCGTGAACTCTCTGAAATGGTATCTGTTGGATCAGAATCAGCGCGAATCGGATTATTGCCGAGGGCTTATCGCTTTTAGGAAAAATCACCCGCTTTTGAGAATGCGCAGCTTCTGGGACATCGAACACGCCGCCGAGACGCTTTCCTCTCCCGACGGAACGGCAGCCCTCAAACTTTCGGGCGACGAGGAGATGCTCATTCTTATAAACCCGATACCGAGGGCGAAAATGTTCATTCTTCCCGAGGGTGAATGGTATCTGCACGTCAGCGACGTTTACGCCTCGGAAAAACCGCTCGCGACGTTCTGCGAAGGGGTCATCGTGCCGCCGATATCGGCTATGGTGCTTGTGAAAAAAACGGCTTAAAGGCTTTAAGGAGGCTTTTTTATGGATATGACAAAGGTTTTTGAGAGAATCGAACAGCTTAAACCCGACATGATAAAAACGCTCGGGCAGCTTATTTCCTATCCGAGCTTCAGGCAGCAGCCCGAGGACGGAGCGCCTTACGGCAGACCCGCAAGAGAATGTTTAAGGCGCGCGCTTGAAATTTGCGAGGACTTGGGCTTTGAGACCAAAACCGTCGGAGACATGGTGGGCACCGCAAAATTCACCGAGGGCGAACCCTCGCTCGGGATCCTTGCTCACCTTGACGTCGTTCCCGCCGGCGACGGCTGGACGCTCGACCCATTTGACGCTAAAGTCATAGACGGAAAACTTTTCGGCCGCGGAGCTATGGACGACAAGGGACCCGCGGTATCGGTCATCTATGCCATGAAAGCGCTGAAAGACCTCGGCGTGCCGCTTCAAAACAGCTTCGAGCTTATCCTCGGCACCGACGAGGAGTGCGGTTCTTCGGATATAGCATATTTTAAGGAGCACGCAAAAATGCCGAAATGGCTTTTCACGCCCGACGCGAACTACCCTCTCATAAACATCGAAAAGGGGCATATCAACGCGAAATTCTTTAAAGAGGCAAAAAGAGGCGTTCTTGTTTCGATGCACGGAGGCAAAACGATAAACGCAGTCCCCGCTTCGGCCGAGGCGGTCCTTTCGGGCGTTAGCGCAAAAGAAGCCGCAAGCGCCGTTGAAAGCGCGGGGTGCTCGGCAAAATTCAATATTACCGAGACGGAAACGGGAGTGAAGTTGGAGGTCTGCGGAGTAAGCGCGCACGCCTCGACGCCCGACATGGGCGACAACGCCCTCACCGCGCTTATAAAAGTCTTGGCGCCGCTCGTTTCGGACGAGCCGTGCGGCTCGCTGCTTAGGGGCCTTGCGGAGAAATTCCCCTATAAGGAGACCGACGGAAAAAGCGCCGGAGTCGCCGCCTGCGACGAGGTATCGGGCGCGCTGACGCTTGTTTTAAGCATTCTCGACTTTGAAAACGGCCGCTTTGACGGCGGCATCGACATAAGATTTCCGGTCTGCACAAGCGTTAAGGCGGTCTCAGATGGTCTCGGAAAGGCGCTTGAGGAAGCGGGGTTTTCGCATAAAATCGGCGGAAGCGAGCCGCACTGCGTGCCGGCGGACAGCGAATTCGTCAAGTCGCTGCTCGGGGCGTATGAAGCGGTCACCAAAAAAGAGGGCAAATGCCTCGCTATCGGCGGCGGCACCTATGTTCACGGCACCCCGGGCGGCGTTGCTTTCGGCTGCGAAATAGACGGCGAGGACAACCGAATCCACGGCGCGGACGAATTTATTCGCACCGACGCCCTCGTTGAAAACGCAAAGATTTTCGCCGAGGCCGTCTGCCGCGTTTGCAACAACCCCGAGCTTAAATAAAAGATCTGCGGGAGATTTTACAGATTTTAACATTTTAGCCCCTCTGACATAAGAAAACAAAAGTACCCTGCGGGTACCGCGAAGCGCCGCATAGTCGCTCAAAACCGACAGATTCAAGGCGGCGGCTTGCACGCACTCCTTTGTGGAATGCAAGAGCCGCCAACGACGAAGATGGCGGCTTTGAGTTAGATTATGCGGTTTTGTTTTCTTGTGGAAGAGGGGCTTTTTTATTCGACGGTGACGCTTTTTGCAAGGTTTCTCGGCTTGTCAACGTCAAGACCCTTGGCGCAGCTAAGATAATACGCCATGAGCTGCAAGGGTATCACCGCGAGGCTTGCCGAGAAAAGATGGTCGGTGTTGGGGATATAGACCGTGAAGTCGGCAAGGTCCTCTACGCTGTAATTTCCGTAGCTGGTAAGCCCCATGAGATATCCGCCGCGGCTTCTGACCTCGACCATGTTCGAGACGGTCTTCTCGAAAAGCGAGCCCTGAGTTATTATTCCGACGACAAGCGTTCCCTGCTCGATAAGGCTTATCGGGCCGTGCTTAAGCTCGCCCGCCGCGTGAGCCTCGGAGTGAACGTAGCTTATCTCTTTCATCTTGAGGCTGCCCTCGAGGCTGACCGCATAGTCGATCCCCCTGCCGATGAAGAACGCGTCTTTGACAGAGGAGAATTTAGCGGCGAACCACTGGATGCGCTCCTTGTCTTCAAGCGCCTTCTCGATTTTTTTCGGGAGTGCTTCAAGTTCGCCCAAAAGACGCTCGTATTCGCTCTGCTCAAGCTCTCCCCTCGCATAGGCGAACTGTATCGCCAAAAGATAGCCCGCGGCGAGCTGGCAGCTGTAAGCCTTTGTGGTCGCGACGGAAATTTCGGGTCCCGCGAGAGTATAGAAAACGTTGTCGGCTTCACGCGCGATGCTCGAACCGACGACGTTGACGATGCCGAGGGTCTTTACTCCGCTCGCCTTTGCCATTTTAAGCGCGGCAAGGCTGTCGGCAGTCTCGCCCGACTGGCTTATTATAACGACGAGGCTGTCCTTTGCAAGGGTCATTTTTCTGTATCTGAACTCGGAGGCAAGCTCGACCCTCACGGAAAGCGAGGTGAGCTCTTCGATGACATACTGCACCGCGACGCCGGCGTAATATGCCGAACCGCAGGCGACGATATATATCTGCTTTAACGATTTTATGTCCTCGTCGCTGAGACCGACGTCGGAAAGGTCGATCTTTTTGCCCTTTAAGACGGAATTTATCGTGTCGCGGACGGCTTTCGGCTGCTCGTGTATCTCTTTGAGCATGAAGTGCTCGTAGCCGGATTTTTCGGCGGCTTCGGCGTCCCACTTTATCTCGGTCGGATCCTTTTTGATCTCCTCGCGGTCGATGTTGTAAAAAGTAACTCCGCCCTTTGTCAGCTTGGCAATCTCAAGGTCGCCGACATAATATACGCTTCTTGTATATTTCAGTATCGCGGGAACGTCGGAGGCCAAAAAGCTCTCGCCGTCGGAAACGCCGACGATCATCGGGCTGTCTTTGCGAATCGCGTAGACCTCCTCGGGGAAGTCGGCGAACATCATGACGAGCGCATAGCTTCCGCGAATCCTCTGCATTGCCCTTGCGAGCGCGTCGATGGGGCCGCCGTTGTACTTTTTATAGTAGTAATCCACCAGCTTCACCGCGACCTCGGTATCGGTCTGGCTTTTGAAGGAATAGCCGCTTTTCAGCAGCTTGTCTTTGAGCTCCTGATAGTTCTCGATTATTCCGTTGTGAACGCCGACGACGTTGTTATCGTCGGAAGCGAGCGGGTGGGCGTTTGTGACCGACGGCTCGCCGTGGGTCGCCCAACGGGTGTGACCTATGCCGCAGGTGCCGGATACGGCTCTGCCCTCGTCGGTCATCTCTCTCAAAATTTTCAGCTTGCCCTTTGCCTTGACCGTTTCAACGGGATCGGCACCGTTTCTCACGGCTATTCCCGCGGAATCATAGCCGCGGTATTCGAGCTTTGCAAGACCGTCCAAAAGAACGGGCGCCGCCTGCCTGTGACCGGTAAAACCAACTATTCCGCACATATTTAAAACCTCGTTTCAGTTAAAATTTTTCAGACCGCGTGCCCTTTCGAGATTATCACGCTTACGATTCCGTCAACATATTCGCGGCAAAGCTCCTCGGTCTCGGCCTCGGCCATGACCCTTATAAGAGGCTCGGTGCCGCTCTCGCGAACGAGTATTCTTCCGCGCTCGCCTATCGACTTTTCGGCGTCCTCGACCGCCTTGACAACGTCGGGGTCGGAAAGCGCCTCGGCCTTGTCTTTCACCTTGACGTTTTTGAGAAGCTGAGGATAGATTGTGAGGCCCTCGCAAAGCTGGCTCATCTTCTTTTTCGAGGCGAGCATGACTTCCATCAGCTTGAGGCTCGTCAGAATGCCGTCGCCGGTAGAGGCGTATTTCGAGAAGATTATATGCCCCGACTGCTCGCCGCCGATGCGGCAGCCGTTTTTCTGCATATATTCATAGACGTATTTGTCGCCCACGGCGGTTTTTGCATAGCCGATCCCGAGCTCGTCGAACGCCTTGTAAAGCCCGAAATTAGACATCACCGTTGTGACGACGGTGTTTGTGAGCAGCTTGCCGCGGCTCTTCATGTATTTCGCATAGATATAAAGAATGTGATCGCCGGTGACGACGTTTCCGTTTTCGTCAACGCAAAGGCAGCGGTCGGCGTCGCCGTCATAGGCAAAACCGACGTCAAGCCCGTTATCGACGACGAATTTTCTGAGCGCGTCGATATGGGTGGATCCGACGTCCTGATTTATGTTGAGTCCGTTAGGCTCGGCGCCCATGACGTAGGTCTTTGCTCCCAAAGCGTCAAAAACCGCTTTCGCGATGTTCCAGCTTGAACCGTTAGCGCAGTCGAGCCCGACCTTTACTCCCTTGAAAGAATATATTCCGAGGGAAATAAGATAACCTATATAACGGTTTCTTCCCGCGACGTAATCGACGGTGCTTCCGATCTTCTCGCGGCGGGCATAGGGTATCTCGGAGAGATTCTTGCCGAAAGCGCGCAGCTTGCCGTCGATATAATCCTCGATGAGAAGAATAGTCTCTTCGTCCATCTTCTCGCCGCTTTTGTTTATCAGCTTGATACCGTTGTCATAAAACGGATTGTGGCTCGCCGAGATCATTATTCCGCAATCGAAATCATCGACCTTGGTTATGTAAGCGACGGAGGGCGTGGTGGTCACATGAAGAAGATAGGCGTCGGCTCCCGAGGCGGTGAGACCCCCGACGAGGGCGTATTCAAACATATAGCTTGAACGGCGCGTATCCTTTCCGATGACGATCCTTGCGGGCTCATCCGAGCCGGAAAGGCGCTTTATCTCGCCGTAATACCAGCCGAGAAATCTTCCGACCTTGTACGCGTGGTCTGCGGTCAGCCCGACGTTCGCCTCGCCGCGAAAACCGTCGGTTCCGAAATATTTGCCCATAAATTCTCATTTCCTTTCGTGTGTTTTAAAGCGCCCGCATCGGCGCATTCTGCGACATCTTATAGACAGTATATTATAATTTTGAGAAAATGTCAACCGGAAAATGAGGGGATTGGTGAGGGGAGGTGTGCTATTCTTTCACAGCCCCCTCCCCTCGAGGGGAGGGGGCTTCACAAAACCAGCCTGCCCGCAGGCAACGTAGCGGGGGTGGGGTGCTGAGCGATAGCATTCATCTTCCCCTCGCGCATGGGGAAGATGAATACCTTTTAACCATCGACCTTTCCTCAAAATCAAAAAGCGGCTGCTTTTCGCAACCGCCTTTGGCTGTGTTTTTACTTGTTGTTCAAAAAGCTCCAGAGGCCGTCATAGAACGGGTCGCCCGAGGGCTTTGCGGGATCGTCGCCGTCGGCGCTCTGCTCGTCGCCCTCCGGGGTTTCGGGCTCGGGCTGATACTCGTCGAAGTCGGCCGCGATGACGATAAGGTCGATAGCGTCGTTAAGGTCTTCCTTGAAGTCGGCGCCGAAGATGAGGTTGACGTCCTCGGCGGCAGCCTTGGTGATGGTGTCGGTGAGCTCCGCAATCTCGCCCGCAACGATATCCTCGGACATCGTGATGTTGATGAGCAGCCGCCTTGCGCCCTTGATCGAAGTCTCAAGCAGCGGGCTGGAGATGACCTGCTGAACGGCGTCGGTGACCTTGTCCTTGCCCTCGCCGTGACCGATGGCCATGTGAGCGTAGCCGGCGTCTTTCATTATAGTCTGAACGTCGGCAAAATCGACGTTGATCTCGCCGTGGCGGAGAATCAGCTCGGTGACCGAAAGCACGGCGGTTTTAAGTATATCGTCGGCAAGGGCGAACGACTGACGCATGGTCAGATTCTCTTTGCCGGTGAGCAGCTTCTGGTTGGGTATCACGACGAGCGAATCGACGTTTTTCAAAAGCGCGTCGATGCCCCGCTCGGCCTGAGCCATTTTCTTTGCGCCCTCAAACTGGAAGGGTTTTGTGACGACCGCAACGGTGAGAATGCCCATGTCGCGCGCTATCTCGGCAACAACGGGCGCCGCGCCGGTTCCGGTGCCGCCGCCCATTCCGGCGGTTATGAATATCATGTCGGCGCCTTTGAGCGCGTCGCATATTTCGTCTTTGCTCTCCTGAGCGGCTCCCTCGCCCACTTCGGGTCTTCCCCCTGCGCCGAGACCGTGGGTCAGCTTCTGACCTATCTGGATCTTGACGGTGGCTTTGGAGTTCTTCAACGCCTGAGCGTCGGTGTTGACCGCGATATACTCGACATTCTGGATTCCGGTGGAAACAATACAGTTAAGGGCGTTTCCGCCGCCTCCGCCAACGCCGACTACTTTGATCTTGGCCAAATCAATTCCTTCGTTTTCCATAATGAATCCCATTTCGACTTCCTCCAATATCCATATATAATCATAAATCTCGCGGTTCAAAACTAAATATAGTATTATACTACCACAAAACTTTGCGCTTGGCAATAGTTTTTTGAAATAATTTTCAGGAAAGTTTTATCAAATTCTGTCCGAGGTCATTATTCGGGGTTTTCTTCCGTCTCGGGGGCGCTGGTCTGAGCGTCTGCCGCCGCCTTTCTCTCCTGCTCGGCAAGCTCGATATCCTCTTTTCTGATGAACGACGCGCCCGCCGCCGAGCTGTGATATATCACCGTTCCCTCGGCCTCGGGTTCGAGATTTTCCTCGATAAGCGCGTGGATATACTTCAGCTTATACTCATAATCGAGCGAGCTTCCGAAATCGACGGTTATCCTGTCGTCATAGGTCATGATGATGTTGGTGCGGTCGGTCATGTCGATAGCCGTTATCTTTCCGGGGCATATCTCGTCGATAGAATCAAGAAGCGATAGGATTATCGTCTTTTTCGCCTCGTCGGCCGACTCAAAATCTTCGCCGAGCGCGACGTTTTTGAGCTCCATGCCGGTTATCTGAATGAGCCCCGCGCGCGCGCCGAGCTGCTCGGTCTCAAGATATCTGCCGCTTCGGGTTATTATCGCATAGCGCGAGCCCTCGTATTCGCAGCAGGCATAGGCGGTCGCCTCGGAGACCTCGATTATAAACTTGTCGGGAAGTTTGCGCGAAAGTTTTACGTCCTCAATATAAATCAAATTGTTCTTGATCCGGTCGGCGGTGCGGTCGAGATTTATGCCGTACATATTTTTGCCGTAGCGAAGACCGCCCGCGGAAAGGATCTGATCGACGGAATAGATGCTGTTGCCGCTTACTATGTATTCGTCGATGTTGAAAAGTATCGTGCGGGAAAGTATCAGAAAGATGACGACGCATACCGCCACGAGCATGAGATAATAAAGCGACATATTGCGCCTGCGGCGGCGGGGCCTGCCCGAGCCCGAGGCGGGTTTTGATACCTTTACGACGTCTTTCATTTTTTCACGACCTTTTATTGTTTTCCCCGCGCCTTCGGAGCCGCTCGCGCCCCTTTTTCCGCCCCCGAAAGGGGGCGGGCCCGCGGGGGGCGAAGCCCCCCGCGGGACGCGGACGGCGGAGCCGTTCGCAAAAAGGGGCGCTCGCGGCGGCTAAGCGCGCCTTATCTTTGCGCCGACAGATCGAAGCGCGGTCTCGATCGACTCGTAGCCTCGGTCGATATAGTGTATGTTCGTTACGGTGGTGGTGCCCTCGGCGGCAAGACCCGCGATTACAAGCGCCGCGCCCGCCCGAAGATCGGTGGCGACGGTCGCCGCGCCCGAAAGCCTCGGAACGCCCTCTATCACCGCGACCTTGCCCTCGGCTTTGATGTCCGCGCCCATTCTTCTGAGCTCGGCGGCGGCGCGGAAACGGTTCTCAAAAATGTTCTCTACTATCATCGAGGTCCCCCGCGCTTTCGTCAAAACCGCCATGACTATCGGCTGACAGTCGGTCGGAAAGCCCGGATAAGGCATAGTTCGGACGGTTTTTATCGCCGAGAGATGCTTTTTTGCGCTGATGTATATTCGGTCGGCATAGGGATAGACGTTTGCGCCCATCTGCTCGAAAACCGAAACGGTCGAATACATATCCGAGGGTCTTACGCCCTTGAGCATAAGCTCGCCGCCGGTGATGGCCGCCGCTCCCATATATGTCGCCGCGACGATGCGGTCGGGCATTACGGTATATTCCGACCCGTGAAGCGAGGAGACCCCCTTTATCGTCACAGTTGAGCTCCCCTGCCCCGATATCTCGGCTCCGCAGGCGTTCAAAAACCCCGCAAGATCGACTATCTCTGGCTCGCGGGCGGAGTTTCTTATCACCGTTTCGCCCGAGCCCAAAACCGCCGCGAGCATGATATTTTCGGTCGCGCCGACCGAGGGAAGCGGCAGCGTTATGTCGGCTCCCAAAACCGTTCCGCCGAAAGAACAGTCCAAAACTCCGTGGTCTTCATATATCTTCGCGCCGAGCTTTCTTAAACCGGCAAGGTGAATGTCAATCGGTCTCGGCCCGAGCTCGCAGCCACCGGGAAAGGACAGCCTGCACCTTCGCAGCCTGCCGAGTATCGCCCCGAGAAAAACTATCGACGAGCGCATCTCCCTCATAAGATTCTCGCTGATCTCATAGTCGGAAATCGTTTTGGCGTCGATCTCAACGGTCGAGCCCTCGCGCCGACACTTGCAGCCGAGCGAACGGAGTATTCGGCAGGAGGAAAAAACGTCGGACAGCGCCGGACAGTTATGTATCACGCAGACGCTTCCCGAAAGAAGCGTAGCCGCCAAAACCGGCAAAACGCTGTTTTTGGCTCCGTGAACGCTTATCTCGCCCTGAATTTTTCTGCCGCCCTCTATGTAAAGCCTTGACTCAGTCACCGCAATATCCCCTTTTCAACGTATTATGCGACTTTTTCTTCGTTGCATAATATGTTTCGGGGGAGAAGATTGCTACTTTTTATCCGAGCGTTTCCTCAATTGCTTTCCAGATCCTCTCGGGCGTGTCTTTTATGAACTGCTCGCCGGCATGAGCCGACATCTCGTTGAGCGCATGGGGGTCGTTGATAAGCCCCCGCACCGTTTCGGTTATAAGCCCGGGAGTGATGTCCTTTTGCTCGTATAAAACGGCCGCGCCCGCGCTTTGAAGCACAAGGCCGTTGTAATATTGATGATTTTCGGCAAGATAGGGCGACGGTATCAGAATCGAAGCCTTGCCCTCGGCCTCGATCTCGGTGAGCGCGCCCATGCCGCAGCGGCTTATAATAAGGTCTGCCGCCGCCATGCAGGTCGACATATTGTCGATATACTCTTTGACGATGAAATTCGGGTGCGAAGAAAGGTCGATGCCCCTTTCGGCGAGCCGTCTTTCAAATTCCTCGCGGTTGTTTTTTCCGAACGAGTGTATATGATTGACCTTTACTCCGTCGCGGATATACCACTCCATAAGCTCGAGCGCCGCCTCGTTTATGGCCCTTGCGCCGAGGCTTCCGCCGGTCGAGAGAACGCAGACCGAATCGTCGAGCCCGAGGGCGCGTTTAGCCTCGGATTTTGACATTTTCTCCTCGGAAAAGCCCTTTCGCACCGGGAGCCCGGTCACCACGCATTTTTCGCGAACGCCCTCGTCAAGGCGCTCGGCGGCTTTCCCGACGGTCAACATTATTCTGTCAACGTCCGCGGAAAGCAGCTTGGTGGTCAGCCCCGGAAAGGCGTTCTGCTCGTGAATGAGCGTTTTTACGCCCATTTTTGCGGCTTTTCGCACGATCGGCCCGCAGACGTAGCCGCCCGTTCCGATGACGATATCGGGCTTAAAATCGCGGATTATCTTCTTCGCCCTGCCGTCGGCGGTCAGAAGATATGACGCCGCTTTGATGTTTCTTGCGATGTTTTTCGGCGTCAGCTTTCTCTGAAACCCGGCCACCTTCATCGGCGCAAAGCGAAAGCCCTCGCTCTCGACGAGCCTGTGCTCCATTCCGTTCGGCGTGCCGACATAGAGAAATTCGGCGTCGGGGCGGTTTTCGCGAATTATTTCGGCGATCGCAAGGGCGGGGTTGACGTGACCCGCCGACCCTCCGCCGGAAAGAATGACTCTTAACATAAAATTCTCCCGTCAAAATTTTCGGCGAAGCCGCAAAAGCCGCCTCGAAAAAAGCGGTTTTGCGGCGCGCCATTTATATTTCACACTGTCTTGACACTGCTAAAACAACGCCCATCTCCGCAAGCTGTATCAAAAGCGCGGTTCCGCCCGAGCTGAAAAACGGAAGCGAGATCCCGGTGTTCGGGAAAGCGTTGCAGGCGACTCCGATGTTCAAAAGCGCCTGAATACCTATGTGGAAGGTTATGCCCGCGGTTATCAACATCCCGAATTTGTCGGGCGCTTTTTTTGCGATGTAAAATCCGCGGTAGATCAAAAGCCCGAAGAGGATTATTACTACAAGCCCGCCGAGATAGCCGAGCTCTTCGACTATGACCGAGATGATGAAGTCGTTTTGCGATTCGGGCAGCCAGTTGTATTTTTGCTTCGATTCGCCGAAGCCGAGACCGAACCACCCGCCCGAGCCTATCGCTATCAGCGATTGGGCGGTCTGCCAGTTTTCGGCGGTCATCTCGCCGCTGTCGGCGGTGGACATACTTGTGAAGCGGTCAAGAACATAGGAAAGATCGACTATTCCAAGCGCGCTTATCACCGCTATTCCGACTATTCCGAGCACGCCGAGTATCACCCCGAGGCGCACTATCTCTTTTATCGGCATTCCGCCGATGAAAAGCACCATGAAACCTATGACGACCATTAAAAGCAGGCCCGACATATGGCGCTGCAAAACCATGTTCAGGCATATCGCCGAGAATACGAAGACATAGCGCCAGATATCCTTTTTGCCGAAGCCGGCGCTTTGGACCTTTGAAAGTAAAAACGCCAAAAAGATTATCATTATCGGCTTCATCAGCTCTGACGGCTGAATCGAAAGACCGCCGCCCTCAGGAGAGCCGCCTATCGTTATCCAGCGCCTCGCTCCCGCAACTGCATCTCCGAAGAACGAGGTATATGTCAGAAGCCCGAGACCTCCCAAAAAGCCGATGAGGACCAGCTTTGAATTCATCAGAATGTGATAGTCAAAAAACGAGATTATGACCATCATCACAACGCCGGCGACGGCCGCTATGCCCTGAGTGCGGACATACATATAACCGTCGTGGGCGGGAGAGGAAAGCCCCGCGATGTAACTTGCGGAGAACATCATGATTATGCCGTAGACCAAAAGAACGATGACGACCGCAAAGAACACCATGTCGAGATTGCCGTCGTAAAACCTAAGCCCCGGCTCTTTTGTCTTCTTTTTCTCTTTTTTAGCGTTCTTCTCGGCCGAGACGGGCTTTGAAACGCTTGCGGCAGCTTCGGAGCCGCCCTCGCCCTCATGGCTGAGTATGTAATTATATCTCTGCCCCGCCATGGCGGCAGCCCCCCTTTCAGCAAGCGTTTGTTATTGCGCCGAATATATCACCGCGGCGAGTATTCCCAAAAATCCCGCGACGAGAGTTATTCCGGAAAATACAAATACTATTTTATATTCGCTCCAGCCCGAAAGCTCGAAATGATGGTGTATCGGGGCCATCTTGAAGACCCTTTTGTGCCTCAGCTTATAGCTTCCTATCTGAATGACGTCGCTCATGGCCTCGGCGAAATAAATTATTCCGACGAGCGGTATCAAAAGCTCAAGCCCGCTTGCAAGGCCGAACGCAACGACGCACCCTCCCAAAAACATCGAGCCGGTGTCGCCCATAAAGACCTTAGCGGGGTGCAGATTCCAGACCAAAAATCCGAGACAGCCGCCGGCAAGCGCCGTCGCAAAGGCAGAATATTCCCAGTTGCCGAGCACCGCGAATATCAGCGTGAACGCAGCGGAATATACAAGCGTCACCGAGGCGCAAAGACCGTCTACTCCGTCGGTGAGATTTACGGCGTTCACAAAGCCGTAGATCGCTATCGCCATTATTATGTAATAGAAAACTCCGAAATCGACCTCGCCGGCAAAGGGTATAACGACCGTCGTTTTTCCGCCGAGGAAATATCTTGCGACGAGCGTCAAAACGACCACTACTGCCTGACAAAGGCTTTTGGCCTTTGCGTTGAAGCCCTGATTTCTTTTTTTGACGACCTTTATGTAATCGTCCGCAAATCCGATAAGCATGAAAAGCAGCGACGAGCCGAGCCCCGCAAGAAGCTGCCAAAGCGCGTTTTTCGGCTGCTCGATGAGATTCTGCTCGCGGTATTTAAAAATAATAAAATAGACGAGGAGCGAGACGGCAACCGTTGAAAGAATAAACATGAAACCGCCCATCAGCGGGGTGCCCTCTTTGTCCTTCTGCCAGCGGGGGCCTATTTCAAGAATGTGAGCGCCGACCTTCAGCTTTTTGAGATAGGGTATCAATATTGCGCCGAAGCCCGCGGAGACGACCGCCGAAACAACTGCTGCTATCAGATTTATCCAAAACGGCATAGCTTTTCCTTCCCTTGCTTTCAGTCGAGACTTTCAAGCGCTTCTTTGACTATTTCGCGCTCGTCGAAATGTATCTTCACCCCGCCGGCGAGTATCTGATAATCCTCGTGACCCTTTCCGGCGAGCACGATGGTGTCGTCGGTGCGGGCGTTTTTTATCGCCCAGAAGATCGCTTCGCGGCGGTTGTCTATTTCAATATACTCGGTTTTTGTCCCGATAAGACCTTCGAGGATATCTGTTATTATCGCGTGAGGGTCTTCGTTTCGGGGATTGTCGGAGGTGATTATCAGAAAATCGGCGTATTTTGCCGCAGCCCGCGCCATTATCGGGCGCTTTATCGGGTCGCGGTTTCCTCCGCAGCCGAAAAGACATACGACCCTGCCCGAAGCGCACTCCTTTACGCTTCCGAGAATGTTTTCAAGCGCGTCGGGCGAATGTGCATAGTCGAGAATGACGGTGAAATCCCTGCCGGTCGGAACGACCTCGCACCGCCCGCGAACGCCATCGATATCTTTTATTATCGGCACGGCGTCCTCGGGCGAAAAGCCCAAAAGCTGAAGACAGGCGAGCGCGCAGAGGGTGTTTGAAACGTTGTAGCCGCCGGGCAGGCGTATCTCGGTCTTATATGCCTTATGACCGTGACAGTACCAATAAATCGAGCCGTGGGGCCTTAAACAGGCGGCGTCGGCGGAAAAATCTGCTTCTTTATCAATTGAAAAGCTGTACTTTTCGCACTCCGCCTCGCCAAAAAGCCTCTCGCCGTAGGGGTCGTCGATATTTATAAGCGCCTTGCCGCACTGATAAAACAGCGTCTTTTTCGCCTGATAGTAGTTCTCCATCGTCCCGTGCACGTCAAGGTGGTCCTGAGTGAGGTTGGTGAACGCCGCGACCTCAAACCTTACCCCGGCGAGCCTTTTTTGTACAAGGCCCTGCGAAGTTGCTTCCATAACGCAGTATTCGCAGCCGGCGTCCGCCATTTTTCTCAGAAGAGGATAAAAGTCGGCAGGCTCGGGAGTTGACGGCGCAAGGCGCTCCGAGTGCAAAAACTCGTCGCCTATCTCGTCGCCGCAGGTGCCTATAAGCCCGACCTTATGCCCGAGCGCGCTAAGCATTTTCTTTATGACCGTCGTTATGGTGGTTTTTCCGTTTGTGCCGGTAACGGCGACCATTTTCATCTCGCGCTGAGGGTTGCCGCAGAAGTTAGCCCACAGAAGCGAAAGCGCCTCGCGGGTGTCGGGCACTATCACCTGATTTTTTATGCCGCAGTCGCGCTCGACGACAAAAACCGACACCCCTTTTTTTGAAAGCTCGGGAACGGCAAGGTGAGCGTCGAAATTTCTGCCCGAAAGACAGACAAAGAGACTTCCCTCCCCCATTTCCTTTCTGGAATCGGAGAAAAGTCCCGTTATTTCAATATCCGGAAGATTTGTTTCGGCAACGCCCTTCAAAAGTTCTGAAAGTCTCATAATATACCTCTTATATCCTGATGACAAATTGCGGCCTTGATCAGCCCGTCTCGTCGTTTACGATGAAGTAAGCCTCGATGACGGTGCCGACCTCGACGTATTCGTCTTTATAGTTCATTACGCCCGAGCAGGTCGCTCCGGCTTTTCTTGCGGCTCCGCCGAGAGGCTTTAAATTCAGCCCGAGATCGGCGAGCTTTTTGTTCGCGTATTCAAGCGTTTTTCCGGTCAGATCGGGAACATAGACGTATTCCGGCTCGACGTCGCTTTCGGTATAAAGCACCACCGTGCAGCCCTTGGGCATAGAATTTCCCGTCGCGGGGACCTGACGGACGACCTTTTCGCCCGAGCCGACGGTCTCGGCCGAAAGACCGAGCGCCTCAAGGGTCGAAACGGCGGAGGAAACGTCGGAATTTATCAGATCGGGGACGTTCACGTCGAGGTTTTCAAGGTCCTCCTCGCTGTATTCCGCATAATATCCGAGATAGGGAAGAATCTCCGTAAGAGAGTTTGAAACGACCGGCGCCGCGACTGCCGAGCCGTAATATCTTCCGGCGGTCGGCTCGTCTATCATAACGAGCATGATTATCTCGGGGTCGTCGGCGGGGTAAAACGCGCAGTATGAGGAAACATAGCGGGTCTCTCCGCCCGGAAGGTCGAGCTTCTGAGAGGTGCCGGATTTTCCTCCGATGTTGTAGCCCTTGATATAAACGTTCGAGCCCTGATTCGTCGTAACGACGGTCTCAAGGGTGCTCCGCATTATCGCCGAGGTCTCCTCGGAGATGACCTGACGCTTGATAGTCGGCTCGAACTGCTTGACGATGTTGCCGTCGGCGTCAACGATTTTGTTGACGATATAAGGCGTGACGAGATAGCCGCCGTTTATTACCGCGGCATAGGCGGTTATCATCTGAAGCGGGGTTATTTTGTTGGTCTGGCCGAACGAGCTCGTCGCAAGGTCGAGGGTGGTTATCCTCGAATAGGGAACATAGATGCTGTCGGTCTCGGCGGGAAGATCGATGCCGGTCTTTTCGGTGAGCCCGAACGCTTTGAAATAGTCGGTAAAAGCCTTTGCGCCGAGCTTTTGCCCGATGGCTATGAACGCCGGGTTGCAGGAATTGGTCATCGCCTGAACGAAATTCTGCTCGCCGTGGCCGCCGCTCGTGGTCCAGCAGTGGATTGGCGGAACGCCCTTGACGACGGTGACCGAGCCGTTGCAGTAAAACGTGTCGCTTAAAGGCGAAATGGCGTGCTCTTCAAGCGCCGCCGAACCGGTCACGACCTTGAAGACCGACCCCGGGAAGTAAAGCGTTGATATCGCTTTGTTTGTCCACTGGCGGTTCCAAGCGTCCGAGCGCGCGGCGTTATACGCCTCCTCGCCCTGAGTGCTTAAGATCTCTGCAAGCTGCTCCGCAGTCTCGGCGTCGTATATCTCGGCGGGGTTGTTGAGGTCATAGTCCGGCTCGGTAGCCATTGCAAGAATCTTGCCGGTCTTTGCCTCCATGACTATCGCGCAGCCCTTTTCTTTCGCGTGGTTTGAATCTACCGCCGCTTTGAGCTCCTTCTCTACATAATACTGGATAGTAGTGTCGATATTTGTATAAATCGAGTCGCCGTCCTGAGCGTCATAGCTCTGCTTATAGCGATACTGAATCTCTTTTCCGAAAGCGTCTATCGCGGTGATGATCTTTCCGTCAACGCCGGTGAGATAGTCATCGTAATAGCTCTCAAGGCCGTAAATGCCGTAGCCGTCATAGTGAAGATGCCCTATGACGTTTGCGGCGAGGTCGTTGTTGGGGTAATAGCGCTTTGCCGTCGGAGAAGCGACGACAGAAGTTATGCCGGCGTCCGCCATTACGTTTGAAATGGCGACCGCGGTGGCTTTGTCGATATTTCTTGCTATGACCTGATAGCGGTTGTTCTGATAGAGTTTTTCCCTGACCTCACTGTCGGTAACTCCGAGATTTTGGACGAGAGTGCCGACGATGAGATTTTCGTTGTCGCGGTCGCGCTCCTGATATACGATAGGATCGACATAGATGGTATAGACGGTTATGCTCTGAGCGAGCACCTGACCGTTTCGGTCGTAAATCGAGCCGCGGTTCGCGGTCACGGTCATGGTCTTGAACTGCTGGTCGTTCGCCATCGCCTGATATTTTCCGCTCTCACGGACCGCGACGTTATACATCGTATAGGAAATATACGCCATTATCGCGACCATTACCGCGAAAACGACGACGAGCCAGAATTTTGATTTCATCGGCGAAACTGCCTTTTCCAAGACCTCGACCCTCCCGGGAAAGTTTGATTATAAGCAAAAAGTCAAGCCCGCCGCGCTGATATATTTGCAAAGCTCAACTTTTTTCCTGTCCGTATTATCTTATTAACAACGCGGCGTTTATATTCCGCTTACGCACCAAGATGCTCCTTTATCTCGTTGAACCAGCTTCTGATGCGGATAAATATGTTCTTGTTCTCGATCTCGACTTTCTCTATCACCGTGTCGCCCGGTATCTCGACATACTCGATCTGCGCCTTGTCGAGCTTTTTGAGCCCCAAAACGTTCTCGGCGTAATCCTCGACGTTTTTAAGAGACGTTCTCGCCTCGTATTCGGCGGCGAGGGTTATGTTTTCGCTCTGAAGGCTTGCGAGCTGATCCTCAAGGTCGCTTATCTCGTTGAAAAGCGCGTTGGATTCGACCTTGCCGTATAAAACCGCGCACATGACTGCAAGGATAAAGAACGCTCTGACCGTGAACTTGAAGGCGCTTTCGCGTCGAACCACCGGCACGGGATTTTTCTTAACCTTGATGTCGCTTCGCTTTTCCTCGGCGGGGTTGGGCGCTTTTTTCGGCTCGTATACCGAAAGGTCGTAAGCAAGATTGCCGCGTGACGCCATTTTTCAGCCCTCCCAAAAAGTCAGATGTCTCTGTCCTTGATTTTTTCTATTATCCTCAGCTTTGCCGAACGCGAGCGCGGGTTTATTCGCTGCTCTTCTTCGCTCGGCTCGATAGGTTTTTTGGTGATAAGCCTTGCGCTCGGGGTTTTTCCGCAAACGCAGACCGGAAATTCGGGCGGACAGGTGCAGCCTCGGCAAAAATCGGCGAAGCGCTGCTTCACCAGCCTGTCCTCAAGCGAATGAAACGTTATTATTGCAAACCGCCCGCCGACGTTCAAAAGGTCGAACGCCCGATCGAGCGCCTCGGAAAGAAATCCGAGCTCGTTGTTTACTTCAATTCTTATGGCCTGAAAGGTCTTTCTTGACGGGTTGCGATCCCGCCGAGCCTTCTGCGGAACCGACTGCCTGATTATCTCAGCCAGCTCCGCAGTAGATTCGATGGGATTTGATTCACGCAACTTTACTATATTGGAGGCAATGTTTTTGGCGTATCTTTCTTCGCCGTATTCGTAAATTATACGGCTGAGCTCTTCAAAGGAATAATTGTTGACGACGTCGCGGGCGCTCATTCCCTCGCGGCTCATGCGCATATCGAGAGGCGCGTCGTCGTGATAGGAAAAGCCCCTTTCGCGGTTGTCGAGCTGCCAGCTCGATACCCCGAGATCCAAAAGAATACCGTCGGCCCCGCCGAATCCGAGCCCGCGCACAACTCTGTCCATTTCGCAGTAGTTTGAGTTGACAACCCTCGCGTTCAGCCCGAAAAGCCTTTCCCCTGCGGCTTTAACGGCGTCGGGATCGCGGTCAATGGCGATGAGCAGCCCTTTTTCGAGACGCCTTGCTATCTCATAAGAATGCCCTCCGCCGCCCGCGGTGCCGTCTACATATATTCCGTCCGGTCTTATGTTAAGACCGTCTATACATTCGTCCAAAAGGACGGGAAGATGTTTGAATTCCACAAAATCAAATCTCCAAAGCCGAAAGCGCTCCGTAAAGCTCCTCGGGAGCTATCGATTGAGTAAAGCTCTCATAGGCGTCTTTGTCCCAGATCTCGGCGGTATCCATCGCGCCGACGACATAGACGTCCTTCAAAAGGCGGGCGTATTCGCGAAGCGCCTGCGGAACGAGTATCCTTCCCAGCTTGTCGGCCTCGACCGGTATCGCGCCTTTGATATAGATCTGCTTTAAAATCTCCTTCTCCCTGCCCTCTCGCATCTGCGAAATGCGAAGCATAAGGGAGTTCCAGCTTTCCTCCGAATATGCGACAAGGCGGTGATCCGCTCCTCGCGTGAGAATGAATCTGTCGCCCAAAACGTCGCGGAAGCGCTGCGGAAAGCTCATTCTTCCCTTTGAGTCGATAGTGTACGGCAGCTCGCCGCTCATCATTTTTGAAGCGTCAACCGTGCTCTGCAACAGATTTCATCCCCTTTCCTGAGAATTTTACCGCTAAAATGCACTAATTACCACTTAGTACCAAGATTATACCACCCGCATATCAAAATTGCAAGGGGTTTTAAAAATTCTCTGCCGTGAATTTCGGAGAAGTTTAAGTCATAAATTTGTATATTTTGCACATATCGCGCGGTTTCTCTTGAAATGAGAATAAAAGCAAAGGGCAAGGGCGGAGGTGCGCAGGGAAAAATATTGACAAAATCTTCGCTCGGGTATATACTTTTATCATAAAATTTCTGCGGAGGTGCAAATTATGGACATCAAGGAGATCAAGGACAAGGTCGAGGAGGTCGTTGCGAAGATTCAGAACGACGACAAGCTGCTCGAACAGTTCAAAAAGGAGCCTGTCAAGACCGTCGAGGAGCTTGCGGGCGTCGATCTGCCGGACGATCAGCTTCAGAAGGTAGTTGACGGCATCAAGGCAAAGGTCGCGCTCGACGACATCGGCGACAAGCTGGGCGGCCTGAAAAACCTGTTCGGGAAAAAGTAAGGCAGGACCGGAATACGTGAAAAAACCGTTCGCAGAAATGCGAACGGTTTTTGAGATGGCGGGTGTTTTGAGATACGCTGCCCCCGCCCCCGCCCCTCAAAGGGGAGGGGGCTTCGATATTTTTCCGCCCGCAGGCAACTTGGCAGGGGTGGGGTGATGAGCGATAGCATTCCCATTTTCCGCAAGGAAAATGGGAATACCTTTTACCTCTCAATCCTTCGGCGAGACGAACTGCTTGGTCTGCGGCAGCTTCAGAAGCGCTACCGTCACGGCGACGGTCAGGACAAGCTCAATGCCCATATAAACGCCGTTGTAAACGATGCTGTAAACCCACTCGTTCTCGGTATAGAACGCCTCCCAGATGTTGCCGATCGAGTGCCAGACCGCTGCTCCGCTGATAACATGGCTGACATAGCGGAGGAATATCGCAAGAACGGTGCCGGCAATCATTCTGCCAAAGCTCTTGTTGCCGAAAACTCCGGCAAAACCTAAAACCGTGAAAGCGACTATGTAGTCAAAGAGAATGCAGGCAATGAGCATACCACCGGTAAGCCCCCAGCCGAAAAGACCGTCCATAACGCCCTGCAAAAACTGAATCAGCGAGAAGACGAACGAAGCAAGCAGTCCGCATTTCACGCCGCGGCGAATGCTGTAAATCGTTATAGGAAGCATCGAAAGCAGCGTGACCGAGCCGCCCCAAGGGAATCTGACGATCCTTATGAAGCAGAGAACGGTTGCAAGGGCGACCATGACGGCGCCCTCGACGAGGGTGAGAAGTTTTTTGTTTTTCATTTTATTTTCCTCCTTTAAGGGCGGGGCAAATGAAAAAGCCCCCAAAATGATTTTTGTCATTCCTGAGGGCAAATCAACATAATAAAGCAAAAGCTCCCTACGTCGGTACTAACCGAATCAGGTAAAGGGTCAGAACTAACAGCTCTATCTCAGCTTGTAACACAAGCCCCCCTGTTTTGACGTTGCTTATATTATCACAATCCGTGCCGGTTGTCAAGGGGGTTGAAAAGGGTTGTGGAAACGTGGGGCGAAATAATCCGTCCGGCGAACGGTGTGTTGCCGCTATTTTGGGCGAATGCGCTTCGCCCTGAACTGAGTGCGGGCTTGCATAAGTTGAGAGAAAACGCTCCGAGCCGAAGGGCTGCTGGGCGGAGAATTGCGGGCGAGGGTGTAAAAGGTATTCATCTTCCCCGCTCACGCGGGTAAGAAGAATGCTATCGCTCATCACCCCACCCCCCGCTCGCTATGTTACAAAACGCTCCATGCGCACAAAAGCCCCGCAGGGGCGTTGTGCCACAGACGCGGGGTTTTGTCCAAGAGGACGAGCCGCCAATTCGGCATGGCGGCGAAGCCCAATTGGATACAAAACCAGCTTCTGTTGCCATCGAGGGGCGGGGCGTTCGCTTTGCTGCCTTTTGGACAAACGTGCGGCGGGGGTGGGGTGACTTAAAATAGCATGAAATCTTTACCTCGGCAGAGGGAAAGATTGAATACCTTTTACCCTCTCATGGCGCCTATCCTCAGCTTCGAACTTTGAGCCTCAATTTGTCAAGTGTATTTTCCCCCAAGCCTGAATTTTTATATTTCAAAATACGCTGTACCCCCCTTTCATTTCATCACCCATCTTGTCCCCATAACCTAAAATCAAATTTTTTCAAAAAGCTATTGACATTGTGTCAGAATGGTGCTATACTGATTATGCTGACAAGATGTCAGAATAAATTTACACCTTTATCTACCGTATAAATCTGAAAAGAGAACGCCCATGAAACGCCTATTTCTCGCATTTTTAGCGGCTTTGATGCTCGTCGGCTGCGGGGCTGCGGGAGTCGGAAATGATTCCAAAACGAAACCAAACGACGAAAACACGACGGAACCTGCCGAAGTGCAAACACAAGCTCAAATGGTTGAAACCGAAACTGCGCCGACTAATGAAACGCAAAGCACCACTGATTCACTGCCCGACAGCGAGCAGGAGCCCACGGATAACTCGCTTCCTATCGTCTACATGACCTCCGACATCAGTTCCGACGGTCTTATGGCGGTTTATGAGGCTTTGGGCGCTGATCCCGAGGGGAAAATCGCGGTCAAGCTCTCGACGGGCGAGCCCGGCAGCAACTATCTTCGCACCGACCTGATCGGCGAACTTGTGCAGTCGCTTGGCGGCACCATCGTCGAGTGCAACACCGCTTACGGAGGGCAGCGCGCCAACACTGCATTGCACTATCAGCTTGCGAAGGACCACGGCTACACCGACATCGCCGACGTTGACATTATGGACGAGGACGGCTCGATGGCTCTTACGGTCGAGAGCGGCAGCAATCTCACCGAAAATTATGTCGGCTCGCACTTCGCAAACTACGATTACTTCGTCGTTCTCTCGCACTTCAAGGGTCACGCGATGGCGTGTTTCGGCGGTGCGATCAAGAACGCGGCAGGCTTATCGCACATGAGTGGCAGGTTCTGATGATAATTAAAGAGCACCGGCGCGGGGCCAATGCTCTCTCATTTACGCACTATAATTTCGGCGGTGTGACGTTTACTTCATACACATTTTGACCTTCCGCCGTCGAGGATTGACAGCAAAGGTCGAGATAATTTGTCACTAAAATGTCCGTCTGCTCCATGCCCGTGAACACCCGCACGAGATTTTCCGCGTTCAGGCCGTCGCGGTCGTAAGGGGTCCATTTTTCCGCCGATCCGGACGGATTTTTTACTTCGATGAGCAGTCTGCCGTCCTCTTTTTCAACCGAAAAATACCTGATAAACGTGGGATTCCCCACTGCTTGAATCAGCGACCTGTTCCGTGCTCCGTCATAAAACAAAATCCTGCATATGTTGCCCGCCGCCACGTCGATGCGCCTGCACGGCTCCCATTCCCGCTGGAGCACCGTCGCTGCGCACCCGCCTGTCGGCTCGTCTGCGATTTCCCGCTTCGTTTTTGTCATTTCAATCATCTGCCTCTTTTCCTCGCTTTTTTCTCCGAAGAGAACGCCAATCGGCACGTCCAGCGTCTTTGCAATCATGGGAAATAATGTGACGTCGGGCAGTCCTATGCCGCATTCCCACTTGGAGATTGCCTGCGGAGAAATGCACAGCTTCTCCGCAAATGCCGTCTGCGACCAACCCTTTTCACGTCGAAGAAGTGAGATAATGTTGCAAAAATCCTGTAAATGAGCCATTCCAAGCCCTCCTTTTGCGAACAGTATATCACATAGTAGGCGGCGGCGCAATAACCGCGCGGTTGATGTTCGCAGAGGAAAACGATATAAAAAGCGGCGCGCTGAAAATCGTGCTGGGGATCAAGAAGTTTATAATTTATCTTCTGTTCGTGATGGCGTTTTCCTTCGCGGCGGGGATAATTGTAAACATAATTATTTAAAAAGGAGGCACAAACATGCCGAAAGGTTCACCCGAGCTTACCGAGGCAAGGCGCGAGGAAATCATCAACGCCTGCGAAAAGCTCTACCAGACGATGAGTTTCAAGGAGATTACGTTTCGCGACATCGCGGGCGCGACGAGTTTCACACGCACGTCAATTTACAACTATTTTCAGACAAAAGAGGAGATTTTCTTAGCTCTCCTGACCCGAGAATACAATCGCTGGATTGATGAATTGTCATCTATTTCAGAGCATGAAAAAATGACCCGCGAGGAGTTTGCAGAGGCTATCGCTCACTCTTTGGAGAACCGCGCGCAGCTTCTCAAAATCATGTCGATGAATCACTACGATATGGAGGAAAACAGCCGTCCGGAGAATTTGGCTGAGATGAAAATCGCCTACGGACGCTCTATAAGTGCGGTTCGGGACTGCCTAAATAAATTCTTCCCCGAGATGACAGCTAAAAAAGTTGACGATTTCATCTACAACTTTTTCCCGTTCATGTTCGGGATATACCCCTACACGTTCGTCACCGAAAAGCAGCGCGCGGCGATGGAAGAAGCCGGCGTGAACTATGTATTTCTGACGATTTATGAGATAACTTATAACTGCGTTATAGGCTTGCTGAAAAGTTAAGGAGGCTATATGAAGTACACAAAATTGGGCAATTCCGACCTAAATGTTTCGCGGATCTGCATGGGTTGCATGGGCTTCGGAAACGCCGCGACAGGACAGCATAGCTGGACGGTGGACGAGGCGCAAAGCCGCGAGATCATCAAGCGCGGACTTGAACTCGGCATCAACTTTTTCGACACTGCAATCGTCTACCAGAACGGCACCAGCGAGCAGTTTTTGGGGCGTGCGCTCCGCGACTTCGCAAAGCGCGATGAAGTCGTCGTCGCGACGAAATTCACCCCGCGCACGCAGGAGGAAATCGACGGCGGCATTACGGGGCAGCAGCACATCGAAAACTACATCAACCAAAGCCTTAAAAATCTAAATATGGAGTACGTAGACCTCTACATCTACCATATGTGGGATTACCACACGCCGATGGAGGAGATAATGGAGGGGCTGAACGCCGTCGTCAAGGCGGGCAAGGCGAGGTATATCGGCATCTCGAACTGCTTCGCGTGGCAGCTTGCGAAAGCAAATTTCTATGCGCGGGAGCATCATCTGACCGAATTTGTCTCGATTCAAGGGCATTACAACCTAATCGCCCGCGAGGAGGAGCGCGAAATGGCGCCGTTCTGCCGCGATCAGAACATCGCGATGACCCCGTACAGTGCGCTTGCGGGCGGGCGGCTCTCGAAGCGCCCGGGCGAGACGTCGAAGCGGCTCGAGGAGGATTCTTACGCGAAATTCAAGTACGATTCCACCGCCGAAGTCGACGGAAAAATCATCGCGCGGGTGGCTGAAATTGCGGAAAATCGCGGCGTTTCGATGACCGAGGTCGCGCTCGCGTGGCTGCTCACAAAGGTGACTGCGCCTGTTGTGGGTGCGACGAAAATATCGCATATCGAGGGCGCGGCAAGGGCGGTCGCCCTCGCGCTGACCGGCGAAGAAATTAACTATCTTGAAGAACTTTATGTGCCTCACGCACTGGTCGGAGTGATGGCGCAGAACGGCAAGCAAAAAGCAGGAAATGTGGTTTAAGGAGGAGCTTATGACCGAGATATACGCCATGACCCAAGGGCATAAATTTTGGGAGGAAACGCTGCAAATGGCGGCAAAATGCTCATGGAGAGCCGGTCCTGTTCTGTCTCAAAAAATGTCAAAAAATGACTTTGAAGAATGGGAAAGAGTTTTCTGTGCCGTCGAAAACGGCGATGTGGTCGGCTTCTGCACTCTGACCGCAAAGGATGAGTTCCCCGAAAAATACGATTTCACTCCGTTTATAGGCTTTGTTTTTGTTGATGAGAAGTATCGCGGCAAAAGATTATCTCAATTATTGATAAATAATGCAGTTTTGTATGCACGCGAACTCGGATATCAAAAGATATATATCATGAGTGGCGAAAGAGGGCTGTATGAGAAATACGGCTTTGTTAAGCTGGGCGATTGCAAGACGATATATGATGTCACAGATCAACTTTTTGTTAAATCAATAAATGACTTATAATAATTTAGGAGGATTATCAAATGGAAAAAATCTCACAATCAGCAGGAAGAAAACAGTTAGGCGACTTCGCGCCGGATTTCGCGCATTACAACGACGACGTGCTTTTCGGTGAAAACTGGAACAACCGCGACATCGACCTGAAAACGCGGTGCATTATAACCGTCGTCGCGCTGATGTCATCGGGCATTACAGACAGCTCGCTCGTCTATCATCTCGAGAACGCCAAAGCTCACGGCGTGACCCGCGAGGAAATTGCGGCGATAGTCACACACGTCGGATTTTACGTCGGCTGGCCCAAGGCGTGGGCGGTTTTTCGCATGGCGAAGGACGTCTGGAAGGACGATGAACTCACCGAAAAAGATAAGTACCAAAACAGTATTTTCTTCCCGATTGGTGCGCCGAACGACGGCTTCGCGAAATATTTCATCGGGCAGAGCTACCTTGCGCCGGTATCGAAGGAACAGGTCGGCATTTTCAATGTGACCTTTGAACCGGGCTGCCGCAACAACTGGCACATTCACCACGCGACCAAGGGCGGCGGGCAGATTCTGATTTGCGTCGGCGGGCGCGGGTACTATCAGGAATGGGGCAAACCGGCGGTCGAGATGAATCCGGGCGACTGCATCAACATTCCAGAGGGAGTTAAGCACTGGCACGGCGCGTCGCCGGACAGCTGGTTTAGCCATCTCGCTATTGAAGTCCCCGGAGAAAACGGTTCTAACGAATGGCTGGAGCCTGTCGATGAGGTGCAATACGGAGGCCTGAAATGAGAAAATCTTTGTAATCATGACTGTTGTATGAAAACCGCGCCCTGCCATAACGACGGGGCGCGAGGATTATGAGCGGTTAGATAAGCGGAAATGTCGAGAAGTATTTTTTGAAAGAAGAAAAATCCCCATGATAACGGAAGCTATGTCCGTTTGGATTTTCTCCCACTATTTTTAATCCGAGCTTTTGAGCGATACGCTGTGAATTAGAGTTTCCTTTATTTATATAGGCTTCGGCGTACTTAATATTTTCCGGAATGATTCTGCTCATGTATTTAAGGAAACGGTAAAAAAGCAGCGTCCGCTGATAAGCGGGTAAAATTTCAACCTCCTCGATTAGCACAGTGCATTCTCCCAAGCTGTACTGAAAATATCCCGCTAAGACTTCACCAACATACATGAGTATTATTTGCTTTCTTTTCAAATTCGGTTCCATATATGACAGCCAAATTTTTTTATCTTCTTCATAGCTGTTGCCCGTAGGCGCAATTTTGCTCATATTTGTTGAAAGTATTTCAAACATCTGCGGTAAAAGAATGTCCGATTTGATTTCATCGAAACTGCAAAATGAAATTTCAGCCATAGATACCTCCGCAAATCCAGATTTACATTATAAAAAATTATACCAAACTATTGAAAAAAGTCAATCCCCGCCGCAGTTATAGCCCTCGGTTTTAACTGCTTAACGTCCTAAAAACAAAGGAGTAACTTATGAATCTAATTAACAAAACCGTCGATTTCCACGCGCACCCCGTAGACGAGGTTTTTCGCCGTGAAATCGAAAATTTAGGCATAGACGTGCTCGCCGAGGACGGCTTCCCGCTGCCCGATTGGAGCGTAAAATCGCAGCTTGATTTTATGGCGGAGGCGGGAATCGACTTCGCGGTGCTCACCGTCCCCACGCCTCATATCCACAACGGCGACGATGAAAAAGCGTGCGCGGCCGCACGAAAAATCAACGAATCAACCGCGAAAATATGCGCGGAAAACCCAGATAAATTCGCGTTTGCGGCAGTCCTGCCTCTGCCCTGCGTTGACGGCGCGATCAGGGAAGCTGCCTACGCGATGGACAATTTGGGTGCGGTCGGGGTCAAGGTCGTGACCAACTCGAACGGCGTTTACCTCGGCGACCCGAGCTTTGACCCGCTTATGGAGGAGCTGGACCGCCGTCGCGCGCTCGTCATCATTCACCCCTGCCGCGCAAGGCTTCGCCCCGAAAACGTCATCACGGGCAAGGTCGCCGCGCTCTATGAATACCCCGCCGACACGACGCGAGCGGTGCTGAATATGATCGCAAACCGCGTAATGACGAGGTTTCCGAACATCAGATTCGTCGTGCCGCATACGGGTTCGTTACTGCCGTATATGCTCCAGCGGTTCGTCGGCGTTTCGGGGATCCTATCGCAGCTCGGCATGATGGAAACGGTGGACGCGAAGGAAGAATTTAAGCACCTTTATTTTGACATAGCAGGCGACCCCGAGCCCGTCGCGCTGGATATGCTTCGGGCGGTTGCAGACGATGATAAAATCGTATTCGGGAGCGATTTTCCGCATTCGCCCGCGAGGGTAATCATCGCGAAGAAAAGGCATTTTGAGGGGAATCAAAAGTATACAAATTTAATTAAAAAGATTTATCAAGAGAACGCATTAAAACTTCTGAAAGTCTAATGGTGTGATGTCAATAGTGCGATGATAAGAAATTTTCAACAATGGACATCTAAAATCGGGCAAAG
>CANQHA010000017.1 GCA_947623585.1 uncultured Clostridia bacterium | reverse complement strand
TTGCGGGAGCTTGTCAAGGCGATTTATGTTGAAAAGCCTGACAAGTCAAGCGGCAAGAAGAAACAGAAAATCAGGATTCAGTATGATCTCATAGGCTTTATACCTATAAACGAGCTTTTGCAAGCGGCAAAGCAAAGAGAAACGGCGTGACCGAAATCACACCGTTTCAGAAAAAAGTTTTAACTTCCTTATGACGCCCTGCCTTCAAGGGGCGGGGGCGTGTTCTTCGCTCTCCAATCAAAAATTACTCTTCTTCTCTACCCTGCTCCTCGGCCACCGGAGCGATCACCGTTCCCTCGGTCTCCTCGCTTTGGGGCTGCGGAGCAGCCTCGGCCGCGTCGGGGTCTTCGCCGTTCATCAGCTTAACAAACTGCTCGCCGTTTATTTTCTCGTGCAAAATCAGATACTCCGCCACGCGGGTGAGCTGCTCTTTGTGCTCCGAAAGTATCTCCTGAGCGCGGTCATAGGCCGAATGAATGATTGCGCGCATCTCGGAATCTATCTCCGAAGCGATGACCTCGGAATAGGTCTTCGAGGAGTTATAATCGCGCCCGAGGAACACCTCGTTGTCGTCGTGACCATAGACCACCGGCCCGAGCTTATCCGAGAAGCCGTAACGGGTGACCATGCTTCTTGCGGTATCCGTCGCGCGTTCGATGTCGTTCGAGGCGCCGGTCGAGATATCGTCCAAAATCAGCTTTTCCGCGGCGCGTCCGCCGAGCAGAACGACGATATTCTCGTTCATTTCGGTGCGTGAAATATAGGTCTTATCGTGTTCGGGAAGCGCCATCGTATAGCCTCCGGCGGCGCCTCTCGGGATGATCGAGACCTCCGAGACCTTGTCTTGTGTCGGGCAATAGAAGTGGCAGACCGCGTGTCCCGCCTCGTGATAAGCTGTGAGGCGCTTTTCCTCGGGAAGCACCACGCGGGATTTTTTCTCGGGCCCTGCGATAACTTTTATAGAAGCGTCGTTAAGGTCCTGCGCGGTGATAGCCTTTTTGCCGCGTTTAACCGCCAAAAGCGCGGCCTCGTTGATGAGGTTTGCAAGGTCAGCGCCGGTAAAGCCGACGGTCGCGGCGGCGACATCTTTAAGATCGACGTCGGGCGCGAGGGGTTTGTTTTTGGAGTGTACCTTCAAAATCGCCTCGCGGCCGGTAATGTCGGGATAGTTCACATAAACCTGGCGGTCAAAGCGTCCCGGTCTTAAAAGCGCGGGGTCCAAAACGTCGCGGCGGTTGGTGGCGGCCATAACGATTACCGATTCGTTTATCTCAAAGCCGTCCATCTCGACAAGAAGCTGGTTAAGGGTCTGCTCGCGCTCGTCGTGTCCTCCGCCGAGACCCGCGCCTCTGCGTCTTCCGACCGCGTCTATTTCGTCGATGAAGATGATAGACGGAGCGGATTTTTTAGCCTGATCAAACAGGTCTCTTACTCTCGCCGCGCCCACGCCGACATAAAGCTCCAAAAAGTCCGAGCCGGATATCGAGAAGAACGGAACTCCGGCTTCTCCGGCGACAGCTTTAGCCAAAAGGGTTTTTCCGTTGCCGGGAGGCCCCACGAGCAGAACGCCCTTGGGTATTTTCGCGCCGATATCCTGATATTTTTTCGGGTCCTTCAAAAGCTCGACGATCTCCTGAAGCTCGGCTTTTTCCTCGTCCGCGCCGGCAACGTCGTCAAAGGTGACCTTATTTTTGTCGCTTCCGTCAACCTTAACGTTCGCCTTTCCGACCGAGTTTATTTTTCCCGCCGAGGATATGCTCCTCGACATTGAAACGGCAAGAAACACCATAACGCCGATCATAAGAAGCGTCGGTATCAGGTTGAGCCAGATAGAACTGTCCGAAGCCGGTATCTCGTTATAAACGAGGGGGCTTTCGGGGTGAGCGCTGTTATAAGCAACGCGATAGTTTCCGCCCTCAAAGTGATTTCCCTCGCCGAAAAGCTCCGAGTAAAAAATGCTCACGTTCGGCACCTTATAGGTATAAACGGTCTCGTCTCCCCTGAGAACGTATTTAAGGCTTCCCGAGCCGAGATTAAGGCTGAACTCTGAGACCTCGAGCCTGTCGAAGTAACCGATGACTTCGGAATAAGGGATTGTTTCCGACGTATTCAGAAGACCTCTTAAGCTGACCACCAGAATAATTATGATAACGGCGGCGAAGATCAGATATGAGATCAGCCCTTTTGAATTTTTGTGAATCAAACCAATACCTCATTTCTATTGAAAAATGCGTTTTTCAGAGAACGATCTCTCCGAGATAGTCAAGATTTCTGTATTCCTCGTTATAATCAAGCCCATAGCCGACCACGAATCTGTCCTCGACGGTATAGCAGCAGTAATCGGGCTTTATGTCGATAGTTCTGCGCGACGGCTTATCAAGAAAAGTCACTATCTTGACCTCGGCGGCGCCGCGGCTTAAAAGCGTCTGCTTCAAAACGCTGAGCGTTTTTCCGGTGTCAAGAATATCCTCGACGAGCAAAACGGTTTTTCCGGCAAAGTCAAGGCTGACGTCCATTTTAACGTCAACTATCCCCGAAGAAGTCGTTCCGAAATAGCTCTTTGCGCTTATGAAGTCCATTTTCACCGGAAGGTCTATCGCCCTGACGAGATCCGACATAAAAATGAAAGAGCCTTTCAGAACGCCGATAAGAAGCAGGTCGCGGTCTTTATAGTCCTTCGCTATCTTCGCGCCGAGCTCCTTTACCATTTCCGATATTTGTTCCCTTGTCAGAATAACTCTGACGTTTTTTTCCCAGGTCATATTTCCCTCTCCTTTTCGTCCGAGATATCTATTCTGACTGCGGCGACCGTATTTTCGCCGCAGCAAACGCGCTCGCTGACTCCGACGCCCTCGACGAAAACCGCGCCCTCCGCGTCCGAAATAACGATGATTTCCCCTCGCTTTTCGGGCGGAACCTTTGAGATCAGCTTTTTTATCACCGAGCCGAAGCCTCTCCCGGGCAGTCTTATCTTTTCGTTTCCCGAGCAGCTTCGCAGGGTATATTTTCCCCCGATACGGGATATATCGATCATATATCTTAACTCGTCTTTGTTAAAACGGGATATATCAAAGGGTGAAATTTTTGTGACAGTGATTTTTTTGCCGACTACTTCGGCGTCCTCATCGAAGCAAAACGGCGTTTCGGGGATAACGACCGGGTCGCGTTCAAATTTTAGTTTTCCCCCGACCGAACGCAGGTAAACCCCTTTTTTAAGATTTATTCTGCCGTTTTCGCGGAGTATTTTTTTGACCGCGCCTATTCGCTCAAAGCTCGGCTCGACCCCGCCCCGCAAAAGTATCTCCGCCGCCGCCCTTGAAAGCTCCGCGCCGTCGGCTCCCGAAAGGTCGAACGAGCCGTCGGGCAGAGGCGAAAGAAATTTTTTCGCGGAATCATATATAAAGCCGTCGGCCTCTTTAAGCGCAAAAAGGCTGTTTTTAAAGGATTTTTCAAGCCCGGGATTGATTTTTTTAAGCTCGGGTATCACATTCAGCCTGATGATATTTCTCGAGCAGTCCGCGATAAGGTTCGTCGAATCGGTGACAAAATCCTGTCCCCGAGCCTTCAAAAACTCCTCGACGTCCTCGCGGGTACATTCGCAAAGCGGTCTTACGATATTTTCTCTCACCGGCGGAATCCCCGTCAGCCCTTTAAGCCCGCAGCCCCGCGTAAGATTGAAAATCGCCGTTTCAAGCGAATCCGAAAGCGTGTGCGCGGTGGCGATCTTTGCTCCGCCCGAAAGCCTTTCAAGCTCGCGATACCGAAGCTCTCTTGCCGCAAGCTCGGTCGAAAGCCGGTTTTTTGCGGCATATTCCGAAACGTCCACCGATACCGCCTTAAAAGGCAGGCCGTATTTTTTGCAGAGCCTCTCGCAAAAAAGCTGATCCGAAAGGCTTTCCTCTCCTCTGAGGTTGTGGTTGACGTGCACCGCGAAAACGTCGTATCCAAGCTCTTTAAGGCAAAGAAGCAGCGCCGTGCTGTCCGCTCCGCCCGAAAGCGCGCAGATGACCCTTTCGCCCTTCTCAAGCATATTATAGCGCTCTATCGCCGAAGATACCTTTTCGATCATTGTTCTCGCCTGTCAACTCCGCGGAAAAGCGTGTATTCTCCGAGATAAGCAAGCTGAACGGTGCCGGTCGAGCCGTGGCGGTTTTTGGCGATAATGCACTCGGCGGCCGACTGATTGGGGTTCTGCTTGTCATACATCGACTCGCGGTAAATAAACAGAATTATATCCGCGTCCTGCTCGATAGACCCCGATTCTCTGAGGTCCGAGGGCATCGGGCGGTGATCCTGTCTCGATTCGACCGAGCGGTTTAGCTGTGAAAGCAAGATCACCGGAACGTTAAGCTCTTTCGCCATAAGTTTTATCTGCCGCGTTATCTCCGAGACCTCGGTGACGCGGTTGTTGTGCATATTCGGCGACTCCATGAGCTGAAGATAGTCGATAACTACGAGCCCGAGGTTTTTGAGCCTTCTCAGCTTCGCCTTTATCTGCGGAACGTTTATTCCCGCGGTATCGTCGATATAAATATTCATCTGCGAAAGCGAATCCGCCGCCTCGGCCAGTTTAATCCACTCGTCCGAGGATATCATTCCCCCGCTGAGCGAGCTGTTCGGCACAAGCGATTCCGCCGAAAGCATTCTTGCGGCGAGCTGTTCTTTTGACATTTCAAGCGAGAATATCGCTATCTCCGAGCCGGGACTTTTTTTGGCGACGTTCGCCGCTATGTTCACTCCGAAGGTGGTTTTTCCCGAGCCGGGGCGCCCCGCGATGACTATAAGGTCTGATTTGTTGAGACCCGCAATATAAGCGTCGAGCGCGGAATAACCCGAGCGAAGCCCCTGATACTGTTCCTTTTCGTCGCCCGACAGCTTTTGTATCCTGTCATACGCCGAAACGATTATCTCGCTCAGGCGCGTAAGCCCCTCTATCTCGCGTCCTTGGCGGATATCATATATCTTCTGCTCGGCAAGGTCCAAAAGGGTCTTCGCAGATTCTCCGCCCTCCGAGGCCGCCTCGATGATATCCCTTGAAGCGCCGATGAGCGAGCGCATAAGATATTTTTCCTCGACGATATCGCAATAGCTTGAAAGATTTGATACCGTCGGGACGTTTTCCATTATTCCGGTAAGATAAGTTTTTGCCATAGCGGCAGTCTCGAATATCCCCTCCGAGACCGCCTCGTTTATAACGGTGATAATGTCCGCGGGCGAGCCGTCCGAGAACATTCTGACGATTATAGAGAACAGGCGGCGGTGCTGCTCGCGATAGAAGCATTCGGCTTTAAGGCGCGAAATAACGTCGGGCAGGCAGTCCGGGCTCAAAAGAAGCGCCCCGAGGACCGTTTGCTCGGCTTCGATGCTGTAAGGCGGCTCCCGCCCCAAAAGGTCTGCCGCGGAAAGTGTTGTGTTTGCGGGCATGGCGCGCCCTCCTCTCAAAAGCTCACTCCTCGGGAACTACCTTTATCGTCAGCTTTGCGCTGACCCCTTGGGTCATCTTTATCTCGGCGGAATAGTCCCCGTAAGCCTTGATATCGGATGAAAGAACGATTTTTTTGCGGTCGATGTTCTCGCCGAACTTTTCGCTGATCATCTCACTGACGGTGGCGCTTGTCACCGAGCCGAACAGCTTTCCGTTCTGCCCCGCCTTTGCCTTAACCGTCAGAACCGCGCCGTTCAGCTTTTTCGCGGCGGCCTCGGCCTCGCTCTTTGCAACTTCAAGCCTGTGCTGCTCCGAAGCCTTTTTGCCGGCGAGGTCGTTGATGTTTTTGGCGGTGGCTTCAACTGCGAAGCCCCGCGCCAAAAGATAGTTTCGCCCAAAGCCGTCGGCAACGTTCAAAACATCTCCGGCCTTGCCCGAGCCCTTTACGTCTTTAATAAGTATAACTTTCATATCATGTCCTCCCTAAGAGTTGTCAGGTCTTCACCAAAAAGTCCTCGATAGCGTCTCTGACCTTTTGCTCAGCCTCCTCGACGGGCATTTCAAGCTGTGCGCCCGCCATGGTCTGATGTCCCCCGCCGCCGATGGCTTCCATTATAAGCTGCACGTTGAACGAGTCAAGAGAACGCGCCGAGATATAAGAAATATTGTCTATGCGATAGATAACAAACGACGCTTTTACGCCCGCAATTCCCAAAAGCTCGTCGGCCGCCTGAGGCGCCGCAAGTCTTAAGTCGGGCGAATCCGATTCTGTCGAAGCTATCGCGCAGCCGTGAAACAGCTTTGCCGACTGAATAAGCACGCTTTTTTCCCTGTAAGTGTCGAGCGAATCCGCGAAAAGCCTTTTAACGGTAACGGTATCCGCGCCGAGCTTTTTAAGGTATGCCGCCGCTTCAAAGGTCCTCGCGCCGGCCCTCATAACGAAGTTTTTCGTGTCGAGCATGATGCCCGCCATAAGCGCCTCGGCCTCGGCCGAAGAAATTTTGCACTCGGGTCCGAAGTATTGAATAAGCTCGGCCGCCATTTCGCAGGCCGAAGAAGCGAACGGCTCGTGGAAGAATACCACCGCGTTGTCGATGTGATTTACCATCTTTCTGTGGTGGTCGATAACAACGACCTGCTTCGCCTGCTCGTAAAGCTCTTTCGAGTCCAAAATATCGGGGTTATGCGTGTCGCATATAATGAGAAGGTCGTTGTCCGAAAGCTCGGCCTTCGCCTCAAAAATCGTCTTGAAGCGGTCGCGTCCGCAGCGCTCCGAGAGGTGATCTATCATTGATTTCGCGAGGTTCTTCTCAAGGTCCAAAACGCACCACGCGTTTTTGCCCATGCTCCTAAAAGCCCCGCAGAGGGCCGCCGAAGCGCCGAGGCAGTCGAAATCGGCGAGGCGGTGACCCATTATGTAGATATTTTCGCAGTTCGAGGCAAGCTCTTTAAGCGCGGTCGCTATTACCCTTGTTTTCACCTTGTCCGACTTCTCGACGCCCTTTGAGATGCCTCCGAAGAATTCAAAGCCGTTCTCGGTTTTTACCGCCGCCTGATCTCCTCCCCGTCCGAGGCACATATCGAGCGCCTGTCTTGCAAGCGTTTCGCTCTCCGCAAGGGTCTTTCCGCCCCTGCCGACGCCTATCGAAAGGGTGACGTTCGAGCGTTCGCCGAGGCTGATCGATCTCGCCTCGTCAAGAATATCGAATCTGCGTTCGATTATCGGCCCAAGGTGGCGCTCCTCGATAACGCAATAAAATCTGTCGCTTGAAAGCCGGTGGAGAATTCCGTTCGTGTTCTCAATGAAGTGCTCGAACATCTTCTCGATCTGTGCGCGGAAGCTGGCCTTGTCGCTCTCCTTCGAGTTCTGAAGGACCTCCTCATAGTTATCCACCGCGATTATCATTACCGTTTTGCGGCTCGCCTTGAATTCCTGCTCAAGCGCAACGTGCTCGCTTATGTCGATAAAGCTGACTATCGTAAGCCCCGAGGCGGATTTTTTTGAAGAAACCCGATAATATTTGTCGAGCAGTTTGACCGTCGTTCCGCCCTCGGCGCCGATTCTTGAAGAAGCGCTGCCCAAAAGCTCCGCAAGGGTTATGCCGTAGACCCTGTCGTCGCCGAAGATATTCTGTTCAAAGCAGCGGTTATACCAAATGATTACCTCCGCGTCGTCGGCGATAAGTATCGGCTCGGGATAGTCGTAAAACTCCTCGCGGATAGTTTTCATTATATCCCTGTCCACGCCGGTGACATATCTTGTGATGTTTCGGTCGATTATCGCCGACATCACAAAAATGACCGAAACGCAAAGCAGCACCAAAGCGGCAGCGGCTGCGGCGACGCTGCTTTTCTCAAGATAAAACAGCACCGAAGCCGCCAGCGATACCGCTCCGAGTATCCCCAGCGGTATCCAGAGGATTTGAAGGCGCTTTTTCATTTCGGTCAGTCCTTTCGCAAAAAATCAGATATCCATGATATCGGGTATCACCATCGGGCGGCGTTTTGTTTTCTGGAAGAAGAAGTCGCCAAGCTCGTCGCGCAGTTTATTTTTGATCGCCGCATAGTCGTGCCGGGTTTTAAGCTCGTCCTCGCAGACGTTTTTTGCAAGCTCCTTCGCCTTGTCGATAAGCTCCTCGCTCTCGCGCTCATAAACGAACCCGCGAGAAATTATATCTGGCCCCGAAAGCAGTCTGCGGTCGATTTTGTCTATCGTCACGGTAACGACTATAACTCCGTCCTGAGCGAGGTGTTTTCTGTCTTTAAGCACCACTGCGCCGACGTCTCCGACTCCGTAGCCGTCAACCATCACCTTGCCCGAGGGAACGTTTCCGGTGATCTTCGCCGAGTCGCCGTCGATTTCGACAACGTTTCCGATGTCGGCGATAACGATGTTTTTGTCGCTTATCCCGAGCTCTCTTGCGGTGCGCGCGTGGCGGTCAAGGTGTTTGAACTCCCCATGAACGGGGATAAAGAATTTCGGTCTTGTCAGAGCAAGCATCAGCTTTTGCTCCTCTTGGCAGGCGTGGCCCGAGACGTGAACCTCGTACATCTCCTCGTAAACCACCTCCGCGCCGAGCTTCAGAAGTTCGTTGACGACCCTGCCGACGAATTTTTCGTTGCCGGGGATAGGTCTTGCCGAGATGATAATAAAATCGTTCGGTGTAACGCTCACCTGTCTGTGGTCGTTAAGCGCCATTCTCGTAAGCGCGCTCATCGGCTCGCCCTGGCTTCCGGTGGTGATAAGAACTATCTTGTCGTCCGAATATCCCCTCATCTTGTCGATGTCTATGATAACGTCGTCGGGCGCTCTGAGATATCCGAGCTCGGCGCCCAGCTTTATGACGTTCACCATAGATCTTCCGAACACCGCGACCTTTCTGCCGTATTTTTTCGCGCAGTCAACTATCTGTTGAATTCTGTGAACGTTTGACGAGAACGTCGCGATGATGATCCTCTTTTTACCGGCCTTGTTGAACAGGTTGTCAAAGGTCTCTCCGACCTTTCTCTCCGACGGCGTAAAGCTCGGTCTTTCCGAGTTAGTCGAATCCGAAAGAAGCGCCAAAACGCCCCTCGAGCCAAGCTCCGCAAATCTCGGCAGGTCGATGATCCCGCCCTCGATAGGGGTATAATCGACCTTGAAATCTCCGGTGTGAACGATAACTCCCGCGGGGGTGGTTATCGCAACGGCTACCGCTCCGGGTATCGAGTGATTCACCTTGATGAACTCCGCGCTCAGTCCGCCCAGCTTAACGGTCTGCCCCGCCGAAACGACGTTCAGCTTGACCCCGCCGAGGTTGTGCTCTTTCAGCTTTGATTCCAAAAGCCCCAAGGTCAGCTTTGTGCCGTAGATCGGCGTTTTAAACTTTTTGAGAAGATAAGGTATCCCTCCGATGTGGTCCTCGTGGCCGTGGGTCAAAAGCACGCCTCTTACTTTGTCGGCGTTTTTCTCAACATAGCTGAAATCGGGTATAACGATATCAACTCCGGGCATTTCGTCGTCCGGAAAAGTCATTCCGCAGTCTATGATAACGATATCGTTGTCCGTCTCGACGAGATACATATTTTTTCCTATCTCGTTAAGTCCGCCGAGCGCGATTATTCTCACCGGCTGTTTTTTTGCTCCGACCGCTTCTTTTTTTGCCTGAGCCCTCTGCTCCGGCTCGCGGTTTGCGGGGATAAGTACCTGCTGAGGCTGTGCCGCCGTCTGCGTTTCGCGCGGCTTCTTTGAGGATTTCTTTCTGCCGGCGGCCTGTTTTTTACGCTCGTCGGCCTTTTGCTGCTTTTCCTGATTCTTTTTCGGCAGCGAGGCGCGGTTTTTCTTTCCGCTCTGATACTGTGCCGCCTTCTTTGAAAGCGGCGGCGCCGAAATGGCGGCTGCAATCGCCTGGTCGAGCGCTGACTGCTCGTTCTTCGGCTCGTTTCTTCTGAAAATAGGTTGTTTGTTTTTCGTGTTTGCCATAATTTCCTTTCTTTTCTGTAATTATTTAAATAAATGCGCCGCGGCATTTATCGAGGTTCTTTTTATGTAGCGGGCGAAAAATGCCCGCAAGCTCCGCCGTGCGACCAAGTTCTCGGCGAAAAATAAGCGCATATACGGATAATGGAATTGTACTACAAATTTGCCTCCTTGTCAAGCGCGGCTTTAATGCGTTGGGCGATATCCCGTGAAAGCTCGCCCGCAGCCTCGGCCGAAACCGATTCGATATAAACCGACACTGCCTTTCCGCTTTTCATCGGCTTAACAAAGGCCCTTGCGCCGCCGTTTTCAAGGGTTATCTCGCCCCCTGCCCGCGCTCCCCCAAAGCCCTCGCTCATAATTTTCGGCAGTCTTTTCGGGGTCTCGACTATCCGCTTCATATAAACCACCCTCGGAAGCTC
Organism: uncultured Clostridia bacterium; assembly: GCA_947623585.1. GTDB lineage: Bacteria > Bacillota > Clostridia > Oscillospirales > Ruminococcaceae > Faeciplasma. Next base: position 35,737 of record CANQHA010000017.1, on the reverse strand, counting down.
CTCGACGGCCGCCGAGAGGGATATCCCTCTTTTGGTGACATATGCGACCACCTCGAAAACAAGCTCAAGCGGGTCGCAGGCAAAGCCCGAAAGCGGTCTTTTCGGGTCGCAGAAAAGCGCCGACGAGCGGTATTCTTTAGCAAGCTGCGAAACGCACTGCGGCGATCTTCTCTGCAAAACCACGCTGCGCCTCCGTTCAAAATAAGACTTGCAGCAAAGAATCAGCAGGTTTTCATACGAAACCACGGCGTCCCCCGCCACCGCCGAGACCGTCAGCCGGTCCGAGGCGACGGTAAACACCGCCTTTTCGCCCTCGGACTTTGGCATAATCTGTGAGAAAATTTCTGCCTCTCTTTCGTCCGAGGTCTTTAAAACGGCGTTGATAAGCGGTTTTTCGGGGAGCAGCTCTTTTAAATGTCTGCGATAAAGCCCGCTCAGGGCAAGGCCGTCGGCGATGCCCGCCGCCTCGGGTGCTTCAAGCGGCACCGAGCGGTTATATATCTGCGCTATGCTCCGTTCTTCCTCCCGTGAAAGTCCGAGGGTCGAAACCGACATCAGCCTGATCTCTCCGCCGCAGCAAAATATAAAGTGTTCGCACCCCAGCTTCGAGGCGCAAAAAACGCTCTCTCCGAAGCAGGCGTTCTCCGAAAGGCATACCGCGACCCCGACCGATCTGAGGCCGAGGCAGACCGCTTCAAGTCCCCCGCCGCTTCCTCCGACAAAAATGATCTCGTCGCCGAGCGCGCAGCCCGCCGCCATACCGAAGCGCAAAAGGTCCTGAGCGCCCGAAAGCCCCGAAGCCCTGCCGTCGTCCTCAAAGGCAAGGCTTGAAAAGCCGCTCTCCGAAACGTCGGTCCTCACGATCGCGCCGTCGGGTATCCTGCTTCCCGAGGCAATTCTCGCGCCCTCGCAAACGGTCACGTCCGAGCCGATAACGCAGTCTCGTCCGATAGCCGAATAGGGCTTCATGATAAGCCTTTCGCCGGCGGTCACGTTTTTGCATATGACCGCTTCCGAGATATCCGCGTCGGCGGCGATGCAGCTCCCCTCGCAAATAAGCGACGATATCACTCTCGAGCCCTTTCCGACGGCCGCTCCACGTTCGATAACGCTTCCTCCCGAGACGACCGCGTTTTCGGCGACCGCCGCGCCCTTCTGAACGAGAACGCTTTTGCCCTCGCGTTCAAGAATATCCCTCTGGCAGGAAAGAAGCGAGGGAATATCACCGACGTCATACCAATAGGTTCTGTCGATATAGGCGAAAATTTTTTTGCCCTCCGAAAGAAGCTGCGGAAAAACGTCCTTAGCAAAATCGACCTTTTCGCCCTCGGGTATTCTTGAAACGACGTCCGCCGAAACGACGTAAGCGCCGGTGTTTGCAAGGTTAGTCAGGCAGTCGTCAAAGCCGGGCTTTTCCAAAAATCCGGTAACGCGCCCGTCCTCCGAAACAGTCATAAGCCCGTATTCGCGCGGGTCATCGACCTCTCTTGCAACGATGGTGACGTCCGCTCCGGTCGAAGCGTGAAATTCGAGAACGGCGTTATAATCGAAGCCGCAAACGCCGTCTCCGCTGAGCACCAAAACGTCGCCGCCCCGCCATGCCGCCCTGACGCAGCCCGCAGTTCCGAGGGGCGTTTTTTCCTTGCAATATCTCAGCCTGACCCCCGCCCTCTGAGTTCCGAGCTCGGCGCTGAGCCTATCCGCAAGATAGTGCGTGCAAAGCGTCGCCGAGCGTATCCCCGAGGCGCTGAGATTTTTAAGCAGCCTGACCGCCGCGCTTTCGCCGGCTATTTTAACGAGCGGTTTGGGTGTGTCGGCGGTAAGCGGTCTCAAGCGCGCTCCCTCTCCGCCGGCAAGAATTACAGTTTGCATAGATCCTCCCAAAAGAGTTTATTGCCGCAAGTTGTGCGGCGCCTCCTGTATTTTTCCCGCAAAAAGCGCTTATAAACAGAATAGCGCTCAAAAAGCGAAAAAAAGCGAGAATCCGGCCGCCGGTTTCGGGGGTATCCGCTCTGGGTGTATAAAATCAAAAGTTTTCAGTCAAACCTTATTTCAAAAAATATGCGTTATTTCTTGCCGCTCGCTCTCCCTCGCCGATACGGCTTGGCTCGGGGAGCTTGCGGAGAAATAACGCATATTTCGGCTTGCGGGTCGAGGGGGCAAGCACAAACAATCCGGCGGACGGCCTATCGCCGCCATTTTGGACGAATGCGCAAGCCCTCGCGAAACGGATGCCGGCAAAAATAATCTGCCCGCATACAGTGCGGGCATCGTTGAGACCTCGCCGGGGAGGGAGGAGGGGGTGGGGTGATGAGCGATAGCATCCATATTTTCCGGCAGAGGAAAATATGGATACCTTTTAAGCGGTCGGTTCGGCTTGCGGCAAACGCAGGTATAAAGCTGCAAACCGAAAATCCACAGTTGCGGCAAAGGCAGGTAAGATGGATACCTTTTAACCACCCGCTCCGGCTTGCCTCAGCCCCCGCCCCCACGCCTTCCTCATACGTCGCGAACGCGGTACTTCTCGGCGGAGCGGATCAGCTTTACATCGACGAGGGCGTCAACGGCGATGCCGTCGGCGGTGTATTCCTCCGAAAAAATATTGCCCTCGGCGCGGATCTTTGAAAGCAGACCCGCCTCGGAAAACGGAACGAGCAGCTTCATTCGGCGGGCGGTCTCGGGGAGAGCTTTGGCGATCTCGGAAAGCAAAACGTCAAGTCCCCTGCCCTCTTTTGCGGAGATAAGCACCGCGCCTTTCGGCAAAAGCTCGTCGCTAAGGTTCGATATATCAGCCTTGTTAAGCACCGTGACCACAGGTATGCCGTCGCAGCCGAGCTCGGAAAGAAGCTGCTTTGTGACCCGCGTCTGCTCGGCTATGTCGTCGCTCGCACTGTCGCAGACGTGGATTATAACGTCGGCGTTGGCGGCCTCTTCAAGGGTCGAGCGGAAAGCCTCGACGAGGTGGTGCGGAAGCCTGCTTATCAGTCCGACGGTGTCGGTCAGAAGAACGCTTCTGCCGTCGGGCAGGATTATCGAGCGCGAGGTGGTCTCGAGCGTTGCGAAAAGTTTGTTCTCAACGAGCACCCCCGCTTCGGTAAGCGCGTTCATCAGCGTGGATTTTCCGACGTTCGTATATCCGACTATCGCCGCGCTTAAAACGCCGTCCTTTTTGCGGCGGTCTCTTAAAAGTTTTCGCCTCAAGGCTATCTCTTTGAGTTCGGATTCGAGCGCCGATATCCTCGAACGGATATATCTGCGGTCGAGCTCGAGCTTAGTTTCGCCCGGGCCGCCCCTCATTCCGACGACGCCGCCGGTGCGTGAAAGCTCTCGCCCCATTCCCGAAAGCCTCGGCAGAAGATATTTATACTTCGCGGTCTCGACCTGCAGCTTTCCCTCGCGAGTGGTGGCGCGCTGAGCGAAAATGTCGAGAATAAGCATCGTGCGGTCGATGGTCTCGACGTTAAGGGCCTTTTCGATGTTTCTTATCTGCGTCGCGGTGAGTTCAAGGTCGAAAACAACGACGTCAACCTCAAAATCCTCGACGAGGCTTTTCATCTCCTCAAGCCGCCCCGGGCCTATCGCGGTCGCGGCGTCGGGCGATTGGCGCTTTTGCACCACCTCGCAAACGGTCTCGCCGCCGGCGGTCTTTATCAGCTCTTTGAGCTCGAAAAGCGAACGCTCGACGTCGTAATCTCCGGTATCAACGGCGGCGATAAGCGCTTTGGGCAGCTTCTCGCCCGAAGCCTCGCGCCGAAAAATATTGTCAAAATTGTTGTCAGTCATATTTGTCCTCCGAAAAAAATAGTGCAGTTAATGTTTCAAGACTTACATGACTGCCGGCAGGTAAGTCGGGTTTATCTGCGAATGCGCATTTTTATGCTCCTCCCATAAAAAATTTATGCGTAAAAAGGGCTTTCGCCCTGCGGTGACGGTAAAAATATCGGCGGGGAGCCTGCCCCGCCGCGCTTTAGATCACACCTTTGAGCTCTTCGAGCCCGAGCATCAGGTTCATGTTCTGAACGACGGCGCCCGCGCCTCCTTTTCCGAGATTGTCGAATCTTGCGGCAAGAAGGCAGATGTCGTTGTCTCCGAAAACAAAGATCTGCACTCGGTTCGAGCCCGCCATTCCTCCGGCGTCAAGATATCCGCCGACCTCGTCGATCGAGCTTTCAAACGGCACCGTCTCGATAAGCGGCTCGCGCTCGTAGAAGCGGCTGATGACCTCCCAGATCTGCTTTGCGTGAAGCCTCTTTGAAAGGGTGCGAAGCTGAAGCGGTAGCGTGACGAGTATTCCGTTGGGATAGTCGTCGATCATCGGGTTTAAGGCCGGGCGGTAGGACACGCCGACGGCGTGCATTATCTCTTTTTGCTGCAAAATGTTCTGGTCGAGGCCGTACTGCCGGGCGGATGAATAGCTCCTCGGGCGGTCGGGGGCTTCGTAAAGCGCTATCATGTTCGCCCCGCCGCTTGAATAGCCGACGACCGAGTTGATGTAAAGCGGAAGATAGGGCGGCATTATTCTGCCCTTTAAAAGCGGGTTTATCAAAAGCACCGAGCCGAGCGCCATCGGCGCGGGAAGCGAGACAAAACGCGAGCCGGCTATCTTTGAACGCTGCTCGGGCGAAAGCTCAGGCAGGCCGTATACCCAGTTGGGCGAAAGGCGGAATGCGTTTGACGTGTCTATCACCTTGACGCTGCGGTTGGTTATAAGCGGCATGGTCTCAACAACGGTCTGAGCGGATTGGCACAAAATCACAAGGTCGGCAGTGTTCAGAAGGTTCACGCGCTGCTCGCTTGTGACCTTTGAGCGGCTCTCAAGATATATTACTTCAAGATCCTCGCGGTTCATTATCATTTTATTGAGGTTTAGGTTGACGGTCCCGTAATGTCCGTCAACGAGAATTTTCTTCATCTTCCCACATCCTTGCATATTTTCTCAAAATAATGCTTATTCACTGTAATTGTCACATATTTTTTCGGTTTTGTCAATAGCTTGCGGCTGGGATTTTATTAAGTTTTTATGAATATCCTCTTTTTTGACCGATTTTCGGCTTTCGGTCTTTACTTTTTTAAAAAAACTGCTAAAATAATCTTATCAATTTCAAAAAAATTTTTCGCGGGCGCAATTTTTTCGGCGCCTTGCGCGTATTACTTTTGAAACGTGTTCAGAATAAGGCGGAAAGGAGTCGTCAAAGGGAAGATCATGCAAACTGCAAACGATATCGGTATTTACATATCTTCTGCGGTAGACAGATATTCGGACATGATTTATCGGGCGGCGTATCACGCGCTTTGCGACCGAAGTTATGCCGAGGACATCACTCAGGAGGTCTTTATGAAGCTGATGCAGACTCTGCCGGATTTTGAATCCGACGAGCATGAGAAAGCATGGCTTTTGAGAGTTGCGCTGAATATGTGCAAAACCTATAACAGAAAAATCTATTCACACCCGTCGGAGGAGCTTTCGGAAAGCATCGCCTCGAAAGAAAGGGTCGGAGGAAGCCCGGTCATGGAAGCGGTCATGGAGCTTCCCGAAAAATATCGCACCGCCGTTTATCTGCACTATTTCGAGGGCTATAAGATAGCCGAGATAGCCGAAATGACGGGACAGAACCAAAACACGGTCTCGTCGCTGCTTCTCAGAGCGAGAAAGCGGCTTAAAATCATGCTTGGGGAGGAGTTTGACGATGAAGATAAATGAATATAAAAACGAAGTCGCCTCTCTTTCGCTGAGCAAAGAGTTCAAGGAAAACCTTAAAGCGAAAATGCTTGAGGAATATTCGGAGAAGACCTTGCAAAAACCCGAAATCAAAATGACGCCCGCTGACTTCGCAAAAAAATACTCGAAGTATATCGCGCTTGCAGCCTGCCTGCTTTTGGTGGTCTCGACGGTCGGGATACTCTCTATCGGAGGCATTAAAACCGCAAGCCCATCGACTGACAGCGCTTATGACGGCGAGGCCGAAAACGCACAGCTCGGCACATTTGCTTTGGAAAGCGAAAGAGACACGGTTACCACCGCCGGCACTCTGCCCGAGCAGGGCGCGGAGGACGCTCTTAACGCCCCCGCCCCGATGTCGGTCGACGGAGAGGAGATTCCCGAAGCCGTCGAAGATGTCGAAGACGTTGACGCCGCGGAGGACGTAAGCGAAGACGCGAGCGAGGACGCCCCGGACGCCGCAAATTACATCGACGGCGAGGAAGCGCTCGGCTCGGATCAGCCGGTAGAGACTATACCCGCCTCCGGAAACGGATATTCATACAAATACGGAAGTAATTACGACGGCAATTATTCCTCGGCGGACTATGTTCTTAAACTCTCGGGGGAAAACGCGGATATATATGCCTCGGAGATCAAAGTGAACGTCGAGGTGAACGCCCGGGTGATAACAAAAATCGAGCAGGAAATGCCGTCGGGATCGGGAGAACAGGCGCCGGAAGCACCTGCGGCAGTCCCCGAAACCGCTCCGACCGAAAACGTCGAGGAAGCGGAAGCTCAGACCTATGACGACGCGGTATCTGCGGACGGAGAAATCGACATCGACAGACTTTTCTATGAGATGCAATTTAGCGACAGCAGAGAATATTATGACGTAAGAGACGGCGAGATAGCAAGGCTCGAAAACGTCGGACTGATAAGATTTGACATTGAGGACAGCTATTGCGGAGAGACCGTTATCGCTCTCAACTCGAACGGCGGAAGCATCGACCCGCAGACACAAACGCTCTATAAAGTCCTCGTGACTTACGACTATTTCAACCGCGAGCAGATTGCCAGCGAGGAATTCTTGATTAACGACGGCACAGCCGAGGTACAGCTTCTCGGCCGCCCGATAATGGAGGGCGAATATATCGCGGTGGTCTCAATGGACGCCTACGGCAACCTTATACCGGTCAAAGACCTTATCTATGCGGTCTATAACGTCAACGGCGTGGATCTTGCTTATCACGTCTACTCGCCAGATGGCTTTATGGTCGATCCCGGCGACACGCATATGGGGCTTCAGCCCGAGGAAAGGGCGGTCATAAAATCGACTTCGAACAACCCGGAAATTTATACTCAGAAAGCTGCGGTCTCAGAGCTGACTTACTATCTCAGAAGAAATATTCTGAGAATGGAGCCGAAGCTGACGGATCTCAGCACGGAAAAAAGTCAGCCAGCAAGCTCGGAAGCCGAGCCCGAAAGCGAAGAAGCCCGCGACACCCTCAGAGCGAATTATCCGAGCGGAACGCTTGTCGTCACTAACAACGACCCCGACGCCGACGGTCTGATTACAGTCAACGGAATATCGGTCGGCGACTATTTGAGCGACGCGGTGAAGGCGCTTTATCTCACCGATTATATGCTCTCGCCCGACTGCGTTCTGACGCTTGTCGCCTCGGAGGAGGACGGCGGGTTCAGAGTGACGGTGAGATTCGAGAACGGGATAGTTGCGGAGATTAAGACGGAGTAAAAAATAAAAAGTCACGGTCGCGGAGCTTTTGCCCGAGGCCGTGATTTTTTTAATATCATATCAGCGTAAGCTGGTCGAAATCGGGGACGTCTTTGGCAAAGGGGCCGGCGGCGGGGAGCGTTTTGGTGCGGTACTTGGAAAGCTCCTTTGCCTGCTCCTCCGAGACGATGTGAGCGCTTTCGACCTGAGCGCCGGATTTTAGGGTCATGACCTGAACTCCCTGAGTGTCGCGGGTGGTCTTCGGAAGTATCATGCCGGTGTTGAAAATTATCGCCCTGCCGTTTGAGGAGCGGAGCATCACGTCGCAGCCTTCCTTGACGTCAAGGATAGCCGCGAGCGGCGCTTTTTCGCAGTAGGCTTTCAAAAGCACGCGGCGGTTGGTTTTCGTCTCATATGACGCGAGCGGGACCTTTGCCGCCTTGCCGTTTTTATAGACGAACAGCAGGCAGCCCGAATAATCGAGAGTCGCCGCCATGCCGAGAACGCTTTCGCCCTCGTCGAATTTCAGCGCGACGGGTATGAAATCGCCCATGAGGCTCGCCTTTGAATCGGAAAACGCCGAAGCCTTGGTTTTATAGCACTTCGCATTGTCGGTGAAGAACAAAAGCTCGGCGCGGTTTGAAAGGTCGATCTCCTGAGTGATGACGTCGTTCTCTTTCAGCTTGTGCTCTCCAGACATTCGCAAGCTCTGCGGGGTTATCTTCTTGAAATAGCCCTCGCGGGTCAATATCAGGCGGCAGGGATAGTCGGGCGCTTCGGCCTCGACGCTGACCTCGGGCTCGCCGTCGGTATAAATTATCTCGGTGCGGCGGGGCTGACCGTATTTCTCCGAGACCTTTTTCAGTTCGTCGATTATTATCAGCTTGATCTTTCGCTCACTGCCCAAAACGTCTTCAAGGCGCGCGATCTCCTCGGTCAAATCGTTTAAGTCCTTTAAGCGGTTGAGAATGTACTCGCGGTTTAAGTGCCTCAGCTTTATCTCGGCGACGTACTCGGCCTGAGTTTCGTCTATCGAAAAGCCTATCATGAGGTTCGGAACGACGTCGGCTTCCTCCTCGGTCTCGCGGACGATCTTTATCGCCTTGTCGATATCCAAAAGTATCTTGTCAAGCCCCTCAAGAAGATGGAGCTGCTCTTTCTTTTTCTTCAGATCAAAGCTGACGCGGCGCTTTACGCAGCCCACGCGGAATTTTATCCACTCGCGGATAATATCGGTTACGCCCAAGACCTTCGGGTAGCCGTTGACCAAAATGTTGAAGTTGGCGGAAAAGCTGTCCTGAAGCGGGGTGAGCTTGAACAGCTTGCGCATAAGCTCGTCGGGGTCGGTACCCCTTTTGAGGTCTATCGCTATTTTAAGTCCGTCGAGGTCGGTCTCGTCGCGGATATATGAGACCTCTTTGAGTCCGCCCTTTGCAAGCTCGATGACCTTTTCAATTATCGCCTCGACCGTCGCAGTCGGCGGTATCTCGGTTATTTCAATGCAGTTTGCGGCTTTGTCATAGGAATACTTCGCCCTGACCTTAACTGCTCCCCTGCCGGTCGAGAATATCTGCCTGAGCTTTTCCTCGTCATAGATCATATATCCGCCGCCCGGGAAATCGGGGCCCTTCATCGACTGCATGACGTCGTAATCGGGGTCGCGGATGAGCGCTATCGTCGCCTCGCAAAGCTCTTTGAGATTAAACGGACAGACCGCGCTCGCCATCGAAACGCCGATGCCGACGTTTGAGTTGACAAGTATCGACGGAAACGTCACCGGCAAAAGCTCGGGCTCCTGCATGGTGTTGTCATAGTTCGGGACGAAATTAACGGTGTCCTTGTCGATATCCGAGAAAAGCTCGGCGCAGATCGGCTCTAACTTGGCCTCGGTATATCTCGATGCGGCATAGGCCATGTCGCTCGAATATGCCTTGCCGAAATTGCCCTTTGAGTCGATATAAGGGTGCAAAAGCGCTTCGTTTCCCCTTGCAAGGCGCACCATGGTCTCATATATCGCCTGATCGCCGTGGGGGTTCAGCTTCATCGTCTGACCGACGATGTTTGCGGATTTCGTTCTCGGACCGGTGAGCAGACCCATTTTATACATCGTATAAAGCAGCTTGCGGTGCGAGGGCTTGAAGCCGTCGATCTCGGGGAAGGCTCGTGAAACGATGACCGACATCGCGTAGGGCATATAGTTTTTTTCGAGCGTTATGGTTATCGGCTCGTCAACGACGGTGCCGGCGCCTTGGATATAGGCCTCGGCGTGGCGCTGCGACAGCTTTGGCTGCTTGATCTCTTTGTCTTTTGACTTCTTGGGCATATTAAACCTCTTTCCGATGATTGATTATTGGGGGGACAGAGTGCGGGGCGAGCCGTCTGCGGAGCGCGCCCCCGCGAGGGGGCTGTGCGAGCAGGTGGCGAGCCAAGGGGAGCGGCGAAAATTTTTGCGGCGGCGAGGGTTCGGAACGCGGGGCGAGCCGTCTGCGAAGCGCGCCCCCGCGAGGGGGCTGTGCGAGCAGGTGGCGAGCCGAGGGGTCAGCTTATATCCGCCATGTCGAGATAATCGTGGCCGTTGTTGTTGATGAATTCCTTACGCGCCGAAAGGTTGTCTCCGAGGAGCATATCGAACATGAACTTTGTGTGCTCGGCATCGTCGGGGCCGACCTTTATAAGTCTTCTCGTCTCGGGGTTCATGGTGGTAAGGCTCATCATGTCGGGCTCGTTTTCGCCGAGGCCCTTCGAGCGCTGAATGGTGAATTTCTTCGAGCCGATCTCTTTCAAAATGTCAGCCCGCTCGGATTCGTCATAGGCAAAATAGGTGCGCTCCTTGGTGTTTATCTCATAAAGCGGCGATTCCGCGATAAAGACGTATCCCTTTTCGATGAGGGTCGGAGCGAGGGTATAAAGCATGGTGAGAATGAGCGTTCTTATCTGGAAGCCGTCATAGTCGGCGTCGGTGCAGATGACGATTTTTGACCACCTCAGATTGTTGAGGTTAAAGCTCGAAAGCTCTTTGTTCTTTGAGGATTTGACCTCGACGCCGCAGCCCAAAACCTTCATCAGGTCGGTGATTATCTCGCTCTCAAAGATTTTGTTATAGCTTGCTTTTAAGCAGTTGAGGATTTTTCCGCGGACGGGTATCACAGCCTGAAACTCGGCGTTTCGCGCCAGCTTGACCGAGCCTAACGCCGAATCTCCCTCGACGATGTAAAGCTCGCGGCGCTCGACGTCTTTTGAGCGGCAATCGACGAACTTTTTGACCATGTTCGCCATGTCGAGCTTTTCGGCGTAGAGTTTTTTGGTGTTTATCCTCGTCTTCTCGGCGGATTCGCGGCTGCGCTTGTTTATAAGGACCTGATCGCAGATCTTTTGCGCGTCGTCGGGCTTCTCGATGAAATAAACCTCGAGCTGATGCTTCAAAAAATCAACGCCGGCGTCATAGATAAAGCGGTTGTTTATCGCCTTTTTGGTCTGGTTCTCATATGACGCTTGGGTCGAGAACGAGCTTGAGACCATTATAAGGCAGTCCTCGATGTCGCAAAACTGTATCTTCGCCTCGTTTTTAAGATATTTTCCGTTCTGCTTCATATAACCGTCGATGAACGACGTGAACGCCTGACGGACTGCCTTTTCGGTCGAGCCGCCGTATTCGAGAAAGCTGGTGTTGTGGAAATATTCCGACAGCTTGACGGTTTTTGAAAACGCAAACGCAAAGTTATATCTGACCTTGTATTCGTTCATGTCGTCGCGGTCTTTTCCCTTGCGGTCGGCGGTCCAAAGCTGGGGCTCGGTCATGGCGCTGTCGCCCGCAAGCTCGTTCACATAGTCGAGTATGCCGTTTTCATATAAAAACTCGGTCTGCTCAAAGCCGCCGTCCTCGTTCTGAAAACGGAAAACAAACTCTATGCCCGGGTTGACTATCGCCTGCTTCTTTAAAAGGTCGGTGAAATATTCTTTCTCGATGGCAATGTCGGTGAAAACCTCCAGATCGGGCAGCCACCTTGTTTTTGTGCCGGTCTGACGGCGCTTGGTCTCCTCTTTTTTGAGGCCTCCGACATTCTCCCCCTTTTCAAAATGGAGGCCGTATCTGTAACCGTCGCGGTATACCTCAACGTCCATATACGCGGAAGAATACTGAGTGGCGCAGGCGCCGAGGCCGTTGAGACCGAGCGAATATTCATAGCTTCCGCCGTCAACGTTGTCATATTTTCCGCCCGCATAAAGCTCGCAGTAAACAAGCTCCCAGTTATAGCGGTTCTCGGCCTTGTTGAAATCGACCGGACAGCCGCGCCCGTTATCCTCGACCTCGATGGAAAAATCGTTGTAATAGGTGACGTATATCTTCTTGCCGAAGCCCTGCTGAGCCTCGTCGATCGAGTTGGCAATTATTTCAAGCGCGGAATGTTTGCAGCCGTCGAGCCCGTCCGAGCCGAAAATTACCGCGGGGCGCTTTCGCACCCTGTCGGCTCCTTTGAGCGAGCGTATGGCTTCGTTGCCGTATTCGTTCTTTACTGCCATTTTAACTTTCCTTTCGGTTTTTTCGGAGCCGCGTTGGGCGGCTCACACAATATATTGATATTATAGCACATCTTTTCAACTAATGCAAGTGTTTTTGCGCTCGGTGTCGCCAAGAGTTTTTTCGGCATAGTATGAAACTGACGGCGACGCGTTCGCCGATTTATATAGCGCCGCCGCGGCACCGATTTTCCTCTTTGCGGCGGCGCAGCGATTTTTGGGGGATTTTGAGGTTGGAGGGGGAAGGGCTTTTTCTGCCGCGCTCGGCAGGCGGCGGGCACAAACACGGAAGCCGTGTTTTTTGTTTGCCTCGCTTGCCGCTCGGCAAAGGGGGAACCCCCGGCGAGGGTTCAACGATGCTCGTACTTTCTGCGGAGAGGGTGGTTTTTTATTTGCCTCGCTCGATGCTCGGCAAAGGGGAAACCCCCGGCGAGGGTTCCCCCACGCGAAAACTGTCCACCGGACAGTTTTCGCTCCCCTTCCTGCGCTTTGCTACGCAGGGGATTCCACTTCTGCGGAAGCGGCGGGGGCTCCGCCCCACGTCCCTGCAAGCCTTTTAAAAAGGGCTTGACCGAAAACTTTTAAATTTTATTAAGGGGCGCTTTAAAATGCAAAAACAGTTTGACAAGCGGCGGAGATTGTTGTATAATTATTTTGGTTTGATTTGCGCAAAAACATTACTTCTTTTTTGAGAGGTCATTATGGATATTAAAATTTCCGCTTCGATCCTCAGCGCCGATTTCGGAAACCTCGCTTGTGAGCTTAAACGCGCCGAGACTTCGGGCTGCGACATGATACACTTCGACGTTATGGACGGGCACTTCGTTCCGAACCTCAGCTACGGCGTGCCGGTGCTTAAATCTATTCGCGGCTGCACTGCTCTGCCATTTGACGTTCACCTTATGATAACCGATCCGCTCGATTTTATCGACGCTTTCGCCGACGCGGGCGCAGACCATATCACTTTTCACGAGGAGATCGCCTCGGACCCGGTCAGGGTCATCGAAAAAATAAGGGAAAAGGGCCTCGGCGCGGGGATATCAATTAAGCCGAAAACGCCCGTAGAACGCGTTTTTCCGCTTCTTGAAAAACTTGACATGGTGCTTATCATGACCGTCGAGCCGGGCTTCGGCGGACAGGGGTTTATCCCCGAAACGCTCGAAAAAATATCCGCGCTGAGAACGGAGATCTCAAAACGCGGACTTTCGACCGACATCGAGGTTGACGGCGGAATCGGCTTTAATACCTCGGCAAAGGTCAGGGCGGCGGGCGCTAACGTTTTGGTGTCGGGCTCATATCTGTTTCGCGCCGAGGACATGGCCGCCGCCGTCGCGGGACTTCGCAGACAGCTTGATTAACGCTCCGCTCTTTATCAGCACCGTTCCGTGCTCCGAAAGTATCTCGGGATAGCTTTTTCCGACGCATACCGCGTCGCCGTGCTCGCACAGCTTAGGCAAAAGCGTCGCAAGCCCCCTTGTTCTCACCTTGAGGCCGAGGCAAAGCCCTCCCGAAAAAATCAGGCTGCTTTCTTCGATACCGTCGCTCTCGGAAAGCTCGCGGCAAAGATTTTTTATGCTCTCACTGCCGCTCATCATACATATCACCGAGGTGCTTTTCGGATATGCCCGCAGAGTTCTGCGCTTTGTTTCACTCACCAATTCTCACCTTTAGTTAATTATTAAGGACGGTAATTTTTACGGCTGACGTTTTCACCGAAAAATCCGAAAAACTCAGGTACGCAAGGGTCTCTGCCCTTTTGTTCACCATCGTTTTCATGGCATATTATTTTTATGGGCTTCGCGCCGTACTGGTCGCGGGGGTCTCGGTTTTTGTCAGCTTTTTCACGGAATATCTCTGCTGCGCCGCACGAAAAATAAAATTCGACTGGGGCGATATGTCGCCGCTGATGTCGGGGCTTTTGCTCGCCCTTTTGATGCCAGCCTCGCTGCCTTACACGGTGATGGCTTTCGCTTCGGCCTTTATGGCTTCGGTCTGCAAGCACGCTTTCGGAGGCAACAAAAACCTTATCTTCTGCCCCGTCTGCGTTTCTTATATCTTCACAACGCTCTGCTTTCCCGCAGAGATACTCAGATATCCCGAGCCGACGCCTTTCGGCAGCATTCCCCTCTCGAACACCGTCGGCGACGCTCTTTCGCGCTCGTATACCTATTACCTCGACAGCGGCACCAAATCGGCTTTCAGCCTGCTTGACACGGTTTGGGGCAGGATAACCGGCCCGATGGGCAGCTCGGCGGCGCTTATAATACTCATTTCGGCGGTCGCCCTTTATTTCTTCGGCGATATCCCCGCGGCGGCGCTTTTTTCGGGCTTCGGCGCAAACGTTCTTTTGAACGTTCTCTTTCCTTTCGGAGAAGCGGGCTGGTACGCGGTCCTCGACTCGCTCGTTGCGGGGTCTTATCTTTTCACGCTCGTATTTATGGCCTGCGATCAAAGATTCATTCCGAAAAAAGAGTTCTCGCAGGCGGTTTTCGGTGTGCTTTTCGCCGTCGGGTCATATCTTATCCGGCGCTATACCGGCATTGAAAACAGCGCTGTGTTCGTTTTGCCGATACTCTGCGTTTTTAAGGACGAGTTCGACCGCCTGACCGACGCGCTGCGGCGGCTTCTGAAACTTTGCGCGAAAAAGCTGACCGAGCTTGCAAAGCTGATCGCCAAGGGCTTTGACCGATTCTGCGAATTTCTCAGCGATAAAATAATAGCCGCGAAAAAGGCTTATGACGCCAAAAAAGCCGAGGAAGATGAGGAGAAAGCCTCGGAAAATGAGGTCGAGGAGACCTCGGAGGAGACCGAGAAGCCCTCGGAAGATGAGGCTGAGGAGACATCGGAGGAGACATCGGAAGAGACCTCGGGCGGGGAAAATGATTCGGAGGCGCAAAAATGAACGAGAAAAATGTCTTTCACGCCGAACGCGAGGGGCTGCTCACCAGAAACCCCCTCTTTGCAAGCGGCGCGGTGCTCGCCCCGGCGGTCGCCGTCTGCACCGACTTTTTCAGCGCGGCGGTGCTTGCGATGGTTTTTACCGCGGTGACTTATATCACCGTTCTCCTTTGCAGCTTTGTTCCGCGAAAAATCGTCTATACGCTTCGTATTATATTATATACCCTCGCGGCTTCGCTGGTGTATGTACCGGTGCAACTGTTTTTCACAAGCGGCGAGGCGCTCTCGGCAATTTATATGTCCCTCGGGATTTATGCTCCCCTGCTCGTGACGAATTCTCTTATAACGCTTCGCACCGAGTCGAAGTTCTATCGCCTGTCAAGGCCCTATATGGCGCGGCTCGCGGGGTTTTATGTCATCGGCTATGACCTTGCGCTGATAGTTTTCGGCTCGTTAAGAGGGCTTCTTTCGACCGGCACGGCGCTCGGCATCAAGGTGCTTCCGTTCTCGCTTCCGGCGCTTTCAAGCCTTTTCGGAGGGTTCATTCTTCTTGCCGTTGTCAGCGCGGCTTTCAGATGGATATTGAAGCTGATTTATCCCGACCCGCCCAAGACGACCTGATTCGATATTTTTTCCCGAATTCATGCTGTAAATTTGAAAGGAGGAACGGCTTGTGACTCAGTTTTTGCAGGCGCTTCTTGCCGCGCTCGCCGCGGTGACCCTCGAAAACGTCATCTTCACCGCCGCCATCGGCACATCGACGCTGATTGAGTGCGCGAAATCGCCCGAAAAACTCCTTTCGTTCGGAGCTTTCATAACCGAATTCTCGGTGCTCTCAAGCCTTCTCGCTTTCTTCGCGGAGAAGCTGTTCAAAAACGATACCGCAAAGCTGTTTCTGCCCGGAGCTTACGTTTTGTGCCTCGGAGCCGTTTATGTCGCAACGCTGATATTTATACGCCTCGTCGCAAAAAAACACTTCTTCGCGCTGAAAAAATATATCCACCTCTCGGCGTTCAACTGCGCCGTCCTCGGCTGCCTTTTCATCAACGGAAACAGCGGCGCGGGCCTCGGCGGCAGACTTGTTTTCGCGGCCGAGCTCGGAGCGGGCTTCGTTCTCGCAACATACATTCTCGCAATAAACTATAAAAAACTTTCGAGCAGCGATGTTCCGGCTTCGTTCAGAGGCTTCCCCGCCGCGCTTCTGTATATCGGCATCATCGCTATGATAATTTATAGCATTAAACTTTGACGGGCTTTAAGGAAGTGGCAGAAGAATGAAAAAAAGAAAAATCAAAAAAACCAAACCGATGTTCAAAAAGAAACGCTCGGCCGCAAAAACCGTTCTGAACGCGGCGCTTATCGTTATTTTGCTGCTCGGCATCGCTTTTTTGGGTTACAGCGTCGGAAAGCCGATAGTGCAGTTTATCCGCGGAAGAACGAACAGCGAAGCGGACTCGCAGCCGGCTTCGGATACCCTTGAACCCGAGCCCTCGGGGACGGAATCTTCCGAGACCGACGAGCCCGAGCCGACGGTCTCGGAACCCGTTGAACCCGAGCCCGAGCCCGAGGTCGGAAAGAGAATTCTGGCGGTGAACCTTCCCGCCGAGGGTATCTATGACGAATACCTCGGAAAGAGGATCGAATTTGCCGCCGAGAACGGCTATTACGGCGTTTCGGTCGAGCTTTTGTGCGACGGCGGAACGGTCGCGTATCTGACCTCGAATCAGCTCGCGGCGAGCGCTTCGGCGATATCGGAGCGCGGGATAACCGACCTTAAAGCGGCCGCGCAGAAGATAATCGACGCGGGGCTCGTCCCCTATGCGAGGATCTCGGCGCTGAGCGACCACCTTGCAAGCTGGGATAAATCGCTCTGCTATCTCTTTGAAAACTCGACGAGCACTTGGCTCGACAACTCGATCTCAAACGGCGGAAAGCCTTGGATATCGCCGTTTTCAAACGCCGCGAAGGATTATATCGGCGGCTTCGTCGGGGAGATAACGGACGCCGGCTTTGCGGGGATCATCGCGGGCGAGCTTGAATTTCCGCCGTTCAGAAACTCGGATCTTAATTACATCGGCGAAACGGTCAAAAACCCGCTTAGATACGAAGCGCTCGTCGGTTTCTCAAACTCGCTGAGCGAGACCCTCGGCGCGGCGAAAATCTATGCGGTAGAGATCGACGCCCGGGATATCGTCGCCGGAAAGGCGGAGATACTCAACGCGCCGGATACTCTTAACTGCCAAAAAATTTACATAAAATACGATTCCGAAGCGATAGGTCTAAGGCTTGAGCGCTCGGACGGGACCGAGGTGTCATATGCCGGGCTGAGCGAGCAGGATAAGCTGAGGGTGGTGTTCAAAACCGTCGGCGAAGCGCTTTCGCAAAGCGGAAAGGAAATTATCCCCGCCGTGAGCGACGAGGCGCTTATACCTTATTTGGTCGAGCTCGGATATGACGAACAGGAAATTTTGGTCTACTGAAAATTGACAAAAAGTAATGCCGCTGAAGCGGTATAAAACACCCCCGCCTTGCCGAACAGGGCGGGGGTTTTGTGAGAGGTAAACCTGTTAAAAGCGGGGAAGGTTTTGTTTGCGGCAAAGGGGGAAGCCCGGCCCCCGCTATGCTGCCTGCGGAGAGGAAAGATATCGAACCCCCCGCCCCTTGAGGGGCGGGGGCTCTCAAACTTAGCCGCTCCGCAGAAAGTTTTGCGGGGGTGGGGTGATGAGCGATAGCATCCATATTTTCCGGCAGAGGAAAATATGGATACCTTTTAGCCCGCAAACGTCGTTCGCTTCGCTCCGACCCGACTTTCATGCCCCCTCAACCCGGCAAGCCGAAATATGCGTTATTTCTCCGCAAGCTCCCCGAGCCAAGCCGTATCGGCGAGGGAAAGCGAGCGGCAAGAAATAACGCTTATTTTTTGAAATAAGGCTTGAGCGAAAACTTTTAATTTAATGCGGTCGAATCGGTGCTCCCCCAAAAAACGCCGCAACGCGAAAAGCTCTTGCCTTTTGGGGCGCGATATGCTAAAATAAATCAAAATGCGGGGAGGTAATTTTATGAAATCGGAAAAGCTGCTTAATAACTGGAGATTTATGTTAAACCGCGCAGGCTGGCAGAGGTTTGAGGGCGAAGAGGTCGCCCTGCCGCACGACTTTATGCTTGCAACGCCGCGCACGCCCGATTCGCCGACGTGGGCGGATTACGGCTATTTTCAGCCTTGCAAGGGCACCTATGTGCACAAGCTCATGAAGCCCGAGGCGGAAAACGTGCTGCTTCGATTCGACGGCGTGATGGGGCTTACGGAGGTCTTTGTCAACGGCGAGCACGTGGGCTTCCACCCTTACGGCTATACCGCGTTCACTGTCGATATCGCGAAATTTTTGCGCGAGGGCGAGAACGAGATTCGCGTCGAGGTGGACGCGACGGCTCAACCCGCCTCGCGCTGGTATACCGGCGCGGGGATATATCGCGAGGTCGAGCTTCTGACCTCGGGCGCGGACCATTTTGCGCCTTGGACGGCGACGGTCAAAACGCTCGGAGTTTTTGACGGCTGCACGCAGGTCGAATTTTCGGTCGAGATAGCTTCGTCAAAAAGACAGGTCGGAAAAATCGAGTTCAACGTGCCGGAGCTCGGGTTCTCAATGAGCCGCGCGGTGCAGCTTGAGGCGGGAAAAAACAGCTTCTCGGCAAAGGCGGCGCTTAAAGGCGCCTCACTTTGGTCGCCCGATTCGCCGACCGTCTATACCTGCTTGATGAGGCTTGAGACCGACGGCTGCGAGGACCAAGAAAACGTCGGCTTCGGCGTAAGAACGATAGCGTGCGACCCCGAGCGCGGGCTGCTCTTAAACGGCAAGCCGATTAAACTTTACGGCACCTGCTGCCACCACGACAACGGCATCGTCGGCGCGGCTTCTTTCAGAAGCGCCGAGGAGCGGCGGGTGAGGATTCTCAAAGAGAACGGGTTTAACGCCATTCGCACCTCGCACAACCCGCCGTCGAGCGTGCTGCTCGATGTGTGCGATAAAATGGGTATGCTCGTTATCGACGAGATTTTCGACTGCTGGACGAACGGCAAAAAACAGTACGACTATCACCTTTGGTTCGATAAATACGCCCGCGAGGACACCGCCGCGATGGTGCTTCGAGACCGAAATCACCCCTCGGTAATAATGTGGTCTACCGGCAACGAGATTTTTGAACGAGCCGGAAAGTGCGACGGCTATGCTCTTGGGAAAATGATTGCGGATACAATTAAACAGCTTGACCAAACAAGGCCGCTGACACACGCTTTCTGCGAGTTCTGGGATAATCCGCCCTATAATAACGAGGCGCAGAAAACCCTCCCCCTGCCGCCGACCGAGCCCGATTTTTGGTGCGAAAAAATCGCTCCGCAGGCGGGAAATTTGGACGTTTTGGGATATAATTATATGAATTATCGCATTGCAAAGGACGAGCAGATTTTTAAAGCTCACCTCTTTGCTATAACCGAAAGCTATCCGATGGACGCGCTGACGGTCAAGAAAACGATGGACGAACACCCGAAGCTGATCGGCGAATTCGTTTGGACCGGCTGGGATTATTTCGGCGAGACCGGGCTCGGCAGAGTGATATATGACAGCCCCGACGGCCCGAGCTGGGGGCTCGACCCGCACCCGAACCATATCTCAAACTGCGGAGATTTTTCAATATGCGGGTTCAAAAAGCCTGCCTCATACTATCGCGACATCGTTTGGGAGCGCGAGGCAGTAAAAATTCTGACCGTCGATCCCGATAACGTCGGACGCCTGAAATCCTACTCGGGCTGGGGCTTCTGGGACGCCGAGCGCACATGGACCTACCCCGAGAAAGAGGGAAAGACCTCGGAAGTCTATGTTTTCACCCTCGCCGAGGAGTGCGAGCTTAAACTCAACGGAAAATCGCTCGGCAAAAAATCTCCGAACGAAAAGGGCTTCGCAATTTTTGAGGTTCCCTATGAGGCGGGAAGACTGGAGGCGGCGGCTTATGTCGGCGGGAAAACCGTCGGAAGCGACAGACTTGACACTGCGGGCGAAAGCTGCTCGATTAAAATTAAAACCGACCTCACCGGCAGTACCGGCGCAGCGGACCTTGTTTTTGCGGAGATCGAGCTTTGCGACAAAAACGGAAATGTCGCTTGGACCGCGGGCGATGAAGTGACGATAACCGCCGAGGGCGGCAGGGTTCTGGGCACCGGCTCGGGCAGGGTCGATGACGAGCACGATTACACGAAAAGCGCCTGCAACGCCTATCGCGGGAGGATCCTTGCGGCGATTTTGCCGGAGAGAGGCAGGGTCACCGTGCGGGTAAGGTGCAAAGAGTGCGAGGCGAGCGCGGAAGTGAAGGTGGGGTAGGAGCAAGAGGCGCATGACGAGAGGAAAGGTATTCCCATTCCCCTCTCGGGAAATGGGAATGCTATTTTAAGACACCCCACCCCCGTCAGGGTTTGTAGTGAAGCACTACATGGTGAAGCCCCCGCCCCTCGAGGGGCGGGGGCTTCACAAACTTAGCCTCTCCGCAGGCAACACGGTGGGGGTGGGGTGATAGACGATAGCATCCATATTTTCCGGCAGAGGAAAATATGGATACCTTTTAAGCAGCCTCACAAGCTCCGCAGGAAGTATGAAAACGCCGCAAATCAGCAGCTTTGCTTCTGCGCCGCTCAGATGAGCAGGCAGATCAGACCCGAGCAGCCCTCGTTGATGATGCGCTCGACTGCCTCGCGGAGCTTTTCGCGGGCCTCCTCGGGAAGCCTGCTCAGCTTGGAGTGAAGCCCCTCGCTGACAAGCTCGGATAGAGATTTGCCGAAGATGTTCGTGTCCCATATCTTCTCGGGGTCGCTGTCGAAATCGTTCATCAGATAGCTTATAAGCTCCTCGCTTTGGCGCTCGGAACCGACGATCGGCTCGACCTCGGCGGAAATATCGGCGCGAATGAGATGTATCGACGGCGCGTTCGCTTTAAGCCTTACGCCGTATTTTCCGCCCTGACGGATTATCTCCGGCTCGTCGAGAGAAAGCTCGCCCTCCTCAGGCATGACTATGCCGTAGCCGATCTTTTCGACCTGCTCGAGCGCCTCCGAGAACTTCTCGAACCGGCGCTTGAACCTGACAAGCTCGAGGATTTTCGGCATCAGCTCGTCTGCGCCCGAAATAGTCAGCCCCGACTCCTCGCTGAGGACTTTATAGAACAGCTCGCCCTCAAGCTCGACGTTTATCTTGCAGGCGCCGGTGCCGAGGTCGATCTCGGCGACGTTTGAACCGACGACGTGCGCGCACTCGGTTATTTCGCTGCAAAGAGTTTTTATGTCTCTTAAATATTTCACCTTTTCGGCCGAGGCCCTTATTCCGCCGAATATCTCCTCTTTGAGCCAGTGGCCTTTTGAAAGAGAATTTACCCAGCGCGGCATACTCACCCCGATTTCTCTTACGGGGAAAGCGTAAAGAAGCGACGTGATTATTTCGGTGATGTCGTCGCGGGTCATTGTCAGACAGTTGACCGGAAGCACCGAAACGCCGTATTTTTCGCGGAGGCTTTCGCAAAGCGCTTCGGTGCGCTCCGAGGTCTCGTCGGTGGTGTTCATTAAAACCACAAACGGCTTGCCGAGCTCGGAAAGCTCGCTTATCACCCTCTGCTCGCATTCTTCATATTCGTCGCGCTCGAGCCCCGAGACCGAGCCGTCGGTGGTGACAACAATTCCTACGGTGGAATGTTCGGTTATCACCTTTCGTGTGCCGATCTCGGCCGCCATGTTAAAGGGCACCTCGGCGTCGAACCACGGCGTGCGCACCATTCTCGGGGCGTCGTTCTCGATATAGCCGACGGCCGACGGGATTATATATCCCACGCAGTCGATCATTCTTATGTTCACGGTGGCGCTGCCGTCAAGGGTGACGGAAACCGCCTCCTCGGGAATGAATTTCGGCTCGGTCGTCATAATAGTTTTGCCGGCAGACGCCTGCGGAAGCTCGTCGATCGCACGCTCGCGCATATACTGCTCGGAGATGTTCGGAATCACAAGGTCTTCCATGAAACGGCGGATAAATGTGGATTTCCCGCTGCGAACCGGCCCGACGACGCCGATGTAAATGTCGCCGCCGGTCCGCTCGGAGATGCTTTTGTAAATGCTCGTTGTTGACATATTTTCCTCCATGAATTTGTCTATTCTATCGGTATCAGAAGCATACAGCCGCTTTCCACCGCTTCGCCGCCGATCTCGTTCTCCTCAAGTATCGCCGAAAGGCTCGCCCGACAGCGCTTGGCTATCTCCCAAGGCTGCTCGCCCGTTTCGGCATAATACAGCTTGAGCGAACAGTCGCGGTCGCGCTCGACCGGCTTGGTCTCGTCAAGTCTGACGTCGCTTATGAAGCTGCAGGGCCTCGCTTCGCAGACATAGCCCTTTATCTTTACGTCGGCGGTGAGTTCAATTGCGTTCGAGCTGGTAAGATTATATGTCACCGCGCCGATGTTGAGCTCTAAATCGGTGCTGCCGCAGCCGCAGACCGCCGCTTCAAGCATATGCTCAAACGAGACCTCGCTTTCAAGGCAGACCGGCTTTGCGGACTCGTTTTTGGCAAAAACCGTCAGCGCCGCTTTTCCGCCGGCATATACGCTGCCGTCCGGCTTTTTTATGACCGAAGCCGCTCCCAAAGGCTCGGCGCCGGCATACATAACCGTTCTCAGCTCTCCCTCGCTGTATGTCAGCGTGGCTTTTAAGCGGTGGGTCTCGTTGACCTGCACCGGAACGCACTCAATAAGACAGTCGGCGCGCTCGGCGTCGGCCTCGCACTCGGTCGAAAAAACGTCGTCGGCAAGGCGGGCGCTCTCAAAACGAAGCGCCAGACAGCTTATGTCGATTCCGAGCTCGCACTCTATCTTCGCGGGGTCGCTTTTCGGAACGGGTCGAATGGCGCAGCTTGCGGCTCGGGCGTCAACATAAACGTCGAAGCGCTCGTCGAGCCCCTCGATATCGGAGACCTGAGAAAACGGCAGGTCGAAGCTGATCTTTTCGACGTCTCCCCCGCCCTCGGGAACATATATCACCGTTACGCCGGCTTCTCCCTTTGTGAGAAGTTTTCCCGAGATCACCTTTTTGTCGGCGGAATTTATCGCGACGTCGGTTTTTATGACCACTCCGACGGGCGGCTTTGAACGGATTATCTCTACCTCGTCTATAACGGTGACGCGCTTTGTGATGAATAGCCGCTTTGAGGGATATGTCACAAGCGTTTTGCGAAGCTGAATACCTCCGCCCAGCGCGGCAGTCACCGCCTGCTGAGGCTCGTCGCACATTACCCTCACCCTGACCGCTATCACCCCGCGAACGTCTATCCTTCGCTTGTTCACAACGCGGCAGCTTTTTGTTTCGACCGTCGGCTCGATGTATACCGCCGGCTGCTTCGGCGCATAGCTCAGCTCGACCGACTTGTCGTAGGTCAAGGTCTGCTCGACCGCCGAAATTCCGCCGTCCTCGGAGACATAAACGACCCTCACCAAAGCGGTCAGCTCATATCCGAGCCTCACTCCGCTTTGAGTGCGCTTTGCCGCCGAGGGATATATCCGGCAGCTTAATACCTTGAAAATTTCCGGGCAGTAGTCGGGAAGGACATAGTCCAGCTCGAGCGCCTGCTCTGTCACCGTGTCGGAAAGCGTTTTCTGAACGGTGAAATTCTCCCTTGTCAGCTTAAAATCCATAGCTCCTCCTTTATAGTGCCTGAAAAGTTTTGCATAAATCAGTGCCGTTATATCTATATTCGGCTTGTATCAGGCAAATTACTTTTTGAGGAAAAAGTTTTCGGGCATGAAAAAAGCCCGGGGGGGATCCGGGCGAAAAAAGCGTGTTAAAATTTAGTCACAATTTTGCGTTGTCCCCTGCGTCGGAACTACTACCTCGTCGGTTTCGATATCAGTGGGTCGGGTAGATCCGGGCGGCAGGGCGCTGCCGTAATGGGGCTCGGGCTCTATTCCGTAACGAATTTGCAGCGAAAGCTCATAATCCTCGGGGTGCTCGGCAAGATAAGCGTCCCACTCGGCGTCGGTCCACTTCTCGGCTTCCTCCCAAAGATAATAACCGTCGGCATGATAATCGTGATTCGGGTCGTTTGGGTCATAAGGAAAACTTACAACTATTCCCATGGGCTCGGCAATGGGCGCGGCGGCGCTGCTCAACGACGAACAGCCGGGCAGAAGCAGAATTAACGCGCAGAAAATTAAAATCAATACTTTTTTCATAATATTCCCCCTATGAAAAGAAGCAGTGCAGAACTGCTTCTTTTATATATGTTAAGTTTGTTTTGAGACCTTATTAAAGGTTTTTACACCTGTTCATCGGATTCACGCCTTTCAAGGGTTTTTAAAGAATTTTGTGCTTGTTTACATTCATCGGAATCATCTCCGTCGGATTATTCTTTTTTCCTTTAAGTGTATGAATCTTTTTTGAGACTTAATTGTATGCCGGACTCACCTCTTTCATTTTTATTCGGGTTTCAAATCCATGATCTTGCGAGTTTCATTTGAATCACATTCTTTCTTCTGTCAGAACCGGTTGGCGGCTGTCAGCTTTCAAAATGCCTCTTCATTGGAATCTACCCCTTTTTCGTTTGATTCAAGCCCCTTGGCTTGTCGTTTCTTTCTTTTCTCTTTCTGTGTCTATAATATAACATACTTTTTGTTGATTGTCAACACTTTTTTCAAAAAAATTTTAAAAATTTTATTTAATATTTTGTTCACAATTTATCTATTGACTTTGAGAGCGAAATCGTATATACTAATAATGCTGCGGGCGTTTTTTTGCCCGAAATTTTTGTGCGAGGTGCCCTTATGGCTGATTTCAACTACGATCCGGATATATATACCCTTGAGGACGAAAACGGCGAGCAGCAGACCTTTGAGCTTTTGGATACGCTTGAAGAAAACGGCGTTATCTATTACGCCATGCTGCCGGTATATGACGATCCGAAAGAATCGCTCGAGGGCGACGCGGGGCTTATCGTTCTTAAGGTCGAGGACGATGGCGGCGAGGAAACGCTTGTCACCATCGACGACGACGATGAATACGAGCGCATCGGAAACATCTTTCTCGAGCGGCTCGAAAATTATTACGACGGCGAGGAGGACGAGGAAAGCTCGGACGACTTTGACGGCGACGATTATGACGGTGAGGAATCGTGACGGATAATTTTTAAATTTTTGAGAAGAATACAAATATTCTGCTTTGTTCGACAGTTTGCGGTTTTATAAATCCAACACATAATTAAAGGGATTCGACCTCCGAACGCGGATTGCAGACCTCCCGCCTTGTGCGGACGAAGGGAGCGCGAAACGTTTGGGGCGATTTTACCCGTCCTGCTTCGTGCGGGTTTTATGTCTGCAAACAACGGCAAGGCGGAATTTTTTTGGCTATGCAACAGCCCCCGCCCCTCGAGGGGCGGGGGCTGCTCTAATTTTCCGCTCAGTAGGAAATTTTGCGGGGGTGGGGTGATGAGCGATAGCATTCTTCTTACCCGCGTGAGCGGGGAAGATGAATTCCTTTTACCCCCCTCGCCTAAGCCCCGCCGAACGTCAGACGCTCTCGCCTTTTTTGCGGCGATAGTCGAGATAGCTCTCAAGGATAAGCGTTGCGGCGACGGCGTCGATGACGCTTTTGCGCTTTTTGCCGCGAACGTTCGTCTCGTTGAGAATGCCCGCAGCCTGAACCGTCGTTACGCGCTCGTCCCATAAAACCGTTCGCACGCCGCTTTCGCTGCCGAGCCTTTCGGCAAGCTGCTCGCAGATCTTTGCGCGCTCGCCCGCCGAGCCGTCCATGTTGACAGGGTGGCCGACGACGACAAGCTCGCTCCCCTGCTCTTTTATCGTCCCAAGAAGCCGCTCGAAACGGCGCTCGGGGCTTTTTTCAAAGATGGTCCCCAAGGGTGCGGCGATAGCCTCGCTTTTGTCGCAATAGGCAAGGCCGGTGCGCGAATCTCCGTAATCAATGGCAAGAATCTTCATGTGCTTTCCTTAATTTAGGCTCGGTTTATTTCGAGGCTTTTCGCTGAAGACCCAAAAACGCCGCGCCGATTATCCCCGCTTCGTTTCCCAAAGAGGCGCGGACGATCTTTGTGTTTTGAGCCGAGCGCTTTGAATAGACCTGCTCTTTAACGGCCTCGCGAAGCGGCACCATGAGCGCGTCGCCCTCGTTGCAGACGCCGCCGCCGATACAAAGTATCTCGGGCTGGAAAATGTTTATGGTGTTAGCTATCCCCGCAGCGAGATATTTGATGTATTTGTCAACCACCTTTGCCGCCGAAACGTCTCCGGCGCGCATGGCGTTGAAAGCAAGCCGCCCCGAAATATGATCTCCGACCATTTCGTGCATCTTCGAGCCGGGGTCGGCGTCCATGGCTTCTTTAGTCATTCTGATAAGCCCCGTCGCCGAGCTGTAAACCTCAAAGCAGCCCCTTCTTCCGCAGGTGCAGACCGGTCCGTCCACCTCGATCACCATGTGCCCGATCTCTGCTCCCGCAAAATTGAAGCCGGAATATATTCTGTCGTCGATGATTATGCCGCCCCCGACGCCGGTGCCGAGAGTTATGCAGACCGCGTTGTGAGCGCCCTTTGCCGAGCCGGCGATAAACTCTCCGTAAGCCGCGGCGTTAGCGTCGTTTTCAAGATAGACCGGCTTTTTGATATGCTCTTTGATGTATTCCGCGACCGGCTCGTTGTAAAAATCAAGGTTGTTCGCATACTCGATAATGCCGGTGTCGCTGTTCACCGTTCCGGGAGAACCCACCCCGACCGACTCGATATCGTCGATTTTAAGGCCCGCCGTTTCGACGGCTTCAAGCGAAACTTTTGCCATGTCGGCGCAGATATTTCGGCATGGGCGCGGGCGCGCCGTCGGGGTCGAAGCCTTGGCGAGTATTTTGAATTCGGAATCGACCACTCCGGCGGCGATGTTCGTTCCGCCGAGATCTATTCCTATATAGTATTTCATACCGTTTGCTCCTTTTAAAAAGTATGACTTATTTTAGCACCGAACCGCAGGGTTTGTCAATACAAAAAGCGAAAAGGCGTGCGACTCGGCGAGGCATCAACGATGTGCGCTACCTTTTGAGAGGGTTGCTTTTGTTTGCCTCGCTCGGCGCTCGGCAAATGGGGAACCCCCCGCCCCTCGAGGGGCGGGGGCTTCGATATTTTTCCGGCCCGCAGGCAACATTGCGGGGGTGGGGTGATAAACGATAGCATTCTTCTTACCCGCGGAAGCGGGGAAGATGAATACCTTTTTACCCCTCTGCTCGGAAAACGCGGTCGTAATCGTAGCCGCGGTCGGGGGTGAGAGGCGCGGGAGAAAGCTCGAAGTATTCGACGCCGAACTCGGCTATGTTGAACTCGAGCGTCAGCTCGCCCGAGGCGCTAAGCCGCTCCGAGCTTATGAACGGATACGCGGCCGCCCTCAAAAGCTCTTTCTGCTCATTTGAAAGGCTTCGCGGCTCGCCCATGTTGTGCCAAAGCGCAAGCGGGTTGCAGGTCTTTTCATCGACCGTCTTTCTTATCAGGCAAAGCTCGCCCTCGGCGGGGATATTGAGCTTTATCGAAAGCTGCCTTCCCTCGCGGCGAAGATTTGAATTCCAGATCA
This sequence comes from uncultured Clostridia bacterium, assembly GCA_947623585.1. Lineage (GTDB taxonomy): Bacteria > Bacillota > Clostridia > Oscillospirales > Ruminococcaceae > Faeciplasma. The sequence goes on along the minus strand of CANQHA010000017.1, from coordinate 8,254 downwards.
CGCCCTTGTACTTTTCGCCCTGCTTCATCACTATCGCTTCGTCGGTTTTAAGAACACAGTCGCCGCCCAAAAGCGCCTTGAAGAACGCAAAGCTCCAAAACGTAGGCTTGGGGATACAGCCGTTTGCAACAAGCCCGAAGCCGCCGTGGAAAGGCGCGAACGGCACGCCGTTCTCCTCAAAAATGTCGCCGAAGGTCCAGTATGAATAGCTCTCGTTTATCTCGCCGAGGCGGGAAAGCTGATGGCACAAAAACGCCGCGTTCTGATTCGTGTCGTGAATAGGATTGTCGGGGCTGTAAGAGGTGTTGAACTCGGTTATGTGAATGGGAAGTCCCTTATAGCGCGGGTGACTGTCGATTATCTCGCGGGTGGTGGCAAGATTTGCAAAGCCCGCCTCGGGGTCCATGAGCCGCTGATAGACATAATGCCCCTTGCGGTCGGGCTGCTCGGTAGTGTAGTGATGGCGGGTCACAAAATCAAGCGCAATCCCCTTTTCCTCGCAGTGCTCCATGAATTTTGATATCCAAAGCTCGTCTGAGCCTCCGCAGACTGCCGGCCCGCCGACCTTGAAACGGCTGTCAACCTGCTTTACCGCCTCGAAGGTCTCGTCGAACAGCTTGAAATACGCCTGCATATCGGCTTTTTCCCAGAAGCCGGGAAGATTCGGCTCGTTCCAGACCTCGACCGGATATGTGACCGCCTCATCGGCTCCGTAGCGCTCGATGAGGTGCCTAAGCGTTGCCTGAACGAGCTCGCGCCACAGCTTGTAATCCCTCGGAGGGCAGGTGTGACCGCCCCAGACGAACACCCTGTTGCCGCTTGAAGCCAGCTTCTCGGGCATAAAACCGAGCTCTAAAAACGGCTTTATACCGAGCTCGCAATAGCTGTCCATCACGAAATCGAGATAGGTGAAGTTGTGCTCGATGTGAAGCGGGCTTTCTTTGTCCCAAGGGTTGTCGCGGCGCTCCTGATATATCGCCATGTCGTCATGGAAAAGCCCGTGGCCGCGAATGTGCTTGAAGCCGATATAGCGCTGCGCCAGCTTTAACTGCTCGAAATACTCGCGCTGAAGCGCCAAGCCCATTCTTCCGGTGCCGACGCAAAAATCGACTTTGTTGTTAAAATTTGTTCTTTTTTCGGGGTCGATATTAAAGGATCTTTCAATTTTCATCTTCATGCGCCTCCAAGTTTTATTCTGATTCGATTTTACACTATGCCCGCGCTTATGTCAAGTCAGACTGTCGGAAGTCAGAGGTCGGATAGTCAGAATCTCGGGTTGAGGATAATTAGGCGGGGACACAATATTATGTGTTAGGTCGGTTGACAAAATCCTATTTGCGGTGTATAATAAAGCCGTCTGCAAATAAGGCGGACCTTATTCTCAAAAAATACTTTTCGGGAGGAAAAGTCAAAGTGAAAAAGAAAATACTCTGTATTCTTCTTGCTGTCTGCATGTCCGCGGCGCTGATGCCCGAGACCCTCTTTGCGGCAGGCTCGGCGCCCGCCGATTATTCCCGCTATTTCTTTAATCAGCTTACCGATACCGCGAAGATATTCTATGACGGCATGGTAAAAATGTATGAAGACGATATGTTCATTCAGGGCGACGCCGCCCTCGACCTTGCGCAGGGCAACCCTCAGATGCAAATTTTGGCGCAGCAGCAGATGAGCGGCACCGCCGACCTGCTCTCGGAATTCGGCGCGGCGAGGGACGCTTTTTACGCCGACTATCCCGATATCTTCTATGTCGATTTCTCGGCGCTTACGCTTCGCATAACCCGCGACGCGACTAATTTCTATCACGTTTATATCGGTCCGGGAAGATATAAGACCTACTATACCGCCGGCATAGATAACGTCGGTCAGGCGCTTTCGCTCTTAAATTCATATCGGGAAGCGCTTGATGCCGCGGTTCAGATCGTTTCGCTCGAACCCACTGCCGCGGATAAGATCAAGGCCGCGCACGATTATCTCACCAAAAGCGTTACATACCGCGACGAAACGCTCGTGAGCCCCTCAAATATCGGCTTTATCCGCACCGCTTACGGCGCGCTCGTCTGCCACGAGGGCGTCTGCGAAGCCTATACCCGCGCTTTCAAGGCGATGATGGACAGGCTCGGCATTCCGAACGTTGTGACTTACGGAATGTATCGCCACAGCGAGGAGCTTGCGGAATTTCATATCTGGAACGAGGTCTTCGTTGACGGAAAATGGTACGCGGTGGACGTTACCATGGACGACCCGATAAACGTCAAAAAGGCAAAAAGCGGCGACCCCTCGGACGGCGTGGACGGATATGAAAACCGTCAGCACCTGCTCGTCGGAAGCAGCGTTATGGACCAAAGGCACGTCGTCAGCAACGTCGTATCGGAATCGGGATTTTACTTTGAATACCCCGAAATTTCGGAGGACAGCTTCGGCATAGAACAGATATCCTCGGCCGAAAGCCCGCTTAAGGTCAGATACGGCATAAGCGAATTCGAGGGCATCGAGGAATCGGGGACCTATTATGTCAGCTATATGGGCATGAACCTGACCGAAATGATCCAAAACGGCTATTACCTTATTATGAGAAACAAGGTCTATGACGTCGAAAAGGGGTGGGACAACACCGACTGGTATTACGTCATACCCGAAATTTACGACAGGTCCGCTTTCCCCGATATCGGCTCGGAGACGATGTTCAATATGGGGCACGTCGAATACGTTGAGTTCGGAGTTACCGATATACCCTATCCGAAGCCGACGCCCGACGTTCTTATCGACCAGTTCTTCTATGGCGACCCGACGCTTCTTTTGGCGGACAGCGGAATGATAAAAAACGAGCACGGCGGATATCGCGCCGCTCCCATGGTAATGAAAGCACAGCCGGCTCTCACCGGCGGAATAACCATCGGCGAGACTCACCACGTCAAGGCCTATTACAACGATATTCTCGTTACGCCGGACGTTTATGAAAATTACTGCAAGAACGAAAACATCAATGACCCGAATTACAAGGCGATGCTGATGTCGGCAAAGATGAGCGACGCGACGGTGAAGCTGACGGTTCGGGACAGAATGACCGGCAGAGTTCAGCCCGCCGACGAATATTACAACTCGCTCATCAAAAACTTCAAGCTGTCCTTCGAGGGGCAGCAGACGGTACTCGAATTCGATTTTACGCCGAGCGAGCTTTGGAACGACGACAGCGTTTTCTATGACTTCGAGCTTTTGGGCCTCGTCGGAGCATACAGCGGAAAACCGCCCGCAGAATTCAGCTATCATGCCGTTCACCCCTGCGCGATATGCACTTATAAGCGCTACGGATTCGACTATAACACTTTTGCTAAGCCCGTTCTCGTGGCCGACGACGACCTTTCAATGAACGGCTGGAAGGATTCGGACGGAAACGTTTGGGAGGATACGCCTTGGGACGATCAGCTTAAACAGCGCCTTATGCTTGTTGCGACCGACGCGAGCGTTCGCGATTCGCACAGCATGGACGACCTCATTGAAAAGAACGGAAACGACCTTTTGTCGTCGAAATCCTATAACATAAGCCTTACGCTTTGCAAAAAGCAGTTCGCCGACCTTAAAGACGGCATGGGCGTGAGAGTTATGCTCGGCTTCCCCGACGGATACGGGCCGAACGACGCGGGTGTCACCTTTAAAGCGTACCACTTCAATAAGGACGAAAAGGGCGCGATAGTCGGAATTGAGGAGATACCCTGCACGATAACGCCTTACGGACTTTTGATAGAGTGCCGCAGCTTCTCGCCATTCACTGTCGCGGCGGTCGCCGACGACGGCTCGGCTTCAAAGGAAAAAAGCGTCGTCATTATGTCGGACGGCTGCGGAAAAGTGACCGCGACAGGCTCGCAAAACGGTATCGTTACCCTTAAAGAGGGGCAGAGCGTGACCGTTACCGTGACACCGGAAGCGGGCTATGACATCGACACCGTCGAGGCCTCGGGGACTTCAAAAAGCGTTTATTCTCATGAATCTTCGGCTTACAGCTTCACCCTCTCATATTCGGATATAACCGACCGCTCGGCGATCGTTTCGGCTAAATTCATCTCGGCGGAGGTCGCCGAAAAAGAGGTCGGCGAAAAAGCGATACCCTCGGCGGTTTCGCCCGCAGGGTTCAGCATAGCGGGAAGTCAGACCGTCATCGCTTATGCCGGACAGGACGTTACGCTCGAGATCTCTGCTCCGATAAAAGCATATACCTATAACTGGTATAAGGCCGGCCCGAACGGAAGCGATAAGTTCGTCGGAAGCGGCGAAAAGATAGTTATTTCGGGAAAAGACCTTGACGGAAACAGCCTGAACAATACCGGAAATTATTACTGCGTTGCCGTCGCGACTGCCGGGGCGAGCACTGCTCAGACCAAAAGCTCGAATATGATATCGGTAATTTCGGGGACCGTCAACCCCGACGAGACCCCTCAGGGCGGACTTGTTCCGCAGGAGGTGCTGCCTCACGGCGGTTTAGCCGCAAACCCGAATATCGGCGCTTTCCCGAGCGGCGGCGCGGGAACTTTTGCGCAGACCCATCAGCACAGATACGCTAAGTGGGGCGTCAGCCCGACGATGCACTGGCTCACCTGCGCCGACTGCGGCACCACGACGGATTTCTCGGAGCACACCTTTGTTGGCGGCGTTTGCATTTTCTGCGGATACTCCGAGGCCGACGAGTTCTTCGCCGGCGACGAGGTGACCGTCGAAACGCCGACGGAGGGGAAAAGGTGCGAGGAGGAGTAATAAGGGAGCGCTGAGGTAAATATTGAGCCCCCGCCCCTTGAGGGAACATAAGCGGGTTTTGCAGCCAATCGAACTTCGCCGCCATGCCGAATCGGCGGCTCGTTCTCTTGGACAAAACCCGCTTCTGTGGCACAAATCCCCTGCGGGGCTTTGTGCACATAGAGCGTTTAGGGACATAGCGCGGAAGAAGAAAAGGTATTCAATCTTTCCCTCTTACGAGGTAAAGATTTCATGCTATTTTAAGCCACCCCACCCCCCGCTGTACGTTTGTCGGATAGGGACAAATGCGAAGCCCCCGCCCCTCGAGGGGCGGGGGCTTCACAAAATCAGCCTGCCCGCAGGCAACATAGCCGGGGGTGGGGTGATAGACGATAGCATCCATATTTTCCGGCGGAGGAAAATATGGATACCTTTTTGCATGTCGATTCGGCTGGCGACAAAGGTAGAAATAAAGTTACACGCGTTGATGTTGCGTTTGCGCCGGCGGCGGCTGTGATAAAAGGTATTCAATCTTTCCCTCTCACGAGGGGAATATTTCATACTATTTTAAGTCACCCCACCCCCGCAGTACGTTTGTCGGATAGGGACAAATGCGAAGCCCCCGCCCCTCGAGGGGCGGGGGCTTCACAAAATCAGCTCGTCCGCAGGCAGTATGGCGGGGGTGGGGTGATGAGCGATAGCATCCATATTTTCCGGCAGAGGAAAATATGGATACCTTTTTGCAGGTCGGTTCAGCCGGCGGCGAAGGTATAAATAAAGGGGCAAATTGCAAGGTTACATTTGCGCCGAAGGGCTGAGATAAAGGTATTCAATCTTTCCCTCTCACGAGGTAAAGATTTCATGCTATTTTTAGTCACCCCACCCCCCGCAGTACGTTTGTCGGATAGGGACAAATGCAAAGCCCCCTCCCCTTTAAGGGGAGGGGGCGGATTCATGTTTCCGCTCAGTAGGAAGTATAGCCGGGGGTGGGGTGATGAGCGATAGCATTCGCTAAAATTCCGCCCCGAGGCGGGATTTTGCGAATACCTTTTCCCCGCTCGACCAGGCTTGCGGCAAAGGCTGGTATAAAGCTGCAAATCAGAGGCTCCCACCCGGCTCGACAGTTCTTTTCCCCCACAAACTCCCCGCCCGCCGGATCACTCCGACAGGCGGGTTTTGCGTTTATCAAAGCGCGGCTAATTTTTTGTAGCTTTCCTTCAGCGCCGGATAGATCTCGGTGTAAAGACGGTAGCAGTCGTCGTAGGGCTTGATGTTCTCGGCGATAGGCTCCTGAATCTTGTCGGTCTTGACGACCTCGCGGCAAGCCTCGGGGACGCTTGAGTAAAGACCGGTGCCGACGGCCGCCAAAAGCGCAACGCCGAGCGCGGGGCCCTCTTTTGAAGAGGCGGTCTTGACAGGGCAGGCGTAAAGGTCGGCGAGCATCTGCCTCCACAGCGGAGAGCTTCCTCCGCCGCCGCAAGCCATCATGTCGGATACCGAAATGTCCATCTGCCTGAAAACTTCAACGCAGTCGCGCAGGCTGTACGAAACGCCCTCCATTACCGCGCGCAGAAGATCCTTTTTGCCGTGCATGGCAGAAAGCCCGAAGAACACTCCCCTCGCGTCGGGGTCAAGGTGAGGGGTGCGCTCGCCCATGAGATAAGGCAGATAAAGCAGACGGTTTGAGCCGATCGGCACCGAGGCCGCCTCTTTATCCATGAGATAATAGGGATCGACGCCCATCTGAGCGGCGGTCTCTTTTTCGGATACGCAGAAATTGTCGCGGAACCATTTCAGAGAAAGACCCGCGCCCTGAGTTACGCCCATGACGTGCCACGCGCCCGGAACAGCCGCGCAGCAGGTATGTACTCGGCCGAGCTTATCTATCGAAATTTTTGAGGTGTGAGCAAAGACGACGCCCGACGTGCCTATCGTGGTGAAAGCCTTGCCGTCCTCGACAACGCCGGTGCCGACGGCAGCCGCCGCGTTGTCTCCCGCTCCGCCGACGACCGGAGTGCCCTCGCAAAGACCGACCTCGTCGGCGATCTCTTTTGTGAGATGACCGGTTACCTCGCAGGATTCATAGACCTTGCCGAGCATCGAGCGATCGAGCCCCAAGCCGTCGATTATTTCATCGGACCAGTCGCGCTCGGGAACGTTCAAAAGCTGCATTCCCGAAGCGTCCGAAACCTCGGTCGCATATTCGTGGGTGAGAACGAAGCGGATATAATCCTTCGGGAGGAGAATGTGGCGGCAGCGCTCATAATTCTCAGGCTCGTTGTTTTTCACCCAGAGTATTTTCGCGGCGGTCCAGCCGGTGAGCGCGGGGTTGGCGGTTATCTCGATCAGCTTTTCGCGGCCGAGCTTTTGATTCATCTCCTCGACCTCGTTGGCGGTGCGCTGATCGCACCAGATTATCGAGCGGCGAATCACCTCGTTGTCTTTATCGAGCATGACGAGGCCGTGCATCTGACCCGAAAGCCCGATGCCCTTGACGTCCTCTTTTTTGACCCCGCTCTGAGCGACGACCGCCCTGATGGTCTGAACCGCGGCGTTCGCCCAATCCGAGGGCTCCTGCTCGGCATAGCCGTTTTTGGGCTGATACATGGGATATTCGATCGTTTTTGAAGCGATGACGCTCCCCTTTTCATCGAACAAAACGGTTTTTGTTCCGCTTGTGCCGATGTCTACTCCGATAACATAGTTCATTTCTTTTCCTCGCTTTCAAATTTTATATCTGCCGACAAACAGTCGGAAATTCAACTAATCCTTCGCGGGGTACATTCCGACGTCGATAAGATTGTTTATCATGTCGTGATAGCCCTCGCCGTCAACATCGACGTTCACGCACTCGCCCGCGTTGCCTTCTCCGATAACGTCCCAAGTCAGAATCGCCTTGTCGTTTTCCTTGTAGCCGAGAGCTTCAAGGAGCCCGGCGTATTTTTGCAAAGACCCCCGAGAAAAAACCGTGAGCGTCTGGTATTCCTGCATATATATCTCGTCGTCGGTATCGTGAGACCCGAAGCCGAATTTTATCACGCCGTCGGCATATAAAAGCTCGCCGTAGCGCTTTAATATCGCCTGAGCGACAGAAGCCGTGCAGTTGTCAAGATAATAGGTCCGCATTTTGTCGTCGTCAGAGGGAATCTCGACGAAAAAGAACACCCTGTCGCCGAGAAATTTTACGGCCTTTGTGAAAAACGCGGGGTAATCCTCGGCCGAGAGGCTTAATATCAGCTTTGAGCGGCGGCGCCTGAATTCGCGGCTTACCCCCGAAACGTCGGGAATATATGCTCCCGGAATGAGTTTAAAGGCGGAAATTTTCAGCATCTCCCTTTGGAGTACGGAAAAACGGACTCATTTTTCCGCTTTTTGTGTGATAAGTCCGTATTATCGGACAGTTTTTATAATATAATGAGAACGAAGAAGAAAACCGGACGTCTTTTAAACGAAAAGTCTAATGGTGTGATGTCAATAGTGCGATGATAAGAAATTTTCAACAATGGACATCTAAAATCGGGCAAAGGGG
>CANQHA010000016.1 GCA_947623585.1 uncultured Clostridia bacterium | reverse complement strand
GCGATTTTAGCGGTTGAGGATACGGGCATCGGCATTCCAAAGGAGCACCAGGAGCGTATTTTCGAGAGGTTCTACCGCGTTGACAAAAGCCGCTCCAAAGCCCTCGGCGGCACGGGTCTCGGGCTGTCGATTGTCAAGCACGCGGCTATGGTTCACGGGGCGAGGATTATGGTTGAGAGCGAGGTTGGGAAGGGAACGAGGGTGGAGGTCGTTTTCCCGATTGAGGGGTAGGGTATTTTGAGCATGAATAAACCGCCCATTTCCAAACGACGATGCGTTCTGCCGTAGGAAATGGGCGGTTGTTTGTGTTTGGATTTCTGACTGATGCGCTGAATGGTTGTCATGCTTTATGAATAGTTGTCATTGAACAAATTCTTTATACCCGCCATATCATTGTCGGTGCTGTTCGGGTCGATCGTGTCAAAGTGGTCGTTGATGGCGATATAACGAACACCGTATTTTGGGAAAGTAAAGTTGATGTAAAGCCCTGTCAATGACGAGTTTCTACCCAGCCTTGAGAGGTCTTTAGCAATACAGACAGCTACGTTACCCGCTTCGATTTCCGCAAGCATCTCTTGAAAACCGTGGCGGTCGTAGTTCATACCGCTGTATCCGTCATCGACGAAAAACTTCGGGTTGGGAAAATGCTGGGATTTACAGTAGCTGAGCATATCTGCTTTTGATTGGCTATTGACCCACTCTCGCCCTCCAGTGCGTCCTCTTGGGATAGACGGCAGTACAGTGCCGTAATTTTGTTGGTTGCCATATTTACCTCCGTTTCGTTATGCACGCGGGGTTTTGCCTGCGAGACAACCGAGGCGATCGTTGCCGCCGAGGGCGGTCGAGCAGCAGCAAAACCAGCTTGCATTGCAACCGTCAGCGTTGAATTTAGCATTTCTATCATAGCATATCTCCTTTCAAATTTCAATACTTTAAAGCGATAATTTTCGATCGTTCTCGATAATTCTTTCGAGCTTTTTGCGCAAAGGTTCATCGCCTACAAACTCAGCGACGACAGTGTACTCCGTTCCTCCGATTGTTTGCTTTGTCGTGATGCTCGGAAGCCAGTAAGCGGACGGGTTTTGAACAATGATGTGACCGTTCTCGTCAAACCTGATGTTACGCTTGCTCTTAATGATTTCAGGCTTTTCTCCGTTTTTGTTAAATTTCATAAGTATCTCTCCTTGATTTTCAAAATTCCTTGACGTGCTCTCTCGTTCCTGCTATAATTTTATTTAAATAATGTCAATTTACGAGGTTAATAATATGTCCGACTGGTTTACCGTTGAAAAAATCGACGCCCAAACATTCGCAATCAGCGAATACAAGCACTGGGAAGAAACGCACTGCTACCTGCTTTGCGGACGGGAAAGGGCGCTGTTGATCGACACGGGCTTGGGCGTTGCAAATATCAAAAAAATCGTTGAAAATTTGACGGATTTGCCGGTCATGGCAGTCGTGACTCACGCTCATTGGGACCATATCGGCGGGCTTAGATATTTCGATAACATCGCTGTGCATGAGTTCGAGAAAGACTGGCTTTCCGGGCATTTTCCGTTGCCTCTGCAAGTTATCAAAAATAATTTAACTAAATTTCCCTGCGATTTTCCGACAAATTTTAATATCGATAATTATCAAATTTTTCAGGGCGAACCGCAAAAAATTTTGCATGACGGTGACCTACTGGATTTAGGTGATCGGCTGATTCAGGCCGTTCATACGCCCGGGCATTCTCCGGGGTACTGTTGTTTTTATGAGCCCGAGAGGGGCTACCTTTTTTCGGGAGATTTAGTCTACAAAGGCTGCCTTTATGCATTTTATCCGACAACCGAACCGCGGTTTTTTTATAATTCCGTTAAACGAGTACGGAAATTAAACCTCGCAAGAATACTGCCCGGCCACCATCAGTTAAACATTCCCGTTTCTTTGATTGATGAAATTGAAGCCGGATTTGCGCAGATTGAGAAAAGCAGTAAGCTCAAGCAAGGGAGCGGATTGTTTGACTTTGGGGATTTTCAGATTCATATTTGAACCGACATCTTTCTCTTTTTGGGCATAAAAAACCGCCTTGACATACGTCAAAGCGGTTAGCGTCTCGGCTGTCGCCTCGGTCGGTGCTTCTGCCTTCGGCAGAGGTCGCCACCGGCGACCCGCACCGCAGAGCGCACATACCCCCAAGCGGGGGTATAGAAGTGCGCACTTCGTGAAAATATTCATCACCCCGGACCTGCCACTTGGCAGAGCGGTTTTCTTTATTCCGTCCTCAGCGCGACGACCGGGTCTTTCTTCGCCGCGCTTCTTGACGGTATGATTCCCGCAATCAGCGTCAGCACCATGCTTATCGCAATCAGGATCAGCGCAGCAGGTATCGGCAGGAACGCGCTCAGTGTCCGAATACCCGTCAGATGGTGCAGAATGAGATTTATCGGTATGCAGAGCAGGTACGTCATCAGCACGCCCAGCAGCCCCGAGGCAAACCCGATTATCACCGTTTCGGCGTTGAACATTCCCGAGACATTTCGCTTCGAGGCGCCAATTGCGCGCAGGATACCGATCTCCTTCGTGCGCTCCTGAACCGAGATCAGCGTGATGACGCCGATCATTATCGACGAAACGACCAGCGAGATCGCGACGAACGCTATCAGAACATATGTAATCGCGTTGATTATCGTGTTGACCGAGGCCATCATAATCCCGACGTAATCGGTGTAGTGTATCTGCGAGAGCTCCTCAACGGTGTCGTTATATGCCGTAATCGCATCCTCAATGACCTCTTTATTCTCGAAGGTCGAAGCAAAAATGTTTATGCTCGCGGGACTGTCGATGTCAACGCAGCCGAGCGCGGAGAGGTTGTCTTCGTAGGTCGAATCGGAAAATTCTGTAATTTCGTCATAGTAGACTGCGCACTGCTCAGCGGTGTAGGTTTGCATAGCCATGTCGAGGGCGGCGGCGAGCTGCGCGGGCTCCATTCCCGACATCTGCTCCTTAACCTGCGCGGCGTACTGCGCTTTGACCTGTTCGGCAGCCATTTGAGAAAACAGGTCTGTCATTTCCTCGTCGCTCATGCCGCTGACGTATTCCGTTATCCTCGCCTCGTCCATTCCCATCTGATCGACAAGTCCCGTAATCATCGCGGTTTCCATGTCCTCGCGGGTCATTGAAGCCATAGTTTGCGAAACGGTCGCTTCAAGCTGCTCGTCGCTCGGAATGCTCATTATGTCGATGTACGCCGCGGCTTTTTCGGATTCATTGAGCCCCGAGATATACTCCCTGAAAGCAGCCTCTTTTTCTTCATCTGAGAGGCTCCCCGTGTTTTCGTTGAACGGAAGACCAGTGAAAATATCTGTTTCGGGGTCAGCCTGCTGAGCCTTAATAGCGGCGGATTCTTTGGAATGCTCGATGACATATTCCGTCAGCTTGCTTGTGTAGCCGATAGAGCCCGAAAGCATAGTCGAAACGGCGTTTTCCTTCGGGCGGATAATTCCCGAAACCTTGAGCGGGATCGCGTTGTCATAGAGATACTGAAGCCCCGCGTCGGTCGTACGCAGGTCGTGGTACGTCCCCGTCGCGCTGTCAAAGGTGTAGCAGTCGGAGTTGAGGATAGTGCGGTATTCCATGTCGCATATTTCCTCATATGTCCACTTTCTCTCGGTCGGAGGAAGCTCCGTCTTATTGATTGCCGCGTTCATAGCTTTGTCTACATTCTCTTTTGGGGAAAGACCCAAGGCATAGAGCGACAAATCGTTAAGCTCGTTATTTTCATCGAGCACCAAAACTATCTCGTTATACTCGGTCGGCCATGAGCCGTAAACGACGTCGTACTGCTTCTCCAAAAGCGGGCTGATGAGTTTTCCGTTGTCGCCGGGGAGCATTTCCTGCCAGAGCTGCGAGGACATTCCGCCCGGCATCATCATCGTCTGCGCGGGCGAATCGGTAATGCCGTACTGCTCGCCCAAGGAGAGCAGCGAGGTGATGTCGGTGTTGAGATATTCCACCAGAAAATCTTTCATCAGCTCCTCCATGTCGGAACGGATTATGTCGCCGTCGATATTTTTCGTGTAGACCAAAAGGTCGAGGTCGTAGGTGTACTGAATGCCGCTTATAGCCTCGGCGAGTTCCGTATCCTCGGTGCGCTTTTGCTCAAGATATTTCTTGAACGCGGCGAGGTCGTTTTCGTTTGCCTCCATTTCGCTAAGCGAGTTGACCATATCGTAGATCATGCCCTTTGCATAAACCGCGTCCTTGTCGTGGGTATTTGTAGAACGCGCCGCCCCGATAAAAGTCTCCATAAGGGCGGAGATGTCCATGTTCTGCGCTTCAAGGGTCAGCGGGTAGGACGAAAGCGTGTCCTCCTCCACGGTGTTGATGTATGTTGTCATGCCCTGCGAAACCGCGAAAATGAGGGCTATGCCGATGATTCCGATACTCCCCGCGAATGAGGTCAGCGCCGTTCTGCCCTTTTTCGTGAACAGGTTTTTTAGCGACAGCCCGAACGACGTCGCAAACGACATCGACGGCAGCTTTTTACTCTCCGTTTTGGATTTTTCTTTCAAATGCTCCCGATTTACATCTTCCTGCGTGAGCGGGGCTGAATCGTCGGTAATTTCGCCGTCGAGCATGCGGATAATTCTCGTCGAATACTTCTCCGCGAGGTCGGGGTTGTGCGTCACCATCACGACAAGCCTATCCTTGGCTATCTCTTTGAGAATGTCCATGACCTGAATACTCGTCTCGGTGTCAAGCGCGCCGGTCGGTTCGTCGGCAAGGATTATGTCCGGGTTGTTGACGATGGCGCGGGCAATCGCGACCCTCTGCATCTGCCCGCCCGACATCTCGCCGGGGCGCTTATTGAGCTGCGAGCCAAGCCCGACTCGCTCCAAAGCCTCTTTAGCGCGCTTTCTGCGCTCGGTTTTTGATACTCCCGAGAGGGTCAGGGCAAGCTCGACATTTCTCAAAACCGACTGGTGCGGAATCAGGTTGTAGCTCTGAAAAACAAAACCAATCGAGTGATTGCGGTAGGCGTCCCAGTCGCGGTCTTTGAAGTCCTTTGTCGAGCGGCCGTTGATGATGAGGTCGCCCTCGGTGTACTGGTCGAGACCCCCGATGATGTTGAGCATTGTTGTCTTTCCGCAGCCCGACGGCCCTAAAATCGACACAAAATCATTGTCCCGAAACTTCAGGGAGATACCCTTTAAGGCGTGGACAACGCCGTCGCCTGCGGGGTAGTCCTTTTTGATGTTTTTAAGTTCAAGCATAGTAAGCACTCCTTTAATATGATGAATCAAATTATTTAGTCAAATCTTTATTTCCGGTCATCTTTTCGACAGCTTCGTTGTAAAACACGTTCAGCGAGCCGAAATAATTCTCCTTCCACGGCTTATTCCGACCGCAGTAGTGAATGACTACGGAATGTGTGCGTACCCAGTCGAGGTCAAGACCCTTTTCAAACGCGCTGTGCATGATAAACAGCCGCTCGGTCATGTTATAGCGAAACGGGTCGAGCGCGTAAATCCGGCTTCCGTAAAGGCTGCTGATTATGTCCTGATCGGGCAGCATCAGAAGCGACTTGTGCTTTTCGATAAACTTGACGACCTCGCCGCAGTCCTGCTCCTTTCGCAGCAGTTCAAGATTCATTAAAAGCACGCCCGAGTTGATATACGGGCTGTCGTCGTCCATGTCGAGCCGCAGCTCGTTGAATTTATGAAGCAGCCCTATACTGCCTATATGCGACGCCGCCGCGTAAAAATAATCCTCCATCGGCAAGTTATAAAGCGGCAGAATCGAGCCGTTTATAACAAGATCGGGGTCGAGATATAAAATTCTGCTAACCGTTTCGGGCAGATATTTCGCTGCGAAAATGCGGTAGTAAATTTCTTTCGGATAGCGCGAGGTAGTCGGAGCGTCGGCAAGCGGCATATCGCTTGCATCAACAGGTATCAGCCGCCCGCGACCGCCGAGCAGGGTTTCGGTAGATGTCAAAGCCTCTTTTCTTATAGATGTATGCAAAAGATACACATCAAAATCGCAGTCGGGATTGAAGCGCAGGAGTGTTGACAGCATGACATTCAACTGCGGGATATAGTTTTCGTCGAGGGTGACTAAAATGTTGACAAGCCGGATGCCGGCTGATTTTTCGTCCATATCAAAACTTCCTTTCGCTCAAATTATATCACCTTAAATTCCCAAAGTCATTTTACAAAAACAGGCGCGTGTCAAAAAATACGACACGCGTCAAAAAGCGATAAATATAACGTTCAAAAAGATATTCCGCATAAAAAGCGAAAGCAGGCGAAAAACCGCCTGCTTTTGTATTAGAGTATAATTTATCCGGCAGATAAACGGGAATTTATCAAGTTAATTCCTTTTCAATTACAATAATTGATTCTTCATTATTACCAATCATTTCGACAGATACCTTATTAACTATTGTACTAAAAGTATTATCCATAGAATTAATATCATTGAAAGCGTTTTCTAACAAATTTGCGGTAGGAAATTTTCCTATAGTCATATGCGGCACATACGGCAGTCCCGATTCAAACCTTTTAAATTCATTTTCATATAATATTTGATGAATACAACATAGTTCTTCCATTCCTTGCAAGACATCTAAAAAAAGATAATTTCCAAAAGCATCTTTATGTTTGCTGATACCACCCAATTTTAGCTTAAATGGCTTCACAGGCATTAAGCGCACATTCAAAATCCGTTCCAATTCCTCATTGCCCATGTTGCTTTTAAAAGGAAATACTAATGTTATATGCGGGCGCACTAAATTAGCTAAAGGGTCATATTGATTTCGTATTTTATCTATAATCTTCATATTTTTAAATTCAGGAAATATCATTATTGTTCTTACAGTCATAAATACCTCCTTATATTTCGATTTATCGCATTTATGCCATATCCGTTCGGGTATGACTGTTTTTGATTATTTCTGCTCGCCTTGGTTCATTTCCCGATATATCTCGACCGCGCCGCTTTGGATTATGCTCTTGATCTTCGCGACAAACTCCTCGGGCGGCATACAGTGCTTATCCAACAACCACCGCTCGATGGCGCTCAGCACCGCGTCGGCAAAGAAGTTAGTCGTGAATTCGTCGGCTACGTCCTCCCCGACAATCTTTGCGATGCGCGTTTTTATCAGCGGCGACAGGTGCTCCCTCAGGTGATCGGACAGCGAATTCTGCCCCCTGACGGCGAGCGCCTTGCGGTAAAAGCCGCGGTTTTCGTAAAAATGCTCGCAAGCGCGCTCGATGAGCCCCCAGCGGTCGTCGGCGGGCAGGTCTTTTGTCCACGCCACCGCAAACGAGATAAATTCGGTGTCGAAGATCCAGTTTACGAGGTCATATTTATCCTTAAAATGGTAATAAAAGCTCTGCCGGTTCATTCCGCACCGCTCGCATATCTGTGCGATCTGGATCTTCTCGAACGGCTGCTCTTCCATAAGCTCCCGCAAAGCTGCTGCTAAGGCTGTTTTTGTAATGTTTGAATCCGCCATGTGACCGCCTCCTGAGGATATTATAGCAGAAATCGCAAGTGTTTTCAATGGGGCGGGGGAATTTTGTGTCAGCGATGAGTCAGGAGAAATCAGGGGATTTTTCGTTTGTCTGCAAATGACGTAAATTCCTTAATGAACCAGCAATGTTATCAAGCGTATTTTTCTGCTTTTGCTTATCTTTTCGGTTTTCCTTGGCGCGTATGCCCGTTCAAACTTGGCATAGTCGGTTTCACCGTTTAGCGCGATTATTCGCTGAATTGAAAATACTTGTGCCGTATAACAAATACTGTTCGATATACAGCATCACGCGAATTGATGTATAATACTTTGAAGCCAGACGAGAAAGCTGCGCTTTTGAGTGCAATATCAAAGTCAGAAATTTTAGGAAAGTTAAAAGTTATAAAAGCACGGTAGGGGGAAGCGGAAGCATAAAAAATAGGACAAGGATTATCCTTGCCCTATTTTCGCCCTAAATTCCGCTCGACGGTGCCGTAAATTGATTTTTTTGATTGAAAACTTCTTTATGGACACCTGCATGAGGGGAAGGGGTTTCACAAAATCAGCCTATCCGCAGTTCGTGTGTTGGGGTGGGGTGACTTAAAATAGTATCCATATTTTCCGGCAGAGGAAAATATGGATACCTTTTTGCAGGTCGGTTTGGCTCTCACCAAACTCAGGCATAAATCACCACGCAACCGGATTTTCATTTGCATCAACCCTCGTAGCCAACCCCCTCAATGCCTCTCGTCAAAATCTATGTAGCGCTCGCAGAACCTTGCGGCGAAGGCAGGCTCCTCGCCGGCGGCATAAAGATGGGAGAGGTCGCCGAAGCTCTGACAGCGAAAAATCGCAACGCCCTCCTCGCGCTCTTCGGTTATGAGCGTGGTCACCGAGGTCGGCGCGGCGCAGAAATTCTGAGCCAAAATGACCGGTGAAAGCCCCAAAATATGCCCGAGGAGCTGGCACATCACGCCGAAGTGGCAAAACAGCACGACAGTGTCGCGGTTCGGCTCGACGGCGTCGTAATAGCGCCCGTTGCGTCGATAACCGTGCTTTGATAAAAGCTCGTCCATTCCGTCGGCGACCGCCTTGAAAAGCTCGGGATAATTCCCCTCGCGCATGAAATCCGTCTCCTTGAATTTCTCGGGGTCGTAAAGCTCATCGACTTTCGTGTAAAACGACGGCATGAAGTCCCAGCAGATATCCGCCTCGTCGCGCCCGGGGACTTTTACCTTGCAATAGTAAAACTCTCTGAGCCAGTCGCAGATCTCGGCCTCTCGGTGCATTTTTTCAAGGGTCGCCTTCGCGGTGTCCTTTGCCCTGCCGAGGGGTGAACAGTAAAACGCCTTTACATCAAGTTTCGAGATGCGCTCGGAAAGAAGCTCGGCCTCGCGCCAGCCCTTCTCGGTGAGGCTGTCGATAGAATAGTCGGGGTCGCCGTGGCGAATGATGAGAAGTCTCATTTTTGTCAGCTCCTTGATATTGATTGTATATTACGGCTTGACGCGGGAGTGGGGTTTGGCGGTAGAGGAAGGTCCGGGCGAAGCCCGTGCGCCGAAGGCGCACCGCCGCCGCAAGCGGCGCGTCGCGCGAAGCGCGACGGGGCTTCGCCCGGCAGCCCCCGCCTCGCAGACAGCCCTGAAAGACCTCGCGCCGTTTATCCCGTTTTTTGCGCCGAGCCCTGTTTTCGGATTATCTCCGCCAGCTCCTCCGGCGCCTCGACGTTTATCTCATGCCCCGCGTTTTTGACGGTAACAAGCCTGCCGTTCCGGATTTTTTCGGACATTTCCTCCGCGGCTTTCCTATTCGCGCGGTCTTTCTCCCCGCAGATTATAAGCGCGGGACATTCGATTTTTCCGAGCGATTCGGTGAAATCAAGCTCCGACATCGTCTTGCAGAGGCTTATCGCGTCCGCCTTTGAAAACCCCGCGCCCGAAAACGCCCTTTCAGGCGTCAGCTTAAAAAGAAAATCCTGGAATTTAAGCAGCTTTTTCGGCATTTTATACTGCGCCGCTATCAGGACAAGCGAGCCCACCTTTTCCGGGCAGTCGGCGGCATAATTCAGCGCCAGCACCCCGCCGAGCGACAGCCCGCAGAGCTCCAGCGGACCCTCCAAGCCGCCGAGGGTCTCGCAGAGCTTTGAGTATATCCCCCGGTATGTGAGCGGCTTACCGCGCGTTTTTGTCAAGTCGGGGCATATGCAGCTCTCGGCGCCGCCCAAGAGCCCGACAGTCTTTTCCCAGCTGCCCGGGATCTGCCCCAAGCCGTGCAGAAATACCCTTGTCACTTGTTCGCCGCCTTTTTATACCCGTTCAGCGCAAGTTTCAGATACTGCCCCGTATAGGACTTCTCATTCTTCGCGACTTCTTCCGGAGTACCCGTCGCCACGACGGTTCCGCCGCGAATTCCCCCCTCTGGGCCGAGGTCGATGATATAATCGGCCGATTTTATTACGTCAAGGTTGTGCTCGATGACAAGCACGGTGTTTCCGACGTCGGCGAGCTGCTGAAGCATATCTATCAGCTTTGAAACGTCGTCGGCGTGAAGCCCGGTCGTCGGCTCGTCAAGGACATATATCGTTCTGCCGGTGGCCCTTCTTGAAAGCTCGGTCGCCAGCTTTACGCGCTGTGCTTCTCCGCCCGAAAGAGTGGTCGAGGGCTGCCCGAGTTTGATATATCCGAGCCCGACGTCGCGCATGGTCTTTATCTTTCGGTATATTTTCGGCATATTCTCAAAGAAGCCGCACGCCTCCTCTACGGTCATATCAAGGACCTCGGCGATGTTTTTGCCCTTATACCTGACCTCGAGGGTCTCGCGGTTATAGCGCTTGCCGCCGCAGACCTCGCAGGGGACGTATACGTCGGGCAGAAAATGCATTTCTATCTTTAATATTCCGTCGCCCGAGCAGGCCTCGCACCGCCCGCCGCGGGTGTTAAAGGAAAATCTCCCCGCAGTATAACCGCGCATCTTCGACTCCTGAGTGAGCGCGAAGAGGTTTCTTATGTCGTCGAAAACTCCGGTATAGGTCGCGGGGTTCGAGCGCGGCGTTCTTCCTATCGGCGACTGGTCGATGTTGATTATCTTGTCGAGGTGCTCGAGCCCCTCGATTTTTTTGAACTCGCCCGAAACGGTGTGAGCGCGGTTCAGCTTGTTCGCAAGCTCTTTATAGATTATATGGTTCACAAGCGACGATTTTCCGCTGCCCGAAACGCCGGTAACGCAGGTGAAAGTTCCGAGCGGGATAGAAACGTCGATTCCGCAGAGGTTGTTTTCCCGTGCTCCGATGACCTTTAAAAACTGACCGCTTCCCTTTCTTCTTGCCGTCGGCACCGGTATCGAGCGCCTGCCCGAAAGATATTGACCGGTTATAGAATTTTCGCACGCCATTATCTCCTCGGGGGTGCCGGCGCAGACTATCTCTCCCCCGTGAATGCCCGCCCCCGGCCCGACGTCGACGATATAGTCGGCGGAAAGCATCGTCTCCTCGTCGTGCTCGACGACGATAAGAGTGTTTCCGAGGTCGCGAAGCCGCTTCAGCGCCTCTATCAGCTTTGAATTGTCGCGCTGGTGAAGCCCGATAGACGGCTCGTCG
Organism: uncultured Clostridia bacterium; assembly: GCA_947623585.1. Lineage (GTDB taxonomy): Bacteria > Bacillota > Clostridia > Oscillospirales > Ruminococcaceae > Faeciplasma. The sequence continues at coordinate 35,881 of CANQHA010000016.1, read as the reverse complement.
AGAATGTAAAGCACTCCCATGAGCATCGAGCCTATCTGCGTCGCAAGGCGTATGCGCTGGCTCTCTCCGCCCGAGAGGGTCGAGCTTGAACGCGAAAGCGTCAGATAATCGAGGCCGACATTTTTGAGAAAGCTGAGGCGCGAGCGTATCTCTTTGAGTATCTGCGCGCCTATCAGCTTTTCGCGCTCCGAAAGCTCGAGGCGATCGACGAAATCGAGCGCTTCGGATATCGACATCTTTGTGAAATCGGCGATGTTGAGCCCGCCGACGGTCACCGCGAGGGATTCTTTTTTGAGCCTGTCGCCTTTGCAGGTTCGGCACTTGACGTCGGACATATATTCCTCGATCTTGGCCTTTGTCACGTCGCTCTCGGAGGATTTGTAGCGGCGCTCGAGGTTGTTTATTACCCCCTCGAACGGAGTTATCCAATAGCCCCCTCCCCACTCGTCGGGACGCTTGAATTTCAGCTTTTTCGAGCCGGTGCCGTAAAGAAAAATGTCAAGCTCGTCGCGGCTGAGGTCTTTTACCGGCGTATCGAGGGATATGCCGAATTCCTCGGAAATAGCCTCATAAAACATCATCGTCATTGAGCCGGGTTCAAGGGTGTTCCAGCCGTCGGCTCTGATCGCCCCATGACGGATAGAAAGGTCGTCGTTTGGAACAACAAGGCGCTCGTCCACCTTTCTGAAAACTCCGAGACCGGTGCAGTCGGGGCAGGCGCCGAAGGGATTGTTGAACGAGAACATTCTCGGGGCGAGCTCTTCGACCGAAACGCCGTGATCGGGGCAGGCGTAATTCTGACTGAACAAAAGCTCGTCGCCGTCGATGATATCTACGCCGACAAGCCCGCCCGAAAGACCGGTGACGGTCTCGACGCTGTCGGAAAGGCGTGAGCGTATCTCGGGCTTGATGACAAGGCGATCGACGATTATCTCGATGTTGTGCTTCTTGTTTTTGTCCATCGTTATCTTCTCGGAAAGATCATATGTCACGCCGTCGACCCTTACGCGGACATAGCCCGATTTGCGGGCGTTTTCAAGCTCTTTCTGATATTCTCCCTTGCGTCCCCTGACTATCGGCGCCAAAAGCTGAATTTTTGTGCCCTCGTCGAGCGCAAGTATCTGATCGACTATCTGATCGACCGACTGGCGCTTTATCTCTCTCCCGCAGACCGGGCAGTGCGGCACGCCTATTCTTGCATATAAAAGCCTGAGATAATCGTATATCTCGGTGACGGTGCCGACCGTCGAGCGCGGGTTGTTCGAGGTGGTTTTCTGGTCGATTGATATAGCCGGAGAAAGCCCCTCGATAGAATCGACGTCGGGCTTGTCCATCTGACCCAAAAACATTCTCGCATAGCTTGAAAGGCTTTCGATGTAGCGGCGCTGACCGTCGGCAAAAATAGTGTCGAACGCAAGGCTTGATTTGCCCGAGCCGGAAAGCCCCGTGAAAACTATCAGCTTGTCGCGGGGTATAACAAGGTCGATGTTTTTGAGATTGTGCTCTCGCGCGCCTTTTATTACTATCTCGTTTGCTCCCATTGGTTTTTCTCCTTAATGCTTTTTGTGAAACGCAGGCGCCCTGAGGCGAAGCCCCGCGCCCGATATATCGGGCGCCGCCCCCCTGCGGGGGGGGCGGGGCGGGCAGCGAAGCTGCCCGCTCGGGGCTTCGCCGAGCGGCGCCGCGGCGGGTCACTTTATCTTTGCTCCCTTTAGGTCGAGCTTTCTCAGCTCGGCTATCTTGTCTCTGTAATAGGCTGCCTGCTCGAAGTTGAGCTGCTTGGCCGCCTCTTTCATCAGCTTGGTCATCTTGTCTATCATCTCAAGGCGCTCTTTCTTTGAATACTTCTTGAGCTCCTTGTTCGACGTCTCCTTGGTGGTTATCTCGATAACGTCGCGAACGCCCTTGATTATCGTCTTCGGAGTGATACCGTGCTCGACGTTGTATGCGTTCTGGATCTCGCGGCGGCGCTCGGTCTCGGTTATCGCCCGCTCCATCGAGCCGGTAACGCTGTCGGCATACATTATAACCTTGCCGCCCGAATTTCTCGCCGCACGCCCGACCGTCTGAATAAGCGAGCTCTCGCTTCGCAAAAAGCCCTCTTTGTCGGCGTCAAGTATCGCGACGAGCGAGACCTCGGGCAGATCGAGACCCTCTCTCAAAAGATTTATTCCGACCAAAACGTCAAACTCTCCGAGCCTGAGATCCCTTATTATCTCCATTCGCTCGATGGTGTCGATCGAGTGGTGCATATATCTCACCTTTATGCCGACGTTCTGAAGATATTGCGTGAGGTCTTCGGCCATTTTGACGGTCAGGGTGGTCACAAGCACCCTCTCGCCCTTTTCGGCGCGCTGGTTTATCTCAAGTATCAGATCCTCGATCTGCCCCTGAGTCGGCTTAACTTCGATGAGAGGATCCAAAAGGCCGGTCGGACGGATTATCTGCTCGACGACGGCGTCGGAGTGCTCTTTTTCAAAAGGCCCGGGCGTAGCCGAAACGAATACCGCCTGATTAACGTGCGAATAAAACTCGTCGAAGGTCAGCGGGCGGTTATCAAGCGCCGAGGGCAACCTGAAGCCGTAATCGACAAGGGTGGTCTTTCTCGCCCTGTCTCCGGCATACATTCCCCTGACCTGCGGCAGCGCGACGTGAGATTCGTCAACTATCAAAAGAAAATCCTCGGGGAAGAAGTCTAAAAGCGTGTAAGGCACCGCCCCCGGCTCACGCCTTGCAAGCACCCTCGAATAGTTCTCGATCCCGCTGCAAAAGCCGACTTCTTCAAGCATCTCCATGTCGTATTTCACCCGCTGCTCTATCCTCTGAGCTTCTATCAGCTTATCCTGCGAGCGGAAAAATTCGACTCTCTCGCGCATCTCCGCCTCGATGTCCTCGATGGCGTCGTGCAGCTTGTCCTTGCTCGTGATATAGTGCGAGGCGGGAAATATCGGAACGTGCGCAAGCGAGCTTATGACCTCGCCGGTGACGATGTTTATCTCGTTGATGCGGTCGATCTCGTCTCCGAAAAACTCGACCCTTATCGCAGTGTCGTTCGAGCCGGAGGGGAAAATTTCAACTACGTCTCCCCTGACGCGGAAACGGTTTCGCTGAAAATCAACGTCGTTTCTCTCATATTGAATAGAGACGAGCTCGGAAAGAAGCTGCTCGCGGGATTTCGTCATACCCCGGCGCAGCGAAACTATCTGATCTTTATACTCCTCGGGGTCTCCGAGAGAATATATGCAGCTCACCGAGGCGACGATTATAACGTCCCTGCGCTCGGAAAGCGCTGCGGTCGCCGAATGTCTTAAACGATCTATCTCGTCGTTGACGTCGGAATCCTTCTCGATGTAAACGTCGGTCGAGGGGATATAAGCCTCGGGCTGGTAATAGTCGTAATAGCTGACGAAAAACTCGACGGCGCTGTCGGGGAAAAATTCTCTGAACTCCGAGCATATCTGCGCGGCGAGGGTCTTGTTAGGCTCCAAAATAAGGGTAGGTCTGTTCACTCCGGCGATGACGTTGGCCATAGTAAAGGTCTTTCCCGAGCCGGTGACCCCCATAAGCGTCTGGTTCTTTTTGCCCTCGCGGATACCCTTTACAAGGGCTTCTATCGCCTGCGGCTGGTCGCCGGTGGGCTTGAATTCACTTTTGAGAACGAATCTGTCCATGAAAGCTCCTTTCGGGAAAATAAGCGCGAGGGGGTTGGGCTTAGGTTCAAGGCGCGAAGCCGGGTTTTTGCGCGGGGTCGGGGCGAAGCCCCCAAAGCGCCCCGCAGGGGCGCTTTGGCCCCGCCGCCCCCGCGGGGCGGCGGGGGCCGGCGCTGCGCGCCGGAGGGGCTTCGCCCTCAACGCGCAGGCGCAGAAGAACAAACGTTTTTATTATGATAGCACGGCGCAAACAAAAAGTCAATGGGTCACATTGACTTTTGGCGTCACGATTCGGTTTTTGGTCACAGCGCCTGCTTGAGCGCCTGCGCGAGCTGGTCGGGGCAGGAAGTCGGGCGGGGGCCGCACTTTGTGTTTTCAAGGCGGGCGATGACGTCCTCGGCCTTCATACCCTTGACGAGCGCCGAAATGCCCTTGGTGTTGCCGTTGCAGCCACCGATAAATTCGACGTTTTCGATCACGCCGTCCTCCACCGTGACGTTTATCTGCCTCGAGCAGGTGCCGGTAGTTTTATAATTGATTACCATATTATTGCCTCCTTCTGATATTTCTTACAGTATATCCCCTTTTTGCGAATCAGTCAATAGCCGCCGAACAATTCTTTGACAAATAAAGGCTCGGGCGCTTCAAACACTCTGCCCGAAAGATAGCCCAAAAGCCCCGAGGGGTCGGTCTCAAAGGCGAGCCTGTATGCGCAAAGCGCCTGCGTTTTTCGGTGATAGCGGCGGTTTATCTCGTTTCTGCCGTATTTTGAATCGCCGACTATCGGGCAGCCGATATATGCCATGTGAACGCGGATCTGATGAGTTCTTCCGGTGATAAGCCCAACCTCGCACAAAGAAAGCCCGCCGCAGGTCTTTAACACTCGATACTCGGTTATCGCGGTCTTCGAGCCGGGCGTTTTTTCATGCCTGACGTAAACCGTGTTGTCCGCCTCCGACTTTTCAAGATATGTCCTGATGGTTCCGCTCGGCTCGCGGGGAGCGCCAGCCACGGCGCAGAGATAGGTCTTTTTTAGCCTGCGCTCGCGGATAGCCTCGTTGAGTATTCTTAGGCTCTCAGCGTTCTTTGCGCAGACGACTATGCCCTCGGTGTTGCGGTCGAGACGGTTGCAAAGCGCGGGCGCAAAGCTGTTTTCGGCCGAGGGGTCGTACTCTCCCGAGACGATAAGATAATTTGTGATTCGGTTTATCAGCGTGTCGCGGGTACTTCGGTCGTCGTCATGTACCAAAAGCCCGCTCGGCTTGTTCGCCAAAAGAATGTTTTCGTCTTCATAAACGATGTCGAGCTCGGCGGGGATATCGGAAAAACCGTCTTTTGAGGGCGCGGCTTCTCCGAAAAAATCGTCGGGTATATACATTCTTATGACGTCGCCCTCGCAAAGGCGGGCGGATATCTCGCAGCGCTTGCCGTTCAGCATGATCTTCTTCTCGCGGAGGAATTTATACATCTTTCCGCTCGGCAAAAGCGGCACGGCTTTTGAGATGAACCGGTCGGCCCGCTGGCCGGCGTCGTTTGAGCCGATCAAAAATTCGCGCATTGATATCCCCTCGCTTTCGGATAGATTTTGCCCGAGACCGCGCCGAAATTTGCCGCCGAGCGCGGGGCGAAGCCCGAAAATCCGCGAAGCGGATTTTCTCCCGCGCCCCCGAGGGGCGCGGGCCGGCGCGCGGAGCGCGCCGGGGGCTTCGCCCCAAAGGTGCGGCGCCCGCACTTTATGCCTCGGGCGGCCTTAAACTCTAAGTCGGCGCGCTCTTTGAATTTTCGCAGTCTAAAATTTCCCGCCGAAATTCAAGGCACTTTCTTTTCCTATTTATTATAGCCGTTCCGCCGATTTTGTCAACCGAAAGCGGCGGCGGCTTTTTAAAAAATCATTAAATTTTCCTTTTTGAGGGTTTTGTTATTGAATTTTCCGCGAATGGTGCTATAATAAAATATGAATACGCATGACAGCTTACGCCCTTTTTCACGGAGGTTGAATATATGTCCAAACGCTCGTTAAACGCACTTTTTCTCGCCTCGCTGATGTCTTTTTCGGCACTTCTTTCTTCCTGCTCGGCAGTAAAGACCGACGACTCGCAGGAGACACTTACCGCGCCGCCCGCCTCGGATCCGCCCGTCGTTACCTCGCACGACCCCAATGTGCCGGACAACCTTTTGGGAAGCGAGACACCCTCAAATTCAAGCGAGCCGCCGGTTGAATCTTCGACCGAGCTTTCTTCTGAGCTGCAGACCGAACCGTCAGACCAAGAAAATCAATTGGGCATGATCGTTGACAACTGGAGCGAAAACCTCGACCTTTCAAAAAACGACCCCGCGGCGATCTATGACAGCTACGGGATAGACAAATCGCTGCGCGACGGATTTTATACGAAGATATGCTCGGAAACGGAATTTCCGGTGATCCACATCTCGACCAAAAACAACGCCGAAATACTCTCTCGCGACGAATATGTTGACTGCTTCGTTGAGGTCATGAACTGCGACGCGGTCTATCAGCTTGAAGCCTCGGAGGGCGGCATCAGGGTCAGGGGCAACGCGAGCGCGAACTACGGCAACGTGGATTGGATACGCCAAAACCCCGTTTCTTACAGAATAAAATTCAACGAAAAACAGTCGATGCTCGGGCTGAACGATTTTGCAAAATGCCGCTCGTGGGTGCTGCTCAAGCCCTATGAGACCGCCATACGGAACCACCTTGCGTTCAGGCTCGCAAAGGCGATAAACAACGGCGATTATTATACCTCGGATTCTATCTTCGTGCAGCTTTATATCAACGAAGAATATCTGGGACCCTATCAGCTTTGCGAACAAACTCAGGAAAACTCAAACCGCGTCGATATCAACGAGGCGCCCGAGGGGTATACCGGCACCGATATCGGTTACCTCGTCGAGCTCGACAACTATGCCACCAGCGACGACGACCCCTATTTCTTCCTCAACTTTAACCTTGAAGAGATCACCGACGCTTACGGCACTTCCCGCGTTCCGAGAAAATATTCCTATTCCGTCAAAAACGACCTCTACTCGGACGAGCAGCTAAAATTCATCGAGCGATATTTCGAGGTAGCATACGAGATCGCCCTGCGAGCGATAAAATACGGCGAATTCTATACCTATGACGAAAATTATGACCTCGTTCCGGCGCAGGATATGTTCGCCTCGGCCTATGAGTGCGTAAACGCAGTTTTCGACGTCAATTCGGTCGTCGATATGTATATTCTCTACGAAATTGTCAACGATCAGGACCTCGGCGGCGGCAGCTTCTTCTTCGCGGTCGATTTCGGCGAAGACCCGAAATATGAACGGCTGACAATGGTGGCTCCCTGGGACTTTGACTGGGGTTATACCGACAACAACTCAAAAGCCGACGGCGGGCTTTATGCCGCAAAATTTAAGGACAGCTACTTTATCGACACGCTAAACCTCGGCGACCGTTCTAACCCTTGGCTGATACTCTTTTACTCGGCCGACTGGTTCAAGGAGCTCGTCAGACAGAAGTGGAACGCCCGCCTTGACAGCATAAACGCCGCCTTGGACGAGGTCGAGGACCTTGTCGTCAATTACTCGGACGAGTTCAATAAGGACGGCGAGAGGCGCTCGGGCCGAGCGAAGACTACGCTTGATTGGACGAGGGAAAGAGTGGAGTACCTCGGAACGATTTGGGGGTAGAAAGCGAGGGCGTTTTATATGCGGACGGAGGAAAGGAAGGAGACCTGAGTGTCTGCGATTTTGTTTGTATCGGCGGCACACAAGCGGTAAAAAGGTATACCTATTCCCTCTGCCGAGGAAATAGGTATGCTATTTTTAGTCACCCCACCCCCGCAGTACGTTTGTTTAAAAGGTAACAAAGCAAACGCCCCCGCCCCTCGAGGGGCGGGGGCTCTCTAACTTTCTGCTCAGTAGGAAGCGTGGCGGGGGTGGGGTGATAGACGATAGCATTCATCTTCCCCTCGCGCATGGGGAAGATGAATACCTTTTAAGCGGTCGTTGGTGCTGGCGGAATGTAAAAATAATACTGAGTGCTACGAGGTTGCGTTTGCGAAGACGGCAACTGAGCGAATAAAAGGTATTCAATCTTTCCCTCTCACGAGGGCAAGATTTCATACTATTTTAAGTCACCCCACCCCTGTCTTACTTTTGACGAGGAGATAACATAGCAACGCCCCCGCCCCTCGAGGGGCGGGGGCTTCTTCATTCCCCTTAAATCTCACACATATCCGCGGGGGCGACGTCGCCGAGGATCATCTTCGGGTCGATTCCCTGGCGCGTGTAGTAATCCGAGAGCGCGGCGTGGATCGCCTGCTCGGCCAAAACCGAGCAGTGCAGCTTTACGGTCGGAAGACCGTCGAGCGCCTCGATAACGGCCTTGTTCGTCAGCTTCATCGCTTCCTCGATTGGCTTGCCCTTGATGAGCTCGGTCGCCATCGAGCTTGTGGCGACGGCGGCGCCGCAGCCGAAGGTCTTGAACTTGACGTCGGAAATAATGCCGTCCTTGACCTTGATGTACATTTTCATGATGTCGCCGCACTTGGCGTTTCCGACCTCGCCGACGCCGTCAGCGTCCTCGATCTCTCCGACGTTGCGGGGGTTTGCGAAGTGATCCATAACTTTTTCGGAATAAATCATAGCTTTCTCTCCTTTATAAAAATCAGTTTTCGGCGTCGATGTCCTCGTCTCTGAGAATACGCTCCCAAAGAGGACTCATCGCCCTGAGCTTTTCGACTATTTTCGGAACCTTTTCGATGATGTAATCTGCGTCCTCCTCGGTGTTTTCGTCGCTCAAAGATATTCTCAGCGAGCCGTGCGCGGTGGAGTGCGGAAGACCTATTGCCAAAAGCACATGAGAGGGGTCGAGCGAGCCCGAGGTGCAGGCCGAGCCGGACGAAGCGCAAATTCCCTCAAGGTCGAGCGACAGAAGGAGGCTTTCGCCCTCGATGCCCCTGAACGAGATGTTCACGTTTCCGGCAAGGCGTTTTTTGGGGTCTCCGTTGAGGCGGGATTCGGGGATTTTTAACAGCTCGGCGATGATCCTGTCTCTCATCTTTGAGAGGCGGGCCTGCTTTTCCTCGATGTTTTGGGTGCAAAGCTCGACCGCTTTTGCCAGACCGACTATCCCCGCGACGTTTTCGGTGCCGGCGCGCTTCGAGCGCTCCTGTGCTCCGCCGTGGATAAGGTTGGGCAGGTTGACGCCGGTGCGCATATACATCGCCCCGACGCCTTTCGGCGCATGGATCTTATGCCCCGACATCGAAAGAAGATCGATGTTCATTTCGGCGACGTCGATTTTGACGTTTCCTATCGCCTGAACGGCGTCGGTGTGAAAGAGTATCTTTCTTTCGCGGCAGACGGCGCCTATCTCTTTTATCGGCTGAATGGTGCCTATCTCGTTGTTTGCGAACATCACCGTCACAAGGCAGGTGTCGTCTCTCATTGCCTTTTCGATGTCCTCGACATGGACGAGACCCATCGGATCGACCGGAACGTAAGTAACGTCGAAGCCGTGCTTTTCGAGATATTGGCAGGTGTGCAAAACCGCGTGGTGCTCAAACACGGTGGTGATTATGTGCTTTTTGCCCTTTTTTGCTCCGAGATCGGCCGCGCACTTTATCGCCCAGTTATCCGATTCCGAGCCTCCCGAGGTGAAATATATCTCGGTGGTGTTTGCGTTGATCGCTTTTGCAACGGTCTCGCGGGCCTTAAGAAGGGCCCTTGCCGAGTCCATGCCTATCGAGTAGATGCTCGAAGCGTTGCCGTAGTGTTCGGTGAGATACGGCATCATCGCGTCGAGCACCGGCTTTGAAATTTTTGTGGTAGCCGAATTATCGGCGTAAACAAAGCGTTTGTCCATTTGTTTCCTTTCCGAAAGCGGCGGCGCCGCATTCTTTTTATTATGTATTTTCCGTCCCCGAGCAGTTTTTATACTGCTCGGTGGCAAGCCTGTCGCATCTTTCGTTTTCGAGGTGACCCGCATGGCCTTTGACCCAAACAAAGGTCACGCGATGCTTCTCGGTAAGATTAAGAAGCCTCTCCCAAAGCTCGGGGTTGAGGGCGGGTTTTCCGTCGGCTTTTTTCCAGCCCTTCGCCCTCCAAGACCTCGCCCAGCCCTTTGAAATGCCGTCGCAGACGTATTTCGAGTCTGTGGTGAGGGTGACCTCGCAGGGCTCGGTCAGCGCTTCAAGAGCGGAAATCACCGCGGTGAGCTCCATTCGGTTGTTGGTCGTTTCAAGCGCGAAGCCCGAAAGCTCCTTTTCGTGGCCGCGATATTTTAAAATCGCGCCCCAACCTCCGGCGCCGGGGTTTCCCGAGCAGGCGCCGTCGGTAAAAATCTCTACTTTTTTCATTATAACCTTTTCAAGCCGCAATATTATTCCGGTTAGTCTGCGGTAACTGTATTATACTACTGCCGCCCGTTTTTGTCAATACGCTTCTGTGGCACAAATCTCCTGCGGGGCTTTGTGTTCATGGAGCGCTTGGAGACATAGCGTGGAAGAAAAGGTATCCATATTTTCCTCTGTCGGAAAATATGGATACTATCGTCTATCACCCCACCCCCACCATGCTGCCTACGGGCAGGAAAAATATCGAAGCCCCCGCCCCTCGAGGGGCGGGGGCTTCGATATTTTTCCTGAGCGTCGAGCGAAGCAACCAAAAACCATCCTTAAATTCCGCTCCTCACGCACGCCCTTCTCCCCTCGCCCTTTTACTTTATAAACTTAACATATTCAAGGTCAAAATCGCAGCCCGGCAAAAACAGCACGCTGAGGTCGCGAACGCCCGATACCGGCTCGATCTTAAACCGCCTCGCGACGACGTCCTCCGAGCCCTCGAACTCGGCTTTTCTCGCCTCGCCGTTATCAAATCTCAGGTGAACGACGTCGCTTGCGTTTCTCGTTCTGCCCGATATTTCGATTTCGGAAGCGCCCTCGCCGAGGTCTACGCCCTCAAAGATTATGCTGACGTTGTTTCCGATTTTTTCTATCATTTTTTCGCCGATACCGAACGAATCGCCGTAAACTCCGTCGTTTTCAAGAGCATATATCTTCTCGCCGAGCCGCCTCGGATTTGCGAATTTAAAGCCCTTGAACCTGAGCTCCTGGTCGAATTTAAACGCTATCGACTTAACGCCTTTCAGCTTTTCGGGCAGCTTAAAGGTGTTATATTTATAGGTGTTCCACTCGTTTTTCGCCTTGAATTTCAGCGTTGAGATAACGTTTCCGCAGCCGTCCGAAAGCTCGACGGGTATCTCGTTTTCGTTATAGGTATAAATGCCTATCTCAACGGTGTCCGAGCCGATTTTTCCGAAATCCACTCTGTCGAATTTAACGGTATCCCCCGCGTGAACGAGCACTCCGCCCTCCATGATTCCGAGGAATTCCTTTGTGTTCGAGCATAAAGACGCGTGAAGGATCTCCCCATACGGGTCGAATGAAGCGGGTCCGAAGCCCTCGTTTTTCATTTCGATTTCCGAGAGTATCTCCTCATACTTTCCGCCGTTTTTGCAAAACGCCCTCAGTCTGTATTCTCCGTCGCCGCGTGGGATAAGCCTTGCGCCGGTCTGAGTTTTTTCAATCTCCAAAAGGTTCGTCTCGACCCCGAGGTCCGTTACGGCTTTGAATCCGATGTCCTTATAGTCCGCGTTTTCGGGGAGGATCTTTGCGCCGACTTCAATTTCTCCCGCTTCGGGGGTGATTATCTGCGTCGGCACCGTAAGCTCGATTTTTCTTACGCTGACGTCGTTTTTCAAAGGCTCGCTTTCGATTTCATAATCAAACGAGCCGCCCTCGATTTTTCTTGCCTCGATAGCCCTGAGCTTGAGGCGCTTCTCCGGCAGGTTCGGAGCCTTAACTTTAAGCTCGATATCTCCCGGCTCGGTCTTCGCGGCTATCATAACGAGCAGCTTTCCCGAGAACAGCCTTCTTGACGTCGATTTATATTCCTCATAATCGGTCGAGTCGCCGTTGTCAAGTCCGACGAGCCGCCCCGCTCCGCTCAGCGAAACGTTTATCCTGTCGCGGGCGTTTTCAACCGGGTTGCCGTCCCTGTCTGCGGTCGATACCTCGACGAATATCATATCCTCGCCGTTTGCAAAAAGCGTGGTCTTGTCGGGCTTAAGTATAATCTCCGCCGAGTCCGAGAAGCTGCGCCTTGTATGCTCGCAGACCTTTTTGTTCGTCTCGTCATATCCCACCGCTTTTATCTCTCCGCGATGATAAGGCACTCTCCACCGCCCCGAGAGCTTTCCGCTTTCGCTCCCCGAAACATAAACGCCCTGCGACTTTCCGTTGACGAAAAGCTCGGTCTTTTTGCAGTTTGAGAAGATGAAAACATCGACGAGCTGTCCCTCGTTAAAGTCCCAATAGGGGAAAAGGTGAACGAAAGGCTCGGCGTTTTTGTTCCACTCGGCCTTATAGGCATAGAACGAATCCTTCGGGAATCCTGCGGTATCGACATGGCCGAAGTAAGAGTTTTTTGTGCGATAAGGCGTCGGCTCGCCGATATAGTCGAAGCCGGTCCAAACAAACTGCCCAAGGCTGAATTTTCTCTTTTTGTCCTCCAAGATGTTATATTCGGGGTTAGGCGCTCCCCAGCCGGTCGCGCAGTTCAAAAGCGACGAGCACTGTTCGTCGTCAAATGTCGTCGCCGAGACCGACGCGGGGAAGTGATATACCCCTCTTGAGTGTATCGTCGAAGCGGTCTCCGAGCCGTAGATTATCCACGAGGGGTGAGCGGCGTGGTGCTCGTCATAAATGTCCTCGGAGTAATTATATCCCACCGTGCCGAGCTTTTCGGCGCATTTCTGAGCGCCCTCCCACCGCATATAGTTCGAGCCGACGGTAACGGGGTGAGCGCATTTATAGTCGTCTATCCTCACGCACCTTGCAAGCTCCTCGGTGATCTCAACGCCTCTCGGGAAGTTAGTGTCCGATATCTCGTTTCCGAGGCTCCACATAATTATGCTTGCCCTGTTTCGGTCGCGTCTTATCCAGCTTCTGACGTCTTTTTCGTGCCAATCGGCAAAAAATCTCGCATAGTCGAAGTCGGTCTTTTTGCTTTCCCACATATCGAGTATCTCCGAATCGACCAAAAAGCCCATCTCGTCGCAAAGGTCCATCATCTCGACCGAGGGCGGGTTGTGCGACGTTCTTATCGCGTTCACGCCCATTTCTTTGAGAATTTCGAGCTGCCGCCTTGTCGCGGTCCTGTTCACCGCCGAGCCGAGCGCTCCGAGGTCGTGGTGCATACAGACTCCGTTCAGCTTGATATTTTTTCCGTTGAGGAAAAATCCGTTGTTCGGGTCGAATCTGACGTATTTATAGCCTATCCGCTCAAAGCTGCTGTCAACTACCTCTTTTCCGACTACAAGCTCGGTAAGAAGCGAGTAAAGATAGGGCGAGTCCACGCTCCAAAGGTTAGGGGAATCGATCTCAAAGCTCTGCGAGACCTTTTTCGTCCCCTCGGGGAAAGGCATTTTCGAGGTTAAAACCGCTTCTCCGTCGGCGTCAAAAAGGGTATGCCTGATTGTTCCGGCGCAGTCGCATTCCACCTCGGTATCAATTTCCGTTTTCCAAGTCTCGCCCTCGATATAGCTGACGACATAGTTTGCGTCCGCCGCAAGCCGGTTTTTTCCGGTCTCTCTGAGCCAAACGCTGCGATATATCCCCGAGCCGGAGTACCATCTTGTGTTCGGGTTCTGATATCTCACTCTGACGACAATCTCGTTTTCGCCGTCGCGGATATTTTCAAGCGGGCAGTCGAACTGCGTATAGCCGTATTTCCACTCAAAGATCTTCTCGCCGTTAAGATATATCTCCGAGTCCATATAAACGCCCTCGAATCTTAAGAAAAATACCTTTCCCGATACCTTTCCCGCGTCGAAGCGCTTGCGATAAAAGGCGTCGCCGTCCGAATAAAGGTCCTTTGCGTGAAATATCTGTCGGTCGTGCGGAATATCTACCTTTTCATAGCCGCTTTCCGATGGCTTTTCTCCGACCGGTTTAAGCTGATATTCCCAGCCGTCGTTAAACAGTTTATACATAAAATTGACCCCTTTCCCGTCTCAAATTTTTCCGAAAGCGCAAAAGCGCGGTTTTCGCGTTTTATTTGCCTTGCAGGCAATCGTTCTCGCGCAGGGTGATAACGACGTCGAGGTTGCCGTTTCTGGTCCTTATCGCGTCGATGAATTCTCTGCGGTCGGTTTTTCCCGCCAAAGTGATATGATATCTCAGCTCATAAAGAGAGCCGAAATCCGAAGTCCTTATCTGGCAGAGGTTGAAGCTCTCGGTATATTTTTCCAAAATATCGTCAAAAGCGCCCTCAAAGTTAAGGTCCTCCGGCACGGTTATTTTAAGAGTAAAGAGCGACTGCTTCGGAATTCCGTAGTTTGTGACGGCAAGGATAGCCATGACGGCGCAGAGTATCGCGGTGATAACGATAGATATTCCGTAATATCCGGTCCCGCAGCCGATTCCGATGACTATTGCAAAAAGAAGGCTCGTGATGTCCATGGTATCGCGGGGGTTGCTTCTTATTCTCAGCAAAGCGAGCGCGCCGCCCAACGACACCGCCGCGGCGACGCTTGAATTGACGAGGAAGATAACGCTCGACATAAGCGGGGCGAGCAAAACGATAGCCGCGGGGAAGTCCGAGGTATAGCCGCGTTTTCTGTTCGTAAAGAGATAGACGAGGCTCAAAACCACTCCGAGCGCAAGGGCGATCCCGACCGAGGTAAGAACTCCCTTTGCGTCAAGCTGCACGCCTCCGATTGAGGGGAATAAAAAATCTTTCATTTCAAAAGGTTCCTTTCAATGCGGCGGCGGTCGTCAAGGTGCAGAAAATCCCTTCCGCGAAGCCGCGAGTATTCGTTCCCGTATTTCGAGAATCTGCTCATAAAAATTTTTTCTTCGGTCAGAATGTCGCAGAGCCATTTCGGCGGAGCGTGAATAAACTTGATCTCCATGACCCTCTCGTCGGGGTCAAGAAGAGGGTCTCCGCCCGGGCCGTTTTTGAGATCGACGTCATATCTTCGGGTGAGAATGTTTCGGTCAAAGGTTATTCTCAGCGTCGGGTCCGAAACGTCGGTCATAGCAATTCGCTCATAGCTGATAAAGACCTTGGGTTTAAGATTTTTTCTCCCAACAAAATAGCCAATCTCGTCGAGCATACGGTTCAAGGAATAGCTTTCGGTCGAGGGTCTTATTCCATTCGCCGCAAAATCCATCGCCGCGTTATAGGGAAGCGTCGCCCGCCGCTTTGTGACCATTCCGTTCACCTTGCGTTTAAGCTCCAAAAAGACGGTCTCATCGCCGCTCACCGGAAAAGAGTAAGCCCTCAGCCGAAGTTTTTCCTTGAATTTCGGCTTTGAAAGCGAAGCCCTTATGACGGAATCGGCGTCGTCGTCAAAATAGATGTTATAAATGCCGTAAACCTTTCCGTCGCGGCAGTATTTGTCGAGCGCCATGCCCCGCTCCTCAACGAACCGGGCGATAAGCCTTTCCGCCTGAGCCTTGGTTATCAGATACTTTTTTTCATACCGTTCAAAAGATAAAATTGCCACGTCCTGACCTCTTTCAAAAAACTGACATAATAATTGTACCAAAAAAGGTGAAAAATAGCAATATAAAAAAAGAAAAAACCTATGAATTTTATATGAAGTTCGTGAGAAATAAGGTATTCATCTTCCCCATGCGCGAGGGGAAGATGAATGCTGTCGTTCAGCGCCCCACCCTTTCGTCCCTCCCCGAGGGGGAGGGTTCCTTCACTTTTCTGTCCGCGCAGAAAAGTGAAGCGAAAAGACGCGCAAAAAGGTATCCATATTTTCCTTTGCCGGAAAATATGGATGCTATCGCTCATCACCCCACCCCCACCATACTGCCTGCGGGCAGGAAATATATCGAAGCCCCCGCCCCTTAAAAGGGGCGGGGGCGTTACAAAATGTACCTTTCTGCTGTACTTTCGCTGGGGGTGGGGTGACTTGAAATAGCATGAAATCACTCCCTCGCAAGAGGGAGCGATTGAATACCTTTTTCTTCCTGCACCATGCCCCCAAACGCTCCATGCGCACAAAGCCCCGCAGGGGCGTTGTGCAACAGACGCGGGTTTTGCCCAAGAGGACGAGCCGCCGATTCGGTATGGCGGCGAAGTTTGATTGGCTACAAAACCCGCTTATGTTGTCCTCGAGGGGCGGGGGCGGGGTCATATTGTCTCCCCAACCCCAAAAAAGAATCCCCCGTATGCGCGATGCGCACACAGGGGCTTTTTTGCCGCTTAGTCCTCGGTGGGAGCGGAAACAGGGCAGATCGACGCGCAGTTGCCGCAGGAAATGCAGGTATCGGCGTCGATGACGTACTTATCGTCGCCCTCGCTGATAGCGCTGACAGGGCACTCGGCCGCGCAGGCGCCGCACATGATGCACTCATCAGTAATCTTAAAAGCCATGGTGTCTCCTCCTTGATAAGTAAAATAAGAGCATAGAGAACTCTTTAATATCATTCTAACATATATTTTAAAAAATGCAAGTGTTTTTTGAAGTAATATTTTTTGGTTGAAATTCTCTCCGCGATATGCTATACTGTTTTTTAAGAGTTTTAGGCGCGGGGCGGTGAGGAAATTGCTCAAAAAAATATTCGGCGCGATATTGCAATATCTGCGCCGTCTTGACAAAACGCTTCTTTTGCTGACTCTTTTTATATGTTCGTTCAGCGTAGTGCTCCTCTATTCTTTGGTGATAAACAATCAGACCCGGTCGGTGACCAACGCCGCCCTCGATTATACCGATTACCGAACTCAGGCGGTCGCGGCGCTTTTGGGAATAGGCGCGTCGATGGTTCTTGCGGCGTGGGATTACCGCAAGTTTTCAAAGCTGTGGTTCATATATGTTCCGATAGCCGTGGGGCTCACCTGCCTGACGTTCACCTCGCTCGGAGAAACGGGGCTCGAGGGCGCCGACGACAAGGCGTGGATACGCCTCGGGGGGTTCACGCTTCAGCCGGCCGAATTTTTGAAGCTGGCGTTCATACTTTCGCTGTCATATCACTGCCACAAAACGCGTGATTTCTTCAACAATCCGCTCAACGTACTGCTTTTGTGCGTTCACGGCGCCATACCGATAGGGCTGGTCATGCTTCAGGGAGACGACGGCACCGCGATAGTATTTCTCTCGGTCTTTCTCGGAATAATCTTCGCGGCGGGTCTCTCGTGGAAATACATTTTGGGCGCGGGCATACTTTCTCCGATAGCGGCTTGGTTCATGTGGAGCAGATATCTCCAACCCGTTCATAAAAACCGGATCCTTGCGATAATAAACCCCGAGAAGTACGCCACCCCCGATATGCTTTACCAGACTAATCTTGCAAAGATAGCGCTCGGTTCGGGTCAGGTGACCGGCAAGGGTCTTTTCGGAGGCGATTACTCCTACGTTCCGGTCAGCCACAACGATTTTATTTTCAGCTATGCGGGGCAGACGCTCGGCTTCATCGGCTGTTTGGGTCTGATAATAGTTATCGGTCTGATTTGTCTGAGAATATTGGGCAACGGTCTAAGGTCGGGCGACGCGCTCGGAAGATATATCTGCGTCGGGGTTTTCGCCTATCTTTTCGTGCAGAGCCTTTTGAACATCGGCATGGTGATAGGCGTAACGCCGGTCATAGGAATAACGCTTCCGTTCGTCTCTGCGGGCGGCACGTCTATGCTCACGTCTACCGCGGCGATGGGCCTTGTGATGTCGGTGCATTTCCACTCGGCGAAATACGACACCATGTTTGCAAAGAAGAAATGAGCGTTTCATAAAAGCCCGCGCAAAAGGTCTCAAAAAATTTTTTACGGTCAAAACCGAAAGGTCATATTTGACCGGTCCCGAAAAAGAATAGGAGGATAAAAATGCAAAAAGTCACACTTTCTCAGTTAAGCGGCTCGGAGAAGCGTTACCGCGAGCTTTCCGATATGTTCCGCGAATATTTCGGCAGCGAGCCTAAAAGGTATTTTTCCGCGCCGGGCCGAACCGAGATCTGCGGCAACCACACCGACCACAACCGAGGCAAGGTCATGGCGGCGGCGGTAGATTTAGACGTTATCGCCGCGGTAGAACCGACCTCAGACGGCGTCGTAACGGTAAAATCCGAGGGCTACGACGAGGACAGGATACTTCTTTCCGACCTTTCGGTCGCTAAGAGCGAGAAAAACACCTCCGCCGCGCTGATAAGGGGCGTTGCGGCGGGGCTTTCTGCACGCGGATATAAGACCGGCGGCTTCAGGGCATATACCCGCTCGAACGTTTTAAAGGGTTCGGGGCTGTCGTCGTCGGCGGCTTTCGAGGTCTTGATAGGCACGATTTTCAGCGGCCTTTATAACGGCGGAGAGGTCTCGGCGGTCGAGATAGCGCAGATAGCGCAGTATTCCGAGAACGTCTATTTCGGAAAGCCATCGGGGCTTATGGATCAAATGGCGAGCTCCGTCGGCGGCTTCACCGGCATCGACTTTGCCGACCCCGATTCTCCGGTCATCGAGGCGATATCTCTCGATCTTGACGCCCACGGTCACAGCCTTTGCATAATCGACACTCGCGGCAGCCACGCCGATCTCACGCCCGATTACGCAGCTATTCCGCTTGAGATGAAGTCGGTCGCCGAGTATTTCGGCAAGTCCTGCTTAAGAGAGCTTGAGCGCGCCGACGTTGAAAAAAACATCGCCGCGCTCCGCGAAAAGGTCGGCGACAGGGCGATTCTGCGCGCGCTGCACTTCTTTGATGAAAACGAGCGGGTCGAATCGCTCGCCGAGGCGATAAAGCGGGGCGACTTCGCCGAGTTCTTAAGAATAATAAATCTTTCCGGCGAAAGCTCCTTCAAATATCTTCAAAACGTCTATTCAAGCGCTCATGCCGGCGAGCAGGGCGTTTCGCTTGCGATCTACGCGGCAAAATCCCTCCTCGGCGGAGAGGGCGCCGCAAGGGTACACGGCGGAGGCTTTGCCGGCACGGTACAGGCGTTCGTTCCGAAGCAAAAGCTCGGGCGTTTCGTATCCGGGATAGAGAATATTTTCGGAGAAGGAAGCTGCCATGTTTTAAGCATAAGGCCCTATGGCGGAGCAGAGGTAGAGCTGTGAGAATGAGAAGAAAGGCGCGCCTTGACGAGCGCGTCGCCGCCTGCCGCGAGGACGGAAGGCTGCTTGTTCTGAACGTTGACGACCGGCATTTTCAGCGAGCGGTCGAAACAAAGGAGTATCTTGATTTCGAGAAGCTGTTCGGCAACAAAAATCCCGTCGTCCTTGAAATTGGCGCGGGAAAGGGTCAGTTCTGCTGCACTCTTGCCAAAAACTTCCCCGAGATAAACATACTTGCAATCGAAAAGTCCTCGAACGTGATAGTTGACGCCGCCGAGAAAGCTATTTCGCTCGATTTGAAAAACTGTCTGCTCGTTCGGTGCGACGCCGAATATCTCGAGCGCTATATTCCCGAGGGTTCCGTCTCGCGGATATATCTCAATTTCAGTTGTCCGTTCCCGAAGAAGTCCTACGCTTCGCACAGACTCACCCACCGCCGTTTTTTGGAGGTCTACAAAAAGCTGCTCGCCCCCGGCGGCGAGATACACCAAAAGACGGATAACCGCGAATTTTTCGAGTTTTCTCTCTGCGAGTTCTCTCAGAGCGGCTACATTCTCAAAAACGTCAGCCTCGATCTTCACGCGAGCGATTTTGAGGGCAACATCGTCACCGAGTACGAGCAGCGCTTCACCGACATGGGCCTGCCCATCTACCGTCTCGAAGCGGTTCCGGGGTAAGATAAAAAGGGCTCGTCCTCTTGGACAAAGCCCCGCGTCTATGCGTGGCGCCCCTGCGGGGCTTTGTGCGCATGGAGCGTTTAGGGGCATGGCGCAGAAGAAAAAAGGTATGAAATATTTTCCTCCTCCGAGGAAAATATTTCATGCTATTTTAAGCCACCCCACCCCCGGCGGACTTTTGATGAGAAGATAACATAGCAACGCCCCCGCCCCTTGAGGGGCGGGGGCGGGCCTCGCGCCGCCTGCTCCCCTCACTTTACTGCGCCGAGGATCACCGGCTGAAGCTGTCTGTTTTGCAGCGCGGCTTCAACGGCCATCGGCAGCGCCGAGAAGTCCGCGACCATCGAAGCGGGCTTTTTTTCGGTGTCGTCCTGCCGATATGGCGCAAAAAAGTAGTTTTTATAGTTCGCGAGCGCCCCGATGTTTTTCGCGGCGGCCGAAAGCGCGTCGTTGGTCGAAACGGCGATAAGCACCGGCCGCGAGTTTCTCAGGTGGCTTTTCACGGCCATCGTCACCGGCGTATCATTAACGCCGCTTGCAAGTTTTGCGAGGGTGTTTGAGGTGCAGGGCGCGACGACGAGCAGATCGAACATTTTTTTCGGGCCGATCGGCTCTGCTTCCTCAATGGTGTGGATTATCCTTTTTCCGCATATTTTTTCGAGCGCCTCGCGGTTTTGATCTGCGGTCCCGAACCTTGTCGAAAGCGAGTATGCGTTGAAAGAGGCTATCGGCGTAACGTCATAGCCGAGCGCCGTCAGCTTTTCAAGCGCCGAAAAACTCTCTTTAAAGGTGCAAAACGACCCCGTAAGGGCATATCCGATCTTAGCTGAGGTCATTTCGGGCGTCCTCCTTCGTCAGTCTGATTATTGCCTCGGCAATAAAGCTGCCGGCGGTTTTCGGGGCGGTTTTTCCGGGAAGCCCGGGGGCTGTCTCGGCTTTAAGGCCGAGGTCTTTAGCGGCGTCAAAATCCGTGCCGAACGGCTTTGAAGCAAGGTCGAGGATAAAGGCGTCCTTTTTGATTTTTTCGAGGTCTTTTCGCAAAAGCACCTTTTCGGGAACGGTATTGATGATCACGTCCGCGCGTTTAAGCGCCCCGAGCGAGATAAATTCGCAGGCGCGGTAGCCCGTGTTTCGGGCGTTTTCTCTTGCAGATAAAGAGCGAGCCGAGACGGTCACCTCTGCTCCGAGAGCAGAAAAGGCGGCGGCGCAGGCTTTTCCGACCCTGCCGAAGCCCAAAATGAGGACTTTTGCGCCCTCGACGGAAAAATCGGTCTCTCTCAGAACCGTTTCGAGGGCTCCCTCGGCGGTAAGCCGGGCGTTGTCGGCGGTAAGAAGCTCGTCGTCGAAGAAGTCGTGGACCTTAGCGCAGCGTTCGGCGCAATAGCTCAAAAAGGCGTCGTCAAGCCCTCCGCCGAACACCGTCCCTCCGAATTTCAAAAGGTCGAGCGCCGATACCGCGGGTATTTTTTGACTGAGAAGCGGTGTATTCAAATATTCTCCCGAAAGCGAGAGATAAGGCAGAACAAGAACGTCCGCCTGTTTCAGCTCCCAGATCGGCGGGCTTTGCGAGAACCCGTAGGTAAACACCTCAAAGCAGTCCGAGAGCCGTTCGGCGGCGTATTCCATTCTGCGGTCGCCGCCCATAACAAGCAAGGTTTTCCTCATATATGATTCTCCCGATGTAAGCAATTTTATGTTTTAAAATATGCTTCCGCGAGCGTGTGGGTGAATCCCAGACCTTTGTTGAAAATCTCCAAAACGCGGCGCGTTGTTCTGTAAGCTGCAAGACTTGAAACGCCGCGTCGAAAGCGGGTAAAAGGTATTCATCTTCCCCGCTCACGCGGGTAAGAAGAATGCTATCGTCTATCACCCCACCCCCACCATACTTTCAACGGAAAGGCTAAGTATGAGAGCCCCCGCCCCTCGAGGGGCGGGGGCGTTGCATTTGTCCCAATCCGTAGAAAGCCCGCCGGGGGTGGGGTGACTTAAAATAGTATGAAATCACTCCCTCGGCAGAGGGAGCGATTGAATACCTTTCCCCTCCCCCAATCCGTCAATAAAATCTTAGGATATGTATTGCTTTCCCTCTCGAGGCGGTGTATAATGATGAAAATCCTCTTGGGGGGCTTGGCATGACAAAGGCTGATTACATCAAAATTTTGGCGATAGCGGTTTCGGCGGCGGTCTTTTTCGTCTCTTGCGGAGCAGAAAAGGCACGAAAGAGCCTCGAGACGGGCGACGGCGTTTTCTCAAAAATCGTCAAATCCGAGCGCGAATCGGCTCGGGTGACGGTTTTGGGCGACAAATTCACGGTCGGCGGCGAGGAAATCTTCTTCAGCGGCATGGACGAGGATTTCTGGGAAGCCGAATTCAAGCGCTTTGCCGAGGACCACATCAACTGCGTGCGCATTTGGGTCAACTGCGACGGCGAGAGCATCGTCGATCTCAACCCGGACGGCAGCATCGCCTCGATCAATGAAAAGCACTGGGAAGACCTCGATACCCTCTTTTCCCTCGCGAAAAAATATGAGGTATACGTCATGCCGACGCTGCTTTCTTTCGACCACTTCAAGAACGCCTCGGGGCCAGTCTGGCGGGCGATGCTCGAGAGCCGCGAAAACTGCGACGAATACGCCGAGAAGTACGTCAAGGAATTTTGCGAGCGTTTTAATGATAATGAGTATGTTTTCGCGATAGACCTGATGAACGAGCCCGACTGGGTCTATGAAAACGAGGAGTGCGGGCGGCTGCCTTGGGAGGACATCAGCTATCTGTTTGCGAAGTGCGCCGCGACGATACACGAAAACAGCGATATGCTCGTGACGGTCGGCATGGCGATCGTCAAGTACAATTCCGACGACTACGAGGGCGACAAGGTCTCGGACGAGTATTTGCAGTCGCTTTATGACGATGAAAACGCTTATCTTGACTTTTACAGCACCCACTACTACAACTGGCAGAGCGCTTGGTTCTCTACCCCGATAGGCAAAACGCCGGAGGAGTTCAAGCTGCATACCGACAAGCCCTGCATGATCGCCGAGACCCACAACGACGACGCCGGCGATATCGGCATGAGCCTTGCGGATAAATATAAAGACCTCTGCGACCACGGCTGGAGCGGGATTTTGGTCTGGAGCCAGACCGACGGCAGCGAGGAATCGTGGTATCGCTACGACCTCACGAAAGAGGCGACCAACGCGATGTATGAATACGCGCCGGAGAAGATCAGGCCTTTGGACGATTGAACCGAACGTACAAAAAGTCAAAAATTTAGTATTATTTGTATTGAAGCGAAAACCTGCCCGGCCGAAAGGTCGGGGCAGAATTTATAGCGACGATTTACAGCCGGGGTATAGTTGCGCTGTTTAGAGCAAAATGTTCATTTTGTCTTGCGCGGAATCTTGTGTGGGAGTGGTCTTCCCTAATCGCCCCCGAACGTCAAACCGCTCGGGGGCGTTTTATTCGTTATTTTGTTTTTTAGAGCCACTTCGATATGCCGTCGGCGTGCAGCCGGCGATCTCCGAGAATCTGACGTTGAAATATCCCGCGCTTGAAAAGCCGCACTTCTCCGCGATCTCGGTGACGCTCAGGCTGCTTTGCTCCAAAAGCTCCATCGCGAGGGAAATTAAGAGCCGCGTTGACAGCTGGCGCGGAAAAATCATTGCCGGGTTTGACATGAATTCCGGCGAGAACACGGCTGCAATCACATCGGGAATTTTCGGAAAACGCGCCGTTTACTTTGACGACGGAGAGGAGGCGTTTGATAGATGTACGTTTGATAGGTAATATTCAAAAACACCTGCCAAAGGGCTTAATATTTTACCCCCCTTGCAATCCGCAAGCCGATATGTTATAATAAATCAAAAATTCAGGAGGCATTACTATGTACAGCGCAAGCGAAAAAAGATATGAAAAAATGCCCTTTCGGCGGTGTGGGAGAAGCGGCTTGAAGCTCCCGGCGGTGTCTCTGGGACTGTGGCAAAACTTCGGCAACAAAGGCGTTTACGCCAACATGGAGGCGATGGTTCACACCGCTTTCGACCTCGGAGTCACGCATTTCGACCTCGCTAACAACTACGGCAATCCCTATAATGGCAGCGCGGAGGAGAATTTCGGCAGAATTTTGCATGATATGCGGCACTATCGCGACGAGATGATAATCTCGACGAAAGCGGGCTACGAAATGTGGCCGGGACCTTACGGCGACCGCAACGGCAGCCGCAAATACCTGACTGCCTCGCTCGACCAGAGCCTGAAACGCTTGGGGCTGGAATATGTCGACATCTACTACCACCACATTTTCGACCCGAACACGCCGCTCGAGGAAACCGCGCTCGCGCTCGACAACGCAGTCAGGCAGGGCAAGGCGCTGTATGTCGGAATCTCGAATTACGGGCGCGAGCAGACTGCTGAAATACTTAAAATATTTAAAGAAATGCGGACGCCGTTTGTCGTAAATCAGCCGAGCTACTCAATGCTGAATCGGTGGATCGAGGACGACAGTTTGGACAAATTCTGCATCGAAAACGGCATCGGACTGGCGGTATTTTCGCCGCTCTATCAGGGCTTTTTGACGAATAAATATCTCAATGGAGTGCCGAAGGATTCGCGCGTCGGGCGGGGCGAGACGTGGATCGGGAATCAGCTTGATGAGAAGATGATAACGCGGCTCAATCGGCTGAACGACATAGCAAAAAGCCGCGGGCAGACTCTTTCACAGATGGCGCTGGCATGGGTGTTGCACAACGAAGCCGTCGCCACAGTTCTCATCGGCGCAAGCAGACCGGAGCAGATCGCGGAGAATGTCGGGTGCATTGATCATCTCAATTTTACTGAGGAAGAGATTGAGAGCATTGAAAAGATACTGAAATGATTAAAAATGCCGATGTCCGAGAGGGCGGCGTATCCCGGCTCGCAAAAATTCGGCGCGCTCGTCTGGAACGGCGACATCGGCTCCGACTTCAACGCGCTCAGGCAGAGCGTCGTCTCGGGCCTCTCGATGGCGATGTGCGGAATCCCTTGGTGGAATTCGGACATCGGCGGATTCTTCAACGGCGACACCGAGAGCGAGTATTTCAGAGAGTTAATTGTGCGCTGGTTCCAATTCGGGCTGTTCTGCCCGGTGATGAGGCTTCACGGCACGCGCCTGAAGCAGTCGTATTATAAGGACAGATACCCCGGCATCATCTGCGACGGCGGAGGTTACAACGAGATCTGGCACTTCGGCGACCGCGATTACGAGATAATTAAAAACTTGATCGAGCTGAGATACCGCCTCAAGCCGTATATCCTCGACTGCGCCGAGCGCACCTCTCAGACCGGCGAGCCGATAATGCGGCCGATGTTCTTCGACTTCCCCGACGACGAAAAATGCTATACCCTCGGCGACCAGTATATGTTCGGCCCGGATATCCTCTTTGCGCCAATACTCGATCAGGGCAAGACCGAGCGCGAGGTATATCTGCCAAAGGGGAAATGGGTCAGAACGACCGATAAAACCGTCACCGTCGGCGGGAGAACGGTCACCTGCAAGGCCGACCTCGGCGAGTTTATAGCGTTTGTAAGAGACGGCGCGGAGGTTTTAAAAGCATTTTAATGATAATAACAAACTGCCTCGGCCAAGCGGTCGGGGCAGATTTTATAATGCCGATTTGCAGTTGGGGTATAGTTGTGCTGCTCAGTGCAGGATTCTGCATAGGCAAATGAATATTTGGCAGCTTCACTTAATATTTGTTAAAAACTTTACCGTTTCTTCGCCGATTTTTTCGTATTCGTAATCATGAACATAATGCGGGCAATCCAGTTCTATATATTTTCCGCCATTCACCCGAGAAATAAGGTATTCAATCATTTCCTCTGCCTAGGCAATGATTTCATACTATTTTAAGTCACCCCACCCCAACCGCACGTTTGTATAAAAGGTGGCAAAGCGACCGCCCCCTCCCCTTAAAGGGGAGGGGGCGCTCTATTCTATTCTTTCCCGCCGAAACCCTCTTCAGCCTTTCAGTGCTTTATATATCTCCCCCGCTTTTTTGCTGTCCCGAAACTTTCGCTGAAGCGCGTTATGAAGCTCCGAGCCGCTGCCGCTCGTTTTCAGGCACTCCTCGACCACCCTTTCCTCGCTCTCGCTCAGTCCGAGGCCGGAAAGCAGAGGGTTTTCGCTCTCCGAGCCCGAGGGATCGACTACCGCCGCGATGCTTTTAACGATCTCAAGGTCGGCGCCGAACTGTCTCCAAAAGTCGCAAAGGCAGGAAAACCCGTGATCCTTTGAAACGATATAATATTTAACGCCCTTGTTTCCGGCTACTATGTTCTGATTTATCATATATCCGAGCTGAGACGAAAGCTGAAAATCGAGCGCGTTTTTAACGCCTGTGCCGACCTTCTGAAAATCCGTCCTTGCGCGGCAGTCGTTGAGCTTGATATGCATTTCAAACGAAAGGGTATCTGCGTGGTCGCTGAAATAAACGGTCACCGCGTCGCTTTCCCTCAGCTTTTCAAGCCCCGCGAGCCCGTAAGACTGCACGTTTTCGTAATCCACCAGAAAGAACCTTTTGATATAGGTCTTGCCGTTTTTTATCTCACTGAACATCATTGACATTTTCTTCTCCCAAATTTTCGGTTATTTTTTCGTCTTCAAAATCATACGACAGCTTAATGTTCGGGTTTGCCCTCTCGGCGTCCCGAAGCGTCAAAAGGATCCTTGCGCCGTAGCCCTCTGTTTTTCTGAGCAGCTCCGCTTCACGCAAAACAAGCTCCACCCCCGAAAGCTCGGTGAGGCAGTCGTAGAGCGCGTCGAGGTTTTTGCCGTAATACTCCGGAAAATCAAGCGTTTCCGCGAGATATCTGTGAGCCTCTTTGCGCTGCAAAAGTTTTTCGCAGTTTAAAATCACCTTTTTCACCAAATCACCTCGTAATCCTCCGTCACCGTCACCTCGGTGAACGTCTCATAGTGGTCCGCGGTATAGAAGAAAAGTCCGTCGTCCGAGAATATGAGCCTGCGCGAGCCTCTTGAATAATAGCCGTCGGTATCGATGTCGCACTCGGTATATTTCCGTCCCTTTTTTTCGGGTAGCAGCCCCTCGCGGTTTCCGAACCTGTCTCCGCCGATAGCGGCCCCCTCCAAAAAGTCCTCGACCGAGCCGCCCTCCCAGCCGAGGCTTCTCGCCTCGTCCTTGGTGATATAATTCGGCGGAAGCTCGCCGTATAAAACGATATAAAGCACCACGTTTTCGACGTCGTAATAATACTCTCCCCGCTCGGGAAGGTTTGTTTTAGCGGCGTTTAAGCCCGCCTCGCCGCTCTCTGTCGAATCTGTCGGCTCAGCCGTCGTTTCGCCCGAATAATCCTCCGCGCCGGCGCTCTCCGAGCTTTCCGCATTCTCCGGCGGCTCCTCGCCCTCCGTGCTCTCATAAACTTCATTTGAGGTCTCGTCCGAGGTTTTCGCAATGTCCCCCGAGGTATCGTCAGCGCCGGGCGCCTCGGTCACGGCAGTTATTTCGCTCTGCAAGGCGCCATCCGTCGGCGCGTGATCGTTTTGCGGCATACTTTGAGCCCCGCACGATACAAATACCGTCAGCGCGAGCAAAACGGGTATCAACCGTTTAAAAAACATTTTTCTTCTCCTTTCGGAAGTCTTGGGTCTCATTTATTATAAATGATGCCGCAAAGGAAATCAACCCCCGCCGCCCGAAAAAAGCTCCCTCTCCCCGTTTTCCCGAGCCTGTCGCGCTAAAAATCCTCGTTTTATCAAAAAAAGCAGACTTTTTAAGGTCTGCTTTTTCGTGTAGAACGGAGCTTCTCAAAATCCGCCGACGGATAAAACGGGATTTGCTGCGTCAATTGCGTATGATGAGCAGCTTGTTGTCACCCTTTTGGAATTCGTATTTTGTCTGCCGGATTTCCACGTCATATGATTCCCGAAAATGCCGAATCACTTCCGATACCAATTCGGTTTTGTTAGCATCGAGATCAACGATTGGAAACACTCGGATTTCTTTGCAAACCCGAAGCATCTCTGTCATAGAACTGATATGAAAATCATATCCAAGCATCGTATACATAAGCAAAAAATGAGAGCTTAAACCAATGTCAAAATGACCGTTCTCATAGGGCAGTCTGTCGGGCAGCTCATGGCAAATGTATCTCTCTTCTGCTTTGCCCTTTTCGTAATCCTCAAGAAAAAGCCGCATTGCGGACATACGCGTATTTTCCAAATCTTCCAAATCCTTGATATGCGTCCACACATAGTTCTCCATATTTTCGCTCATTTGTTGCATGACAACATCGCGCACCTCATATATGCGCTGACGGAGCGCATCTGTTGAGAAGCGATATATGGGATCAAAAGAAATGACATCATAGCCTTGCCGCGTTGCCTCGCAGTTGAAGCTCGCCGGACCGTCTCCGAATCCGGCAATACTCTTTTTCATATCTTCATCGCTGAGCTCAAACATAAGCCTATACTCCGCAAGATTCCGTCCCCATGGGACTACGCTGTTTAACTGAAATGCCATTTGTGTACCTCCGTATGCAGATTTACCCCTTTTTTCCTCAATCGCCTCTCGCCCTTATTTCGGCTTCAAATCCCGCCGCACCGGAGAATTTCACGATTCCCCCGCCAACGTTTTCGACGTTTTCGCCCAAAGCCTCGCAGCCCTCGGGCAAAACCGCAAAAAAGCTGTTTCCGAGCGTCGATCTAAGCCTTGCGGACTTTAATTTTCCGTCCGACCATTCAATGTCCGCGGCGATGTTTCCGCGCGTTTTAAGTCCGCTGACTCTGCCGCTCCGCCATTTTTTCGGAAGCGCCGGCAAAAGGGTGATAACTCCGCCCTGACTTTGAATAAGCATCTCGGCGATGCCCGCAGCGCCGCCGAAATTACCGTCGATCTGGAAAGGCGGGTGCATATCCAAAAAGTTCGGGTAGGTCGATCTTGAAAGCAGCGCCTCAACGTTTTCGAGCGCCTTATCGCCGTCTCTGAGCCTCGCCCACATATTTATTATCCACGCCCTTGACCAGCCGGTATGTCCCCCGCCGTGAGAAAGTCTGCGTTCAAGGGTTACCCTTGCCGCTTTCATAAGCTCGGGGGTCTTTTCAAACGAAAGCTGATCCGAGGGATAAAGTCCCCAAAGGTGTGAGATATGGCGGTGTCCGGGTTCTACCTCGTCGTAATCCTCCGCCCATTCCATTATCTGCCCGTATTTCCCGACGGACGGCTTCGGCAGCTTTGGCAGCATTTCCTCAAGCTGTTTTGTGAGCAGGTCCTCGCGGCCGAGCAGCTTCGAGAATTCGACTGCGCTTTCAAAGATCTCTCTTATTATCATCGAGTCCATCGTCGGGCCTATGCAAAGGCAGCCCTGCTCGCCCGATGGGTGTATATAAGTGTTTTCGGGAGACACCGACGGCCCGGTTATGAGCATACCGTCCTTTTCAAAGAGATATCCGACAAAGAATCTGCAAGCGTCCTTCAAAATGTCGAGGTATTCTTCAAGGAAAGCCCTATCGCCGGTAAATTCATAGTGCGTTTTTATGTGAGTGCAAAGCCACGCCGCTCCGAGCGGCCAGACCGTTGCGGGCAGCCATGAATCCTGAGGCGCGCAGTCTCCGAAGATATCGGTGTTGTGGTGGCAAACGAACCCCTCGAGGCCGTACATATCCCTTGCGACCTTTCTGCCGCAGGGCTGCATCGTTTTAAGGAGTTCAAAAAGCGGCTCCTCGCACTCCGCAAGGTCGCATACCCCCGCCGGCCAATAGTTCATCTCGGCGTTTATGTTCACGGTATATTTGCTGCCCCACGGCGGCGTGTGGTCCTTGTTCCAGATCCCCTGAAGATTTGCGGGCATTGTTTTCGGCCTCGAGCTCGATATCAGAAGATACCGTCCGTAATCGAAATAAAGCTGAGCGAGCTTCGGGTCGTCGCCGGCGTTTTTAAGTCTTTCCGGGGTCGGAACGTTATCATTGTCCTTTCCGTCAAGGCAGAGCGACACTCTGCCGAAAAGGCTTTGAAAGTCGCTCAAATGCCTTGCCTTAACGGCGTCAAAACCAAGCTCCATGGCGTTTTCAAGGGTCTTTTCGCAAAATTCCCTCGGCTCGTCGCCGTAAAAGTCGCTTCTTATGGTGATATAAACGCAAAGCTCGGTGGCGTCAAAGGCTTCAAAGCCCTTCTCCGAGAAGATAACGCAGCCGTCGCTTTCCGCCGATACCATAAGGCAGTATTCGCAGCCGTCCTCGGGCTGTTTTACCGAAACAAAGCAGCCCGTCTCGCAAACGTCAAGGCGATAGTCCAAATTATCCCGCTCCGAGATATCCGCCTTGCAGCAAAACCTCTCGCCGTCAAGCGAGACCTGCCTCATAACGATAACGTTATCGGGCCGCGAGGGAAAATATTCTCTCAGATAATTTTTCCCGTTTTCCGAGAATCTCACTCTGCAAACGGCCTCCGAAAGCTCAAGCCTGCGGGAATATCCGTCATATTCCCGGTGCGAGAACAAAAATCTTATATGCCCGCAGGTATCGTAAAATCTCTGCTGATCGGGTATCGCATAGAGATCCGATCGGCAAAGCTGCTCGGCCTCTTGAATCTTTCCCTCCAAAAGGAGCTCGCGGCATTTTCGCCAGCTTCCCTTTGCTTTCGGGTTCACCCTGTTTCTGCCGCCGCAGCCGACCCATACCGTGTCCTCGTTAAGCTGCAAAATATCGTTTTTCGGGTCGCCGTAAACCATCGCGCCGAGGCTTCCGTTCCCGATGGGAAGCGCGCTGTTCCAGCCCTCTTTGAAGGCTTCGTCGCCTGTCGGCGCAGGCGACGAAAGATATATCGCGCTCATGAGAGGTCGGCGGCGCATTCCGCGAGCAGCTTCGGGATATCAAGGTGCTGAGGGCAGGCGTTCACGCACTGTTCGCAGCCGATGCAGTCGTCGGCTTTTGAGCCGCCCTTAACTATCTCGGCATATTTCTCCCTCGCCTCATGTTTTTTGTGAATATCGTGCTTCATGGTGTTATAGGCCGCAAAAATATCGGGGATTTTTATCGACATCGGGCAGCCGTCGGTGCAATAGCGGCAGGCGGTGCAGGGAATTGCGAACCTGATGTTTTCGGCGGCCTCGGCGATGATTTTATACTCTTCCTCGCAAAGCGGCTTGAAGTCGTCCATATAAGAGAGGTTGTCCTCGACCTGCCAAAGCTCGCTCATTCCGCTCAAAACGACCATAACGTTCGGAAGCGAAGCCGCGAATCTTATCGCCCAGCTTGCGCACGAAGCGTCGGGCGCGTGATCTTTCAGGAGCTTTTCGGCTTTTTTAGGCGGGTTTGCAAGGCTTCCGCCCTTAATAGGCTCCATAACGATAACGGGCTTGCCGTGCTTTGTCGCGGTCTCATAGCACAGCCTTGACTGAACGCCCTTATCCTCCCAGTCGAGGTAGTTTATCTGAAGCTGCACAAACTCCATATCCGGCTGCTCGGTCAAAATTTTGTCAAGGGTCTCCGCGTTGTCATGGAAAGAAAATCCCATATGTTTGATTTTTCCCGCGGCTTTAAGCTCTCGAAGATAATCAAAAGCCCCCGACTCGACCGCATACTGATAGCTTCCGCGGTTTAGGGCGTGCAGCCAGTAATAGTCGATATAATCCACTCCGAGGCGGGTCATTGATTCGTTAAAGATCTTTTCCATTCCAGCCCTGTCGGGGTTAGAGAACAGCGGCAGCTTCGTCGTAACGGTAAAGCTGTCGCGCGGGTGGCGTTTCACAACGCATTCTCTGAAAGCCACCTCGCTGAAGCCGCCGTGATAGACATACGCGGTATCAAAGTATGTATATCCGTGCTCCATGAAAAGGTCCACCATTTCCTTGACCTTTTCGAGGTCGATGTTCTTGCCGTCCCCGCCGATGCAGGGCAGCCTCATCAGTCCGAATCCCAGTTTCTTCATAAAAATCCTCCTAACTTATAACTTTTGCCCCTCCGCCTCCGGCCGCGCCCGCCCCCGACTTCGTCGGGCTGCCCGCCCGGCCCCGCCGTGCGGGCCCCCCGCCGCCCCCCCGTTTAACAAACTTAAAGACGTGCGTATGGGTTTTAATCAATTTTACCTACGAATCGGTAAAATATTTCAATTTCTTGCGTTCTGGTGCCGTCATGATCTTTAACTGCTTCATGCACGACTATCTTTTCAATCAGCGTGTTAAGCATCTCTGCAGTAAGCTCCGTGGGGTCGGAATACTGCTTGATTAAGGCAATCCACTTTTCAGCATCGGCAGTGGTTTGCTTTTCTGTCGCAAGTTCGGACTTGAGCTTGTCAATTTTTTCAACTAACTCCTGCTGCTCTGCCTGATACTTCTGCGACAACATTTTAAAGTTGTACTCCGTAATGTGTCCGCTTGACCAGTCCTCATACATTTTCGTGAACAGTCTGTCTACTTCTGCCTTTCGATTTTCGGCCTTGGCAAGCTCGGCAGACTGCTTTTTATAGGCTTTTGCAGATTCCTTGTCATTCGATTTGAGTAGCTTTGAGAGAAGCTGCTTTTCATCAGTATGAGCTTGATAAATCCAATCCTGCAACCTTGCCAAAACATAGGCATAAAGCGTATCATACCTGATGTAATGTGCAGAACATCTTCCACCGACCTTACCGAGCCTCCGAAACTGCGAACAGTTAAAGAATCCCGTCGTGCAAGTTTTGTACCGCCTTTCAGCATAGCTCATTGACCAACCACAATCGCCGCACTTCACAAGTCCTGCAAATACCTGTGTTTTGCCGGATTTCATTGGTCTACGGCGACTTGCAATCTGTTTCTGGACTTGATTGAAAACATCTTTTGAGATGATGGCTTCGTGCGTATTCTCAACACGGAACCATTCGCTTTCTGGACGGCGAATGCTCTTTTTGTTCTTATAAGAAACATTTGACTGCTTTCCGTGGACAGAATTCCCGATGTATGTTTCGTCTTTCAGAATGTCACTCACGGCGCGAATATTCCATGCATAAGCCTTTTCCGCAGGGGCGTTTTCGTAAATTTTCGCAAACTGACCGTACTTTTTGTAGTTGATATACCCCGCCGTCGGCACTTTCTCTTTAATAAGAATTTTTGTAATTTTCCCTGCACCTGAACCATGTACCGCAAGATTGAAAATCTTTTCGATTATCCAAGAGGTGTCAGGGTCAATCGCCAGCTTATTATGCTCCTCTGGATGGCGCATATAACCGAGCGGAGCTATTGAAAAAGTACGTTCGCCTGCCGCAAACTTGGCGTGAAGAGCAGCCTTAACTTTACGACTGGTATCTTTTGCCATGAACTCGTTAAATAAATTTTTGAACGGAACAAAATCAGATAAACCATTGTTGGTATCTTCGTTGTCGTTGACCGCGATATAACGGACGTTCATCTCGGGAAACACAAACTCAAGATAATAGTCCATAGTGACGTGCTCTCTGCCAAATCTTGACAAATCTTTTGTCACGACACAGTTTACCTTGCCCGTTTCAATGTCCTCCATCATTCTTTGAAACGCGGGTCTTTCAAAGTTTGTTCCGCTCCAACCGTCATCGACGTACTCGTCGTACACAATTAGTCCATTTTCCTGCGCGAATTTTTGCAGGACTATTCGTTGCGTTTCTATTGAAACGCTATCCCCAAAGTTTTCGTCATCTCGGGAAAGACGCATATATAATGCTGTTGAATATTTTGCATTGTTGGGTTGTTTCATATATACCTCCTTTTTGGAAACAGCCCACGCTTACAATACGGTTTAATTATATCATAAGCGCGGAACGATTTCAAGCTTTAAAGCGATGATTTTGCAGAATATTTTATGACATCTTCAAGCAAATCTTCTAATGGCTTACCGTCTTTGGCAAAATGCTCCGAAACCTTTATTTTGGTATTGCCAATGTAAAAGTACATTTCGCCGTCAGGTTCAGTCCCATAGTATGGTTCGGGTAATGGCTCGTTCTCGTGTTTCCATGCCCTCAAAATTTCCTTGGGCGGGAAGTCCAGTGGCTCATAACATTCGCAGAGGTCTATTGATTCATAATCTTTCATTGTTATCCTCCTTAAATTTCTTGATTTTTGTCTTTAATTTTGTTTGATTCCTCGTGCAGTGTTCTGTCGATGTTATCCGCAATAGTTTGCAGCCGCTTGACCTCCTCCCGCTTCTCATAAGTCCTTCATACACCAATTTTGTCGCGAGCCTGATTGTTCAATCATCTCACCCCTCATCTTGCACCAGTTGACATCGGCTTTGCCCCGATATATAATAATATCATTATCTTCAAGGAGGAAAATTTATGCGGACCGTTCTCATCATCGACCTCAACGACACTGGCAGCGAAGCTGAGGCGCTGCGGCAGGCCTTGGAAGGATTTAATTATTTTGTATGTGTTATGCATATCGGCCGGCCAAACGATTTTATTGACATTTTGGGGCGAAATATCCCCATTGACCCGGACTTCGTCATCATCTCCTGCCATGGCGATGACGGAAAAATACATATGCCGAGGCTTGCGGATTTTGTTTATTCAGCTAACGAACTGAGAGATGATTTTTCGTCGGCAGAGGTCGAGCGATATCTGAAATTATCCCAAAAAACGATAATAAATCTCGGCTGTACGACAGGTGAAGATAATTTGGCAAAAGCGTTTTCAAAAAACAACGCGTATATCGCGCCGTGCGATTATATTGAGGGCACTGCGGCACTGTTTTTCGCACTGCGGTTATTTTATGAAATGGCCTCAAAGGGCTGCGATTTAAAAGCCGCATATGTGACTGCGAGAGAAACGGACGATGAGACCCGGCGGTTTTGTTTGTTTGAAATCCGCGAAAGCAGCAGCCGTTAGCGACAGGGAGCATGCAGGAGCGGAACATCTTCGATACGCAGGCGGTTGATGACAATGTGACAATGAATGTTCCCGCTGTGATTGTGACCGCCGGCGTGAGTGCAGACAATCGCCTGATGTCCCGCGAAATGCTCCTTGTAAAACTGTTCGCCCAACTCCTGCGCTCGGTCAACCGTTAAACCGTTTTCGACACTGTCTCGAGGGTCAAAGCTGATTATGTAGTGGTGTGACTTGACGTCGCTCCGACTGCGACTTTTGCCGTAATGCAGATTCGACTTCATACAGGCAATAGCAAAATCATCTTCGCCGCAATTTAAGGTCACAAAGCGGCAGTTTTCGCGTGGAATTAGCCTGCCGTTTTCATCAAGAACAGGCTTGTTAGTAAACTCGTCGTGTTCAAACAACAGATATTTCTCGGCAGCACCGTAATCTGCATTTTTAGAGCTTAAATGTTTGAATGTCGCCAACGGCATCGCCTACCTTTTTCAAAATCTCAAATTTCAGATCAGCAAAGTCGGAAATTGCCGACTGAACATCGCTATAAAGTGAGTTATATGGCACACCGTGTTCGTTGAGATACCGAGCGATTTGGTTGAGATTTCCACCGATTTTACCGAGCTGTGCAGTTAGCTGACCTATATCCGAAAGCAACTTTTCATTGATTGGCGAGACGGTGATAATCGGCTTGATGACTGCATTTTCGATTGCCTGACGGATAAATTCAGACTGACTTATTCCACAAAACTTTACACGCTCGGTGAAGTCGGCGTATTTTTCATCAGTCATACGAGTTTTGACAACGATTTTCCTCTTAGGTTTAGACATTTTTGAATCCTCCTCTCATATTTAACGGACAATTTTTACGCGATTGGTGACACCTTAAATGTGAATTTTATATGAACATGATTTATCCTCCCCATCTTATAACGTACAATTTTCAAACGAAAAGCAGGTATCCGATTGTAAATTTTTTGTGAACTGCATTTCTTCTGCATTACCCTCAACGCAAATTTTTCGATTTTGCTAACCCCCCAGTACCTTCCACACCGAAAAATGTTTTTTGCCAATCTCATCAAAAAATCTCTCTACTTTATAACGGACATCTCGGAGCAGGTTTGTCCACTAATTCTGCAAAATTATTTTCCCCCTCACCCTAAACGGACAAAATTTTGGCTAATAATCAGGTATGCGAATGTAAACTTTTTGCTAATTTTCCTCGCGCCGGAAAAGCCAAACAGAGCTTTGATGATTCCTCTCACTTTACAACGGACAAGTTTTTCCCTCTCATATTACAACGTACATTTTTTCTTCAAAAAGCAGGTATCCAATCAAAAAATTTTTTGCCTTCAAACTAAACGGACATTTTTTCAGCGAATGGACACCCCCACGATTGTAAAATTCCTATTAACAATGTCGTATCCCCCTATCACGATACAACGTACATTTTTTTCGCAAAAATCAGGGTAATTTCTTAAAAAGTTTGCCTAAAATTCAAAATTTCTCTGATTGGTACAAAGCATAAGAAGTTTATGATTGCTTTGTTGTGTAGTGCTATCCTAAAATCGTACACATATGGGGTAGATTTTGTACAGAAGGTGGTATAATATAAGACATTAAA
>CANQHA010000015.1 GCA_947623585.1 uncultured Clostridia bacterium | reverse complement strand
TGCTTCTTCGCTCCCCTCTTCCAAGGGTGCCCGACTATTTTACCACACCTTTAACCTCTTGTCAAGAACTTTTTTAATCTTTTTTGAGATTTTTTTGGTGTAAAGCTCGGGCGCTTGTCCTTGACGGGCAGCTTTTGTAGTTTAACACTTTTGAAGCCGTTTGTCAAGCCTTTTTTGAGATTTGTTTATCTGCACAAAAACCTTTGCCGAACGCCTTTCAGATTGTGCAGAATCAATATCCGCAGCGACCTTTCGGGCGTCCGGCAGCGGAAATAAGCGCTTTTAAAAAGGAATTTGAAATAATTTCCGGCGCCTTGCGGGGATTTTCGGGACAAAAACCGGAAACAATATGAGCAAACACCTCAAAAAGGAGAGATTTATAATGACGAAAACTTCGACAAGATCAAAGCGCCGGTCTTTTTATTATATACTGGCGGCGTTTATTATATGTATGTCTTTAGTTCATTTGATCTGTCAAAACATTGACCGGCAGGAAACGCTTTCCAAGCTCGGCTCATCGGGCAAGGAGGTAACGGCGATCCAACAGGCTTTGAAGGAAAGAGGTCTGTTCACCGCCGATGTTACCGGATATTACGGCACTCAGACGCAGGCGGCTGTCCGCAAATTTCAGAAGCAAAAGGGGCTGACGGTTGACGGCATCGCGGGGCCTCAGACCCTTAGCGCTCTCGGAGTGAGCGTCGGGACGGTGCCGAAAGCAACGGAATCAAACATCAATCTTCTTGCGAGAATAATCTCTGCCGAGGCGCGCGGCGAGCCTTATACCGGGCAGGTGGCTGTCGGCGCGGTGGTTTTGAACCGGGTCGAGCATCCGTCGTTTCCCGATACCATCGCCGGGGTGATCTATCAGAACGGAGCGTTCACGGCCGTGAACGACGGACAGTTCTGGCAGCCGGTCTCGTCGTCGTCTTATAACGCGGCGCGTGACGCCCTTAACGGCTGGGACCCCTCGGGCGGCGCGATCTATTATTATAATCCTCAGAAAACAAGCAACAAATGGATCCGCTCGCGGCCGGTCATAACGACTATCGGAGATCACGTTTTCTGCTCATAAAAAAAGAAAGCGCCCCGGGGGCTTTTGACCTCCGGGGTGTTTTTTATTCGGTTTCAACGTCGATATAGCGGTGAGAACAGGTGCCGAGGACCTCGGCGGCAAGTTTCAAAAGCACCGCCGCGCCGAAAGCTGCGGCAGCCGCCGCAATGATCTTCATCAGCTTCTTCATTCCGATCAAATCCTTTCCTGAATATCGGTGAGCCGTTTTCTTCTTAATACAGTATACCACAAACAAACCACGGGTTTCAAGCCCCAAGGAAGATTTTGTGAAAATTCTTGATTTTTCGGGCGGATACAGTTATAATGTATTGTACCGGAAGGAGGGACGCAAATGGCAATATCGGGGCAAAGCTATAAAAAGCTGTTTTCAAACACGCTCATTTTTGCAATAGGCTCCTTCGGCTCAAAGCTGCTGGTGCTCATTCTCGTCCCGCTTTATACCGCGGCGCTCTCTCCCGACCAATACGGCACCGTCGATCTCGTCGCTCAGACTGCAAACATTCTGCTTCCGATATTCACCCTCTCGGCTGCCGACGCCGCCCTGCGCTTCGGGCTTGACGCCAAAACCGATGAGCAGCGCAGCGGAGTCTATACCACTCTGCTCGGGCTTGTTGCGGCGGGGCTTGCGGTCATGGCGCTGATATTTCCGCTGATATCAAGGCTCGGATATCTTGACGGCTTTACGCTGATACTTTATATATATGTCTGGACGGCGGCGCTGAAGCAGCTTAACGCGACCTTTGTGCGCTCGCTTGAAAAGGTGAAGCTCTTTGCCTTCGACGGCGTTCTCACCACCTTTTTGATGATACTCTTTAACATACTTTTCCTTTTGAAATTCAAGTGGGGAATGACCGGTTATCTTCTTGCGATAATCCTTTCGGATCTTTCGTCGAGCGTATTTCTGTTTTTGGCAGCGGGGCTTTATAAATACGTCAGGCCGCGCAGCTTCTCGCTTTCGGCTTTAAAAGATATGCTCCGCTACTGCGCCCCGCTCGTTCCGACGACGCTTTTGTGGCTTGTAACGAGCATTTCGGACCGCTTCATCATCACATATTTCCATGGGCAGGGCATGAACGGCATAAACACGGTCGCGTATAAAATCCCTACCATCGTCACCACCGTTTTCACGATGTTTTCGCAGGCGTGGAATATGTCGGCCATTCAAGAGAACCGCGAGGAGGGCCGCGAAAGTTTTTATACCCGGGTGTTTTCGTTCAATCAGTCGTTTATGTACGTTCTTGCGGCGGGGATACTTCTTATCAACCGCCCGCTGACCTATGTTTGGGTAAATTCGGCTTATCACGAGGCTATGCTCTATTCTCCGATACTCACCCTCGCGACGGTTTTTACCTGCTTCAACGTTTTTCTCGGCTCGGTATATATCGCCGAGAAGCGCACAAAGCGCTCGTTTGCGACCTCGCTTGCGGCGGGCGTGATAAACATCGTTCTGAATTTTATTCTGATACCAAAATTCGGCATATACGGCGCGGCCGGCGCAACCTTTGCCGCATACTTCTCGGTGTTCTTCTTCCGGCTCTTTGATACTAAAAAAATAATCCGCTTTGAATTTTCAATGCCAAAAATACTAATCAACACCGCGCTGCTGATTTTTATGACGGCGCTCAATCAGTTCTCTCGGATATGGATATATCCCGCTCTTGCCGCGATATTCATAATCGTTTTCGCGCTTAATCTCGGCGAGCTTTTAAAGATAGGCTCGCTGCTTATCCCCACGAGGGTCTTTGAAAGATTTCCCGCCGCGGCGAAAATTTTCGGCGTAAATTCTCAAAAATAAATATATAAGGAGATGTTTGCAATGGCAGAACTAAAGTATGAGATCAAGGAGCACATCGCGGTGCTCGGAGAAAGCTCACGCGGGTGGACAAAGGAGCTCAACAAGGTGAGCTGGAACGACTATCCGCCGAAATACGACATCCGCGAATGGTCGCCCGACCACACGAGAATGGGAAAAGGCGTGACCCTTTCGGACGAGGAGTTTGAAAACCTCCGCAGGGTCGTCCTCGGCGAAGAACCCGTCGATTTAGGCGGCGACGACGTCGATGAATCGCAGATAATCTGAGCGCATAATAAAAACCTCCGCCCGAATTGAGCGGAGGCTTTTTTCTTATCAGTTCTTCTTGAGCCTGAATACGAGGCTTCTCGTCTTTTTAAGGTCGGTCTCGTTCATCTGGTCGGTGAGCCTTGAGTTGCTCTTGTACTTAGATGTGACCTGCGAGAGTATCTCGCTCGTATAGGTGCTGTGAGAGTAGTGCTCATACGCTTCTCTTAACAGGCTGAGCGTGCTGAACTGGATTCTGACGTAGATGTATTCCTTGCCGCCGGCGTTGTTGACGGCGTCCTGAGTTGCGGCCTTGAGTATCTGCTTCGCCTCGGCCATGCTCGTGGCATAGCAGTTGTTGACGTTATACCAGCTGTAACTGTCGGAGTTCGCTCTCGGGGTGGTATAGTATTTCGAGAGGTCATAAACCGCCGCGCGGGTGTTTTTCATGAAATCGTCGCTTACGAGCAGGAAGTCATAGCTTACATAGCTCGGGTCGAGGTTGTTCGAGGGCTGCGGGTCCGCCCATCCGGGATCGACGCAATACCAGCTTCCGCCGAGCTTGACCTTTACCCAGATATGCTCGGCCTCGGTGCCGAAGCCGACCTCGTAAACAACGTCGAGGCCCGCCTTTGAAAGCAGATAGAACGCGGCCTTTGCATATCCCATGCAGGTGGCTCTGCCGTCAACAAGGGCGCCGTAGCCCGAAGCGTAGTGCGGGCCCGCGTCGTCATAGCGGCAGTTTTTAGCAACATATTCATAGATGTATTTTATCTTGTTATAGTCCGAGTATCCGCTGACGGTGTTCACGACCTTGTCAGCAACGCTGTTGAGACTTGAAACCATCTTTTTCGCCTCGTCGGCGCTCGAAGCATAATATCTGAGCGTGGCGACGGTGCCGGAAAGCGAGGAGATCTGGTCGAAGTAGCAATAGCCGGTGCCGGCCATCTCGGCGATGTAAGAAGCGAAGTCCATGCACTCCTGCGCCGAGAGATAATCGCCGAGGTCTACTCGGGGTTCAAGGTTCTGAACGGCCTTGCCGAGCGCGTTGAGGGCGTTTTTATATCTGTCCTGCGTGAAGAGACCGTACATATAGGCTACGCCGTTCTCGGCTACCCAGTCGCCCGCCGAAACGGTGCCGCTCGTCGGTGTGGTGGAGGGAACGGTCGAGGGAACGGTCGGTGCCGCGCCGTGATTATCGTCGTCAACGTTTTCCTCGTCGTCATCGGTCTTCGGCTTGGAAGCGGTGGTGGCGGGGGTCTGCGCGGGGCGGTCCGAGGTCATATAGACGTTGCTGACATAGCCCTCTTTGCCGTTGAATTCTATTCTGTACCAGCCGGTAGAGGCGCGTCCGGTAACGGTTACCGCTTCGCCCTCGGCAAGCGCGCCAACTCTGTCGAAATCGGTCGAGGGGCCGCTTCTGACGTTAAGGGATATAGTCGCATACATCGTTGCGCTCATTTCCTCAACGGTGAAATCATCGGGGTTTGATTCCGAAGTCGTCGGCTCGGTGGTAGTGACCGGCTCGGGCGTAGTCGTCGGCTCGGGGGTGGTGACCGGCTCGGGCGTTGTCGTCGGCTCGGGAGTGGTGACCGGCTCGGGGGTCGTCTCGGGCGGAAGCGTCACCACGGGTTCGGAAGAGTTTTCGGGCGGGTTAAGGGGCTCGTCCGATACCTGCCCGCACGCCGCAAGAGTCGAGACAAGGATCAGCGCGGCAAGAAGAAATGCCGCCAGGCGCTTAAAGTTCATTTCAATTCCTCCAAATCTTTATGTCAGTCTCGGCGATAGTTATTCGCCGTCTTTTTTGATGGTAACGGTGAAGCAAAGAGGCCCCTTGCCGTCCTTATGAGCGCGATATACGCTCCATGTGACGTATTCGACGCCGGTCTGCTCTTTCACCGCGGCGAGGATTTCGCCGAGCTTGCCATCGTCGGGATCGTCCTTACTGTCAACAAGCAGCTTCGCGCGGATATCGTTATAGGTCTCCTCGTCGGTGGTCCTCAGATAGATATATCTTCTGCCCTCGTTAGCGCAGGCAAGCGCCTGCTCCATCGCCGAAGCGTAAGCCTCGTCGAAGTTGGTGACAAAGCAGCCCTCGGATTTGTGATAGCACATCTCCATCGAGGTCGCGACGGGGTTGGTATAGTAAATGCAGTCGTGCTTTTCAAGGTGGTCGAGAAGTATCTCCTCATCTGAGATCAGGAAGTAGTCGTAGTTGATATAGTTGGGGTCGCCCTTGCCGGTCGGGTCGGCCCAAGTCGGGTCGATGATATACCACTGACCGTCCGAAAGGCGGACGTAATTCCACTTGTGGGTGACGTCGGCTCTGTCTCCTCTGCCTATCGTATACATCGCCTCGAAGCCGGCGCGGGTGAGAAGAAGATGCATGGCGTCGGCATAGCCCTGGCAGGTGGCGTTTTTCTCAACGATAGCACCGTAAGCCGTGAAGGGCAGGCTCGCGTTCTCGCTGTAATCGCAGTTGAAGATGAGATAGTCGTGGAGATATTTTATCTTCTCGTATTCAGTGCCGTCGGGCATTCCCGCAACGATCTCGTCGAGCTTCTGGTTGAGCTCGGAGACAAGGGCTTTTGCGCCTTCAACGTCGGGCGCGACGGTGAAATCATAGCTTATGACGTAAGATTCCAGAAGATCGTCGCCGTCGATATCCGAAAGATAGAACTGCTTGCCGATATAGGGGTAATCTATCGAGCCGTGATAGATAAACTGAATGAAGTCCATCATCTGCTCTTTGGGGATTCCGTGAGGCAGCACCACCGAAAGCTCCTCGTTTTTGATGGCGTTCATCGCGGCGGCATAGTCTTCCTTCATGTTGTCGTCAAGCTGATCCCATATATATTTCAGACCGTTATCGCTTACAAAGCCGATGTCGATGCCGTTCCACGTCTCTCCCTGAGGGACGGCGTTTTCGGGCACAGAAACGTCGCTTTGCTGCTGATCGGCAGGCTCCGAGACCTCGGTTTCGGGAGCGGGCTGCGTGGTCGGCGTGTCGTCGATCGTGTTTCCGCAGGCGGCAAACAAAGTCAGCGCCATGCAGAGAAGAAGGACAAATGCTGTAAATCTTTTCATTTTAATTTCTTTCCTTTCAAGTTTTGCGTCAAAACCGTACTTCTTTCCGGCAGACCTTTTATATTAACAATACTCTTTTTCGGGGCAAAAAATTGCGCTCCGCCGAATCCGTGTAAAACAACACATTATAAATATACCCTTAAATTGCTTAGATGTCAATAAGAAGTCGAAAATTTTTCATTCAAGGCGAGAAATCACCTCTCCGACGAGCCCCGCCAATCGCGCCGAGGGGCGCTCAAAAAGCGAAAAATCAACGCTTATTAGCTTTGAGTGCGGAAATTCCTCCTCGATTTTGTCCTTATCAAGCCCAGAAGCGTAAAAAACAAGGTCGGGCTCAAGCTCAAGAAGCTCTTCCTCGGTCGCGGTGAATTTTTGGCTCTCGGCCCAAAGGTTTCGCCCGAAGACCGAAAGGATATCCGAGCTCAAAGTGTTCGCCGGCGAAAGCATAAGGCCCTCGGGCGCTTCGTCCTCGACGATGACAAGGGTATATGAAAGCCCGAGCGAATAGGCCGCGCTCAATGAAGCGTCAAGCTGTGAAAGCGCAAGCTGAGCCGCCGAGGAATAATCCGCCGCACCGTTAAAGATCATCGACAGCTTGAGGTAAACGTCCACGAGCTGGGCATAGCTTTCGGGCGGATCGA
Organism: uncultured Clostridia bacterium; assembly: GCA_947623585.1. Lineage (GTDB taxonomy): Bacteria > Bacillota > Clostridia > Oscillospirales > Ruminococcaceae > Faeciplasma. The sequence goes on along the minus strand of CANQHA010000015.1, from coordinate 44,609 downwards.
AGCCGACTATTCTTATTCCCGCCTCGCGAAGCCTGAGCCTGTCGGTCGCGGCTATCGGAGAAGATGTCACAAGCAGCTCGGGCGAAAGCTCGCAAAGCGCGTCAACGTCGGGCTTGGCGGGGCTGCCTATTCTTTCAAGGCTTTGAGCCTCGGGGCGGTCGCAGTAATCGCTGACCCCGACAAGAACGTCGCCCGCGCCGATATCGCACAAAATCTCGGTCAGCGAGGGAGACAGCGAAGCGACGCTTGCGGGGCGGGCTTCAAAGGTCTCGTCGTCAAAGCTGACGGGATATTCGGGAAGCTCGGGCGGAAGATCGGGCAAAACGTCGTTTGTGACCTCGGGGGGCTCTAAGATCTCCCTTGCGCAGCCGCAAAGCAGCAATACCGCGGAAATTATCAGCGCGGCGATGATTTTTTTAATCATTTTCGGTCCTCCGTTTTCATGCTTATGTCTTCAAGAGAAAGGGTCGCGACGGCGTTGAGGCTTTCGTCCGCCCTTCTTCCCGCCAAAAAGTCGTAATATCCCTGAGCGCCTATCATAGCGGCGTTGTCTCCGCAATAGCGCAGCTCGGGCATAAAAAGCTCCGCGCCGAGAGAATCGCTTACCTTTTTCATCTTCGCCCGAACTCCCGAATTTGCCGAGACCCCTCCGGCGACGACTATTTTTTTGCAGCCGAGGCTTTTTGCGGCGGCCTCGGTCTTTTCTCCCAAAATGTCGGAAACGGTCTTCTGAAAAGACGCCGCAACATCCTCGCGCGAAAGCTCCTCTCCCCGCTGCCGGGAATTGTGAACAAGGTTTATCACAGCGGTTTTAAGCCCCGAAAAGCTGAGGTCGAATTCTCCGCCCGAGACCTTTGGGTGAGGGAATTTAAAAGCCGTTTTCGAGCATTTTTTCGCGGCCTCGTCGATATATTTTCCCCCGGGATAAGGATAGCCCAAAACCCTCGCCACCTTGTCGAAGCACTCTCCGGCGGCGTCGTCGCGGGTCCTGCCTATCACCTTATATTCGGTATAGCTTTCGACCCAAACGATGTGGCTGTGCCCGCCGCTGACGACGAGGCACAAAAACGGCGGTTCAAGCTCGGGGTGGGTTATATAGTTCGCGGCGATGTGCCCCGCGATGTGATGCACCGGCACGAGCGGCTTTCCGGTATACATCGAAAGCCCCTTGGCATAGCTGACCCCGACAAGAAGCGCGCCTATCAGCCCGGGGGCATAGGTCACCGCGACGGCGTCTATGCCGTAAAGCGTGCAGCCCGCCGCCGAAAGCGCTTCGCCGACGACGCCGCTTATGCTCTCAACGTGGCGGCGAGAGGCTATCTCGGGAACGACCCCGCCGTAAAGCCGGTGCTCGTCGATCTGCGAGGCGACGATGTTTGAAAGCACCGTTCTGCCGTTTTCGACGACAGCCGCCGCCGTCTCGTCGCAGGATGATTCGATCGCTAAAATTTTCATGCTGTCACTTCCTCAATGCGCCTTGGCGGGGCGAAGCCCCCCGGCGGGGCAAGGCCCCGCCGGCCGCGCCGCGAAGCGGCGCGGCGGACCGCTTCGCGGTCCGGGGCTTCGCCTGCGGCTGCGCAGGTTTTAGTCTTTGTATTCCTTTTTCATCGTGATCGCGTCCTCGTCGGGGCGGCTGTAATATCCCGCTCTCCTGCCGAATTCCCAAAACCCGAGCGAGGTATAAAGGCTTCTCGCCGCAGAATTCGACTCTCTGACCTCCAAAAAGGCGGTCGCCGGCTTTTCAAGCCTTTCAAGCTCGCCGATAAGCGCCCTTGCGACGCCCTTTCGCCTTAAAGACGGGTCCACCGCGACGGAATAGATCTCAAGCTCGCCGCAAATGCAGCTGCCCGAGATATACCCGCCGACCTTTCCGTCAACGATATACACAAGCGAGGCGATTACGCCGCTTTCCTCACCGGCAAGCGCCTCAAAATCCCCTCGGGGCCACGCCTCGGCGGTGAAGCAGGCGCGCTCGATTTTTAACACGCCGTCGATGTCCTCCGCGGTCATTTTTCTTATTATGCCCATTTTCAGCCCTTTCTTCCGAGCAGGGCGGAATAAAGCTCGCTTTTTGTAAAGCCGCTCAACTTTGCTATCTCGCGGCAGGCGTCGGCACCCCGCATACCCTTTGATATCAGCGCCTCGACCTTTTCAAGCGCCTCGCCGATGTCCTCTGCGGCGGGTCTTTCGCCCTTTTGTCCCTCTACTATCAAAACATACTCCCCTCGGGGCTTATTTTCGTCGCCGTAAATTCCGACCGCTTCCGAAAGCGTCGTTCTGATTATCTCCTCGTGAATTTTCGTCAACTCGCGGCAGATGGATATTTTTCGGTCTCCGAGATACTTCAAAAGGTCCGAAAGCGTCTGCTCCAGCTTGTGCGGAGCCTCGTAAAAAATCAGCGTGCGTTCCTCGTTCCGAACCGCCTCGAGCGCGTCCTTCCGCGAGCTCGGAGATGTAGATAAAAAGCCCTCGAAGACAAATTTCGACGTGTCGAGCCCGCTGACCGCCAAGGCCGCAATTGCGGCGCTCGGCCCCGGGACCACCTCGGTGGGTATGCCGTTTTCGGCGCAAAGCCTTACGAGGTCTTCGCCCGGGTCGGATATGCAGGGCATACCAGCGTCGGTGACGACGGCACAGCTCTCTCCCCCGAGCAGGCGCGAAACTATCCCTCCGCCGACCTGCTTGCGGTTGTGCTCGTGATAGCTTAAAAGCGGCTTTTTGATGTCAAAGTGCGAAAGCAGCTTCTGGGTCACGCGGGTGTCCTCGGCGGCGATAAAATCGACCTTTGAAAGCGTTTCGACCGCCCGATACGTCATGTCGCCGAGGTTCCCTATCGGCGTTCCGACGACATACAGCTTGCCCGCCATCAGCCTTTCCCCTCTTTCAAAATAAGTTCTCTCGCCGCCTTGGCGCTCAGGTGCTCAACGACTATCTCTATCGCCGAAAATCTTCCGAGCGACGAATTTATCTCGTTTTCAAGGCTTTTTTCGCTCTCGTTCGGGCAATACTTCTCGGCAAGAAGCCTCATCGCCGAAAGCGCCTCTTCCCCGCAAAGAATCCTCGCCCTGCCGAAAGCCACGGCGCTTTTATATAATGTAGTAAATTTTTCGGGGAGCACCGAATCCTCGGCGACAACGCAAAACGACACCTTGTCCGAGCGCTTGACGGCGTCGATCCTGTGGCCCTCCGCCGCCGAATGAAGATAGATCTTTCCGTCGGAATAAACATAGCTCATCGGCACGGCGTAAGGATATCCGCCGTCGCCCGAAACGGCAAGAACGCCGTGCGAGCCGTTCTCAAGTATCGTCTCGGCCTCTTTTAAAGAAAGCTCCTGCGCCGAGCGCCTCATTCTGCGAAATTCCATGTCAATCAGCCCCTTGGTCAAACCTGTATATCCTTTTCATCTCGGAGGAAAGCTCGCCGCCCCCGTCATAGACCGCAAGCGGGGGCTCGATCTTCATAAAGCCCGAGCCGCCGAGCCTGCCTTCAAGAAGTATCAGCCACGCCGGCGAAGAAGTGTTTTTGTGAACGGTTCTGAGGCGTTTCGGCTCGATCCCGAAGCGGCGCATCGCAAAAACGCAGTCGGCAAGGCGCTCGGGGCGGTTGCAGATACAAAGCCTTCCGCCGAAGCGAAGATTTCTCTTTGCGGCCTCGCAGACGTCGAATATCGAGCAGCTAAGCTCCTGACGGGCTATCGCCTCGGCGCTTTCGCTCGGAGCGGCGCCCGTTCCCTCGCGCTTATAGGGCGGGTTGCAGGTGATAACGTCGAACTGCCGCTCGGTCCGAAAAGCCCGCAGGTCTTCGTTTAAGGGCAAAAAATCCTCGGCGTTTGAAAGCTGCTTTGAAAGAAGCGCAAGGTCGTGAGCCTTTTTCTGAAGCTCGACCGAAACGACCCGAGAAGCCCCGAAATTGCGAAGCAGAAGCAGCCCGACTATGCCGTTTCCGCCGCAGAGGTCGAGGCAGCTGTCCTTTCGGCGCGGAGAGGCGAAATCTGCGAGCAAAAACGCGTCGGTGCCGAAGCGGTGCTCTTTTGAGACTGCGCATTTAAAGCCTTTGCCGAGGTCTTCGACCGTAACGCCGTCATAAAGAGGCATTTTTTAACACCTCCTCGGAAAGCCTTAAAACATCGTCCCGGGTATTTAGGCTTCCGGAAAGATTTCTGTATTTTGCGGCTCCGCGAACGCCCTTTAAATACCAAGCGACGTTTTTTCGGGCCTCGCGAACGCCCTGAGCCTCGCCCTTGTATTCGATCAGAAGATCGACGTGGCGCAGCATTATTTCGAGCCGTTTTTCAAGCGGCGGCTCGGGCAGGCTCTCGCCGGTCTCCAAAAAATGCTTTATCTCATGAAAGACCCAAGGTCTGCCGTTTGAAGCCCTTGCGAGCGAAACAAGGTCGCAGCCGGTCTCGTTATACATTCTTTCGGCGTCGGCTCCGCAGGCGATGTCTCCGTTTCCGATGACCGGCACCGACACCGCCTTTTTCACCGCCGCAATAACCCTGCGGTCGGCTTTTCCGCCGTACATCTGGGCGCGGGTCCTCGGGTGAACGGCAATAGCCGCCGCTCCCGCAGACTCTGCCGCCAAAGAGAATTCGACCGCGTTGATGTGAGCGTCGTCCCACCCCGAGCGTATCTTCACCGTCACCGGACATTCAGCGACCGAGACCGCCGCACGGATAAGCCGGCAGGCAAGCTCGGGCGTTTTCATCAAAGCGCTGCCGCCCCCGGGGTTTACGACCTTTGCGACCGGGCAGCCCATGTTTATGTCTATGATATCGGGCTTAAAGCGATTAACTATATTTACCGCCTTTGCCATGAATTCCGGCTCTTCGCCGAAAAGCTGGATCGCATAGGGGCGCTCGGAATCTAAGACCTCGCAAAGCTCGAGTGAACCTGCTCCGCCGTAACAAAGGCCCTTCGCCGAGACCATTTCGCTGCAAAGATATGACGCGCCGAATTCGCGGCAGATCTCGCGATAAGCCCTGTCTGCGACGGAAGCCATCGGGCTGAGCGCGCAGGTCTTTTCTATTTTGACATTTCCGATAGCTGTACTTTTCATTTTCTCCTCTGCATGGCGCCTGCCGCCCGCCCGAAGCAGGCCGGCGTTCGTAGCTTTCGGCGCGGCGGGCAAAAAGTGCGGGCGCCGCCCGCCCCCCGCGCAGCGGGGGGGGCTCCCGCAAGGCGAAGCCTTGCGGGGCGCGGGGCGCTTCGCGCCCCGGGGGCGGCGCCCCCCGGCTCTGTCGGGCGACAGGCAAAAGTTTCCTCGCGCCGCTTTTTTAAGCCGCCGCGCCTCGGGGAGCGAAGACTTCCCGCCCGCTCGGGGTCTCAGACCGAAGACCCGCAGAACGCCTTTAATTGCGCAAAAGTTTCGGTCAAAAACATACCGCGTACTATTATAGCACAAAAAATCGCGTTTGTGTAGTCCCTTTGTCAAAATTTAATGAATTTCGTTTTCCCACTTCCCAAAGCGGCAAAAATGTGCTATACTGTAATAAAATAATCTGAAAGGCTATGTGACTATGCGAATACTTGTTATTGACGGCAATTCAATTTTAAACCGCGCTTTTTACGGCATCAAGGTGCTGACCAGCTCAAAAGGTTTCCCGACTAACGCCGTTACCGGCTTTTTGAACGTATATCTCCGCGAGCTTGACCGCTTAAAGCCCGACGGCGTCGCGGTCGCTTTCGACCTCAAAGCGCCGACGTTTCGGCACAAAGCCTTTGATTATTACAAGGCTAACCGCAAGGGTATGCCCGACGATCTCGCAAAGCAGCTCCCGGTGACAAAGGAGCTCCTCGGCTGCCTCGGAATAAACATCATCGAGTGCGAGGGCTTTGAGGCCGACGATATCCTCGGCTCGGTCGCCGAGCTTTTCAAGGGCGGCTCCGACGAGGTGTTCATTCTCTCGGGAGACCGCGACAACCTCCAGCTCATCGGCGACAATGCGACGGTGCTTTTGGCGACGAACCGCGAGACCGTCTCATATGACCGCGACAGATTTTTTGAGGAATACGGCTTCGAGCCGATAAATCTCATCGACGCCAAAGCCCTCATGGGAGACAGCTCCGACAACATTCCCGGGGTGAGAGGTGTCGGAGAAAAGACCGCTTTTTCGCTGATACGCGAATACGGCACCGTCGAGAAGCTCTATGAAGATTTGGATTCCGTCAAGGTCTCGGAGGGCGTTCGTCAAAAGCTCGCCGACGGAAAACAGTCCGCCGCCGACAGCAAATGGCTCGCAACTATTGTCCGCACCGCGCCGGTCCCAAAAGACAAAAACGATTATCTTCTCCGCGAGCCGAACACCGCCGCCGCGGCCGTGCTTCTTTCCGAGCTTGAAATGTTCAAAATGCTCGATAAGCTCGGATTCGACAAAGTGCCCGTTTCCGCCCCTCGTGCCGAAACCGCCCCCGCAAAAACCTATGTCGCCGAGGACCTCAAAACCGCCCTTTCCGACCTCTCGGGGAAGCCGAGCTGGTTCATTTTCGACGGCGAAAAGCTCAAGGTCACCGACGGCGAGCGCGTTCTGATATCGGCGGAAAAAGACGTTATTCTCAAATATTTCACCTCGGCCGGGGAAAAGACCGCCTTTTCGGGCAAGGCCGCTCACAAGCTCTGCTTTGAAAACGGCGCCGAGCTTTCGGGCCTCGGCTTCATATGCGACCTCGCCGGTTATCTTCTGAATTCTCAGGCCACGGATTATACAGTAAGTAATCTTTGCTCGTCAAATGACGTTGCGTATATAAACGACCCCGATAACGGCGACATTATTTCGCTGCCGCCGCTCTCAAAAAAGCTGAAAGCCGAGGTCGAAAACGGCGGAATGTCCCGCCTTTTATATGATATCGAGCAGCCGCTCTGCGAGGTGCTCGCCTCGATGGAGACGCTCGGCGTAAAGGTCGATTCCGACGGCATACGCTCGTTCGGCGAGGGGCTTAAAGCCGACATCGCCGAGCTTGAACAGCGAATTTACTATCTTGCCGGGCAGGAATTCAACATCAATTCCTCGAAGCAGCTCGGAGAGATACTGTTTGACAAGCTGGGGCTTCCGAGCGGCAAAAAAAATCACCGCGGGCTTTCGACAAGCGCCGACGTCCTTGAAAGCCTCGTGCCGAAGCACCCCATCGCTCAGGACGTTCTCGACTATCGCACGCTGACGAAGCTGCTCTCGACCTATGTTTACGGGCTTCTTGACGAAGTTTGCCCCGACGGCCGGGTGCGCTCCGAGTTCAAACAGACCGAAACGAGGACCGGCAGAATTTCCTCCTCGAACCCGAATATGCAAAACATTCCGGTTCGCAAGGAGCTTGGAAGAAATATGCGAAAATTCTTCGTAGCAGACGAGGGCAAGGTGCTTCTTGACGCCGATTACAGCCAGATCGAGCTTCGGGTGCTCGCCTCGATGAGCGGCGACGAAAATATGCGCGAGGCGTTTTTGTCGGGCACCGACATTCACACCCGCACCGCCTCGCAGGTCTTCGGCCTGCCCGAGGATTTCGTTGACGGCGATATGCGCCGCGCCGCAAAGGCGGTCAACTTCGGGATAATATACGGCATCGGGGCGTTCAGCCTCTCGAAGGACATCAACTGCACCGTCGCCGAAGCAGACAGATATATCAAAAACTATCTCGGCACTTATCCGAAGATAGACAAGTTTATGAGCGAGACGGTCGAATTCGCCCAAAAGAACGGATATGTCACCACCCTTTTCGGCCGAAGAAGATATATCCCCGAGCTGAAAGCCTCGAACAAAAATCTTCAGGCTTTCGGCAGACGCGCCGCCATGAACGCGCCGATACAAGGCACCGCCGCCGACATAATCAAGATAGCAATGGTCAAGGTCTATAAGCGGCTCAAAGAGGAAAAGCTCGACGCAAAGCTGATTTTGCAGGTGCACGACGAGCTTATCGTCGAGGCCTCGGCCGACTGCCGCGAGCAGGCTGCAAAGGTCCTCTCGGAGGAGATGCAAAAAGCCGTCAGCCTCGCGGTGCCGCTCACCGCCGAGGTAAACGCCGGCCAAAGCTGGTATGAGGCGAAAGGGTGAGCGCGGAGGTTTTTTATGAACAAGGATTGGTTATTCGCCGACGATAAATATATCTGCGGTCTCAGGGCTGCCGGCGTTGTGATTAAGGACAATATGATTTTAGTGCAAAGAGATAAAGACGGAAACGATTATGCTTTGCCGGGCGGTCATATTAAAATAGGCGAGACCTCGGAGGCCGCTTTGGTTCGCGAAATGGCGGAGGAAATGGGGCTCGCGGTAAAATGCGTTCGCCTTTTGTGGAGTGAAGAATGTTTTTGGAAGTGGAACGAAAAGCAAGCGCACACCGTCACCTTCTATTATCGCGCCGAGCTCTGCGGCGGGGCGGATATCCCAAAGGGCGGGTTTGTTCCGCAAAAGGATAACGGCGGCGTGGTCGTCGGCTGGCTGCCTATCGACGAGCTGCAAAAAGTAAACATATACCCCGCCTTTCTGAAAGAGGAAATACACCGTCTCGACGGGCCGATAAAGCATTTTATATCAAAGGATTGATAGGCTTTCCGCCCGAGAGATGTGCGCTAACAAAAAAGCAGACCAAATGGGCGTGAAAATAGGAAAAACAAAAATTCAGCGAGGCAAGATTTTATGATAAGAGAAATTACCGAAAAGGATTTTGACAGCCTTTTGTCGCTTTATATGCAGTTGCATGATAATCCGTTTCCCGATAAAGATGAAAGAGTTATTGCAATATGGAATAATATTCTTAACGACAAGAATCATCATATAATAGTCGCAGATGAAAACGGCGCTTTGGTATCCTCCTGCGTTTGCGTTATTATTCCTAATCTGACGCATGAGCAACGTCCATACGCTTTAATTGAAAACGTTATTACCGACATAAAATACAGAAAAAAGGGTTATGCGACGGCTTGTTTGAATTTTGCGGAGGAAATTGCACGGCGCGAAAACTGCTATAAAATGATGCTGCTGACCGGTTCAAAAAGCGAAGATACCCTCCGCTTCTATGAACAGGCGGGATATAACAGGAATGATAAGACGGCTTTTATACAATGGCTGTAAATCCCGATTTATCCGTCGGGCGGCTTTTTATAAGCTCCATTCTACGCAAAAAGCAGACCTTAAAAAGTCTGCTTTTTCTATCTTCGGATAACCGTTTTATTTCGCCTTTTTCTTCCCGACGCCGTTTTGCGGGCAAAGATCGCTCAGGGGGCAGCCCTCGCATTTCGGGCTTCGCGCCGAGCAGGTCTCCCGCCCGAAAACCACGAGCCGGTGGCAGAAATCGCTCGATCTCTCGGCCGGAAGGATCTCGCGGAGCTGCTTCTCGACCTTTGCGGGGTCGTTTCCCTCGGAAAGCCCGAGCCTGCCGCAAATTCTTATGCAGTGCGTGTCGGTTACGACGGCGGGCTGTTTATAAACGTCCCCGAGAATGAGATTCGCGGTCTTTCTTCCGACGCCCGGCAGCGAAAGAAGATCCTCCATATTGTCCGGCACCCGGCCGCCGAAATCCTCGAGCAGCTTCTTTGAAAGCTCGACGATGCTTTTTGCCTTTGTGCGAAAAAGTCCGCAGGGCTTCACTATCTCCTCGACCTTTGAAACGTCCGCTCCGGCAAAGCTGTCAAGCGTCGGAAACTCGCTGAAAAGCTCCTTTGTGACGATGTTTACGCGCGCGTCGGTGCACTGAGCCGACAGCCTCACCGATATCAGCAGCTCATACGGCTTTTCATATTCAAGCGAGCACTGCGCCTCGGGATAGACCTCCTCGAGCCGCCCGACGATCTTCTCAGCCCGCGCCCGCAAATCTTTTTTTGTCATAGCTTTTCTCCGTCCGAAAATTTATACGCCGGCACCTGCCACGCGCCGAGGTAAGTATAGCATATTTCGAGGGGAAAGTCAATCGGGGGACGCGGCAGCGTCAAGAAGATAGAAATTAGATGTTAGATGTTAGAATTTCAAGGTGTCACCTTCGGTGACATATTTAAATGGCGAGGAGAGCAGGGCGAGAGAAGTAGCACCAAAAAATCGGGAGCCCCAATGGGCGAGCACCAAAAGGGGTCCCCGCAAAGCGCAGCTTTGTGGGGAAAAGGCGGAGCAGCGGAGCGAGTGAAGCGGCGATTTCAAATGCAAGGCATGAAGAAAGCGCCGCAAGCGATACGTAGCTTGCGACGCCGTGGTGCGGCAAATGGGACTTGAACCCATACGTCGTTCGACACACGCCCCTCAAACGTGCCTGTCTGCCTATTCCAGCACTGCCGCCTATTTTCCGCAAAAATCATGCGATCTCTGCGTTTATGTCAACCCGCGCAAGCGCGGCGAGGGAGCTTTCCATTGGGAAAGCTCCACTATTATATCACCCATTTCGGGACTTGTCAAGTGTTTTTCAATTATTTTTTTGCGCAAAAATTCGCCCCGATTTTTTCGGCGGGAGAACTTAAAGCGCTGTCCTCCCGCCGCCGTTTATCCGAAATTGAATCTGTGCCCGCCGGGGCCGCCCAGCGCCATGAACGGGTTTATCCTGTCGTCGTGATATCTCATCTCAAAGTGCAGATGGTTGCCCGAGGCGCTTCCGGTCATTCCGACCTCGGCAATGGTGTCGCCCTTCTCGACCCTGTCGCCGACCTCGACCAAAAGCTCGGAGCAGTGACCGTAATAGCACTCATAGCCCCCGCCGCAGTCAACTATCACCAGCTTGCCGTAGGCCCCGTAGGTCCCCGAGAAGGTAACCTTTCCGTCGCAGGCGGCATATATCGGCGTGCCTCTCGGAATTCCAGCAATATCTATCGCCTTGTGGTTCGAGTGGTCCCAGCTTCGGTATCCGAAGTCCGAGCTGACATAGCAGTCCTCGTCGCCGACCGGCCAGCAGAACGTGCCGAGGCGGTCGATTATCTTGGTGTCACCGTCAAGATAGGTGTTCGCCTTGGTGCCGATACGGAATTTTCTCGGCACCATCTGCTCGACGACCGTGCGCGAAATTATCTCGCGACCGACCTCGCTTCCGTTCACCTCGGTGATCTGCGCGGTTACATTTTCATAGCCGTCCGAGCCGTGCTGCAAGAGTATCTCGCAATACTCCTCGTATCTTGAAGACTCGACATATTCGGTGGTCCTCTCGATCACCTGACCGTAGCTCTCATACCTCGTCGAAATAACGTTGAGGTGCGGCTCGATATAGTGATACGTCACGATATCCCCCCGCGAAACGCCGTCGGCAAGCTCGGGGTTGTCGGAGTCAAAATCTTCTCTCGAAATTCCGAGGCGGCTGCATATCGAGCTTATGGTGTCGCCCTTTTGCACCGAATAGTAAGCCTCGACGCTCGTTCCGCCGTTTATAAGCTCAAGCGCCGCGTCGGGCGGGGTGAGAACGGTCTGCAAGAACCGCTGCTCGTATATCATGATGTCGTCCTCGAAATGAACGTCAACGACGTCGGGAGTGTTGTATGCGTTGAGCTTGTTGTTGAGCGCGGTGACTATCGCGTCCTTGTCGTCGGCGGTATATACCCCGAAAAGCTCGTCGTTGATATAAAGCCCGTAAGCGTAAACGACCGGTATGTCCCCCGCCTCGATCATAAGCTCGGAAAGCATATTGATGTCGTCGACGGTCTGATCCTCTTCGCGGTCAAGCCCGACCACCGCGACGGTAAAGCGCGGCGTTGAAAGTATCGGCTCGTCGTTTTGGGTGAATGTGACTTTGTCCTGAATAAGGCTCTGCGCCTCGTTATACGCCGCCTCGCTCTCAATATTTCCGAGCGAGCTTCCGTTATATTCCACCGAGATGGCGTATTGCAGCGTCGAATAATACCTCACCAGCATGACGAGAAAGACGACCGCGACCACCGGCGCCGCATAGTTGAATATCGCTCGCAGAAATTCGCAGAGGCCGCAGAGAAATCTCCACAAGGTGACAAAGACCGCGCCGACGACCTGCAAAAAGCCCTTTTTGGCGGCTTTTTTAAAGCGCACGCCGGTATCGGCGACGCCGCCGTAGATTTTAGCAAACGGCGTTAAAAAAGCGCACCAGATATCGTAAAGCGGCTGCCTGAATTTTTTGGCTATCCAGCCGAATATCGCCCCGAACACCGCCGAGAAGAGGTGAGCAACGGCGCGAGCCGCAGTTTTCGTGCCGAAAGCGAGCACCCGCCACGCCGAATTTCCTATGTAATAAAGCAGGTCGAAAAGCTCGGGCAGGATCATCGAAAGCTGCCTTTTCAGCGAGCCGCAGACCGCCTTGCAAGCGAAAAATCCGCCGAGCACCGTGACCACAAGGAAGCGGTCCAAAAGCCTCAGCACCGACCCGCCGACAAAGAAAAGCATATCCGAAAGCGTCGCGAGGATCTTTTTCATGTCGCTTCTTGTGCGGCGAGCAGCCGATTTTAAGGAGCGCTTTGCGAATGCCGCAAAACTCTTTATCGAGCTCAAAACCGCCCGTGCCGCGGCGCTGAAATCGGGCTTTTTGCGGGGAGGCTTTTTCTCTTTCGGCTTTTTCTCTTTGACTTTTTTCTCTTTCAAAGAGGGCGAGGGCTCCTCGGACGAAGCGTTCTCGGGGCTTGCGGCTTCCTCGGGCTTTTCGCCTTTGTCGCCGATACCGTTTTCCGAAGCGTCCGGCTCGGCGCTTTCGGGTTCTTCGTTTGCTTGCTCCGAGCAGTTCTCGGACGCAGTCTCGAGCTCGGGATTTTCGGCCTCGAGATTTTCGGCTTCGGGCTGAGGCTCTGCTTCGGGCTGCTGCTCCGAAACGGCTTCTTCGGTGGAAATATCAGCGCTGTCGGCCTCGCTCATAACCTTGTCGGAAAGCTCCGCGTTTTCGTCCATGTCCTCCCCTCCTTTCGGGAAAAATTACAAAACGGTAACAATCAAATAAATTATATCACAACTCAAGCTAAAAATCAAGCGACAGTTTTTGGGGTGATGTGTCCTAAACGGCCACATCAAGAAGATAGAAATTAGATATTAGATGTTAGAATCTCAAGGAGTCGCCTTCGGCGACATATTTAATTTTGTATAATGCGTGCGGAATGGGCACTCCCATTTTGGCGATTTCGCTCTCTCCGCCCTCTGCCCTCTGACTTCTGCCAATCTGACCTCTGACTTCTAACTTCTAACTTCTACTTCCGGTAGGGCAGCGCGCCGAGTATCTCGAACGCGCCGGACTGCTGCCAAAGCTGAGCCGTCACCAGCACCGAGAAGCCCTCGCCGAAATCGCAGGCAAAATCGTTCGGTGAATATTTCGGCAGCCCAAAGCAGGACATCATGTTCATTATTATCCCGCCGTGGGTCACGGCGACCGCGTTTTCATAGCCGTTTTTCATCATGTCCATAATGATGAAGTCGAGACCCTCATAGCACCGCCTGACGACGCTTTCAAGGCTTTCGCCGTTGGGCGGAGGGTTGTTCGCCCCGCCCTTTAAGAATTTTTTATACTCGGGCAGGTCCTTAATCTCGGAAAGCAGCTTGCCCTCAAAATCTCCGAAATTCATCTCGCGAAGCTCGGGCACCACCCGCGCATAACCCTCGGGATATAAAAACGCCGCGGTGTCGATGCATCTGCGCAGAGGGCTTACATAGACCTTGTCGGCCGGCGGATAGACAAACTCCGAAGCCTTGGCGATAAGCTCGCGCCTGCCCCTCGCCGAGACCGGGGACTCGGTTATGCCGACATATCTGCCCTCCTCGTTCGCCTCGCAGATTGCATGGCGTATAAAATGTATCCTGTAACCTTTCATGGCGGCCCTCCTGTCGCGTTATCGCTTTATTAGCATATTTCTACAAAAATCGCGGTGAAATTTCATCTATTTTACTGTTTTACAAAGAGTAAAAACGGGTGTATAATGTTCAGTATGTTATTGTTTTACCTCGGGGGAGATTTGATTGAGTACAGATTTTTCAAGAATAATGACGCTTCTGCGCAAAGAACGCAGGCTGTCTCAGAAAAAAGCGGCTGAAGACCTCGGCGTTTCGCAGGGGCTTCTTTCTCACTATGAAAAGGGCAAGCGCGAATGCGGGCTCGATTTTTTGGTGCGCGCCGCCGATTATTACAACGTAAGCTGCGACTATCTGCTCGGCCGTTCGCCCGAGCCTCAGGGAAAAACCATCTCTATCGACGAGCTTCCCGAGGACGACCCGAACCAGCGCGACAAGGTCACGCCCGGCTCGGTGATGATAGCCTTCAACAAAAAGCTGATAAACAACTCGCTGAGCGTTTGCTTCTCGCTCCTCTCAAAATGCCGCTCGGCAACGGTCATAAAGGAGATATCGGGCTATCTCATGCTCGCGGTATATAAGGTGTTTCGGTATCTTTACTCCGCGAACCCCGAAAACGACCAGAATTTCTTTATGATAGACAAGACGGTCGCCTCTTTGGGCTCGAACGCGGCGATGAATCTCTGCGAATCGAAAATTTCCGCCGCGGCCGCCGGAAAAGCTCTTGACGGCGAGGACGCCATCTCTAACCCCGGGGAGCTTGCGGCCGACACCCGAAGCCTTGCCGAGGAATATCCGAGATATTATTCCTCGATGGTGAACCTCATCAAAAACAGCGAGGCTCGCATCAAGGCCCTTGACAGCGAGGCAAAATAAACGCGAACGCTGTTATTTTACCACATTTTAAGGCGTCAGTCAAGACAGACGGCAGAAGTCGGAAATCGGAATTTAAATGTGTGCGCCCGCCGTTTGAGCGGGCGTTTTGCTGCCTGCGGTGGGGTAAAAAGGTATCCATATTTTCCTCCGCCGGAAAATATGGATGCTATTGGGAGTCACCCCACCCCCGCCATACTGCCTGCGGGCAGGAAATATATCGAAGTCCCCGCCCCTCGAGGGGCGGGGGCGTTCGCTTTGCTACCTTTTAGACAAACGTCCTGCGGGGGTGGGGTGTCTCAAAATAGTATGAAATCACTCCCTCGGCAGAGGGAGCGATTGAATTCCTTTTCTTCTTCTGCACTATGTCCCTAAACGCTCCATGCGCACAAAGCCCCGCAGGGGATTTGTGCCACAGAAGCGGGTTTTGTCCAAGAGAACGAGCCGCCGATTCGGCATGGCGACGAAGTTCGATTGGCTACAAAACCCGCTTCTGTTGAACTCGTGAGATGGAAAGATTGAATACCTTTATCCCCCTCCCCAAAAACACGGCTTCAAGCCTTTCGGCGAAAGCGCACCCGCCGCCGGCGTTTCATGGAAGGGGCGGGTGCTTCTTTTTTGTTACCAAACCTTAATTTGACAAAGAAACGTTTTTGGGTTATACTATAAAGGAATATAGCCGCCGATGAAAGGAATGTTACAATGGGACTTTTGGATAAAATTTTCGGAACATACAGCGAGCGCGAGCTTAAACGCATCGAGCCGATAAAAAATAAGGTCTTGGAGCTTGAGGGAAAATACGCCGCGATGTCGGACGCCGAGCTTAAAGATCAGACCGCGCTTTTCAGAAGCCGTCTTTCGGCGGGAGAAACGCTCGACGACATAATGCCCGAGGCGCTTGCGGTCTGCCGCGAGGCCGGAAGCCGCGTTCTCGGAAAAAAGGCGTTTCCTGTTCAGATAATAGGCGCCGTAGTTTTGCATCAGGGCAGGATCGCCGAGATGAAGACCGGCGAGGGAAAAACTCTCACCGCCTGCCTGACCTCATATCTCAACGCGCTTTCGGGCGAGGGCGTTCACGTCGTCACCGTAAACGACTACCTTGCAAAATTCCAGTCCGAGGAAATGGGCAGAGTTTATCGCTTTCTCGGCCTGTCGATAGGAGTTATACTTCATTCAAAAAGCAGTGCCGAGCGCCGCGAAGCCTATAACTGCGACATAACCTACGGCACCAACAACGAGTTCGGCTTCGACTATCTCCGCGACAACATGGTGATCTATAAAAAAGATAAGGTCCAGCGCGGTCACGCTTTCGCTATCGTTGACGAGGTGGACTCTATCCTCATCGACGAGGCGAGGACCCCGCTCGTTATCTCGGACCGCGGAAGCAAGTCGTCAGACCTTTATCAAAAGGCCGACCGCTTCGCAAAAACCCTCCGCAAGGTCGTCACCGTTGAGACCGAGAACAAAGAGGACACCGACGAGGTATATGACGGCGATTACATCGTTGACGAAAAGGCGCGGACCGCAACGCTCACCCGCTCGGGCGTTGAAAAGGCCGAAGCATATTTCGGCGTCGAGAATCTCTCGGATTCGGACAACGTCAGCCTTTTGCACCACATAAATCAGGCTATCAAGGCAAACGGCACCATGAAGCGCGACATCGACTATGTAGTCAAGGACGGCGAGATCATCATCGTCGATGAGTTCACCGGCCGCCTCATGTACGGCAGACGCTTCAACGACGGCCTCCACCAAGCCATTGAGGCAAAGGAGGGCGTCAAAGTCGGCAATGAGTCGAAGACCATCGCGACGATAACCTTCCAGAATTACTTCCGCCTTTACAAAAAGCTCTCGGGCATGACCGGAACCGCCGCCACCGAAGAAAACGAGTTCCGCGAAATTTACAAGCTCGACGTCGTGGTCGTTCCCACCAATATGCCGATGATAAGAATCGACCACCCCGACGTCGTTTATAAGACCGAGCAGGCAAAATTCAACGCGGTGATAGATCAGATAGTCAAATGCCACGAAAAGGGGCAGCCGGTTCTGGTCGGAACCATCTCTATCGAAAAATCCGAGCTGCTCTCGAAAATGCTCTCCAAAAAAGGCATAAGGCACGAGGTGTTAAACGCGAAATATCACGAGCGCGAGGCTCAGATCGTCGCTCAGGCGGGTCAGCTCGGCGCAGTCACCATAGCCACCAACATGGCCGGCCGAGGCACCGATATCATGCTCGGAGGAAACGCGGAATTCTTGGCAAAGGGCGAGCTTTCAAAGCTCGGTTACGACGACGAGCAGATCTACGACATCACCGGCTTCTCCGAGACCGACGACGAGGCCGTTTTGGAGGGCCGCAGGCAGTATCGCGAGCTTATGGACAAATTCTCCTCCGAGATAAAGGAAAAAGCAAAGCTGGTCAAAGAGGCCGGCGGACTGTTCATAATCGGCACCGAGCGCCACGAATCTCGCCGAATCGACAATCAGCTAAGAGGCCGCTCGGGACGTCAGGGCGACGAGGGAGAATCGCGCTTCTACCTCTCTCTGGAGGACGATCTGATGAGGCTTTTCGGCGGAGACAGAATAACCTCGGTCATGAATTCGATGAACGTGCCCGAGGATATGCCTATCGAATCTAAGATGCTTACAAACGTTATCGAATCCTCGCAGAGAAGGGTCGAGGGTCGAAACTTCAATATAAGAAAGAACGTTCTCAATTATGACGACGTTATGAACGCTCAGCGCGAGATAATCTACGGTCAGCGCGCAAAGGTGCTTGAGGGAGAAGACATTCACGACTACATCTTAAAGATGATAAAAGACTTCTGCGCCGACAGCGTTTCGGAATATCTTGCCGGAGACGAGCCGGAAAACTGGAACCTTGCCGGTCTTCGCGAGCACTTTGCGGGGCTGTTCACAGTCGAGGGTGATTTCAATTATACCCCTCAGCAGCTTGACGTTCTCTCAAAAGAACAGCTAACCGAGCAGGTCACCGAAAGCGCCCTCGAACGCTATTCCGAAAAGGAGCGCGAGATAACTCCCGAGATAATGAGAGAGGCCGAAAGGGTCGCGCTGCTTCAGGTCGTCGATACGAAGTGGATGCAGCACATCGACGATATGGACGAGCTCAAAAAGGGCATGGGGCTTCGCTCTTACGGCAGCCACGACCCCGTCGTCGCATACCGAATGGAAGGCTTTGATATGTTCGACGCCATGGTCGCCTCCATTCGCGAGGACACCGTCAGGATCCTCTATAACATTCGCCTCAGAAAGGACGAAAGACCCCAGCGCCGTCAAGTTCTCAAGCCCTCGGATACCGGCTCGGACGGCACCGTTTCGGCGACGAGAACGGTTTCAAAGAAAAAGCCCGGCAGAAACGACCCCTGTCCTTGCGGCAGCGGCCTGAAATATAAAAAATGCTGCGGGCGCAACGAATGATACTATCTTTTAACTTATAAAAAATATTTTTCGGGAGGTATAAAAATGAAGTTCTCCACCGCTTTCAGATCGGCAGATATCCTTATTCCGAATTGCAGCGACATGAAAAAATGGTCGGTCGTCGCCTGCGACCAATACACCTCCGAGCCGGAATACTGGCAGGAGGCGGACAGATATGTCGGCGACGCTCCGTCGTCTTTGAGGCTGGTTTTGCCCGAGGTCTATATCGGCAAGCCCGACGCCGCCGCGCGCATCGAAAAAATAAACCGCACTATCGACAGCTATCTTAACTCGGGTATCTTCAAGGAATACAAGGACTCGATGATCTGCCTTGAGCGCAGACAGTCGAACGGCAAGGTGCGCAGGGGCATCGTCGGCGCCATTGACCTTGAGGAATACGACTATCGCCCCGGCAGCCGCTCTCAGATAAGGGCGACCGAGGCAACCGTCGCCGAAAGGATACCCGCAAGGCTTGAAATAAGAAAGAACGCAAAAATCGAGCTTCCGCACACGATGATACTCATCGACGACCCCGAGGATTCGGTCATCGGCGGCGTTTTCGGCGAAAAGGGCGTCGTATATTCCTTTGACCTTATGGGCGGCGGAGGAAGCGTTAAGGGCAGCCTTTTGAGCGAAAAGGAAATCTCGGCGGTGGATGCGGCGCTTGCAAAGCTCAGAGAAAAGTCGGAGATGCTCTTTGCCGTCGGAGACGGAAACCACTCGCTTGCCGCCGCGAAGGAACACTATGAACGCTTAAAGCGCGAAAACCCGGGGCGTGACCTTTCAAACCACCCGGCGAGATACGCTCTCTGCGAAATAGTCAATCTTCACAGCGAAGCGCTCGAATTTGAAGCCATACACCGAATCGTTCGCGTGCCCGACCAGTATAATCTTATAATGGAGATGTCGCTCGCCCTCGGACTCAGCGGAATAAGCTCGGAGCAGAGGGTGAGGATTCACCGCAACTTCACCGTCCGCGAGCTTTATATCCGCGAGCCGCTCTCAAAGCTGTCGGTCGGAAGCGTTCAGGCGTTTTTGGATAAATACATCTCGACCCACGGCGGCGAGATAGACTATATCCACGGAGACACCACCCTAAAGCGCCTTGCCGCCGAGCCGGGCGTCATCGGATTTGAATTTGCGCCGATCGGAAAAGATCAGCTCTTCCCCGCAGTCGTCGCCGACGGAGCTCTTCCCCGCAAAACCTTCTCGATGGGAGAAGCCGCCGACAAGAGATATTATCTTGAAGCCAGAAGAATAGTCTGATTACATAAAAAGGAGCCGCATGAAAAATATATATGTGATATTTTCCTCGACCGACCTGAGAATAGGACGCATGATAAGATTCGTCACCAAAAACGAATATAACCACTGCTCGGTCTGCGTCGATGAGGATATGTCAAAATTCTACTCCTTCTCGCGACTTTACCGCTCGAACCCGCTTATCGCCGGATTCACCGTCGAATCGCCGTTTCGCTATACTCTCAGCTCGCGGACGAGGGTCAAGGTCATCTCGGTGCCGGTCAGCGAAAAAAGCTACGGCGCGGTCATCGGCGTTATCGAGATGATGAGCCGCAGCCCCGAAAACTATGTCTATAATTTCATCTCGGCGGCCGTCTATCTTTTCGGGAGACGCTTCGACCGCTCGAACGCGTTCACCTGCGCCGAGTTCACCAACGACCTGATGAAGACCGCCGGCATCTCAATGCCTAACCGCGCAAATATTCGGCAGATGGAGACCGCGCTCTCGGAATATCCGACATGGGAGGGCAGAGCCGTGGACGGCTTTGCCGAGGAGACTTGGGGAGACGACAGATATCTTGACCGCATAGGAAAACGCCGCTCGGCGGTGCAGATCGCCCTGCGCTTTAAAAAGATGCTCGTCGGTCACGCATGAGGTGAAAAATGTTCGACGTTATTCTTTTTGATCTTGACGGCACCCTGACAGAATCCGCGCCGGGGATAATCAACTCGGTGCGGCGGGTATATCGGCACTACGGCCTACCCGAGGCGACGGACGGCGAGCTTCGGCGCTTTATCGGACCGCCGCTCATCGAATCCTTCGGAAGATACTGCGGTTTTTCCGAGGAAAAGGCAAAAGAAGCGGTCGGCGTTTACCGCGAATATTTCGCCGAGAAGGGGCTTTTTGAAAACGCGGTTTACCCCGGAATCCCGAAATGCCTCGAAGCGCTTCGCACGGCCGGAAAACGCCTTGCAGTCGCGACCTCGAAGCCTCAGCCCTTTTGCGACAGGATTCTTGAGCACTTCGACCTTGAAAAATATTTCGACGCCGTTGTCGGCATACCCCTCGACAACGAGAAGATGAGCAAGGCCGAGGTGATAGGTCTTGCGCTGAAAGCCCTTTGCAAAGAAAAACCCTCCTCGGCGGTGATGGTCGGCGATAGGGAATACGATGTTTTGGGGGCAGCGAAAAACGGCATACCCTGCGTCGGCGTTCTTTACGGCTACGGCGCCCGCGACGAGCTTGAACGCGCAGGGGCGGCGGCGATATGCGAAAACGTCGGGCAGCTTTGCAGCTTTCTGCTAAAATAATTTTAAAGGAGAATGTTTATGTGCACGGCAGCGACCTATAAAACAAAAGACCACTATTTCGGCCGAAATCTCGACTATGAATATTCCTACAACGAAACGGTGACCGTCACCCCGCGAAACTATCCCTTTAAGTTCCGCCGGGCGGGCGAAATGCCGTCGCACTATGCAATGATAGGCATGGCTTTCGTTCAAAACGGCTATCCGCTTTACTATGACGCCACCAACGAAAAAGGGCTGAGCATGGCGGGGCTGAATTTCCCCGGAAACGCCGACTATAAGCCCGAGGCCCCTGGAAAGGACAATATCACGCCGTTTGAATTCATTCCGTGGATACTCGGGCGGTGCGAAAACGTCTCGGAGGCGAGGAAGAAGCTCGCCTCGCTGAACCTTTTGAACGAGAATTTCTCCGAGCAGCTTCCGCTCTCTCCGCTTCACTGGATGATCTCGGACCGCGACGAAAGCATAGTCGTCGAATCCGTCAGGGACGGGCTTAAAATATACGAAAACCCCGTCGGCGTTATGACCAACAACCCGACCTTTGACTATCATCTCACAAACCTTTCAAACTATATGAGCCTCAGCCGCAGCGACCCCGAAAACCGATTCTCAAAAGACGTCGAGCTCAAAACTTACAGTCGCGGAATGGGCGGTCTCGGGCTTCCGGGCGACCTTTCTTCGGCTTCAAGATTCGTCAAGGCGGCTTTCACAAGGCTCAATTCTCTTTCGGGAGAATCGGAGTCGGAAAGCGTAAGTCAGTTCTTCCACATTCTCGGCTCCGTCGCCCAGCAAAAGGGCTGCTGTCAGGTCGAGCACGGCTTTGAATATACCATCTATTCTTCCTGCTGCAACACCGACAAGGGGATATATTACTATACCACCTATGAAAACAGCCGGATAAGCGGCGTAGATATGCATCGCGAAGACCTTGACGGCGAAAGGCTGATAAGCTATCCGCTCATAACCGGCCAGCAGATAAAAATGCAAAACTGAATTTTAAAAAAGATCCGAGCCTTCAAAAAAGAAGGTTCGGATCTTTTGCGTTTTGGTGAGCCATTGGAGATTCGAACTCCAGACCCTTTGATTAAAAGTCAAATGCTCTGCCAACTGAGCTAATGGCTCGCTGAAACAGCCTCAACATTATAGCAGAAGCGCGCGGGTTTGTCAAGTAAAAATCCGATATTTGTTTTTCGATTTCAAATATTTTGCAAAAAATCATGCATAACCGCACGCTTTCTCCGAATAATAATCCCGAGCAACAAAGCTCGGGCTTTATTATTTGATGTTGAAAGGAAAATTTTAAGATGAAAAGAATATTTGCTTTAACAGTCTGCCTTGCTCTTGCAGCGCTTATGCTCTGCTCTTGCGGAGACGATGAAATTTATGACCGCCCCGGCACCGGAACCACCCTCGGCTCGCCCGTTACAACGCCCGTTCCCGACGACGACGGCAGCGGAACTTACAGCGCCGACGAAAACGGCGACGTTTCAAAAACCACCGACGGAAGCATTCTTGAGGACGGCATGGACGACCTTGAGAACGGCCTCGAAAAGGGCGCCGAGGATATCGAAAAAGGCGCGGAGGACCTTGGCGAGGACGTTAAGGACATGATGGACGGCGACCACGAAAATCCCGACGGCAGCACCGAGAACAGAAATGAAGTCGGCGGCAGCACCGACGGCGAGACCGGCGACGTTACAAAGTCAAATCCCGCTTACGGCACGCCCGCAGGGTCCGATAACGCCGAGGAAATGAACGGCGATAACAACGCCTCCGACGCCGGCATGGGCGGCATGAGCGGCGAAAACGCACCCGCGCAGAACGGCAGCGAGGTCAACGGCGCCGGACAGGGAGTCGGAAACACCGCGACGAACGGAAACTCTCACTGAAAAATCGCCGTATATTGACAAAAAGCCTCATAAACGGCGTATCTGAAAGTGTTTTGCACCCGAGGGCGACCCTCTCGGGCGCATTTTTATTCTCAAGAATGCATAAAAATAAAAAATAATGTATAATCATTACTGAAAAGTACACAAAACATACCCCGTTTTGTGCAAAAATTGTGTATGGCTACGAATTTGCCTTTCCCCTCTTGATTCCCCGCTAAGAGGGTATTATAATAGCGAATAGCAAATCAAGAGGAGGCTTTGCAAAATAATTTCGCCCGGCGGTTTTTTTACCGAAAAGGGCGGAAGCGATTCGCAAAAGGCGCCTCGCGGCGCCGATATAACGGGAGGAGAATATTCATGTCAAAAACAAGCGAAAAAACAAGATTTTTAACGGTCATGGGAATTTTAACGGCGATAGTCGTCGTTATGCAGGCGATGGCTATCGGCATCAGGCTCGGTCAGTTCAGCGTAGCCCTCGTGATCGTTCCGATAGTCGTCGGCGCGGCGCTCTACGGCTGGAAAGCCGGCGCGTGGCTCGGATTTGTGTTCAGCGTCGTGGTCCTGTTCACCGACTCGGCG
This sequence comes from uncultured Clostridia bacterium, assembly GCA_947623585.1. Lineage (GTDB taxonomy): Bacteria > Bacillota > Clostridia > Oscillospirales > Ruminococcaceae > Faeciplasma. Next base: position 21,590 of record CANQHA010000015.1, on the reverse strand, counting down.
GCGTTCATGACGATAAACGCTTTCGGAACGGTGGTCACCGTAATTTTGAAGGGCACTTTGGCGGGCGTTGCGGCCGCAGTCGTATATCGCCTGCTCGAAAAGAAAAACGCATGGCTCGCCGCGATAGCCGCAGCGCTTGCGGCGCAGCTCGTCAACAAAGCTATCTTCCTTTTGGGCTGCGCGGTCTTCTTCTTCGGCACGATCCGCGAATGGGCGGCCGGCGCCGGCTATGAAAGCATCGTGCTCTATCTGTTCTTCGGTCTGACCGGGCTTAACTTCCTCGTCGAGACCCCGATAAACATTCTTCTGAGCACCGCTATCGTCAGGATCGTGGACATCGCAAGAAATATCCGCGCAAGCAAGGCGTGAGCCTTAAATAACAAAGACGGAGCCTTGGGTCAACCCCCGAAGCTCCGCCTTTTTTAGGAAATGAGAGTGAAGATTTTTTCTTTCACGCTAATATTATACCCCCCCCCCGCAGTTTTGTCAAGTATTTTTTTACAAAATTTGCGTGAGGGGGGATTTTGCGCGAATTATCCTATCTCGGCGGGGTCAACCGTGAAGTAGAGGTGGTAATAACCGTCCGCAGTGGTGACGGTTCCCGAGCCGGAGTAGTTGTTGGTGTAAACCGGCACAGCGTCGACCGATTCGGTGAGATAGAAGGTGTGAGCGCCCTTTGAAACGCTCATGTGGATACCGTCGGCCTCGCAGGTCACCTTTTCGGGCGCTTGGTTATCTACCGAGATCTCAAACTCTTTGCCTGCAAAGTCAAACTCGCTTCCGTCCGAGGTCTTTATCGGTATAACAACGTCGTAAGTCTCGGGCGACTTGTCATTTGCGACGGCGATTCTGCCAGCAACGTTGTCAACGGTGAGAGTGTCGGCTCCGTCGGTTGTGAGATAAAGGATATGGTACCGCTCCGGCTTCGGCTGCTCATGCCCCGAGATAGCCTCGGGCAGAAGAAAAAGATGACCGCGCCCAAAATCCCGACGCAAAAAAATCCCCTCGCCCGCTTTCGGTGAGGGGAATTTTTCGGTTCACTTTTCAAGAGATTTCATCGTCGGGAACAGCAGCACGTCTCTTATAGCGCTTGAATTCGTCATCAGCATTATCATTCGGTCTATTCCGAAACCGATGCCGCCCGTCGGGGGCATTCCGATCTCGAGGGCGCGCATAAAGTCCTCGTCGATAGAGTTTGCCTCCTCGTCGCCGAGCTTCAAAAGCTCCTCCTGCCGCATAAAGCGCTCGCGCTGATCGATAGGGTCGTTAAGCTCGCTGTAAGCGTTGCACATCTCGCCGCAGTTTATATACATCTCGAACCGCTCAACATAGTCGGGGTTATCGGGCTTGCGCTTTGTCAGCGGGCTTATCTCTACCGGATGATCGGTTATAAACGTCGGCTGAACAAGGTGCTCCTCAACATATTCCTCAAACAAAAGGTTGAGAATGTCGCCCTTCTTGTGCCGCGCCCGGTCGTATTCGATATGGCGCTCGTCGGCGATTTTATATGCTTCCGCGTCGGTCTTGACCTCGTTCCAGTCGATCCCGGCATATTTTTTGACCGCGTCGACCATAGAAATTCTTTCAAAAGGCTTGCCGAGGTCGATGATAACGTCTCCGCAAGGCACCTGCGTCGTTCCGAGGACCTCGTTTGCGACATGGCGATAGAGGTTTTCGGTCAGATCCATCATTCCGTGGTAGTCGGTATAAGCCTGATAAAGCTCCATAAGCGTAAATTCGGGGTTATGGCGGGTGTCGAGTCCCTCGTTGCGGAAAACTCTGCCGATTTCATACACCCTGTCTATTCCGCCGACGATAAGCCTCTTTAAATAAAGCTCGAGGGAAATTCTCATCTTAAAATCTTCGCTCAGCGCGTTAAAGTGGGTGACAAAGGGCCTTGCCGCGGCGCCGCCTGCGTTTGAAACGAGCATCGGCGTCTCGACCTCGATAAAGCCCTGAGAATCGAGATAGCGGCGAATCGAGCTTATTATCTTTGAGCGGGTGATGAAAGTCTTTCTGACGTCGGGGTTGACGATGAGATCGACATAGCGCTGACGGTAGCGCTGGTCGCGGTCTTTAAGGCCGTGCCACTTCTCGGGCAGCGGCAGCAGCGACTTTGAAAGCAGAGTGATATCGGTTGCGTGGAGGGAAATTTCACCCCTACGGGTTCTGAAAACAAAGCCCTCAATGCCGACGATATCGCCGATATCCCACTTTTTGAAGTCGGCAAAGGTCTCGTCGCCCACGTCGTTTGAGCGGACATATACCTGCATTCTCTCGGTGGAATCCTGCACGTCGATGAAGTTGGCCTTTCCCATGTCTCTGCGAGAGAGTATTCTTCCGGCGACGCGCCATTTTTTCTCTTTTATCTTCTCAATTCCCGAGGCGATCGCTTCTTCGTCGCCGCCCGCCGAATCTATGACCTTTTTCTCCTCCTCGGCATAATAGGCCTTGAGGTCGGAGTTTAAGATATTCCAATCGTATTTTGTTATCAGAAAGGGGTTCTTGCCCTCCTGTTTGAGGGCTTCGAGCTTGTCCATTCTGATTTTTTTGAGCGCGTTGATCTCCTCACCCGAAAGCTCCTGCTCGGGCTGAGAGTTCAAAATTTCCTCTGTCATATTTTCCTCCTGTGCCTTAAGCGGCGAAATCATCTGCTTATATCCAAAACCTCGAATTTGAGCGTTCCGGAGGGAGTTTCGACCTCAAAAACGTCGCCGACGCGCTTTTTGAGACATTCCTTGCCGATCGGGGATTCGTCCGAGATCTTGCCGTTGTCGGGGTCAGATTCGGTCGAGCCGACGATTTGATATTCGATGATCTCGTCAAGGTCGAAGTCCTTCAGCTTAACGAGCGAGCCGATTCCGACCTCGTCAAGGCTTAGGCTGTCGTCATCGACGATTATGGCGTTTGCAATTATCATCTCGAGGTCGGCGATCTGCGCCTCAAGCATTCCCTGCTCGTTTTTGGCCTCGTCGTATTCGGCGTTTTCCGAAAGGTCGCCGTAAGAACGCGCTTCTTTGAGCTTTTCTGCTACTTCTTTTCTTCTCACCGTAACAAGGTTTTCAAGCTCCTCCTGAAGTCTGGTGAAGCCTTCTCTTGACATTGTAGTCTGCTTTATTGCCATAAAAATTACCTCCGCATAAGTTTTTCGTTAATATCTAATTATACCCGCGTTTTTCGCGGGTGTCAAGTGCTGGTGGCATAATAGTGAGGAAAAACATCGCCGCCCCTCTGCCCAGGGCAGCATGAGCGGGGCTTTCTGCACATGGAGCGTTAGGGGACACAGCGCTGATGAAAAGGTATCCATATTTTCCTTCGCCGGAAAATATGGATGCTATCGCTCATCACCCCACCCCCGTTCGCTATGTTACTTAACGCTCCATGCGAACAACGCTCCTACGGGGCGTTGTTCCACAGAAGCGGGTTTTGTCCAAGAGAACGAGCCGCCGGTTCGGCATGGCGGCGAAGTTCGATTGGCTGCAAAACCCGCTTATGTTGCCAGCGTAAGAGGAGAGATTGAATTACTTTTGCTCAGCCGCCGCAAACGCAGCCTAAACGTTTGTAGCTTTATCTCTACCTTTGCCGCAGCCCGAACCGACCGTTTAAAAGGTATTCGCAAAATTCCGCCCCGGGGCGGAATTTTAGCGAATGCTATCGCTCATCACCCCACCCCCGCCTTACTGCCTACGAAAGGAAAGTTTTGATAGCCCCCGCCCCTCGAGGGGCGGGGGCCTCTTCATTTGTTCCTATACGACAAACGTCCTGCGGGGGTGGGGTGGCTCAAAATAGTATGAAATCTTTACATCGTGAGATGGAAAGATTGAATACCTTTTAAGCGGCTGCCCAATTCCGCAGAACGTTGCGTTAAGCTCCGCAAGCCGACGGCTTGTCATGCGCGCCGCCCCCTCTTATCCAACCCGCAAAACAGCGCTCTACATACACCGCGCGTCGGTTTTGGCGGCTTTGCTTATGCCGGCGCAGGGGCTCAGAAGCAGGTTTCGGCAGCCCGATTCGCTGAACCCGCAGTCCTCCTTATTGAGACATTCAAACGAAAAATCACCGCTTTCGGAAAACCTTCCTCTTAAAACAACGTTGTGCCCGAGGTGAGGGCAATAGCGCACGCTTGTGTGTTTCGGCTCAGTCATGACCGCTTCTCCCTTCTTATGTTTATATAAAGATTATATGCGCTTTCGGAATTTCTAAGCGTTGTCCCGCATATTTTTAGCAAGCCCATTTTTAAGGAGTGTTTTTATGAGCATGACCCGCCGCGCAGACCTTGAACGCACAAGGCGCATCTCCGAGGAGCTGAAAGAGGTATCCGACGAGCTTATCGCCGCCGATTCCGATTTCAACGAAGCCGTCGATCCCGACCTCATCGAGTCGCTGATATATCTGCGCTGCTCGCTTCGTGCAAAATACAGCTTTTTGATGAAGCAGCTCCGCTCGACAAAGTAAATTTCGCTTGACAACCCTGCGGCGATGTGATATTATAACCTTTGCAAGCCCTTTTCGGGCTACGGAGAGGTATCGAAGCGGTCATAACGAGGCGGTCTTGAAAACCGTTTGCCCAAAAGGCACAAGGGTTCGAATCCCTTCCTCTCCGCCACGGCGTCGCAAGCTGCATATCGCTTGCGGCGCTTTCTTCATGCTCCGCATTTGAAATCGCCGCTTCACTCATTCCGCTGCTCCGCCTTTTCCCCAAAAATGCTTCGCATTTTCGGGGCCCCTGTTTTTGCAATGAAAAGTTTGGCTAAGTCGCCGAGGCAGTTATCTTTTTTGCTCTGTATCGGCGACGCCTTGGTATAAGTTGCGCAATTATAAGAAAAACCGCCGGAGTCCCCGGCGGTTAAAATTATATATTTAGTCAATGCCGTCCTTATTCAGCTCGTCTAAATATTTATAAAGGAACCTGTGTACCTCTTCGTCTCTTGCAGTATACTCATCGTCAAATCTGCTGTCAGCCCACGAAGTTTTGCCGGTGGATTTTATATGCAACTGTCCGCCGGAGATTTTGTAAATTCGTTGCTCTTGAAAATTGCGATCTTTATAGTGCGTGCTTCTTGTAAACCCATCGTTTTGCTCAAGAAGCCTTTTTCGCACTTCTTTTGTTAGCCGTGCCATTGTTTTTACCTCCTATAAATGGTTGTTCTATTTGGAAATTATTTTTGCGCAGGGCTTCACTCCCTCCACTTATTGCAAAGCTCTTTTATCTGCGAGGTCAGCTTGGCGTTGTCCTTGTTTGCTCTGCCCTTGCGGGTTTTTGCGAGGGCGAGCAGCTTTTCTGCAGCCGAGACCAGCTCGCTGTAAATCGAATCGGCACGGGCGCCGCCCTTTGAGCGGCCGACGGCGCGACCCTCGGCATAGGCTGTCATTCTGCCCGAGGCAAGGTCAAATTCCGCTCCGCTGTAAGGCGCCTCGGCGCGGTAGCCCTTTTTGCAAAGAAACTCTTTGAAAGCCTCGCAGGAAACGTCGTCGCCGTGATTGACAAAAATCAGCTCGGGCTTGTCCGAAAATCCCTCGAGCCATGACAAAAGCCCGTCGCGGTCGGCATGACCGCTTGTGCCGTGCAGCGAGCATATCTCGGCCCGAACGGTTATATCCTCGCCGAAGATCGAAACGTTTTTCTCGCCGTTCAAAAGCCTACGTCCAAGCGAGCCTTCGGCCTGATAGCCGACAAAGAGTATCACGCTGTTTTCGCGCCAGAGGTTGTGCTTTAAATGGTGGCGGATCCTTCCCGCCTCGCACATTCCGCTCGCCGAGATTATTACCTTCGGCGTTGGGTCGAAGTTTATCTGCTTCGATTCCTCCGAGGTGAGCGTCATGCGTATGCCGTCGAACCAGATCGGGTTCACGCCCTGTTTTATTATCGCAAGGGTCTCGTCGTCAAAGCAGACGGGGTTGCACTGCATGAAAATCGAGGTCGCCTCGGCGGCAAGAGGGCTGTCAACATAGACGGAAAAACCGTCGTGGCCCTTTACAAGACCCTTTTGCTTGATCTCTCGAACAGCGTAAAGCATCTCCTGAGTTCTTCCGACCGCAAACGACGGAATAACGACGTTTCCGCCGCGATCGAGCGCGCGCTGGATTATTTCCGCAAGCTCCGAGACAACGTCCGTCCGCGCCTTTTCGTGCAGACGGTTGCCGTATGTGGATTCTATGACCAAATAATCGGTCTCGGCGACGTTCTGAGGGTCGCGGATTATACGCTGATCCTTGTTGCCGACGTCTCCGCTGAAGACGATTTTTTTGCGAGCTCCGTTCTCGCTCAGCCAAAGCTCAATGCAGGCCGAGCCCAAAAGATGCCCTATGTCGGTGAAGCGAAGCTCGATCCCCTCGGCGGGGCGGACGATCTCTCCGTAAACGCATCTGCGGAAAAGCGACAAAGCCCCCTCGGCGTCGCTTGTGTCATATATCGGTTCGACCGGCGGAAGCCCTGCGCGTTCGGCCTTGCGGGTGCGCCATTTCGCCTCAGATTCCTGAATCCCGGCCGAGTCGCGAAGCATTATCTGACAAAGATCGCAGGTCACGTCGGTCGCATAAATTTTTCCGCAAAAGCCGTCTTTATACAGCTTCGGCAGCATTCCCGAGTGATCGATATGCGCGTGGGTCAGAAACACCGCCTCGATCTCGGAAGCCGGTACCGGCAGGTCTATATTCTGAAAAACGTCCCTGCCTTGCTCCATTCCGCAGTCAATAAGATAGTATTTTCGGTCAAGCTCCAAAAGCGTGCAGCTTCCGGTGACCTCATGAGTCGCGCCTATAAACTGAATTTTCACATAAAACACCTCCGCTGACTTATTATAGCACATCAGCGCCGCGACTGCAACTCAAATTTGCCGCCCCCCCGCGATTTTTTATCGTCAGGCTTTGGGCGCGCCCGCTGCTCAAAAAATTTTTCAAAAGCGTTGACATTTCCCCGCGATTGTGCTATTATATTCGAGCGGCGAGGTGTGGCTCAGTTTGGTAGAGCGCCACGTTCGGGACGTGGAGGCCGCAGGTTCGAATCCTGTCACCTCGACCAAATCAAGACCACCCATGAAATGGGTGGTCTTGATTTGCGTAGGCGCGATAGTATGAAAAACCTGCACTCAAAGCGCCCGAAAAGTTGTGCAAGGCATGAAAGTTTTGCTTTTGCTCCGGCGGCACATGAGCGAATAAAAGGTATTCAATCATTCCCTCTGCCGAGGACAACATAAGCGGGTTTTGTAACCAATCGAACTTCGCCGCCATGCCGAATCGGCGGCTCGTTCTCTTGGACAAAACCCGCTTCTGTGCGAGGCGCCCCTGCGGGGCTTTTGTGCGCATGGAGCGTTCAGTGACATAGCGCAGAGGAAGAAAAGGTATTCAATCTTTCCCTCTCACGAGGGCAAGATTTCATGCTATTTTAAGTCACCCCACCCCCGCAGTACGTTTGTCTAAAAGGTAACAAAGCAAAGCCCCCGCCCCTTGAGGGGCGGGGGCTTCGATATCTTTCCTCTCCGCAGGCAGTATAGCGGGGGTGGGGTGATAAACGATAGCATTCATCTTCCCCTCGCGCATGGGGAAGATGAATACCTTTTTACTCCCCTTGACTCCCCTTCAATTTTGTGATATAATTAAGTAAATCGCCCGATGAGCGGGCGAGAAATCAAGAAAGTCGGTGAAAATATGAAAAAACTTCTGTCCGTTTTTGCGGCCCTTGCGCTGGCGCTGCTCGCGGTGATGCCGGCGGCGGCCTCGGACGATATCGACAGGGCGGAGGCCGAAAAGCTCGCCGCGGGCTTTTTAGAGGAGATCTGCCGCGCCGAAGAGTCGCCCGAGACCTATAAATTCGACTTTTCCGCATTTACATCGGTGGAGAAGCTCATAGAATACATGGACCTGCGCATGAAATGGGTGAGCGATCTTGCAAAAATTCAGGGCGAGGGCAAAAGCGACCGCACGGTCGATTTTGAAGCCTCGGCCACCGATTTTGAAGATGTCGAGGGCGGTCTGCTCGTAACTATGCATACCAAAAAGACCTATCGCTATGCCGATTCGGACGAGCCGGGCATAAGCGAAAACAGCGTTTACGTTCTTGTCGCCGAGGGCGAAAACGGCCTCGAGATCCGCGATTACAACAACCCTCATACAGACTGGGACGGCATTCGCGGTGAAAGCTATGTTCCCAGGGACGTTGATTATTGGATAAGCAGCCCCGACATTGAGGCGGCGCTTCAAAACGTCCGAGACGTCAGCGCCGCAGGGCTTGAAATTTATTCCGAGCAGTATGAAAAATCCGAGCAGCTTTCTTCGGGCAGCGCCGAACCGGACGGCGACCCTGCTCCCGAAACGGGAATAACTTTTTCGGCGGCGGCGATTTTCTCTCTTTTAGCGGCTTTCGCGTCGAAAAGCAGAAGATCTTAGAGGTTTTTTCAAAAACAAATCTTCGCGAAAATCTTGATTTGTCCCAAAAAATGGTGTATAATGCTCTCGGAGCAGACCAAGGCGGCGGAAAGCTCCTTTGAACCGGCGCGAAAGCGCTCGACCCCGCGCCCGCTTGAATCTTAAAAGGAGGTCCGTCATGAGATCAAAAGTATATTTCACAAAAGAGATCAGCCCCGAAGCCGTGCTGAAAATGTATAAGCAGCTCGGCGCGAACCTTACGGGAAAGGTCGCGATAAAGGTACATTCGGGAGAGGTCGGAAACCAGAACTTTTTGCACCCTCCGTTCTGGAAGCCGGTAGTGGATCACGTCGGCGGAACGGTAGTCGAGTGCAACACCGCATATGACGGCGAGCGCAACACCACCGAAAAGCATCTTAAAGCCATCAAAAAGCACGGCTGGAACGATTATTTCGACTTTGACCTTATGGACGCCGATGGCCCCGACCTTATTCTTGACATTCCGAACGGCAAAGTCATCAAGAAAAATTTCGTCGGAAAAAATCTTAAAAACTACGACTCAATGCTTGTGCTGTCGCACTTCAAGGGTCACCCGATGGGCGGCTTCGGAGGGGCGTTGAAGCAGCTTTCGATAGGCGTGGCCTCATCTTACGGCAAAGCCTATATCCACGGCTCGGGAGACACCGAGCACAACATCTGGGCGGCGCCTCACGACGCTTTTTTGGAGTCGATGGCGGACGCCGCTTCCTCGGTCGTAAACTTCTTCGGCGGCAGGATCGCCTATATAAACGTCATGGCTAATATGTCGGTCGATTGCGACTGCTGCGACGTTGCCGAAGACCCCTGTATGCGCGACATCGGGGTTTTGGCCTCGCTCGACCCGATAGCGATCGATCAGGCCTGCCTCGACCTTGTATATTCCGCAAAAGACGATCCCGGGCAGAAGCATTTTCTTGAAAGGGTCGAGTCGCGAAACGGCGTTCACACCGTTGAAGCCGCCGCGGCGCTCGGCTTCGGTTCGAGAGAATACGAGCTTGTTGAGGTGAAATAAAAAAGCGCCCAAGCCGAGAATGTTTTAGGGAACCCCCGGCGAGGGTGCAACGATGTTCGCCACTCTGCGGGCAGATTGATTTTGCCGGCATCGTTTTGCGAAGGCTTTCGCCTTCGCCCGAAATGGCGGCGACAGATTGTCCGCCGGACGGAGTGCTTTTTGTTTGCCTCGCTCGTCGCTCGGCAAAAGGGGACCCCCGGCGAGGGTGCAACGATGCGCGTACTTTCTGCGGGCAGATTGATTTTGCCGGCATCGTTTTGCGAAGGCTTTCGCCTTCGCCCGAAATGGCGGCGGCAAACTGTCCCCCTACTGTGAAAGCGGTGAGGGGCTCCGCCCCCATGAACGCGGGGTTTTGTCTGCGAAACAACCGAGGCAATCGTTGCCGCCGAGGGCAGTGGAGCAGCTACAAAACCAGCTTTCATTTGACCCATGACAAGCCTTTTGAAAAAGGCTTGAGCGAAAACTTTTAATTTTATTTGTTCTGAGAAATACTCCTAACATAAAACCCCGCCCGTAAAGCAGAGCTTTGCGGGCGTTTTTCTATCCTCTTATTATTACCTTTCCCGAGCACTCCATTACCGGCGCTTCGGTGATTATCTCTCCGACCGAGTCGGCGACGATGACGCCCGACCTCGGGTTTTTCACCGAATCGACGCTTCCGACGATGTCGGCCTCGACGTCGGAATATTCAAACGAAAGGTCGCAGCCGATCATTTTGCAGTTTATCAGCCTAAGATTTTTGCAGTAGCACAGCGGCTGAGTGCCGGATATCGTGCAGTTTATAAGCGTCAGCCCGTCGGAGAACCAGCCGAGATATTCGCCCTTGACGACAGAATCTCTCACCGTCACGTTTTTCGAGTGCCAAAAGGCGTCCTTGGTGTCAAGCTCCGAGCTTTCGACGCTCAGATTCTCAACATACTGAAAAGAATACTTTCCTTTCATCAAAACGTTTTCAAGGCGGATGTTTTTGCTGTCAAGAAAAATATATTCGCTTGTTATCCTTGTGTCTTTAAGGGTTATTCCGTCGGATTTCCAGCCGAACTCCTCCGAAACGACGTCGCACCCCGAAATGTCGATATCAAAGCATTCTCTGACCGCCTTTATTCCGTGAAGTGCGCTGTTTGTGATTCTCCCCCGCCCGCTGTACCATATCGCGGCGCGGGTCAGCTCGTCCATCTTCGAGTGCTCAAGGGTGAAGCCGTCAACGTGCCAAAGCGGATATCTCAGCGAAAAAGTCGAATCCGAAACGTTTATGTCCCTCGATTCCTTTAACACCGATTCTCCGTCGGCGGGCCCCGCGAATACGCAATTTATAATGTCCGCTCCGACCGAGTGATATAAAGCCCGCTCCTCGTCAAACTGCCTGCCGATAATCTTCTCTCGCATTCTTTTGCCCCCTTAATCCAAAGCAATTATACACCCTTTTTGGGGCGAATGCAACTGTTTTTTGAGTAAAATAAATCCCCCTCGAAAAAGCCCGAGGGGGGATTTTTTAAGCTCAATTTCTTTCAAAAACGGGCATATATTCTATCGGCGCGGCGACGGAAACGGTTTTTCCGCCCTCGAATTTTTCGCCGGTAGAGGTCAGCGTCCAGCTTCCCTCGGGAAGATATACCTCGCGCTCGGTCTTATTGAGCTCGAATATCGGCGCGACGAGATATTTTTCGCCGAACATATACTGATCGTCGAGCTGCCAGCACTTTTCATCGCTTGGGAATTCATAGAACATCGTGCGGATAAGCGGCGAGCCGTTTTCGTGAGCCTGCTCATAAAGCCCCTTGATGTAATCGTGCATCGAAACGCGGATATCGTAATAATGCCGCATTATCTTATAGTTTTCATCGCCATAGCTCCAAAGCTCGTTGGGCTGGCCGGTGTGCAGATATCCTCCGCCCCAATCGCGGTCGTCAAGCGGCGGAATGTCGTAAGGTCCCCTGTCGCCGTGCATACGAAGCACCGCGGAATAGACCGCGAACTGATACCACCGAATCAGAAGCTGCCTGAAGTCGGGGTCGTTCACGTCGTCGGTCATAAAGCCGCCGATGTCTGTCGTCCACCAAGGAATTCCCGCAAGGCCCATATTCAGACCGCATTTGAGCTGGTCGCGGAAAGCCTCGAAGGTCGAGGGCACGTCTCCCGACCAGACGACGTTTCCGAATTTCTGAGAGCCCGCCCAAGCGCATCTCAAAAGATTGACGACCGGCTTTCCGGCTTTTTTCATCTCGTCATAGAAAACGCGGCTGTACATCTGAGGATACATATTGCTGACCTCAAGCGCGGGACCCGCGAAGTAGCGATAGTTCTCGAAGTCATAGACGCCGTAGTCGGGCTCGGAATTGTCGAGCCAAAAAGCGTCGATGCCGTAGTCGTAGTAATTTCTCTTGCAGACCTCCCAGACGTATTTTCTCGTCTCGGGATTGAACGGGTCGATCTCAACGCAGTCGCCCTGATAGTCATAGGTCTGAGCGGCGCCGCGCTCGGTTTTTATCAGAAGCCCCTTTTCGGTCATGGGATAGAAATTCTCGCTTTTTCTGTCTACCGACGGCCAGACCGAGACGATGACCTTTATTCCCATGCTGTGAAGCTCGTCGACCATGGCTTTCGGGTCGGGCCAATATTTTTTGTCGAATTTCCAGTCGCCCTGAACAGTCCAGTGGAAGAAGTCGATGACTATCTGATCGATCTTTATGCCCTCTTTTTTATAGCGGCGGGCGACTTCAAGGACCTCCTCCTGAGTTCTGTATCTTAACTTGCACTGCCAAAGACCCATGAGATCCTCGGGGAACATATCGGCGCGGCCGGTCGCCGAGGTGTAATTTTCGATTATCTGCTTCGGCGTGTCGGCAACGGTTATGTAATAATCCATTTCGCGGGTCGAGCGGGCGATCCATTCGGTATAGTTGTTGCCGAAGGTGACTTTTCCGACGGCGGGGTTGTTCCACAGAAAGCCGTAGCCCAAAGACGAGACGGCAAACGGCACCGATATCTGAGAGTTTCGCTGAGCAAGCTCGAGCCCGCAGCCTTTAAGGTCAAGGCAGCCGTCCTGATACTGACCCATTCCGAATATCTTTTCGCCGGGGTTGGGGTCGAATTTGACGTTGAGGGAATATTCGGTTCCGCCGAAAACGCCCTTCCATTCGCGGTTGACGATCTTTAAGCAACGGCTGCTCTTTGAAAGCGTTCCGCCGTATGAGCGAAAGTATTCTCTTAGAATGAGGCCGCCGTCTTTATAGAAAGAAATCACGCCCGCAAAGTTTACGGTCGCCTTTATTCTGCCGTTTGAGATCGAGCCGACGCCGTTTTCGGCGTTGACCTCGGCTTTTGTGGGGGCGGGCTTTTCGGTGAGCGCCCAATCGTTTTGGGTGAACTGCGAAAGCATCGTCGCCCTGACGCGCAAAGAATCCTTTCCCCACGCTTCAATTCTGAGCGTTTCGCCGTTATTATAGCAAAGAAGCGCTCCGTCGCGTATTTCAAATCTCATATATATGACCTCCTGAAAAACAGATGTGGACTTCCGGCTTTTGACAGAAAAATTATACAATAAAACCCCGCGAATGTCAATCTGTATCGGTTTGATTTTATTGACCTGCTTTTTCGCTTCGTTGACATTTTCGGCCCGCCGTAATATAATTTAGCTGTCTTGCAAAAACGTTAGGCTGCATTTTATCAATGCGTCATAATTTTCGGAGGTAAACATGGCTCGAATAAAATCGGCGCTGAAGATCATATTTAATCCGCCGCCGGCATTAACCCTCATTCTGGCGGCCGTCGGCTATGCCTCGGTGCTTGCGGTGCCGGTTTTTAATATCGAAGATCCGGTGTGGAAATATGCTTCCTATCTTCTTTCGGCATACGCCCTCGTCATAACGATAACGGGTCTTAAATATCTCAAGCCCTTTGCCGTCCGAATCAAAAAAGCGGCGGCAGAAAGCCGCGCCGCAAAAAAGCTGCGCTCGTCCCGCTTTGCCGACAGATATCTTTCCGACATTCATTTTCGCACAAAAATCTCGCTTTATATCGGGCTTTTCATAAACCTCTGCTATATCGCCGTGAAGATCTTTGCGGGGATAAGATATCGCTCGGCGTGGTTTTTGGCGCTCGCGGTATACTATATTTTGCTCGCCGCGATGAGATTTGTCCTTGTGAGGCACTCGGGCGGGCAGGCAGACCTTAAAGAGGAATATCGGCTTTATCGCCGCTGCGGAATAATTCTTCTTTTAATGAATCAGGCGCTCGCCTGCATCGTCGTTTTCATGGTTCAAAAAAATCGCGGCTTCGACTATCCGGGCTATCTGATATACGCGATGGCGTTTTATTCGTTTTATGCAGTCATCTCTGCCGCCGTGAGCGTCGTTAAAGCCCGACGGCACCAAAGCCCCGTTCTTTCCGCCGCAAAAATCATAAACCTCGTCGCGGCAATGGTTTCGCTGCTTTCGCTTACGACCGCTATGCTTTTGCGCTTCGGCGGTGACGACGCCCCCGAGTTTAAAGCGGCAATGGTCGCCTCGGTCGGCGGAGGGGTCTGCACCGCCGTCATCGTCATGGCAGTCTATATGATAATGCGGTCCGCAAAAATATCTCATGCCGATAAAAACGCCGATTAAACGATATATCTTTCAAAAGGAGTGGTAAAAATGCTCGCACTGTATCTTGCGATGATAGATTCGCCGAGCGACAAGGAAAAATTCGCCGAAATATACGGCGCTTATAAAGAGCTGATGTTTCGGGTCGCGATGTCGGTGCTTCACAGCGCTTCTCTTGCCGAGGAGGCGGTTCAGGAGAGCTTTTTGAAGATTGCAAAAAATATTTCACGGTTTTCCGAACCTGTTTGTAGTAAATCCGCCTCTTTTATCGTTATTATAGTGAGAAATACCGCGATAGACATTCTCCGCAAGGAGAACCCCTCGGCAACGCCCTTTGACGAAAACATCGCGGCCCCGCAAAGCCTTAAAATGCCGGATATCGGCGAGGTGATATATAACGGCGCGGGGCAGGTCGCCGAGATGATATCCTCGCTCGACAAAATATACGGCGACGCGCTCAAGCTGAGATATATCTACGGCTTCAGCAGCGCCGAGATAGCGGAGCTTTTGGGCATAAGCGAGAAAAACGCACAGATGAGGATATATCGCGCAAAGGCTTTTCTTCGCAAAAAACTTGAGGAGGCGGGCTATGAGATTCAGTGAGAGGGCGAACGAACGCCTCTGGGATGATTTTTTGAGAGAAGCGCTCATCGAGGACTGCGAAAACGAGCTTTCCTCCTTCGAGGGCGGCGAGGCCCACAGCTTCTCGGAGGGCTTTGAGAAAAGGCTGAAAAGAATAAAGCGCTCGGTCGGAAGAAAAGAGGCTTTAAAAAGCGCCGCAAAGGTCGTCGCAACGGGAGCGGTCACGGCGGCCTCGGTGCTCGGGGTGTGCTTTGCGCTACTTCTTTCTCAACCTAAGATCCATGCCGCGGTCGGGGTCGTCATCAGAGAGGTGCTTTCGGATCATGACGAATATTCCTATCAGGGCGGCTTTGACGGCGAGATCGACGACCAGAAGCGCCTCGGCTATCTCCCCGAGGGCTATAAGCTGCGCAGAATAGATTACGACGACTTTCTTATGCTTCTGAGCTATAAAAACTACGCCGGCGACCTCATCGAATTTCAGTACGGAATCGCGGCGAAGTGCGAGCTTTCGGTTTATCCCAACGACAGGGAATACATTGAAAAAACCGTCGGCAAAAGGACCTATTACCTCTATATTTCCGGAGACGAATACGACAGGTGGAGCTATGCGGTCTGGTATGACGGCAGCTATGTTTTCAGCCTCAGCGGACAGCTTGACGAGGATGAAATTGTTAAAATCGCCGAAAATGTGACCGAATAAAAATTTTTGTAGTGATTTTGCGAAAAATTTCGTTTTTATGGTGAAACCTTATCACGAAAGGGTCATTGATATGAAATTTTTAAAAATCACCGCAGCTTTGATACTCTCCTCGGCGCTGCTGCTCGGCTGTCAGCAAAGAGAGGATATCCCCCAAAAAAGCGAAAGCTCACCGCCGAGCGAAGCCTCGGAGGGATCCGCCATGGACGGCATAATTTGGTGGAACGCACCCGAAACGACCTCGCCCGAGATAACGCTTGAGACCCTGCCCTCGGAGGAAAACGGCTCGCCGCCCGAGCCCGACCCGACCGCTTTGACGATTAGCGGCTGGAACTATAAAAGCGAGCTTGACGACGAGGCTTTTTCAAGGGCCGCCGCGCTTTCGGGGCTTGGCGCAAGGTTTGCGCAGTACGGCCCCGCCGATGTCTCGGTGAAGATAATGGCGGGCGACAAGGACGTTGATATATACGTCGTCACGGCGATGTATCTTAACGATCTTATCGGGCGCGGGCTTTGCCTGCCGATGAAATCGGATATCATCGACGGCTTCAACGCCGAGTGCTTCGACTACATCTCAGAGCTTTGCCGCGACGAGAGCGGAAACACCGTCGCCATGCCTATCGGAAACGAGCCCTCAATGATACTCTATCCCGTTCAGGCCGCCGAAGAGGTAGGCTTTTCGCGAGAGGATATCGCATATATGGAGGATTTTCACCGACTTGTCGAAAGCTACGGCGGCGAAAGGGTCTCATATGCTTCATGGGCGGGGCCGATATATAACTATCTTACGCAGTATAACTGCTTTGTCTGCGATTTTAAAAACAAAAAAGCCGACTATGACACCGAGCTTTTCAGAGAGATCTACGGTATGTTCGGCGGCTGGAACCTCAACAGCTATGCCCTTGACGGCACTTTGCCCGCGCCGAAAGGTTTTGTAAACCCGAACTCGGTGGATAATCCGAACGTCAGCAGAACCATACTTGACAGTCAAAGCACCCTGTTTTTGGCCGATACGACCGAGTATTACACTCTGAAGTGGATATCGACGCCCGACCCGTTTGCCGAGGGCGCTCCGAAGTTTGACATCAACGACTGGCGGGCGGCGCACATTCCGTGGATATCAAAAGATGTCGGCAAAAACCTCAGCTCGCCGATCTATGCCGTCGTGAACCCCTATTCCGAGCACTTTGACGAGGCGGTGAAAGCGCTTGAATACATCGCCGAGAACTTCTATTCCTCGGTCGATCCCTATCTCAACGGCAGCCCGTTTCTCAAAAAGGATATCTCGGACTACCCCGAAAGCTATATGACCGATACGCAGATATTTAAAGACGCGTTTGAGATAGCCGAAAACGGCTGCGTGGCGCTCGCTCCCTCGGCCCTCGGCTCGACCGACGATTTTATAAACTATCAGTCGGGGCGGGTCAGCCTTGATGAGGCGATAGAAATTTACAGCCGTCAGATCGACGCATATTTAAACGAGTGAGGCGCGTATGAAAAAATTATTTGCTTTTTTGGCCTCGGCGCTGATTTTATGCTCGTGCGGGCAAAAGCCGCAAAATGCGGGCGCCGAAAACCCCGCCGAGGTCGTGGTAAACGACCCTTACAGCGGCATGAGCGGCGCCTTGGGGAGCATTATTCGGTTCGACAGATTTTCTGAGTATTCCGATATTCCGGTCTCGGTCGTCTGCTGCGACTACTCCGAAACGGTTTTAAAGATCCTCACCGAGGACAGCGATATCGACATTTATTTTCTCAACTCGAGCGACGCGCGAAAGCTCATCGAAAGCGGAATTTACGAGCCGATAATCTCGGAGACTATCGAGCGCCACAACGAAAGCTGCTTCGACTATTTAAAAGATTTTTGCACCGTTGACGGAAAAACGGTTTTGACGCCGATAATGTCGTCGGTCACGGCGATACTCGTTCCGAACGAAGCGGCCGATGATATGCCCGACATAAGCTGTATCGACGGCTATCTTAACTGGGTGAGAAGCTGCTCGGGCGAAAGAAAAGCCTATACCCGAGGCGACGATCTCTATACCTTTTTGAATTATCAGTACGAGAAGTATTACTGCGATTTCAAAAGCCGCACGTTCGACTATGACACCGAGATTTACCGACATATCTACTCCGAGCTTTTGAGCGGCTTTGAGAGATATTCAAACCCGCCCGAAACGGTTGTGGGCTTTGAAAGCGCGGGCGCCAAAAACCTCGCCGAGCAAAAGGACCTTTTGGCGGCCGAGGGCGGCTTTTGGGAGTTTGCCGACTGCGCCGAGGGCTTTCGGGCATTCCCTATCCCGAAAATTTCCGAAAAGGTCGGCGGAAATTTTGTCAACGCTATTTTCGCCTATATAAATCCTTACGGCAAAAATAAGGAAGCCGCGGTAAAGGTGCTTGAAACGATAGCCGAAAACTATTCCGACCTGACCGACGGCGGGATATACGAAATTTTCAACTATCCGTTTATAAAAAAGGGCAGAGAAGATTACGGGGAAAAATACAGCCCCGAAAGCAGACTTTTCGGGGATTTTTACGCCATCGCCAAAAACGGCTTTGTGCATGATTATCAGCTTTTGAGCGCAAGAAACGACATCGACCTCTATCAGTCGGGGAAAATTTCTCTTGATGAAGCGATAGAAATGTACGCCCGCGAGGTCGGCGCATGGCTTAACGAGTGACGATATGAACAAAAAACTCAGACTTAAATTTTTGGCGCTCGGGCTTCCCGCGGCGGCGGGCTTCGCGGCGTTTTATATCCTGCCGTTTATAAGAAGCGTCGGCTATGCGTTTTTGAGCGGCGGCCTCAAAAAGCGCTTTGCGGGGCTTGAAAACTTCAAAGCCGTCGCCGAAAACGAATATTTTCGGCTTGCTCTAAAAAACACCGCGCTGTTCTCGCTAATAGGCGTCGCGGCGGTGATGAGCCTTGCGCTTCTCCTTTCTTTCGGGCTTATGAAGCTCTCGGAGCGGCTTTTGTGGATAAAAAGCGCGTTCATAATGCCCTATGTTCTGCCGACGGCGAGCGTTATCCTAATCTGGCGGGCGGTCTTTGACTCGGACGGATATTTTTATCTGACCCGCCTTGAAGCGTGGGGCGGCTTCTTCGACGTTTTGCCGCTCTATCTTCTCTTTATCTGGAAAAACGTCGGCATAGACATAATTCTTCTGACGGCGGCGATGTCAAAGGTGCCGAAAGAGGTCTATGAAGCGGCTGCTATCGACGGGGCGAGCCCCAAAACCGTCGGGCTGAAAATAACCCTCCCGCTCATTTCGCCGACGCTTTTGTTCGTCGGGGTGCTCAGCTTTTTGAACTCGCTGAAAATATTCAAGGAAAGCTATCTTTTCTTCGGCTCAAACTATCCGCCCGACTCGGCTTATATGCTTCAGAACTATATGAACAACCACTTCTATAAGCTGAATTATCAGAATCTCTCGGCGGCGGCGGTGATGTTCACGGCTTTTGTGGGGCTTGCGATCTTTTTTGCATATATCTTCTCGGAAAGGAGCGGCGAACGGTGAAAAAACGGCTTCTGACCGCGCTGATGACATCTCTCGGCGTGTTTTTCTTCCTGCCGGTCGCGTCGCTTGCGATAAAATCTCTGACGTTTGGCAAAAGCCTCTCTTTGGTGCAGTATTGGGAGCTTTTCACGGTGGACCACGCCTATTTCAAATATTTTTGGAACTCGGCGCTCTACGCTTTTGTCATTACCTCGGCGAGCATCATAATTTCGCTGCCGCTCGGCTTTTTGTTTGCAAAAATAAAATTCAGGGGCGCAAAGGCGCTGTTCTTCATTTACATAGCCGTGATGCTGCTGCCCTTTCAGGCTACGCTTCTGCCGAATTATATCCGGCTTCGCGATCTCGGCTTTTTGAACACCCCGCTCGCGCTGACCCTGCCGATGATATTCTCGCCCTTTGCGGTGTTTCTGACGAGGCAGTTTATGACTTCGGTGCCCGACGAGCTTATAGATTACGCTCAGCTTGAAACGTCGTCGGCGCTTAAAATCATGCGCTGTGCGGTTTTGCCGCAGATAAAGCCGGCGATATCGGCTCTTGCGGTGCTTATCTTCTGCGAAAGCTGGAACATCGTCGAGCAGGCTCTTATATTCTCGATGGACAACCCCGAGATTTATCCCCTTTCGGTGAAGCTCGCGGAGCTGCCCGAAGACGTCGCAAGCGCGGGCGGCGCGGTTTATATGTTCCCGGCGCTCATGCTGTTTCTGATTTTCAGAAAGCCGCTTGAAACGTCGATGGAAAGCTATAAGCTGTGAGGCGCTTATGAAAAGACCGACAACGATAATAATGCTTGCTTTTTGCGCCGTGCTGCTATTTTTCTCTTTTTTCGGAGACGCAATATATCACCTTGTCACCCCCGACGTCACAGCATATACCGTCTCGGCGGCGGTGGCGCTTGACGGCGGCGCGATGAAGCTGACCCTGCCGAAGGAGTGCGTGAGGGACGGAAAGGTCATGCTCCTTGAATCAAAGCCGGCTTTCGAGCGGGAGGTGTTTGCGGTCAGAAGCATAGACGTTTCCCTCTCCGAAAGCGAATTTTACCCCGAGCTTTATCTTATAGAAAGCGGGCTTAAACAGGGAGACAGGGTGGTGCTTTTTTGCGAGGACGCTCTTTGCGACGGGCAGAGGGTGGAGATCGGGTAGGAGCGAAAAGCGCGCCGCTCCGAAAAAATTAAAAGAAGACGGCCGCCACGGCGAGCGAAAAGGCGTTTGCGACAATGTGCGAGAGGGTGCTGACAACGCAGTTGCCGGATCTGCGATAGACCTCCGAGAAAATCATGCTGTCGATAAACACGCAGGCGACGTCAAAAAGCACGACGCCTATGCTGCCCTCGGCGATGTGCCCCGCCGCAAAAACCGCCGACGAAGCCGCCGCGCAGACCCAAAACGGAAGCAGCTTCATGCCTTTTCCGAGGAAAAATCCGCGATAGGCTATCTCCTCGCCGAACGCCGCGACTATCAGCTGAACGATCAAAAGCGCGGTTTTGCCAAAAGAAAGCATCTCGCCCGCGCGGCCGATTACATGAGCCTCAAATTCTCCCCCGAATATAAGATATCCCACGGCGCTCGCCGCGGCGCCGCTTAAAATCGGCAGCAAAAACCACGCCGTTACGCCCGGCTTTTTAAGGTCGGCAAAAACCGTGCTGAACCTAAGCCCCGATTCGGAGCGCGGAGTTTTTGCAACGGCTTCAACGGCGAAGAAAAACGCTATTCCGACAAAGACGGAATATCCCGCCAATTTCGAGGACGGCAGGACCTTTGTCGCCGTCAGAAGTATCATTATCGCCGCGCCTGTCAAAGTGAGCACGGCGCTCTTTTTGCCGTTTTCATCGGCTTTTTTATTTTTCATTTTTTATCCTCCCGCGCTTCCTGCGCCGCCAAAACCGCGCCTTTGTAGGCCCGCTCAAGCTGAGATCTTATTTGCTCCTCGTCAAAGCTGAGCGAGTTGTTTGCAATAATGCTCGCATATCCGTGGGCGAACAGAAAAACCGTAGTAAATATCTCTTTGACCCGCGCCGTGCTCCCACCGACAGACGATTGCATCGCCGAAAGAACGGGCGCAAGCTGCTCGGCGTCTATCATTTCGAGCAGGGTCGCTCCGTCGAAGAAGCCCGACTGGAACAGAAAGCGGAAAAGCCGCGGTTCTTCGAGCGCGAAGCGGATGTAATTCAGCCCTATCTCGAGCATGATCTGCGGGCCTTTGACGTTCATCAGATACGCTGTGTGATAGCTGTCCGCCTTTGAATAGGCGGCTTTTTTCAGCTCCCCGACCGTCGCGAAGTGGTACATGACCGGCTGAGTTGAGCATTGAAGCCTTTCGGCGACGGCGCGCGCGTTGATGTTCTCCCAGCCGGTTTCGCGGGCTATCGAAAACGCGGCGTCGATGAGCATTTCCTTTGTGATTTTGGCTTTAGGCGGCATGGCGGGGTCTCCTTTGATTTATAATTAGTGTTACATAACAGGTATTATAATACGAACAGGATGATTTGTCAAGAGGCGCGTTAAGAAGACAGAAGTCAGAGGTCAGAGCGTCGGAATTTAAAGGTGTCGCCGTCGGCGACGTTTTTAAATGCTGAGGATAATGTGTGCGGAATGGGTACTGCGGATTGACGGAAAGTGAGATGAGGGGGATTCGGGGGAGCGGAAAGCACTACGGAGTGGAGATAACATAAGCGGGTTTTGCAGCCAATCGGGCTTCGCCGCCATGCCGAATCGGCGGCTCGTCCTCTTGGACAAAACCCCGCGTCTGTGGCACAACGCCCCTGCGGGGCTTTGTGCGCATGGAGCGTTCAGG
>CANQHA010000014.1 GCA_947623585.1 uncultured Clostridia bacterium | reverse complement strand
GGCTTTTTCGCGATATCCTCGTTGTTCTTGCTGCACACGCAGAGGATTATTCCGCACTCTTTGAGCTGTTTGAGCCATCGCTGAAAATCCGTAAAAACGTGGCCCCTGCCGAGCTCACCTATCTCGATGTTGTCCATTCCGTCGTCGCCGATGACGCCGCCCCAAAGGGTGTTGTCAAGGTCCAAAACGACGCACTTTTTGATTCTTCCGGCAAGCGCTTTCTGAACGTCTATAACCGCCTTTGCAACATAGGGCAGCGCGTCGGTCGAAACGCTCATCTTTGCATTGTAGTAAAGAGGCGCGTCGTAAAACGCCGTTGCTCCGAGACGAACCTGAACGGATAAAAGATCGATCGGATAAGCGTTTTTGCGCTGCTCCATCGCTTCCTCAAGCATGAAATTCAGCTTGCGGATCTGATAGACAAACGCCGAACCTACTTTGCAGGAGTAGTTCCCGAGCGCCCGATCGTCGATTTCGGTGAAGTTCATCTGCAAAATATTCGCCTTGCTGTTTTTGGAGATGAGGTCCCAGTACATCGTGATTTTTTGCATCACCGATGCGGCGAACCCCGACCGCGCTTCAAGCGACAGGTCTAAAAACTCCTCGTACAGCTTGTCCGTTCCGAGCCACAAAAGTATGCTGTCCGGTCCGAAGCCGTAGACTTCGGAAGCCGGGTCCAAAAGCTGCGCGTCGATTTGGTTATAGTCGGCGTCGTAAACCGAAAGCGGTAAGTTTTCAAGAGCAGCGTAACCGCGAATCGCAACGGCTAAAAACTGGGTGGAAATGTTGCCCAATATGGCGAGGCGGCGTGCTCCGTCTGCCACGGACTGCTTGGAATTCTTTCTTAGCAATTTAAAGGTGTACATTGGTGAACCTCGTTTTCTTTATTTTTGCTTATATAACAGTTATTACCCCCCCCCCGCGGAATTTTTCATCCGCGAGGGAAGGTAATAATTTACATTAAAAGATTGCATAGAGAATCATTTTTAATATACTACCGCTTTTTCTTTGCTCTGTCAAGCATATTTTTACACATTTCAAAATCAATAATGAACAATTATAAATTGGGTTTTATGCTTTTGTTGTCATAAGTGCTTTAGGAAAAGTAACGTAGTATAATGGATGAGGAATTGTTATTATCTTTCGGCAATTAACGGCCATAATTAATCATCTATTTTCGTATTGTAGTTCAAATCAAACGACGAACGGACTACTTTCTCGTTCCGCAGGAAGCTCTTTGCGACAGGCGGCTGTCGCTTGAACAACTCGGATTTTTATGCGCCTTGTACGACTTGCAAGGCGAAAAAACCGACGAGTGGAGCTTGTCGGGGCAGTGCAGGATAACTGTCGAGGAGGTGATAGAAATACTTAAAAGTCTGACCGATTTGGGATACTTAAGCAGGTGCGACGGCGGGTATGTGCTTTACGATGCTCCTGATTTCAACCCATATTTTCAAGGAAGTTGAAAACAGTGAAGTTTTTGACGGTTAAACGAACATATTTCGCCATTCAGCGGCACGTTGAGTAGTGAAAGCAATACGCCATAAAGCATGTATTTTCACGGATTAGCGCAAAGTCACATCAGACTGTGAAAACGACTACCCCTGCCTATGGGCAGCTGTTCATACCGTCAAAACGGAGCGGCTGAATGTGAAAAGAAAAATGCGCTGCATAGAGTAAGCAAATCGCTATACGGCAAAAGTATTTCATTAACCAACAAAAACAATTTTACGGAGGAATTTATGAGTATCAGAAACGAAATCAAAGCAAACATCGTCCGCGCGGGGTTCACCATGCAAGAGATTGTGGACAAGCTGTCAGTCGATTACGGTTGGAGCAACAGCGTTTCAAACTTCTCGGGCAAGCTAAACCGCGAATCTCTGCGGTATAAAGAAGCCGTCGAGCTTGCCGACGCGCTCGGGTACGAAATCGTCTGGCAAAGGCGGGCAAGGTAATCAGAAATTTAGCGAGGAGGTGATAAACTAAGTGAAATTGGAAGCCGCGGAAAATTGCATCTTGTAAAGTCTTGGAGGTACTTTTGAGCAGACGAAAAAAGTTAGTAAACAACACTGCCATACCGCAGCACAAAATTGAGGCGATCGCTCGATGCCTGTTGCCCGACATCATCGCATTTTACGAAAGCGAGGAGGGTCAGCGCGAGTTCGCCGAGTGGAAGCGGCAGCAGGAAGAAAACAAGATGCAGAAAAATTGAATAAAAAGTACAGGCGTACCGAGCGGTGCGCCTGTTTTTTTGTTATTTCTTTTTTCTTGGTCCTCGCGGTTTTGAAGTCGGAAGAATTTTCTTGCCATTTCTGAAGTGAGTTTCTTCATATCTGTCGAAGAAAACCAATAATCCGAACGTGTCGCCTATCGGGAACAGGTTCGGATTATAATAGAGATTCACATTATAAAAATCACCGCAAGCGCTCTGGAGCTTGCGACGCTGTGACAGGACTTTAACCTGCACGGGGCTGCCGCCGGGATCTAAACCCGGCGCGTCTGCCAATTCATCATACCCGCAGGCGGCCTTCTACCACATTTTTTTGCCCGGATTTCTCTGCTGAGTATGTTAAAGCACCTTCTCCATCTCCCGGCGCTGGGTCGTGTAGCCGAGGCTCTCGTAAAAGCCGCGGGCCGAGGCGTTGAATTCCCAGACATTAAGTGTAATATTATGGAAATCACTCGCTCTTGCATAGCTCTCCGCCGCGGCCATCAGCGCGCGCCCAACCCCCATCCCGCGCCGATTTTTGTCGACGCAGAGGTCGTCGAGGTAGAGCGTTTTTATCGCTTTCAGGACTGTGTTCGGACGTTCTGTAATAATTTTACATATGAGATACCCCGCCGGCTCGCCGTCGCACTCGGCTGTGAAAACCACGCATCCCGGGTCGTTAAGAAGCGTCTCAAAGTGTTCGCGGTCGTATTTTCCCGAGGATTCACCGCCCTCGAAAAGGTCCGGGCGACCGTCGCTGTGCTGTTTTAAAATTTCGTTCAGCAGCCTGCCGATAAGTTTAAAATCCTCCGGCAGAGCTTTTCTTACATTTATTTCCATTGATTCCCTCCGTATCGAAAATCAGATTTAAAAAGTCGTACAGTCAAATAAAATACGCTGATTCGATACCGATTGTATCAAATTAGCGTACTTATTT
This sequence comes from uncultured Clostridia bacterium, assembly GCA_947623585.1. GTDB lineage: Bacteria > Bacillota > Clostridia > Oscillospirales > Ruminococcaceae > Faeciplasma. The sequence goes on along the minus strand of CANQHA010000014.1, from coordinate 61,005 downwards.
GGTGCGGGTAACAGGACTTGAACCTGCACGTGTTGGACACCAGAACCTAAATCTGGCGCGTCTGCCAATTCCGCCATACCCGCGCAACCGATATTTTAACACCTTTGTGGGCGTTTGTCAATCGGTGAGAATAGAGATGTGCCCTGAGCGGGCGCATCAAGAAGATAGAAATAAGATATTAGATGTTAGAGTTTCAAGGTGTCGCCTTTGGCGACATATTTTATTTTGTGAATAATACGTGCAGAATGGATGCTCCCCTAAAGAAAACAGAAATCAGAGGTCAGAAGTCGGATCGTCGGAATTAGTTTAAAATCCGAGCATATGCGGGCGGGCGGCTCGCAAAAGAACCGTTCTACAACTGCGAAAACTAATTTTCGCCGAACTCCATGTTCGCAAAGATACGCTCCATGCGCTCGTCGGGGAAGCGCTCGTCAACAAATTCGGCGAGGGCGTTCGAGGCGGGGTCGCCTTTTATCCTCATTGACCAGCGGGCAAGCGCGACTGCCGTTACGGCGGCGTCAAACGCGAGAAAAACAGCTATCGAAACGGTTATTATTCTGCCCCATTTGTTCGGAATGCGAAGTATCAGCTTTGCCGCTCGCGGATAGATATCCTTTATCCACAAAACGCCCAGCACTCCCCAAAAAATTGAATATGCAAGACAAATTCGGCCGTTGATGTTAAAGGGCATTTCGCTGTAATCCCAAGAACGCGAGCCCAAAAGAAGCTCCTGAAACAGCGAGCAGAGATATTCAAGCGCGCTGCCGACGGTGAAGCCTCCGATAAACGACCAGAAATAGCCGCGATTTCTGAATCTGTAAAGCGTAAGCGTCAGAAGCACCGCTCCGGCGCCGTATAAAAGATTGAACGGACCGTAGACGAGCCCTCTCCTGCTCTCTAAATATCCTCGGGTGAGATAGCACCAAAGCATCTCGACGATGACGCCCGCAAAGCTGCCCACCGCCAAAAGCAAAAGCAGCTTGTATATATTAATTCCCCGCGCAAAGTGATCTTTTCGCTCCTCTTCAAGGTCGATGGCGCCGTTCGTCGGCGGGTTGAAGACCGGCAGCTTTCGCTTGACCGCCCTCTTTGTGTCATGCGTGCGCGACTTGAGCTCGTCCTCAAGCGCGGTAACGGTCTGGTATGACTGCAAAAGGCTCCGCGCAGTCCCATGGAGCACGTCTATCTCATGCTCGGCCTCGTCAAAGCATTTGCTGTCCTTGCGGCGCATCTCCGCCTCGACCGCAAGCGGCACATAATACCTCTTTTCAAGGTCGTCGCCCAACTTTTTTACGTCCTCCGCAAGCTCGGCGCTCTTAAAGGAAAGCTCCTCGGAAACCGCCTGCTTCTCAAAAGCAACCTTTTCGCCGTCCATAGCACGTCCCCCTTTTGCGTCTTTTGGGTATTATAACATATAGCGAGGGAAAATGCAAGGAGAGGGGGAAGGGAAGCGGGGCAATTCAGGAGTTGAGAGTGCGGGGAAGTGTGAAAAGTGCCCGACGTTTACGGGCTAAAAGGTATTCAATCATTCCCTCTCACGAGGTAATGATTTCATACTATTTTAAGTCACCCCGCCCCCACGGTACGTTTGCCGGAAAGGTCGCAAAGCGAACGCCCCCTCCCCTCAAAGGGGAGGGGGCTCTCTAATTTAGCCGTTCCGCAGAAAGTATAGCGGGGGTGGGGTGATAGACGATAGCATTCTTCTTACCCGCGTGAGCGGGGAAGATGAATACCTTTTAAGCAACTTCACAATCTCCGCAGAAAGTAAAATATCTGCATAAATCGCAGCGCGGCGTTCCCCTCACTTCCCCGAATAATAACTTATCCTCGCAAGGTCCTCGTCGCTGATATAATCATAGAGATATGCCGTTTCGAGAGGGAAAAACTCATGGCCGCGGTGCAAAAGGATATTTTGGTTTGAATCCCAAAACCTTATGATATACCCCGCGATGTTTATTGCGCTCTCCACATCATTGGCGGCGTTTTCCGCTGAGGTCATGACAACTACCTCCGAGCCGCCGTATGTGCCGAAATACCTCGCCGTTCTGACCCCGCCGGGGTCTTCGCCGCCGCAATACTGCTCTATCCAATCTTTTGCAAGAGAATCCTCTTGACGAGCGCTGAGCGGTTCAAGCTCGGGAAGCGAAAGATTTGATGCCTCGTCATTTTTTCTCATCTCTTCAAAATAACGGTGGATAGTCTTTATTTCCTCGTCGCTGAGTTCGCCCGCAGATTTTGCCTCGCCCAAAGGCGTGAATTCGCCGTTTTTATAATAGAAAAGCCGCTCGGTCAGATCGAGCTCAAATGTGCAGTAGCCGAAATCATAGTCCTCAAAGCCCTCGGCGCTGTCGGAATACATCAGCACCGCGAAGCCGCCGCCGTATTCTCCGAAATATCCGCCCAAAGCGACCAGCTTCGGGTCTCGGCCGTCAAGGCGGGCATAAGCCTCGATTATCGAGGCCGCCGCGGCGTGGTCGAGCGGGTCGAGCTGAGAAGATTCCTCCGCTTTCATATATTTTGCGCTGACAAAACCGGTCGCTTCTTTATACGTTATCGCATACCAGCCATCGGACTCTCCGAAAGCCGTCACTTTGTCGTCAGGCTCGATGATCCCTATCGGCTCATAGTCGGTCGAGGGCCCGCTTCGCACATTAAGCGATATGGTCGATGACATCGTTACCGGCTCGTCGAAAAGCTCAACATCTATCGCGTCAGGTTCCGCCGTATCGCTTATCTCGGGTTCTTCGGGTATCTCCAAAACGTCCTCCGGCTCGTCGGGTATGGGTATATCCTCCGAGGTCGTATCGCCGACATCTTCGCCCGGCTCGGGCTCGGAGGAAACGTCTTCCGGCGAAACGGCGGGCGCGGAAACATCGGGCCGATCGGAGGCTGCGGGGCTTTGCGGGTTTAAAATATCATTATGCGGAGCCTCTTCGGGGCCGACCGTGCAGGCGCAGAGAAAAAGCGCCAGAATTAACGGAACAAGCAGTTTTTTCATGCGGACATCTCCCTTCGGTTCACATATAATACGCGCCGGCGGGCCGAAAAATTGCACCCGCCGGAATTTTTTATAAGTATTCGACCGTCTCGGAAAGCGGCTTGCGTGAAAAATGCCGCTCTGAAGCAGCCGCGTTCTCGGAGGGGTAACCTATCGGCAGAAGCGCGGTCAAAACGACGTTCTCGGGCAGCCCGAGCGCCTTTGATACCTCGTCGGCGTTGAAAAATCCGACCCAGCAGCTTCCGACGCTGAGCTCTCTCGCCTTGAGCATCATGTGAGTGCAGACTATCGCCGCGTCGGTCTCTCCCGAATGATAGGGCGGCATGAGCGGGTTTTTCCAGTCAAGTTCGCGGTCATAGCCGACTGCGAGCACCGTTCTCGCCCCGAAAACGCACTTGCAGACCGCGTTCAGCTTTTCAAGCGCCGAATCGCTCTGAACGACATAGATCTTTTGCGGCTGATTGTTTTTCGCCGTCGGCGCAAGCCTGCCCGCTTCAAGTATTTCGGCAAGCGTTTCGCCCTCCACCCTCTTTCCGTCGAAGCTCCTGACGGAAAATCTTTTTTGCATAAGCTCGGTAAGCGACATTTTTATACCTCCCCGATAATTTCGCTTTTCCACGCCGCCGCCAACCGCTCGACGCTCCACGAGGCGTTTGCGGGGCTCGTTGAGGGCAGCGTTGCTTTTGGCAGCGGAAAATTCGGATAAAATTTTAAAAACCACCGTTCGGCGGTCTTTCCGTTCAAAATCACCTTTTTGACATCTGTTTTTCCGAGCAGCGAAGCAATATCCGCCGCCTCGGGAAAACGAATAGACGAATCGCTTGAGCCGACTATCTCGCAGCTCTCGATAACGTCCCAAAGCGCGATCTTATTTTTTGTGAGAAAACTTTTCTTCTCGTCAAGGGTTTGGGGAACGCTATCGCCGAAGCAAAGCGCCAAAACCCTCCAGAAGCGGTTTTGCGGGTGCGCGTAATAAAAGGCTTCCCCCCGACTTTTAACCGAGGGGAAGCTGCCGAGTATCAGAATTTCGCTGCTTTTGTCAAAAAACGGCGGAAACCCATGCGTCTGCCTCATCGACGTCACCTTTCGGAAAATCTTTTAAAATATCACTCGAGCGCCCCTGAAACAGCGTCGGCAAAGGCTACCGCGCCGGCAAGATCGTCCTCGTTGGGTCTGCCTCCGTTTAAAAAGAGGAATTTTCCGCGGCAGATATACTCTCGTCCGCAAACCTCAAGACCGTTTTTTCCGGCGGCGGCTTTTATCTTTTTGATGGTCGATTTACCAGATGCCGACGAGCCGAACACCGCGATCTTTCCTATTCTGTCAGAGTTGCTCTCGATAAACTGCGAGACCTCGGGCGCGCACCCTCCGGCATAAACCGAACAGCCGAGAAACAGAAGATCGGCGTTTTCGGGCAGCGATACCGAGACGTTCTCGGCCTTGACGCCGAGCGCCCCGCCTATCGCCTCGGCGAGCTTTTTGGTGTTTCCCGAGCGGGTATAATATCTTACGGCAATATTCATATAAACCTCCGAATCAAATGCTCTGCAATGATTTTACCACTATTTTGCGTTTTGTCAAGCCGAAAAATCCCAAAAATCGACTTGAAAAATCTGGCAAACCCGAAAAGCGCGGTCGCAAGCGGCTCGGAGGGAGAATATGCGCATTTTGGAAAGCGGCGCTGCTCCGAAAAAATTATAATTCACTCATATGTTGAAAAATTCTCACTTTATGAGTTATTGATTTGTGCGATATCTTATGTTATCCTTTTGATGAGCTCAGAAAACTTCGCGAAGAAAATTTTTGCAAGGAGTGATCCGATATGAAATTATCAATAGGTGAAAACATCAGGCGCTTGCGCCGACAAAAAGATCTCACTCAGGAGCAGCTTGCCGACCGCCTCGGAGTGACTTATCAGTCTGTGAGCCGCTGGGAGACCGGCTCGGCATACCCCGATATGGAGCTTTTGCCGGCGATATCCGAGATTTTCTCGGTGCCGGTCGACGAGCTTTTGGGTATACCCGAGGGCGAAAAGGAAAAACGGGCCGAGGAGCTTTGCGACGAGTTTTGCAGGCTTCAAAGCGCGGATATGCCCAAAGAAAAGGAGAACGAGCGCTTTGAAAGGCTCGCGGAAATTGTCGTTGAGCTTCGCCGAGACTATTCGGCCTGCGACGCGGTGTGGAAATTCTGGATGAGCGGCTTTGACCAAATTCTGAAAGACAAAAGGCTCATGCCCGAGGTCAGACTTTTTGCCGAGGAAAGACTTGAAAGGCGCCCTTACAGCACCGACGTCATTGAAAAAATGGCGATAATCGAGGACGAAGACCGCATCGAAGCGTTTTTAAAGCGCTATGCAACGCCCTACGACATCGGCAGGGACGCGCTTTTGATGAGACGTTATATGCAGAGAAACGAGCCCGATAAGGCGACGCCGCTTCAGAATCAAAAGCTGTTTGAGATCATCGACGACGCGGTGAATTCCCGAGCGATGTATCTGAACCTCAATAGCAGAACGCTTGAACACTGCTTTGCGGAAAATACCGCCCGTCTCGGAATCCTTCACGCGTTCGCCGAGGAGACCCCTACGCCCGAGCACCCGATAACCTGCGGAAAAGGCGTTGACTATTGGGCGGAATCGAGAATCGAGATAGGAATTCGCCGCTCGTGCTATTTGGCTTCTATGGACAGGCGCGACGAGGCGCTTACGGTCTTAGAGGACGTTGTGTCGCTGCTTGAAGATGTCATGAAGATAACCGACAAAGTTGAGCTTGAGACCTCGCGCTTTACCCCGACTGTAAAATGGACGGCAGAGGAAAGCTGGTACAACCCGAATTCGCAGCCGGGACCGCTTGAAAGAAACATCTTTATAGACAGCTCGGGCAACTGCTGCTTCTGCGTTTATCCGTCGCAGTATCTCTATATGCTCACCGCCGAGCGCGGCTGGGAATGGTTCGACCCGATAAGAAACGAGCCGAGATATAAGGCGTGCGTGAAGCGTGTTGAAAACCTCGTCGAAACGCGCACGGAGTAAAGCGGTGCGGCTGAGGAAAAATTGAAGCAATATAAAAGCAGGAACCGCGAAACGGTTTCCTGCTTTTCTCTTTGGCGGGGAGACTAAAACGTCTCGGACGAGTTTTCGGCGGCGCTTTTAGCCTCTCGAACGCTCTTTATAAAGTGGAACTCGCGCTTTGAGATCAGCTTGCGGGCAGGCCTGTCGAGCGAAAAAAGCGATATCTGCCTGATAGCCATGCGAAGAAGCAGCAAAAACGTTCCGAGAACGGCAAAAATGTCTTTCAGGTCGAGGTTGAGATGATATAGGTCGGCAAGGCTCGGGTCGCCCTTGTGCAGCTTCGCCCAATCAAAACAGAGAAAATCAAGCGAGCCGCCCCATAAAAACGCGTCGAAAAACACCGAGCAGACGATACCCGCAGTCCAGAAGATCATCGCCGCAAGGGTCAGCCCCGAGCAGCATTTGATCCTTTCCGCGCCTTTTATATCCCGAAAAAGCGCCGCACGCTCGTATTTGAAATAAAAAACGAACCCCGCAGTTATCGCCGCTCCCAAAACCGCCATCACTATATCGGCGGGCAGCGACCAACGGTCGTGGAGCTCAGGATAAAACGCGAATGAAAACCACCCCGATGCCGCGTGAATATGTATCAGCGGCGCGGCCTCGGACGGCGCAAACGCCCTCGCAAGGAGCTTTGAACACTGGTCGGCAAATATCAGCACGGCTATCGCTATGATAGCAAAAACGCCCTTTTTCTTCACTTCTTTCCCCTCCCGAATAAGTATGCGTAAATTATACCCTATATCGGTTAATTTTGTCAAGTTTTGGGCGCGGCAGGGCTCGGCGCGCTTGATTCGGGCGAAAAATCTGCTAAAATAAAATCGCAACCTTTTTTCATCTGCGCCGACTATATCAGCGAAAGGCGCAGGAGCGAGGCAAACCGCCGCCGTTCGAGCCTTTCAAAAAGATTTTGAAAGAAGGAATAAAAATGTCAAGAGGATTCGGGCAGAAAAGTTTCAGACCCGAGAACGCGGCGCTTTTTGCAAACGGGCGCGCCGCTCATCGGCGCACTTGGAGCACAATCGGGACGGTATTTTCAAAAAACGTTCTCATAGAAACATCGGGCGGCTTCTCGACAGTCGAAGCGGTCGCGAACGCCATTGCAAGGAGCTTTGAGCGCTGAATCAAGACTCGGCGCGCTTGATTTGAGCGAAAAATCTGCTAAAATAAAATCGCAACCTTTTTTCATCTGCGCCGACTATATCAGCGAAAGGAGGCCGAAAGCATGATAACATCGGAAATACTTATCCGCGAATACGTCTCGGAATTTATGGAGAAGGTCTACTACTTCTGTCTGAAAAAGACCGGCTCACCCGATGACGCTTTAGACCTTGCGCAGGATATTTCTTTAGGAATAATAAGCTCGCTCTCAAAGGGCGCGCAGCCTAATGATCTTGCGGCATACGTCTGGCGGTCGGCGCGCAACCGCTATGCGGATTATTCCGAAAACCGACGCAAAACCCGTGAACGCGACGGCGGCGACGTTTATGAGCTCGAGCTTGCGGGCGACGAAAAAAGCCCCGAAGAGTCGGCAGTTTTAAGCGAACAGCTCAGTCTTTTGCGGCGCGAGCTTGCGTTTATATCGGAGGAATACCGAAAGATCGTCGTTGCGTTTTATATCGACGACCGCTCGGTAAAAGACATTTCCGCATCGCTCGGTCTCCCGGAAAACACGGTCAAATCAAAACTTTTCCGTGCAAGAAAAATACTGAAAGAAGGAATAGATATGGCAAGAGAATTCGGTCCGAAAAGCTATAAACCGGAGAACATTTCATTCGTCGCAAGCGGACACGTTACCCCTCAGCTTCCGTGGGGAGCAGTAGGGACGATGCTTTCAAAAAACGTCCTTATCGAAGCGTCGGACAACCCATCGACCGTCGAGGAATTGGCGGTCGCCCTCGGAATAGCGGCGCCTTATATGAGGGAAGAAGTTGACAAACTCGTTTGCGCCACGCTTTTAAAAGCCATAGACGGCAAAAAATATGTGACCGACTTTCCTATCGTTTCGGCGGGAAAGCGCACGGAAGCAGTCGAAATTCTGAAAAAGTCCGCGCCGAAAGCGGCGGAGTACGCAGATGAGATCGCAAATGACGCCGTTAAGAAACTCATAGATATGGGCTGCACCGATAATTCAAGCCTTGACGGCAGCAGCCTCAAATGGTATGCGGTTTTTGCGACGCTCGTCGAGGCGGAGGCAGACTCGCACCTGAGTTTTGAACGCGAGCCGCGCTCAAACGGCGACGACTGGGAATTCTACGGCTTCGAGGAGGGCGGCGAACAGCCCGAATACAACTTTGTGAGCTATAATGGCCGCGGCGAATTTTTAGGAGCCTTTGTCATGCACAGCCGCAATCTCTGCGAAAATACTGACGTGCAAAACTTCAATGTTGCAAACGCCATCTGGGCGGCAAAGCTGATACGCTCGGGCAGAAATTACAACGACCTCACCGACCACGAAAAGACTACTTTCGACAGCCTTAAAGCGCTTTTCCACGCCGAACCGGACGGCAAGCTCGTCTCGGATATTCTCATAATGAGCGGCGATGAATACGAAGCGATAGAAAAGGTGATCAATGAGCATCCGAAATATGAAAAGCTCGTCGGAATCATGCGAAAAAACGGCGAAGATATTCTTGAACTGCTGAAGTCCGAGAGCAATCCATACGTCAAAAAATATCTCCCCGGAGTGGTAAATATAGCTAACCACATTCGCGGTTTTGTCGCCGACGAGGAGATCAAGGCCGGAAGGCTCAGCCTTCCCGAAGACCCCGCAAACAGCACGGCGACAGTACACGTGATATTGGGGGGAGAAGGATAAGAACGCTTTAGGCAAGGCTTTGTATGGAAGCGGTACGCTAAAGACCCCGCCCCCGCCCCCTTGAGGGGCGGGGGCTTCGATATTTTTCCTGCCAGCAGGCAACATGGCGGGGGCGGGGTGATAGACGATAGCATTCGCTAAAATTCCGCCCCGAGGCGGGATTTTGCGAATACCTTTTTGCAGGTCGGCTCGGTTGGCGGCAAAGGTAGAGATAAAGCTGCAAACGTTGAGGTTGCGTTTGCGCCGACGGCGGGCGAGCTAAAGGTATTCAATCATTCCCTCTGCTGAGGTCAACATAAGCGGGTTTTGTAGCCAATCGAACTTCGCCGCCATACCGAATCGGCGGCTCGTTCTCTTGGACAAAACCCGCTTCTGTGGCACAAATCCCCTGCGGGGCTTTGTGCGCATGGAACGTTTAGGGGCATAGCGCAGAAGAAGAAAAGGAATTCAATATTTTCCTCTTTCGAGGAAAATATTTCATGTTATTTTAAGTCACCCCACCCCCGTCGAAAGTACAACAGAAAGGGGCATTTTGCAACGCCCCCGCCCCTCGAGGGGCGGGGGCTTCATAAAAACCGGCCTCCACGCAGGCAACATAGCGGGGGTGGGGTAATAGACGATAGCATTCATCTTCCCATGGGGAAGATGAATACCTTTTTACCCCGCAGACCTGCAGGAAGTTTGAAAGCGCTGAATAATTGCGCGCGGCGTGCAAACAATATCCTAAAAAAACCTGCTCGAAAGGAAGTATTTTCATGGGTCACGGCGACGCGCGCGGCGGCTTTGTAAGCCTTTGCAGCCTTTCTCGGAAAACCGCGGGAAGAGTTAGAACGCTGAAAAGAATCTATTCATCGCTTTGCGCCGACGGAGCGCAGAACGAGACCGCGGCTTTTTTCGCGGACAATTTTCACACGATATTGAGCGCGGCGGGAACCCGGGCTTTTCCGAAAAAGCCGGAGCGGCTCGTATACTCTGACGGCGGATTCATGCTCGCCAAAGCGCTGATAGACTGCTCAGACGATCGCTTTCCCGATACCGACGAAATAATCATTCGTCTGCGCGAGGCTTCCTCGGGCAGGAAAATTTTCGGCTGCGAGACAGAATACCTCAAATTTACGGTGACGTATACCCTCATCGAGGCCGTTTCGGAATATGTCAAAAGCTGGGATAAAAACCTTTTGCGCATAATATCTCTTCTTTCCGACGTCGCGAGCATCGACGAGGCGGCGATAAACGACGTTTTAAACCCCGTCGCGATAAGCCTTTCATCCGACGGCGCATACTCGAAAAGCGACCCCAAGACCCAACTTTTATACAGAGAAGCAATTTATGCGACGGCGCGAAAATTCTCACTTGACGAAATCAAGCTCTGCGAGGAGCTGAAAGAAAAATACTCGGGTGAAGACATCGACATTTCAAGCCTTGAGGTCATAAAAAGCGGCAGAAAAAAGCCATCGGCGGCTTTGACTGCGGCGGCTCTTATTGTTTTGGGAGCGGCTGCGATATCGCTTGCAACAGCTTTTTGGGCGGAGGCTCCCCTTGCGGCGGCGCTGATTTTTCTTCCGGCGACCGAGGCCCTTCGCCCTTTGAGCGACAGGATTTTAAGCGGAAAACGCCCGCCGACAAGGCTTATGCGGCTCGATTTAAAATCAAAAGAGGTCGCAAAAACGCCGGTCGCCATCGTTCTTTCGGCGGCGGTATTCGACCCCGAGGACGCCTCGCGGCTTTATGACAAGCTGCTTAAGCTGCACTGCCTTAATCCCTCGGAAAACATTAAGATCTGCGCGCTTATCGACCTTGCACCCGAACAGGTGCCGATGACCTCGGAGGACCGCGCCGTTATCGACAGCGTTTCGGAGGCTATCGAACGGCTCGAAAAGATCTGCCCCGAAAAGTTTTGCAGCGCGATAAGAAAAAGAACATTTTCGGAAAGCCAGCAGGAATATATGGGCAGGGAGCGAAAACGCGGCGCTCTTATGGACATCGCACTTTACATGAAGACCGGCGAGGGCGATTTTTATGCGACGGCGGGAAACATCAAATCGCTCGTCGGCACAGAATATATCTGCGCCGTGGACAGCGATACCCTGCCGCTGATGGATTCTGTAAACGAGCTTTTGGCGATAGCGCTGCACCCGGCTAACAAGGTCTCGGTGAAAAACGGGCGCGTAGTCAAGGGCTTCGGCGTCGTCGCGCCGAGAATGGTAACAAGGCTGAAAGATTCGATACGCTCGGAATTCTCGAAAAGCCTCGGCGGAATAGGCTCGAAATCAAGCTATGACGAGGAGGCCGCAAACCTTTATCAGGACGTTTTCGGGCAGGGAACTTTTTGCGGAAAGGGGCTCATCAACGTTGCGGCGCTGACCGAATGCGCCTCATGCCTTAAAGGTGAGAGGATACTTTCTCACGACATTTTGGAGGGCGAGCTTCTTAAAACCGCCTGCGCGGGCGACGTTTTGTTCACGGAGGGATTTCCGAAGACCCCGCAGAGTTATTATCGGCGGCTCGACCGCTGGATACGCGGGGATTTTCAGAACATTCCCGAGCTTTTTTCAAAGAGGTTTTCCGCTCTTTCAAAGCTGAAGCTCGCCGACAATCTGAGGCGGGCGGCGATCCCGCCGACGGTTTTTTCGGCGTTTTTCCTCGGCTTTTTCATCGAGCCGGTATCTTCGGCGATAATCGCCGGCTCGGCTTTGGCGCTGTGGCTTTTGCCCGCCGCAGTCGGCGCTTTGGGAGCGTTTTTCTCGGACAGAACGCGCTCTCGGAGATTTTATTCGGGAATAATCAGCTCGGCCTCGCAAAGCGTGAGATATATTCTTTACAGCACCGTAATGCTGCCGGTTTTGGCGGTAAAATCGCTCGGGGCGATATTCACCGCGATAATAAGGCTTTTTACCGGCCGAGGGCTTTTAAACTGGACGACTGCTGATTCGGCGGACCGCTCGTCGCAAAGCCCGTTCGCTTTCTATCTTCTGCCCGAGCTTCTGAGCGTTTCGCTTCTTTGGTCGCCCGACTACCTTATAAGGCTGTTCGGCGCGATATTCATTTCAATGCCGGCGCTTTTGTGCCTTGACCGTCAAAGCGCCTCGGCCTCAGAGGTAAAGCTGAAATACCGCGACGGCAGGGAAATATCAAAGCAGACCGCGGATATGTGGGGCTTCTTTGAAAACTATGTCACCCGGGCCGACAACTATCTTCCGCCCGACAACGTTCAGTTCGCGCCGGTTTTCAGGGTGGCGCACAGAACCTCGCCGACAAATATCGGGCTTTATCTTCTTTCGGCGCTCGCGGCTTTCGACCGAAAACTTATCAACCGAGATCAGCTTCTTTCACGGCTTGAAAAGACCGTTTCGACGGTGGAAAGGCTTGAAAAATACGCGGGGAACCTCTATAACTGGTATGACACAAAAACGCTGAAGATCTGCCCCGCTCCGTTCGTTTCAAGCGTTGACAGCGGAAATTTCACCGTCTGCCTCGTTACCCTCAAGGAGGGTCTTTATGAGCTTGAACAAACGCCCGCCGCGGCTGCTCTGATAAAAAGAATTGAAAAGCTGATAGATTCCTGCGACTTAGGGGTGTTCTATGACCCGATAAGAGGGCTGATGTCTTTGGGCATCGACCCCGAAAAGGGCAAAAACCGCCGCTCGCATTACGACTATATGATGAGCGAGGCGAGGCTTGCCTCGTTTTGGGCGATAGCTTCAAGACAGGTGCCGAAAAGTCACTGGCAAAGGCTCTCGAGGGCTATGCTTCGCTGCGGGTTCTTCGGCGGGGCGGCCTCGTATTCCGGCACCATGTTTGAATTTTTCATGCCCGAGATATTCCTCAAAAGCCCCGAGGGCTCGCTTTTCGGCGAAAGCCTCAGATATGCGCTTTGGGTGCAGAAAAAATACGCCAAAGACCTCGGCAGACCGTTCGGAGTGTCGGAAAGCGGCTATTACAGCTTCGACAGCGCGCTGAATTATCGCTATATGGCTCACGGAGTGCCGAACACCGGCATCGGGCGCGGGCTGGGGCAAAGCTATGTCGTTTCGCCTTATTCGACCTTTATTTCGCTCGGATATTCGGGCGGAGAGGGCGTTGAAAATTTAAGAAAGATCGCGGAATTCGGAATGTGCGGCAGCTATGGGCTTTATGAGGCGCTCGACTTTACGCCGCCCGATTCGGAAAAGCCCGAGCCGGTAAGAAGCTATATGGCGCACCACGTCGGAATGAGCATTCTTTCCTGCGACAACGTTCTGAGCGGGGGTATCATGCAAAAGCGCTTTGCAAAAGACCCGAGAGTTTGCGGGGCGCTCGAGCTTTTGGACGAGCGGTTCCACCTCGGCACGGCGGTTTTTGAAAACGATCTGAGACGCCCGAAGCTCTCGGAGCCGACGGAAAACGCCTCTGAGACCGAATCATTCAGCGAATTCAACCTTTTTGCGCCGCGTATCAAGCTGCTTTGCAACGGCGAGCTGACGCTTATGATAACCGACAGCGGGGCGAGCGCCTCGATATATCGCTCGAAAAACGTGTATCTTCGCACAAGAGACCTGCTTTCAAGGCCGAAAGGCGTTTTCTGCTTTTTAAGCGACGGCGGCGAGGCTCTGCCTTTCAGCCCCCTGCTCGGAAAAAGCGACGGCATGAGCGCGGAATTTTCGGACGACGGCGCGGCGTTTTATCTTAACACCGAAAAGCTGTCGTCGGGCATGAAGATCAGCCTGCACGAAAACTATCCCTGCGAGATAAGAAGATTCGCCCTTAAAAACGAGACGTCGGCGCCGCTTTCGGTATCGGTGATAAGCTATATCGAGCCGTCGCTTCAGGACGACCGCGCCGAACGCGCGCACCCAGCTTTTTCAAAGATGTTTTTAAGGCTTGAGCGCGACCCCGAGTGGAACGTCTGCATTGTCACAAGGGTGAGAGAGGACCGAAAAATCTATCTCGGAATAGGATTTGTTGAGGACGTGCGCGAGACCGTCAGCTTCGACCGGGGCGATGTGCTTAGGTCTCAGGAGGGGCTTAAAGGGCTTTCAAAGCGGTTTGAGGAGATATCGCCGAGCCTTGTTTGCGAGCCCGACCCCTGCGTTTTTATAAGGACTTTTTTGGAGCTTCCTCCGAAAGCCGAGACCGAGCTTACGATGTTTTTGGCGCTCGCGGATTCAAAGGAGGAGCTTGTCAACCGAATAAGCGCTATTCGCAGAAAAAAGCCGAGATTTTGCACGCTTCCCCGGCTTGACACCGCAAGGGGCAGGGTCGCTTCGGCGCTTTTGGCGGACATTCTCTTTGACCTTAAAAAAAGCCCGCAGAGAATTAAAGCCGCAGAAAAAAACCGCCTCCCTCTGCGCGCGCTTTGGGAGCTTTCGGTATCGACCGACCTGCCGCTTGCAGCGGTCGAGCTTAACGGCAGAAACGACGCTCAGAAGCTGTCGGCATACCTCGGGGCGTATAAGCTGCTGAGGCTTTGCGGGGTCGAGCTGCAAATAGTTTTCATCTTTGACGACGGCGGAAGATATGAGCGCGAACACTATTCGGACCTAATCGCGGCGGCAAGGGCGGAGGGACTTGAAAGCTCGGTCTATTCGAGCGGAGGAATTCTGCCGCTCGACCTCTCAAAAACAAGAGAGGGGCTTTCGGACCTTTGCCGCGCCGCGGCCTGCCATCTCTGCTCGGGCGAAATCGCTCCGACAGAACAAAAAACCGAGGCGAAGCCGATAATGGAAATTCTGCCGTCGTCGCCGAAAGCGCAAAAGGTCGAAATACCCATAGCGCTCGGAGGATTTTCGGGCGAGGGCTACGTTATCAACGAAAAGCCTCCCCTGCCGTGGTGCCATGTTCTTTCAAACCCGGTCTTCGGAACGCTTCTTTCAAACGCCTCGCTCGGATTCAGCTTTGCTTTTAACTCTCGGGAAAACCGCCTTACGCCTTGGGACAACGACCCCGCCGAGGACAATTCGGGCGAGCGGCTGCTGATCAAAATTAACGGAAAGGTATTTGACCTTATAAACGGCGCGGCGGCAGTCTTTTCGCCGTATAAGGCGGAGTATTTCTCATGCGGAGAGGGGTTTGAAGCGAAAATTGCCGTCGAGGTCTCGGCGAAGGGAATGTGCAAAAAAATAAGCGTAAAAATCGAATCAAAAAGCCCCGCCGAGATAATTTATTACGTCGAGCCGTGCATGGGCCCCGACCGCTCGAGGTGCGGACTTATCGTTCCCGAAAGGGCCGAGAACGGAATTCTTTTCGCCGCCCCGGCTTCGGACGCCGCGGGATTTATGTTCATCGGCGCTTCAAAGCCCTGCAAAACGGTTTGCAGCCGCGAGGCGTTCTGGGCGGGAGAAACGGAGGGCGAGATCGCGCCTTTGCCCGACGTTATCGGCGCGGTGAGCGTTTTCTGCTCGGAAAAAGAAAAAATCGACTTCTTTATGACCTATGCTCTTTCAAAACGCGCGGCAAAGATCATGCCGAAATACTTTTTGACCCAAACCGACAGCAGGGAGCTTATACGCGACGTAAAAACCGGCGACCCCGCTTCGGATATTCTTTCAAACCGCTGGCTGAGATATCAGGCGCTTCATGCGAGGATTTATGCAAGAACCGGGTTCTGGCAGTGCTCCGGCGCTTACGGCTTCCGCGATCAGCTTCAGGACGCGGCGTGCATCGCCCCCGAAAACCCGAGCGTGCTTAAAACGCAGATACTTCGCTGCTGCATGGCGCAGTTCCGCCAAGGCGACGTTTTGCACTGGTGGCACAGCCTCCCCGGCTGCAAAACAAAAGGCATAAGAACGCTTATTTCGGACGACGCCCTCTGGCTGCCCTATGCTTTGAGCGAATACCTTGAAATAACCGGCGACCGCTCGATACTCTCGCTCGAAGCGGCTTACTGCGACGGTCTTGAGCTCCACGAAAACGAAAAGGAGCGCTATGGCGAGGTCTATAAGACCGCGCTCAGGGAAAGCGTTTATCTTCACTGCCGCCGCGCGGTGGACCTTAAAGCCGGAAAAACCGGTAGGCACGGACTTATGCTCATCGGCTCGGGCGACTGGAACGACGGCTTCAACAGGGTCGGACAGGAGGGTCTCGGCGAATCGGTCTGGCTGAGCGAATTCTATATCATCGTGCTGAAAAGATTTGCAAAAATCGCGGAAAGTGTCGGCGACATGACCTATGCGGGGTCTCTTGAAGAATACGCGGCAGCCCTTTCGGAAGCGGTCGAAGCGTCGGGCCGGGACGAGAATTATTATCTGCGCGGATATTTTGACGGCGGCGCAAAGCTGGGCAGCCAAAAAAATCAGGAGTGCAAAATAGATTCGGTTGCACAGTCGTTTGCTGAGTTCGCGGGCCTCGGAAAGGACGGATTCTCAAAAAAGGCGCTGCAATCGGCCTGCGAGGCGCTTTTTGACGAAAAGCGCGGGATAGTCAAGCTGTTCGCTCCGGCGTTTTCGGACTCGGCCGACCCAGACCCGGGATACGTCAAAGACTACCCCGAGGGGATAAGGGAGAACGGCGGGCAGTATACTCACGCGGCGGTGTGGCTTGCAATGGCCTGCCTGCGCGCCGGGCTTTTCGACGAGGGGCGAAAAATTCTCGAGGCGATAAGCCCGATCAGGCGCTCGCAAAACGGCGGATATGCGAAGTATATGACCGAGCCTTATTATCTCTGCGGAGACGTTTACTCGAACAAAAACTGCCTCGGCAGGGGCGGCTGGTCGATCTATACCGGCTCTGCGGCGTGGTATTACCGCGCGATGAGGGAGGGGTGGGGAAAGGAATAGCGAACGCCCCCTCCCCTCGAGGGCAACAGAAGCTGGTTTTGCTGCCAATCGAACTTCGCCGCCATGCCGAATCGGCGGCTCGTCCTCTTGGGCAAAACCCCGCGTCTGTGGCACAACGCCCCTACGGGGCTTTTGTGCGCATGGAGCGTTTTGTAACATAGCGAGCGGGGGTGGGGTGATAGACGATAGCATTCGCTAAAATTCCGCCCCGCGGCGGGATTTTGCGAATACCTTTTTGTCGCTCGGTTCGGCCGGCGGCAAAGATAGGGATAAAGCGCAAACCGAAAGGCTACCTTTTCCCCGCTCAGCCCGTCTTCCGCCAAACGCAGGTATAAATCCTCAATCCCGTCGCCCCCTCCCAACCTCTCCCCCCTTTTCCGCTTGACACAGCGGAGATGTGGTATTAAAATGGTTGATGAGGAGGCGTGTGATATGCGGGCGCTTATTGCGATGAGCGGCGGAGTTGACAGCTCGGTCGCGGCAAAACTGACTAAGGATATGGGATACGAGTGCGTCGGATGCATGATGAAGCTGTACGACCCGCCGGACGGAGCCGAGAGCGGCTGTTGCTCGGCCGACGACGCTTTCGACGCCAAAAGCGTGGCATTTTCGCTCGGAATGCCTTTTTACGTTTTTAATTTCTGCGAGGATTTTCGCGAGAAGGTCATAAACCGCTTTGTTTCCGACTATCTCGGCGGGCGAACGCCCAACCCCTGCATCGAGTGCAACAGCAGCATGAAGTTTGAAAAGCTGCTTGGTCGAGCAGAACAGCTCGACTGCCAAAAGATAGTCACCGGTCACTATGCAAGGATCGAGGAGCGAAGCGGCAGATTCGTTTTGAAAAAGGCGCTCGATCTCAAAAAAGACCAGAGCTATGTTTTATATCGGCTCACTCAGCGCCAGCTTGCGGCGACGCTGTTTCCTCTCGGAGAGCTTTGCAAAACCGAGGTGAGAAGGATCGCTCAGGAAAACGGATTTATAAATTCGGCAAAGCGCGATTCTCAGGACATATGCTTTGTGCCGGACGGAAAATATGCCGAAGCGGTCGAGAGGCTTTGTGCAAAACCCTCGCCCGAGGGAGATTTTATAGACACGAGCGGAAAAATCATCGGCCGCCACAAGGGCATAATCCGCTATACGGTCGGGCAGCACAAGGGGCTCGGCGGAAACTATCCGGACAGAATGTTCGTCGTCTCGGTAGACCCCGAAAGCAACACCGTCACCCTCGGCACCGAGGAAAATCTATTTTCAAAAAGCCTTGTCGCCGAGGATTTCAACTGGATCTCGGGAGAAGCGCCCTCGGGAAAGCTCCGCTGCTCGGCAAAAATAAGATACCGTCACCAAGAACAGCCCGCCGAAGCCGAGGTTCTCTCGGACGGACGCGTTAAAATAAACTTCGACGAGCCTCAGCGCGCGATAACTCCGGGACAGTCCGCAGTTTTATACGACGGCGACGAGGTTTTGGGCGGAGGCGTCATAACTCGGGAGCGCTTATGCTGAATTCAACGCTTTGCTATATCGAAAAAGACGGGAAGTACCTCATGCTTCACCGCATTAAAAAAGAGAACGACCTCAACCGCGACAAGTGGATAGGCGTCGGCGGAAAGATGGAAGAGGGCGAATCTCCGCTTGACTGCGTTATCCGCGAGACCTTTGAGGAAACCGGCCTTGCGCTCGATGAGCCGAAATATCGCGGGCTTGTGACCTTTTGCTTCTCCGAAGGCGAGAAAGCCCTGACCGAACAGATGCACCTTTTCACCTGCGAGAAATTTTCGGGCAGCCTCAGCGGCGATTGCAGCGAGGGCGAGCTTGAATGGGTGCCGAAAGATATGGTTCTCTCGCTGCCGATTTGGGAGGGCGATAAGATCTTTCTTGAGCTTTTGAATAAGGAGAAGCGGTTTTTCCTGCTGAAGCTCGAATATGACGGCGACAGGCTGGTGAGGCACAGGCTGGATTTCGCAGGAGGGTGAGGGTGAGCGCAGCGCTTCGCCGCACACTGCGTGCGGGTTGGCACAAATTGAGTGAAAATGTTCCGAGCCGGTGAACTGTTGGCGACATAGGCAGGCGAGGGGGGTAAAAGGTATTCATCTTCCCATGAGGAAGATGAATACTATCGTTTAGCACCCCACCCCCGCTATACTACCTGCGGAACGGCTAAGTTAGAGAGCCCCCGCCCCTACAAGGGGCGGGGGCTTCGATATCTTTCCTGCCCGCAGGCAGTATGACGGGGGTGGGGTGACTTAAAATAGCATGAAATCACTCCCTCGCAAGAGGGAGCGATTGAATACCTTTTACCTCGCTCAGCCGCCGCCGGCGCAAGCGCAGCCTCAACGCTTGTAGCTTTACCCCCCTATCTTTGCCGCAGTCCGTATCGCTCCTGCAAACGTATGGATAAACTCCATACGCCGTCAGCCTATTATTGCTCATATGCCACAGCATCGAAAATCCGCCCCTCTTTTCTCCGCACTCTCCCCTCCATAAAACTTTTTTGAAAAATTTTATAAAAATTCACTTTATATATTGAATCCCGGTGAAAAATCTGCTATGATATATGCGTATGTGTCGGGCAATCACGACAGCAAATCATGAAAGGAAAGATTTAAATGGCAAACACTGCAATAGTCGGAATAAACTGGGGCGACGAGGGCAAGGGACGCATGGTTGACCTTCTTACCCGCGGACACGATATCGTGGTGAGATATCAGGGCGGCGGAAACGCCGGTCACACCATTATAAACGAATACGGCAAATTTGCGCTGCACCTTTTGCCGTCGGGCATCTTCACAAAGGGCGTCATGAACGTTTTGGGAAACGGCGTCGCGCTTGACTGCGAAAACCTCTGGAAAGAGATCGAAGACGTTCGCACGCGCGGGGTAGAGATCTCGCCCGAAAACCTTGCCGTAAGCGACAGGGCTTCGCTGCTTTTGCCTTGGCACCGCGAGCTTGACGGACTTGAAGAAGCCCGCCTTGCTGATAAAAAATACGGCTCGACGAGGCAGGGCATAGCGCCTTTTTACTCCGATAAATATTCTAAAAAAACTGTTTTGGCGGGAGAACTTAACTATCCCGAGCATCTTCGGGCGCACCTTCTCGACCTTTTGGAATGGAAAAACCTCACCCTCAAAAACGTCTACGGCGCCGAGGGTTATACCATGGCGCAGCTCGAGGACTGGGTGGCGGATTACGGCGAAAAAATAAGGCCGTTTGTACGCGATACCGGAGAATATCTCAAAAAATCCGTTGCCGAGGGAAAAAGCATTCTCTTTGAGGCGCAGCTCGGGGCGCTTCGCGACCTCGACTACGGTATTGTGCCTTATACCACCTCGTCAAACACGATAGCAGCCTTTGCGCCGGTCGGCTCGGGGCTTCCGGGCGTTAAGATCGACAGCGTTATCGGCGTTGTGAAGGCATATTCCTCCTGCGTCGGCGAGGGCCCGTTTACCTGCGAATGGTTCGGCGAGCAGGCCGAAAAGCTCCGAGAGGCGGGCGCGGAATACGGTGCAAAAACCGGCAGACCCCGCCGCGTGGGGCCTATCGACATCGTTGCGACAAGATACGGAGTCGAGACCCAAGGGGCGACGAACATCGCCCTGACAAAGCTCGATGTTCTCAGCTATATGGACGAGATACCCATCTGCGAAAAATATGAGCTTTTCGGAGAAGTAACCGACCGCTTCCCGTTCCCCGCCGTTCTTTCGGACGCTAAGCCCATCATAAAGACCATGCCCGGCTGGAAGTGCGACATCTCCTCTTGCAGAAAATGGGAGGAGCTTCCCAAAGAGGCGAGAGATTATGTCGAATACGTCGAGCGCGAGATCGGCTGCCGCATCGGCTATGTTTCGGTCGGCCCCGAGCGCGAAAGCATTATAATCAGATAAAAGACTGCGGCTGCGATCAAGGCGTCGGGGCGAAGCCCCTGCCGTCGGGCTGCGCCCGACGGCAGCCGCGGCAAAGCCGCGGTAAAACCCGCAAAGCGGGTTTTAAGGGCTTCGCCCCGAACGCCGCGCACCGTCTGAAAGGAAGAATAATATGTCAACCAACATCTACGAATCCCCTCTTTCATCGCGCTACGCCTCGCCCTATATGCTCAACCTGTTTTCCATGGACAAAAGGATCGAAACATGGCGCCGCCTTTGGGTAGCGCTCGCAAGGGCCGAGCACAAGCTCGGTCTGCCGATAACCGAGGAGCAGGTCAAAGAGCTTGAGACGCACATAACCGACATCGACTATGAGACCGAACGCCTCCGCGAAAAAGAGGTGCGCCACGACGTTATGGCGCATATCTATACCTACGGCAAGGCAGCGCCCTCGGCGGCGGGGATAATCCACCTCGGCGCAACGAGCTGCTATGTGACCGACAACGCCGACCTCATTATCTATCGCGACGGGCTTAAATATCTTCGCGGAGAGGTCGCAAAAGTGCTTAAAAACCTCGCTGATTTTGCCGAAAAATATAAGGCGATGCCGACGCTCGGATATACTCACTATCAGCCCGCGCAGCTCGTTACCGTCGGAAAACGCGCTTCGCTTTGGGCGCAGGACTTCCTCTCCGACCTTGAGGAGCTCGATTTTGTCATCGACAGCTTCAAATTCCTCGGCTGCCGCGGCACGACCGGCACCGAGGCCAGCTTTATGGACCTCTTTGAGGGCGACGGCGAAAAAATCGACGAGATGAACAAAATGATCGCCTCGGAATTCGGCTTTGAAAAGTGCTTCACCGTCTCGGGGCAGACCTATCCGCGAAAATTCGATTCGCGAATTCTTAACGTTCTCTCCTCGATAGCGCAAAGCTGCTATCGCATGGCGAACGACTTGAGGCTTTTGCAGCACGACAGACAGGTCGAGGAGCCGTTTGAGAAAAATCAGATCGGCTCGTCGGCGATGGCGTATAAACGCAACCCGATGAGGTGCGAGCGGATCTGCTCGCTTTCAAGATATTTGATGGCCGACGCCCTGAACGCCCCGATGACCGCCTCGACCCAGTGGCTCGAGCGCACCCTTGACGATTCGGCTAACAGAAGAATTTCTCTGCCCGAGGGATATCTTTGCGCCGACTCGATTTTAAGGCTTGCGCAGAACGTTACCGACGGAATGCACGTCAACGAAAAAATGGTCGAGCGGGCGGTCAGAGAATATCTGCCGTTCATCGCGACCGAAAACCTTATGATGGAAGCCGTCAAGCGCGGGGGCGACCGGCAGAAGCTGCACGAGATAATAAGGGTCTGCTCGATGGAGGCGACCGCAAAAATGAAAGAGGGCGAAAGCTGCGACCTGCTTGCAAGGCTCGCCTCGCACGAGGAATTTTCAATGACCGAGGCGGAAATGCAAGCCGTTTTAGAGCCGACGCTTTACACCGGGCGATGCCCCGAACAGGTCGAAAGGCTTGTCGCCGAGGTCCGCGCCGCCGTCTCGAAAATCGAGATAATGAAAACCGCCGAGGTGGAGATACTGTGACCCCGCGGGGTATGAGCACGGTTTGGCGAGGACGGAAAGCGCGGTAAAGCTGAATTATAAGGTGAAAATCAATGGTATTCAAAATTATTTCCATAGCAATCTTAGTTATTTTCTACGGTTGCTATTTTTCAAAAATGCTTCAGCAAAAAGCGCAGGGCATCCGGACTGACCAACTTGGCAAGGGCAAAGTCGGCTTTGAAAAATACGTGGAAGTAACAATGAAGATTGCCGCTATCCTTGTTGCTGCGGCGGAAATTTTCAGTATTTTCAGCGACGCAAGTAGCAGTCCTACCGCCATCAGAATTATTGGTGCGGCGATGAGCGCCGTGGGAACAATCATATTCATTGCCGCAGTACATACTATGCGCGATAGCTGGCGGGCAGGAGTTTCCAAAACCGATAAAACGGAGCTTGTAACAAACGGTATTTTTCAATTCAGCCGAAATCCCGCTTTTTTGGGATTTGACCTTTTTGATATTGGTATGTTATTGATGTTTTTTAACTGGATATTGTGCTTTTTGACCGCTTTTGCCATCATCATGTATCATTTGCAAATCGTCTATGTTGAGGAGAAATTTCTGCTTTCCACATTTGGAAATGAGTATCTGCAATATAAGAAAAAGGTCTGCCGATATTTTGGCAGAAAACGCTAAATCCCGTTTTATCCGTCAGGCGGCTTTTTATAAGCTCCGTTCTACACAAAAAAGCAGACCTTAAAAAGTCTGCTTTTTTCCTCAAAATCCCTTTCGTCGCTTGATGTCGTCAAGGGTGATCACCCGAGGGTCGTTATAAACGTCTGAAAGAAGCCCGATCGGGTTGTCCTCGATGAGATATTTTGTGTGCCAGTTCATGAACCAGCTCCAAACGCAGCCGTCGGCAAAATATTCGTCGATGGGTCTGAGCTGCCCGACCTCGTGAAACGCAAGCGGTTTTTTGGTGAGCTCTTCAAGGCGCTTCCATGCGGCCGAGTTCGTCGTGCCGTCATAATTGTCCGAGCCGACGACGTCGCAATACTCGTCTCCCGGGTACCAGCACGGCTTCACCGCGCCCGAATAGCCCAAGACCCAGACAAGATTGTTCAGCTTGTATTTTTCGGTAAAGATCTCATACATCTCGCGCCAGAGCTTTATGAACGCTTCTCCGCCCCTTTTGCCCCACCAGAACCACTGTCCGTCGAACTCGTGAAAAGGCCGCCAGAGGACCGGTATTTTTTCATCGCGCAAGGCCGAAAGCGCGTTCGCCGCCCTTTCCCATCGCCAAAG
Organism: uncultured Clostridia bacterium; assembly: GCA_947623585.1. GTDB lineage: Bacteria > Bacillota > Clostridia > Oscillospirales > Ruminococcaceae > Faeciplasma. The sequence continues at coordinate 37,649 of CANQHA010000014.1, read as the reverse complement.
AAGCAGCTCGCGCTCGCGGGTGCCGTTCTCAAAAAGGCGGTCGAAATCGGGGGTCTCCTCCTTTGAGGCGGGATAGCTGTTGCCCTCGACGCCGGTGTGCCAGCATATCGTAACGATGCCTCCGCGCAAGCGCCACTCGATCGCCCTTCGCACCACGCCGTCGTAATCGTCGTGGATAAAATCGAGCCCTCTTATCGCGGGGAGCTTTTCCAAATTCTCATAGAGATATTTCATCTCAAGCTCGTGATGTCCCCTGCCGGGACATTCCTGAACCGCCGAGATGATTTTTTTGCCGTAATTTTCAAGAATGAGATCATAAAGCCCCGCAGCCTCGGCGGAGGCGTTTTTGTTTGAAAGTTTCATGCGAACCCCTTTCAGAAATCCGGAAGCTCGTCGAGAGTTATGACGAGCGGGCTGTTATATACCTCGCTGAGATTGTCCTTATCATTGTTGGTTATATAATCGGTGTGCCACACCATGAACCAGCTCCAAACGTCGCCGTCGTTCTCAAAATCCGAGACCTTCGGCAAAATTCCGCATTCGTGCAGTGCAAGGGGCTTTGAGGTTATCTTTTCGAGCGCGTTCCACGCTTTTTTATGGGTCGAGCCGTTGTCATATGTGTCCGAGCCGACGACGTCGCAATACTCGTCTCCCGGATACCACCCCGACTTCACGTCTCCCGAATAGCCCAAGACCCAGATGAGGTTGTTCAGCTTATATTCGTTGGTGAATTTGTCATACATGAGCCGCCAGAGCTTTACAAAGTTATCCGCGCCGCCTTTTCCCCACCAGAACCACTGTCCGTCGAACTCGTGAAAAGGCCGCCAAAAAACGGTGACTCCCGCGTCCTGAAGCTCGGAAAGCGCGTCGGCGGCAAGCTGCCATGTCTGCATAAGGCTCTCGTATTCCTCGGTGCCCTCGGTAAGAAGCCGATCGAAGTCGGGCAGGTCGCTTTTAGACTCGTTATAGCCGCTGTTTCCGACCCCTGTGTGCCAGCATATCGTCACAAGGCCGCCCTTTTTGTCCCACTCCTTTGCGCGCTCGACCACGCCGTCAAAATCGCCGTTCATAAAGTCGAGCCCACGCATAGCGGGGTATTTTCCGGTCGTATCGAAAACATAATCGACCTCGTAATCTGGCGAGCCCATCCATGTCGATTCCATCTGACAGGAAAGCATGGTTTTGCCGAAATTGTCGCAGATATAGTCGTATATCTCCTTGGTCTTGTCGTCGGCGTTGGGGTTTGAAAGGCTGTACTCGGCCTCATAGGGCTTTGCTCCGCAGCCGAAAAGACTTATCAGAAGCAAAATTGCAGTTAAGATCGCGAAAAACTTTCTCATGGTAAGACCTCCCGATAATTTCTTATTTTATTATAATCGTTTCTTCGGAAAAGTCAATAAAAAGCAGCAACAATGTGTGCGCCGAATATTCTTTAAAATCGCAAAAGCGGCATGACCGAAATCATGCCGTTTTTAACGTTCTTTTGCCCGAAACGCGGGCTTTATTTTTGCGGGCTTATGATCTTTCCGGTATAGGCGTCGATCTCATAGGTATAGACCTTTTCGCCGTCGCCGAAGCTGACGGTGTAAAACCCGTAGCCGTAGTTGTCGTTATACAAAACGTCGGTGTATCTGAGGTCCGACACCCTGAATTCGGCGTCGTTAATCGCGATCTCAAGCGCTTTGTGCTCGCCGATTCGGTTTTCGGCCGAGTAAAACGCCCCGGCAACGGCATTATCCCAGCCCTCGACCGGCCCGACCGAATAATTCAGCGTTTCGCCCGAGCGGGATATCAGATAATCCGCGCCGTACCCTCCGACCTTGAAGCTGACGGAATAGGTCACTTCGCCGTTTTCATCGCTTCTGCCCGACATCATGTCATAACATTCGTCCGAGAGTATAAGATTCGCGATGTCCTCGCGGGCGGGGAGGCTGTCGATATGCGTCATAAAGTCGCTGAGCGCAAGGCTTATCGAGCCTCGGGCGCCGATGTCAACGTCGGAGGTATAAAACTCTCCCTCCGAATCTATCCGGCACTCATAATCCACGCCGCCCGAACTGAATCGGACGAAATACCACCTGTTTTCGGGCTCCGCCTCTTTGTCATATTCGACCAAGAGGTTTTCGGCGTCCTCGGTTTCAAGCCCGAAATAGCCGAGCGCGGAGGCTGTTACGGTTTCTTCCGCCGAATCGCCGTCAAGAGGCGTGTAATCTTTTTCGGGCACGGCGCTGAAGCTCTCGCCGCTGACCTCGCCGCTGTAAGCGTCCACCAAAAGGCTGAGCTCGCCGACAGGGTCCTCGAAGCTGAACTTATAGACCTCGCCGTCAAGCTCCGAGACATAGTTGAGCCGGCCTCTGTTGAGCTCGCTTTCGCTCCAGCCGGTTTTCGGCGACGAGAAATAGGCGCTGAGCGCGCTGTCAAAGATCTCGCCATAGCCGAGCGGCTCGGAACGTGTCGCGGTCTCGGCCTCGGAAACGGCGCTCGAAGCCGCCTCAGAGACAACGGGCGCGCCGCCGCTTTTTGCGCATGAGCATAAAAGCGCCGCTGCTGCGCAAAGAAAAGCCAAATTTTTAATTTTCATCTAAACCTACCACTCCTTGTATTTAAATATTTAATCGCGCTCTTTATCAGACCTCACAATCTCGCCCGAAACGGCGTCGATATCGTAATCGTATTCATATCCGCCCTGCTCGAAGCTGACGTCGTATATTGCCGCGCCGTGCTCGAAGTCAAACTCGGCCTCAAGCTGCCAAACGTCGCTTGCGTTAAGACCCGCGTGCTTGAGGGCTATCTCCTTGGCCTTGTCAGCGGTGATGTAATTGTTTTTATCGTCGGTGCGCTTGGTTTTCGGAGCGTCGTTGTCGGGCTCCTTTTCGTTTCTTATTATCTGCCCGCTGCTCGCGTTGATGTCGTAGTCATAGTCGTAGCCCTCGACCTCAAAGCTGACGTCATAGATCACGACGCCGCCCTCGCGGTCAAGCTCGGATTTTAAGGAATATACCTCGTCGGCGGTATATCCGGCATGGTCAAGGGCGATCTTCTCGGCCCTCTCCGAGCCGATATAGTCGGTCGAAGCGGTCGTTGAGGCGGGGCGGTAATCGTCGTCGCGCTCCTTGTCTGCCCTCAAAATCTCGCCCGAAACGGCGTCGATCTCATAGTCATAGTCAAAGCCGTCCGCGTCGAAGCTGACGTCGTATACGACCACTCCGCGCTCGCGGTCAAGCTCTGCCTCGAGGCCATAGACCTCGCTCGCCGAAAGAGACGCGTGCTCGAGCGCGATATTCTTTGCGCTCTCGGCTCCGATATAAGCCGATTCGGTCGCCGCAGGCGCGGTGTTTTCGGCGGCAGGAGCAGTGGTGACGGCTTCGTGGTGCTCGTCGTGGTGCTCCTCTTCCTCATGGTGAGAAGCTGAGGTTTCCTCGTGGTGCTCCTCTTCTTCGTGGTGAGAAGCTGAGGTTTCCTCGTGGTGCTCCTCTTCCTCATGGTGCTCGGCAGAAGTTTCATCGTGGTGAGCCGACGGAGTTTCGTCGGAAAGGGTCGGGGTCGGCAGCTTAGAGTCGTCATCGACCTCGCGATAGGTTCTGACTATCTCGCCAGAAACGGCGTCCACGTCATATTCATATTCAAAGCCGCCCGAAACAAAGCTGATCTCATATGCGGCATAGGTTCGTTCGCGGTCAAGCTCGATTTCAAGCCCCGATATATCGGATTCGTTCAGCCCCGCTTTTTCAAGCGCGATGACCTTTGCGGAATCGATCCCGATGTATTCCTGCTCTGAAGCTCTGGCAGGAGCGTCGGTCTTTCCCGAGCAGCCGGTCAGCACTGTCAATGCAAGGGCAAAAGCACAGATAAACGATAACAGTTTCATTGAAAAGACCTCCTAAACAGATTCGATTTTATTATAACCTTATCGCACAAAAAGTCAATACTTTAGCCGCCCTCGCCGAAAATTTAATTATTATTTCACCCATTTAACACATAAAAAAGCCCCCGAAAGGTTCGGGGGCTGCGGGCTCTTGCCCTGAAAAATTTTTCAGATCGGATCTACCTTTTTGTCGGTTATCTCTCCGGTCTCGGCGTTCACAGAATATCTGCAAGCATAGATTCCGTTTTCGTTTGAAGCCTCGAACATCATGCTGTATTCGCCGTCCGAAAGCTCTATTGCAAAGCCGTGAACGTGCTGCTCGTCAAAGCCGCCGTCCGAAAGCGCTATCGCCTTTGCCTCGGCCTCGCTTATCATTCCCTCGGGCGCCTCGGTCGAGACCTCCTGATTCGGAAGCGCAGTCGGGTCGTCGGTCTGAACGTCTTTTCCGAGTATCTCGCCGGTCTTGGCGTCAACGACTACCTCGCTTCTGACGCTTTGGTTCGGTATCTGCGCATAAACATAGTAAACGTCCGTGCCGTAAGGATTTTTGACGACTATCTCCTCGCCGTCGCCGCCGGTGACGGTTCTGCCGTACTTGTCATAAGTGAGATAGACTGAATATCCGTCGTCGCTTGTGATCCCGAGATGGTTCATCGCGATGACCTTCGCCTCAAACATTCCGATATAGGGGTCGTTCGGGTCGTGTTCGTGCTTGTGAGCAGTCTCGGGGTCAAAGTCGTCGCTCTCCTCGGCCAAGACTGCGTTTATCGCGCCGGTCTCGCCGTCAACGTTGACGGTATATTTATACCCGCCGTGCAGAATTTTAACGTCGCAGCTATAAGGCTGAGTGTCAAAATTCGGCTCGCTCGAAGCGTTCAGCGACTTATCGTCGCAGCGACCCAGCCCGAGGTAATCCTCGGCTATCATAAGGCAGTCGAGACCGTCTTTCGGCTGCCAGTTGCCGTCGGCAGGGCCGTTGAAGCCCACCTCGTCAAGGTGCTTCTGCCAGTCGGGGTCGGTCGAGGCGCTGCCGTTGATGACTACGCCGCTCTTTGCGTCTACCGTTATTTTATAGGAGTACCCGCCGATCTTGAAGTAAACGTTATAAACCGCTTTGAGTCCCGACAGCGAAAGCTCTATGCCGCTGTTTTCGTCGTATTCGACGCTTTTGTCGTATTCGAGCTGCTTGTCAAACAGCGTGAACGCGTCTATGCCGCCGCTTTTTTGCGCCTCTCTGATTGCGTAAGCCCTCGCCGCGTTATAGGCTTCCTCCTCGCCGACGAGCCCCGTGAACGCCGCGGCTGCGAATGTTCCGAGCATAAGAATTACCGCCGCTGCCGCCGCTATCGCGACCGTTTTAATCGGGCGAATGCGTTTTGTTTTTTCTGCCATGATGATCGCCTGTCCTTTCTGTTCGGGAGACCTTTCGATGACGGAATCCAAAACATCGGGAACGGATTTTGTAAATGCGCTGTATATTCTGCGCTCAATAACACTTCTTGCCAAATCAATCACCGTATTCCTTATCGTTAAGTGTTTCCCGCAATTTTTTGATTGAACGGTTGTATTTTGAAAGAACCGTCGAAAGCGGCAAACCGAGAATCTGCGCTATTTCGCGGTGTTTAAGCCCCGCAGCCGCGTGCATGACCACAATTGATCGCTCGTCGTCCTTGAGTTTTTCCATGCAGGCCCTCAGCGTCGCCCTGTCTTCGGGCGAAACGTTGTCGGGAAGATAGACCTCCTCGGCGGGAGCGTCAGAAAACCGAGACCTTTCGCGCAGTCTGCTCATGCAAAGGTTTCGAGCCATGGTTATTACCCACGCTATCGGTTTTCCGCGGCTTTCATAGCTTTTTGCGTGCCTGATTATGCCGACCAGAACGTCGTGCAGAACGTCCTCGGCGTCGGCGCGGTTCTTCAAAACCGAAAGGGCGTATGAAAAGACCGGCGCGCTTATATATCCGTAAAGCTCGGCGAGAGCGCTCATATCGCCGTCCGCTACGTTTAAAATAAGCCGGTCGATCGCACCGTTTGCAGTCAATTCATCTCCCCCTTTCACAAAGTAAACGCGCAAAAGCCCGATTTTATCGCAAACGTTCAAAAAATATTTTATACCAAAAATCCGGAGAAAACTCTCCGGATTCGGAATATTAAACTGCGCTCACTTTTTCTCGCGCTCGCGAAGAAGATAATAGTCGAGCTTTTTCTTGACGTTTTCGGGGATCTCGGAGGAAACGGGAAGCCGCGCCGCGTTCGCCATCGAATCGGAAAAGGCGCAGATAAATTCAATGTCCCTCGCGGTCTGAGCGGGGCTCATTACCTTCGCGGTGTCGTATGAATTGTGTATCGTCGCGGTGTTGCTCGGGGCAAGCCGCGCAAAGCTGAGGCTGGGCACGCCCTTGTCGGCGAACGGAGTAGAATCGGAGGAATAAACGTCCTGACGGCAGGAAATTCCGAAGCCCCGCTGCTGGGCGAAATATTCGATATAGTGAACCAGCTTGTCCTCGCTCGAGCAGCAGGCTATGAATTTTCCCATTATCGAGCCTATCATGTCGAGGTTGACGTTAAGGACCGTCTTTTTAAGCTCCTCCTCCGAAAGCGAGGCGACGTAAGCCTTCGAGCCCAAAAGCCCGCGTTCTTCCGAGCCGCACCAGATAAACCTTAGGCTGTAACGGTGAGGGCGCTTTGAGAAATACTCGGCTATGCCCAAAAGCCCGACGCTTCCCGACATATTGTCGTATGCCCCCTCGGAAAGCGAGGTGGAATCATAGTGCGCGGTGAAAACTATCGTTTCGTCGGTCTCGCCCTTCATGTCGGCTATGACGTTTCGCGACTCGCCCTCGAATTCCTCCTGCTCGACAATTATTTTCGCGGTCTTGGCGCCCGATTTAACAATCGCTATCGCGCTTTTTGCGTTGATGTTCACGCCGAGTATCTTTCGGCCGTTGGAAAAATAGCTGCGAAGCTCGCGCTGGTCGATGTCTGAATCCGAGTAGTTCGCGTTGCCGTCATAGGTGATGAAGCCGACGGCTCCGTTTTCCAAAATATCCTGATAGGTCCAATAGCCGAGGTGGCCGTCAACCATGACTATTTTTCCCTTGCAGCGTGAAAGCGAGAATTTATCGGTATCGGGAAGATACAAAAGCTCAGCTTCGACCTCTCCCGACCCGCAGAGATAATATCCCTTGCACTCGATTTTTTTGCCGTCAACATAAAGCTCGGCGCGCTTTAAATTCGCCATATCGACCGGAAAGCTCCATATCGAAGCCGAAAGACCGAGCTCGGCGCACTTTGAAACGAGATATTCCGCGCATCTGAGCTCTTCCTTGCTGCCGCCGGTCCGCGAATAAGCGGTGTCCTTAAAAATTTGAGATATCTTTTTCGATGTCATAATTATCCTCCTTAAAAGTCATTCGTTGACCCAGAATTTTCTGTCAAGCGTGCGATATCTTACCGCCTGAGAGATGTGCGCCCTGTCTATTTCGCGGCTTCCCGCCATGTCGGCGACGGTGCGCGCAACTTTTAATATTTTGTCGTAAGCCCTCGCGGAAAGCCCGAGGCGGTCAAAGACCTCGCCCAAAAGCTCTCTCGCGCCGTCGGTCATAACGCAGACCTCGCGCAAAATATCGGGGGTCAGCGCGGCGTTGCAGTTTATTCCGGTGCCGCGATAGCGCTCGTTCTGAATCTCTCTCGCCCGCTGAACGCGCTCGCGTATCATCGAGCTCGGCTCCTCTTTTTTCTGAGAAGCGAGGCTTTGATATTCGACCGGCGCAATTTCGATGTGAAGGTCGAAGCGGTCAAGAAGCGGCCCGGATATCTTTGAAAGATACTGCGAGACCTGCTTTTTCGAGCAGACGCACTTTTTCGTCGGGTGGCCGTAATAGCCGCAGGGGCAGGGGTTCATCGCGGCTACAAGCATCACCGAGCAGGGATATGTGACCGTGCCGGAGGCCCGGCTTATCGACACCTTTTTGTCCTCGATCGGCTGGCGCAAGACCTCAAGGGTGAGGCGCGGAAACTCGGCGAGCTCGTCTAAAAACAAAAGTCCGTTGTGAGCAAGAGATATCTCGCCCGGGCGTGGAATTCCGCCTCCGCCTGTAAGGCCCGCCGTCGAAACGGTGTGGTGCGGCGAGCGGAAAGGCCGCGAGGTTATCAGCGGGGCGTCCTTGTTGACCATTCCCGCTATCGAATAGATATTAGTCGTCTCGATGGATTCTTCAAAGGTCATCGCGGGGAGTATCGAGGGTATCCTCTTTGCGAGCATACTTTTGCCCGAGCCGGGCGAGCCTATCATGATGACGTTGTGACCCCCGCAGGCCGCGACCTCGAGCGCTTTTTTCGCAAAGGGCTGGCCGCGCACGTCGGCAAAATCAAGTCCGTCCGAGGCCGGTGCGGCTTTCGGAACATACGGCGGCATTTTTTCAAGCCTTACGGCGCCGTTTAGAAACTGCCTCAGCCGGTCGAGGGTGTCTATGCCGAAAACGTCTATTCCGCTGACGACCGAAGCCTCATAGGCGTTTTCTTTCGGAACGAAAAGCGTTTTTATGCCGTGATTTTTCGCAGTTATCGTCATCGGGAGAACGCCGTTCACGCCCCTGACCTCTCCCCCGAGGGAAAGCTCGCCGATAAAAGCGCAGTCGTCGGGCGCTGGCGGAATCTCTCCCGCCGCCTGCATGACCGCCGCCGCTATCGGAAGATCGTTGAACGAGCCGCTCTTTTTAACGTCGGCCGGGGCGAGATTTATTATCACCGAGGCGCTCGGAAAGCGAATTTTTGAGGACCTGAACGCCGACTTGATCCTCTCGCGCGATTCCTTTACCGCGGCGTCGGCGAGACCTACGATGTCAAAGCGCTCGATCCCCCGGCTTATCTCGATCTCAACATCGACCGGATAGGCGTTGAGCCCGTTAAGACCCATTCCGTTGACCTTGCAAAACATAACGCCGCCCTCCTTAAAGCTCAGCTCTCATCACAATAAAATCGGGATTCCGATCCGCGCGCCTGATCTCCCTGAAGCCGCATTTTCGATATATCTTCAGCGCAAAAACGTTCGTCTCGTTGACCTGGATCTCGACCGAATCGCGAAGACCGTCGGCGCGGAATTTTTGCATTATCGCTTCTACCGCCTCAAGGCCGAGGCCCTTTCGCTGAAAACCGTCGGCGATAAAAAGCTCGGTAAAGGAATAGGGATAGCCCTTTTCGGGGCGGTCGCGGATTATAACGAGCCCGACCGGAATATCGCCGCTGTAAATACCGAAAGCCGCGCTGTCGCTTCGATAGATATACGCCTGCGCGAGGACATATTCCGGCGAGCCGACATATTGAACGCTTTCTCGTTGAAGATTCACGATATCGTTGAAATTATAGATATCGACCTCTTTGAGAGTAACCATAAACGCCGCCTCCCTGAAATATACTGCTATTTTAGCACATCTTGTTAAACCGGTCAAGCAAATCGGGCAATTCTTTCAAAAAATCGGCTTCGGCTATTGAAATCCGCCGAGAAATGTTGTATAATTATTTTACGATATTTTTCCCTGAAAGGAGTTATAAAGTATGAGAGAACTTGAACTTTACAGGCTGTGGCTTGAAAACGCCACCGAGGACCCCGACCTTCAGGCCGAGCTTAAATCGATTGAGGGCGACGAGGAAGCCATCAAAGACCGCTTCTACCGCGACCTTGAATTCGGCACCGGAGGTCTTCGCGGGGTGATCGGCGCAGGGACTTACCGCCTGAACATCTATACTATCCGCCGCGCAACTCAGGGCCTTGCGGACTATGTCAACGGCGCTTTCAAGGGTGAGGACAAGGCCGTCGCGATAGCTTATGACAGCCGCATAAAGTCCGATGTTTTTGCCCGAGAAGCCGCTCGCGTTCTCGCCGGAAACGGTATCAAGGCTTATATCTATCCCGAGCTTATGCCGACCCCGATGCTTTCATGGGCCGTAAGAAAGCTCGGCTGCAAGGCGGGTATCGTCTGCACCGCTTCGCACAACCCCTCGAAATATAACGGCTATAAGGCATACGGCGCCGACGGCTGCCAGATGACCATTGAAGCCGCGGATATCGTTTTGGCGGCAATCGGAAAGGTCCCGATGTTCGGCGGCGCAAAGCTGGTGGGATTCGACGAGGGGCTTTCGAGCAAAATGATCGAATATATCGGTCAGGACGTCATCGACAGCTATTTGGACGAAGTTGCAAAGCAGCAGGTCCACCCCGAGCTGACCGGCACCGCAGGGCTCAAGGTCGTTTACACTCCGCTTAACGGAACCGGAAACAAGCCGGTGCGCGCTATCCTCAAAAAGGTCGGCATAACCGACGTTACCGTCGTTCCCGAGCAGGAGAACCCCGACGGAAACTTCCCGACCTGCCCCTTCCCGAACCCCGAGATAAAAGAGGCTCTCGCCTGCGGGCTTAAGCTGTGCAAAACCGTTCAGCCCGATCTTCTTCTTGCCACCGACCCCGACTGCGACCGCGTCGGAATCGCGGTGCCTGACGGCAAGGGCGACTTTGTTCTCTTCACCGGAAACGAAGTCGGAGCGCTGCTTCTCGAATATATCTGCAAGGAGCGCATAGCCCTCGGCACGATGCCCAAAAACCCCGTCGCGGTGAAATCTATCGTCTCGACCGATATCGCCTCGGCCATCGCGAAAGAATACGGCGTCGAGCTCAGAAACGTTCTGACAGGCTTCAAATTCATCGGCGAGCAGATAGGCTATCTTGAAGCCGCCGGAGAAGCCGACCGCTACATATTCGGCTTCGAGGAAAGCTACGGATATCTTGCCGGCTCATATGTCAGAGACAAGGACGCCGTCGTCGGTTCTATGCTCATTTGCGAGATGGCCGCGTTCTACCGCTCAAAGGGCATTTCGCTTCTTGAAGCAAGAGAAGCGATGTATAAAAAATACGGCAACTATTATCACGGTATCGCAAACTTCGTCTGCGAGGGCGCTGCCGGCATGGCCGAAATGGCTAAGCTGATGTCGGATCTTCACAGCGCGCCTTATTCCGAGATCGCCGGATATAAGGTCGTCGGGCTTGCGGACTATCAGAAGCGCGTCGATAAAGACCTTCTGACCGGCAAGGAGACCCCGATCGACCTTCCCAAGTCCGACGTTATCCAGTTCAGACTTGAAAACGGCGCCTCGGTCATAATCCGCCCGTCCGGCACCGAGCCGAAGGTCAAGGCGTATTACACCACCATCGCCCCGACCCACGACGAAGCCGTTAAGCTGAGCGAGAAGATCGCGGCAGACTTCAAGGCAAAGCTCGGGTTCTGAGGAGAAATTTGTGCCTCCCCGTCCGAACAGGGCGGGGAGGTTTTGATGTTTATAGGTTTTGAGGAATAACGAGCATGGAATTGTGGGAGACTTTGGCGGGCGAGCGGATAAAAGGTATTCAATCATTCCCTCTCACGAGGTAATGATTTCATGCTATTTTTAGTCACCCCACCCCCACAGTACGTTTGTCTAAAAGGTAACAAAGCGAACGCCCCCGCCCCTCGAGGGGCGGGGGCTTCATAAAAACAGGCCTCTCCGCAGTCCGTGCGCCGGGGGTGGGGTGATAAACAATAGCATCCATATTTTCCGGCAGAGGAAAATATGGATACCTTTTTCCCCTCCGAACGCCGCCCGTCCCCTCGACTTATCCCTTACCCCTCTCATTATCCCCTGCATTTTTATCCGTCGCCGAAGGCGACTCCTTGAAATTCCGCCTATCTGCCCTCTGACCTCTGCATTCTTGATGCGTCCGCTCAGGACGCATCTTATCATCTCTTGCAAATTCATAAACAATGTGCTATAATTATTTTGTATTTGCGCGGGCACATATATTTTTCAGGGCGACAGATAATACCGAAAAGAAAGGAGCTGCGAGCCGTGAAACTGCAACCGATGAAAAAAGCCGCTGCGGTGCTGCTTGCGGCGGTAATTGCCTTTCTTTGCGGGTGCCGAGGAAACATCGCGCCGTCGCCGATAGTTACCGAGACCGATATTTCCTCCGATCAGCCCGCGCCGAATGTTACTCCCGACGACGAAGAAAAAGAGGTCGCCGTCGGTCAGCTATATCGAAGCTATCTCACTATGCACATAGGCTCCACGCCGCTTGATACCCTCGGGCTGCCCTATTACCGCGTTTTCACAACGCATCAGCAGATATCCGACTACTACTCCGACACCTATCAGGAATTTTTGTACGGAAACCAGTTCGTTCTCGCGATGGGCTCGTTCAGCGACGAATTTCTCGAAGACACCGACGTCATGGTCGTCGTCATCAACGAGCCGAGCTCTTACGTCAACCACACCGCCGAGCCGATCGTTATCTCTGAGGATTCGATAACCGTAAACATCACCCGCCACATCTCGGAGAACGCACCCCTCAGCGAGACGCAGTATCATCTGATCTTCACCGCTCCCAAGGGTGAATTTTCCCGGATCGGCGACCGAAAGCTCAACGTTAATATCTCCGAGATAATAGACCCCGAAAACAACTCGGCTTTTGACGCCGACAGCTTCAGGCTTTATTATCCCGAATTCGTCAGCGGAGACCACTTTACTTATCGCACCGACGCGCTCACCGATTCTCCCTCGGTGACGGTTGACGCCATCGACGGCTATGAGGAGCTCGTCTATTTCTATGACACCTATCGCGAGGCGTTCGACCTTGACACCGAGTTCCGAGACAACATCGGCACGCTTTATAACTGGGAGATCTGCCAGCGATACATCATTTTGGCGACGATAATCCCCGTCTCGGGGCTTGAAAAGCCCGAGGTCACCGAGCTTTTTGTGAACAACCTTGAAATTTATATTACCATAGACGCAAACCAGCCCGAAGACGGCGAGCCGCCCGACGCCTGCTATTTGGTGTTCACTGCTCTTGAAAGAAGCGATCTTCAGGGCGTAGACCTCAGCTATTTCAATATAAATATCGAGTGAGCATTGAAAAATAATGAGAAATTTTCGGGAACGGGCCGAAAATCTCAAAAAACACTTGCAATTTTTTCGCGATTGTGTTATACTTGTTCTCGCCGAATTTTCGGCATAACGAAAATCTGATAGCACTACTGTCCGGATCGGAACGATGGGCTGCTATTGGTATAAATAACCGATTCGGAAAGGAGTTTTGAAATTGGCTAAGGAAGGAATCCACCCCAAGTATGAGGAGACCACGATAACCTGCGCCTGCGGAAATGTCATTAAGACCCGCTCGACCAAAAAGGATATCAAAGTCGAGATCTGCTCAAAGTGCCACCCGTTCTTCACCGGCAAGCAGAAGCTGGTCGATACCGGCGGACGCGTAGACCGCTTCAACAAGCGCTACGGCCTCGGAAACGAGAAAAAGTAAATCGGCATTCAAAGAGGGTCAAAACCCTCTTTTTGCTTATAAAAGAGGTGCGAAATGCCTTATAAAACCGTTCTGGAACCCGCTTCGGACAGCCTTGTTATCGAAAAGTCCGAATTCATCGCAAAAATATCGCCGGTGAAAACCTCTGAGGAGGCCGCGGCATTTATCGACTCGGTGCGCTCCGAGCATCGCCGCGCCCGCCACAACTGCTATGCCTATACCCTCAGAGAGGGCTTTGAAACGCGCTTCTCTGACGACGGCGAGCCGCAGGGAACGGCGGGTCAGCCGATACTTGAGGTGATTCAAAAATCGGGGCTTTCCGACGTCTGCGTCGTCGTCACCCGCTATTTCGGAGGGATACTTCTCGGAAAAGGCGGGCTTACCCGCGCTTATTCCTCCTCGGCGGCAAAAGCCGTCGCGGCGGCTAAAATAAGGCTTATGAACGAGGCGAAAAACGTCACCGCCGTCTTTGACTATTCCCTCTACGAGCGCATTTTGCGGCTTCTTCCCGAATTTGAGGTCAAAACCGTCGGACAGGATTTTTCGGACAGCGTTACCCTCAGCCTTTTGGTGAAAGAAGATATCGCCGAGAGCTTTTGCCTGAAGCTCAAAGACGTCTCGAACGGAAAGATAAAGACCGAGCTTTCGGAAACCTTTTTTGCGGATTTCGCCTGAATGTCGGCAAAATCAACAAATTTTTAGTGCAATTTATGTGCAAGCGTACAAAATTTTCTCCGAGATTGAAAAAAATAAAAGGTATAAAGCGTTTTATGTAGTATAAAGTCTATGTAAGCAGCCGGAAGGAATGACCTTTTGCCGAAAGGAGTTCGGAATGTTAGACCCTTGCCCGAGAGAATTTACCGAGCAGGCGGAAAAAGCCGTGCTGTCTCCCCTCGCCTTTTTAAGCGTAAACACCGCGGGGCGGCTTCGTGATGAGCCGAAATGCCCTCTGCGCACCGATTTTCAGCGCGACCGCGACAGAATTATCCACTGCAACGCTTTTGCGAGGCTCAAGCAAAAAACTCAGGTGTTTCTCAACCCGACCGGAGATCACTATCGCACCCGCCTGACCCACACCCTTGAGGTCAGCCAGATCGCCCGAACGATATCGCGGGCGCTTCGCCTCAACGAGGACCTCACCGAGGCGATAGCTTTGGGTCACGACCTTGGGCACACGCCTTTCGGCCATGCGGGAGAAGCGATTTTAGAGGAAATTTCGCCCTGCGGCTTCAAGCACTATAAGCAAAGTCTGCGGGTCGTCGATTATATCGAAAAAGACGGAAAGGGCCTGAACCTCACCGCCGAGGTTCGGGACGGAATTTTAAAGCACACCGATCAGATCGCCTCAACAAAAGAGGGCTATGTCGTCAGGCTCGCCGACGTTATCGCCTATATAAATCACGACATTGAGGACGCTATCCGCGCCGGCGTCATCTCAAAGGACGACCTGCCTAAAGAAGCCGTCGATATTTTGGGGCACACAAAATCTCAGAGAATAACCGCGCTCGTAAGCTCGCTTATCGAAAGCGGAGCGGAAAGACTTGAATATTCCCCCGAGGTTGAAAGGGCGAAAAATATTCTCTATGAGTTCATGTTTAAAAACGTTTACCGAAATCCCGTCTGCAAATCCGAGGAATCAAAGGCGAAGCTGATGATCGAAAAGCTCTATACTCACTTTTTGGAGAAGCCCGAGGCGCTTCCGAGCGACTATCTCAGGCTTGCGGAAAGGTTTGGGATCGAGACCGCGATTTGCGACTATATCGCCGGAATGACCGACGGATACTGCACCAACCTGTTTTTGGATATTTTCGTTCCGAAAGGCTGGAGCATGACTTAATATACCGAAAAAGGAGGGAGCGTTTATATGCCTTTGCCCGCCGAATTCATTGAAAGAGTGAAGGACGCCAACCGCATCGACGACGTTATGAGGGGCTATGTCTCTCTCAAGCGCGCCGGCCGCAACTATAAATGCCTCTGCCCTTTTCACTCGGAAAAAACGCCCTCCTGCACGGTTTATGACGACACCGGCAGCTTTTACTGCTTTGGCTGCGGCGCCGGCGGAGACGTTATAACCTTTATCATGAAGATCGAAAGCCTCGACTATGTTGAAGCGGTAAAGCTGCTCGCACAGAGGGCGGGGCTTCCTATGCCGGAGGACGGCTTTGACGACCGAGCCGCTCGTGAGAAAAAACGCTTCTCGGAGATGAACAAAGCCGCCGCAAGGTATTTTTATCAGAATCTTAGGACCGAGGCCGGAAAAGATGGCCTCAGATATCTCATCGAGAAGCGCGGCCTCAGCGCCGAAACGATAAAGCGCTTCGGGCTCGGAGTTGCGACAAACCATTGGACAGGCCTTAAAAATCACCTCCTCGGGCTCGGATATTCCGAGAATGAGCTTGTCGCGGCGAGCCTTCTCAGCGAAAAAAACGGCCGCACCTTCGACTTTTTTGTGAACAGAATTATCTTTCCTATATTTGACATTCGCGGAAACGTCATCGCCTTTTCGGGCAGAACTCTCGACCCCGACGCAAAGGGCGGAAAATATCTCAACTCGCGAGAGACGCCGCTCTATAAAAAAAGCCGCACCCTTTTTGCGCTGAATTTCGCAAAAAACGAGTCGGTCAAGTCGAAAAGGCTTATCCTCTGCGAGGGCAACGTTGACGTTATCTCGCTCCATCAGGCGGGCTTCACCGAGGCGGTCGCGACCTGCGGCACCGCGATAACGCCCGAGCACGCAAGGCTCATGTCGCAATACTGCGACGAGGTTTACATATGCTATGACGCCGACGAGGCCGGCCAGAAAGCTACGAAAAACGCAATTTCGATACTTTCGGCGGCGGGGCTCGGCACAAAGGTCGTCAGGGTCTCGGGAAACGGCGTTAAAGACGTTGACGACTATATCAGAAAATTCGGGGCCGAGCACTTCAAGGTGCTTTTGAGAGGCTCGGAGGGCTCGACCGATTATGCCCTTGCAAACGCTAAAAACGGTCTCGACCTCGACGGCGACGTCGGCAGGGTCGAATATCTCAAACGCGCGGTAAACGTTCTTTCGGATATCGAAAGCCCCATCGAACGCGAGGTATATATCTCGCGGGTGGCTTCGGACCAAAACGTCTCAAAGGAGATAGTCGCGGCCGAGGTCGGCGCGCTGCTCAAAAAAAAGAGAGGACAAGCCCGCAAAAAAGAATGGACTCAGCTCACCTCGGGCGTTAAACGCGACGACGTCAACCCCGACGCTAAAAAATATCCGAAGCAGTCAAAGGCCGAGGAGGGCGTCATCGCCTATCTTTTCTCTCACCCCGACGGCGCCTCGGAGGTCTTTAAACGGCTCCACCCCGACGAAATGGTCACGGGATTTTACAAAAAACTTTACTCCGCGATCAAAAAAAGCTATGAGGAAACCGCGGATTACGGCCTTGGAACGCTTAACGGCGAATTTTCGGCCGACGAAATGGGAAGAATATCAAGTATTCTTGCCCGCTCCCGCGAAATTCCCGTCGGCAGAGAAGCCCTCGACGACTTTATCGCCATTCTCAAAAAGGGCGTTTCGGAAAACGATCCCGCAGAGATGTCGGACGACGACCTCAGAAAATTTTATTCGGAGCTAAGCAAATCCAAAAGGAATTGACATAATAATTACGGAGGCAGATTATGAGCGAAAAAAAAGTTACCATTGAAGGTTTGCTGGAACACGGCAAGGCTGTCGGCAAGCTGACTACGCGCGAAATAACCGAAGTGCTCGAAGAGATGGATTACGATGTTGAGCGCATAGACGGCTTTTATGACGCCTGCGCCGCCAACGGAATCGAGATCATCGACGACATCGTTATGGAGACGGAAAACATCGACGATCTCATCGAGCTTGAGGAGACCATCGCCGACGCCGAACGCGAGGGCGACGAAGATTATGAGCACGCCTCGGCCGACAGCATAGCTATCGACGACCCCGTCA
The DNA here is from genome assembly GCA_947623585.1 of uncultured Clostridia bacterium. Taxonomy (GTDB): domain Bacteria; phylum Bacillota; class Clostridia; order Oscillospirales; family Ruminococcaceae; genus Faeciplasma. The sequence goes on along the minus strand of CANQHA010000014.1, from coordinate 20,489 downwards.
AGATCTATCTCAAAGAGATCGGCAGAGTTCCGCTTTTGACGCCCGAGGAGGAGATCGAGCTCGCCCAGAGAATGAAGGACGGCGACAAAGAGGCGAAAAAACGTCTTGCCGAGGCAAACCTAAGGCTTGTCGTTTCGATCGCAAAGCGCTATGGCGGCAGGGGCATGAGCTTTTTGGACCTTATTCAGGAGGGCAACCTCGGACTTATCAAGGCGGTCGAAAAATTCGACTATACAAAGGGCTTCAAGTTCTCGACCTATGCGACGTGGTGGATCAGGCAGTCGATAACAAGGGCGATAGCCGATCAGGCGAGGACCATAAGGATTCCGGTGCACATGGTCGAAACGATAACAAAGGTCAAAAAGACCTCGAGCCAGCTTTTGCACCAGAACGGCCGCGACCCGACAGCCGACGAGATCGCGCAGTCGCTTGATATGCCGGTCGAGCGCGTGAGGGAGATTCTTCGCATCGCTCAGGATCCCGTTTCGCTTGAAACGCCTATCGGCGAGGAGGAGGACAGTCACCTTGGCGACTTCATTCCCGACGAAAACGCGCCCGAGCCTACCGAGGCCGCTTCGCTCGTTTTGCTCAAGGAGCAGATAAATCAGGTGCTTTCAACGCTTACCGACCGCGAGGAAAAGGTTTTGAGACTGAGATTCGGCCTTGAAGACGGCCGCAGCCGCACTCTCGAGGAGGTCGGGCAGATGTTCAACGTCACCCGCGAAAGGATCAGGCAGATCGAGGCGAAAGCCTTAAGAAAGCTGCGCCACCCGAACCGCTCGAACAAGGTCAAGGACTTCATAGATTAAGACCTATCCCCCTTCATCGCAAGGGGGATTTTTTTGCGCGGATAAAAAGCAAGACCCGCCGAAAGGCGGGTCCTTGCTTTGAAGAGAGTATTGGTATGCAATTGATGAAATCAATTATTTCTTCTTTTTGCCGAGAAGGATAGCAGCGACAACTACTACGATGACGACTACTACTACGATGATTCCGACGATCAGGCCGGTGGAGGATCCGCCCTCAGAAGAGGAGGAAGCGCTATCGGCAGGAGCGTTGGCTTCGGAATCGGCAGGAGCATTGTCGGCAGCAACAGGCTCTTCGGCAGGAGCGGACTGAGCAGCAACAGCGGCGTCATAAAGTCCCTGAATCTGATCGACGATAGCCTGGAGCGAATCGCAGTGTGCATAAGCGGCGTTTACATAACCGTTGTTCTCACTGTCTTTTCTTGCTCTGTTGACAGCCTTGGTGGCGTCGTCAAGGGCGTCCTTGATAGCGTCGGGAGTTGCACCCTCAGCGGAAGCGGTTGCAAGAGCAGCGTTGACTCTGTCGGTGTATTCGGCAAGAGACTCGTTGATGAATGCGTCCTCAAGGGCTCCGAGACCGTCTACGAACGCCTGAACGTCGGCAGCGGTGACGAGGTTCCACTTGTCAAGAGTTACAGAGTAGGAGATGTTGGAGATCGCGGGAATGTATTCCTCGCAGAACTGCTGAACGGTAAGTCCGAGGGTGTCGCGGATAGTAGCGCCGAGCTCGATGGAGGAGTCGGTTCCGGAGATACCCCAAGACTCTTCCTTGGCGACCCACTTGCAATCAAGGGTCTGCGCAGGAATGGTAACGGTGTCATAGCCGTCGGCGGTGATGACGATATCGCTGATGGAGAACTCGTAGTGAGCGCTATCTCCGGCGGTGTCGAGAACGCCGTTGCAGCTTACCTGAATAGCATAGTTAGGAGCAGCGGTCCAATCGCTTGTGTTGGTGGCGTCGAAGACAGGCTGAGTGAGGTCGATAGCGTTCCAGCTGTAATCAACAGTGTCGCCGAGAACGCCGCCCTTACCGGAACCTACTCCGTACCAACCCCAAGAAACAACGTCCTGAGCGAAGAGCTGAGAGAAGAACGGTGCGGACTGAGCGTCAACATAGTTCTTAGCGGTGAACTCATAAGGAACCTCAACGGGGTCGCGGCGGGTGTCGGCATGATCGCCGGCAAGAGCAAGGGTCATCCAGCAGTCGTAAGTAGTGTCACGGCTGTTTCTCTGATAGCCGTTGTCGCCCTCGGGGTGGCCGGAAGCGTAAACGGTTGCAGAACGGACGCCGCCGGAAGCGGAGTTGATCTGAAGGAGCATCTCGATCTGGTTGTTGAGAACTTCGGTGATCGGGAATTTACCTTCAACAACGTATCCGGAGCCGTCGTCGTTGACCTTGACAACGCAGGTGTCGTTGGCTACGGGAACAATACCGGAGTCAGCGCCCATGTCGCCGTCATAGCAGACTCTCCACTGAACCTTGGCGCCTGCGGTAACAGGGTTGCCGGCGTCGTTGAGAGCAGCAGCGTCCATGAAGAAGATCTCAACGGAGTCGCGCTCGTAGTTGTTGGCGGAAGTGTTGTCCATGTCGGAATCGTGAACATCCATGAAGAAGTAGACAAAGTCGGCGTCGTTCATGATGTAGCCGTATCCGAGAGGAGTGTCAAGAGTTGCTCCTCCGCCGTTTCCAGAGCCTTCGCCGCAGGTCTCGAATACGAGAGCTTCAAAAGCGTCATAGGCTTCGTCCTTAACGCCGTCGATAACGGCAGTGCCTTCTACCGAATTGACAACCCAGTCAGCGGTAGCGGCGCTCATAGTCATAGGCATCAGGCTGAGAACCATGACGGCTACGACAAAAATTGCTAAGAGTTTTTTCATAGGGTTTTTACCTCCAATAAAATTTGGTATGATTATTATAGCACCTTTCTGTCTCACTTTCAATCAGCACAATTAACAAAAGTTGACCAGATTTTTGCACATTTTGATGAAATCCCTGCTTTTGCCAAAGTCGAAATCAGTGAATCTGTACAGGCGAAGGTGCTCGAAAAAAGCAAAACGGCGGCTCTCCAGCCTCGGAAAGCCGCCGCCCGCTTAATTTTTATCAGTACATTCCGCCCATTCCGGCAGCGCCGGCGGCAGGAGCGGGAGGATTATCCTCCTTCTTGTTGCCGACAAGGCTTTCGGTGGTGAGCACCATCGCCGCCGCAGAGGCAGCGTTCTGAAGCGCCGAGCGGGTAACCTTCGTAGGATCGACGATGCCGGAGGAGATCATATCGACGTACTCCTCTTTATAAGCGTCGAAGCCGAAGCCGATTCTGCGGCTTCTCTTTATCTTGTCGATGATGACCGAGCCGTCGAGACCCGCGTTTGCGGCGATCTGACGAACGGGCTCCTCAAGCGCTTTGAGAACTATCTTTGCGCCGGTCTTTTCGTCGCCCTCAAGAGAAGGCACCAGCTTTTCGACAGCCGGAATTGCGTTGATGAGCGCGGTTCCGCCGCCGGCGACGATACCCTCCTCGACGGCAGCCTTTGTAGCCGCAAGGGCGTCCTCGACGCGGAGCTTCTTCTCTTTCATCTCGGCCTCGGTTGCAGCGCCGACGCGAAGAACGGCTACGCCGCCCGCCAGCTTTGCAAGGCGCTCCTGAAGTTTTTCGCGGTCATAGTCGGAGGTGGTGTTTTCGATCTCGGAGCGGATCTGCGCGACTCTCGCCTTGATCTCCTCGGGGTCGCCCGCGCCGTCCACTATAATGGTATTCTCCTTGGAGACGACTACCTGACGAGCGCGGCCGAGGTCGTTGACGGTGGTGTCTTTAAGCTCGAAGCCGAGCTCCTCGGAAATAACGTCGGTGCCGGTGAGGGTGGCGATATCGCGGAGCATTTCTTTTCTTCTGTCGCCAAAGCCCGGGGCCTTGACGGCGACGCAGGTGAAGGTTCCGCGCAACTTGTTGATGAGGATAGTCGAAAGCGCCTCGCCCTCGAGATCCTCGGCGATAATGAGCAGCTTCTTGCCGCTCTTGACGATATCTTCAAGCAGCGGAAGAATGTCTTGGATCGAGCTTATTTTCTTGTCGGTGACGAGGATATAGGCGTCGTCCAGAACGGCTTCCATCTTGTCGGTATCGGTTACCATGTAAGGGGTGATGTAGCCGCGGTCGAACTGCATTCCCTCGACGACCTCGCTGTAAGTCTCGGCGGTCTTTGATTCCTCGATGGTGATAACGCCGTCCGAGGTGACCTTTTCCATCGCTTCCGCGATCAGCTTGCCGACGCTCTCGTCGCCCGAAGAAACGGTCGCGACGCGCTCGATGTCGGCGTTGCCGGATACTGCCTTTGAATGCTCCAAAACGGCCGCGACGGCGGCGTCAACGGCTTTCTGAACGCCCTTTTTCAGCACCATCGGGTTTGCGCCCGCGGCGATGTTCTTCATTCCCTCGCGAACAAGCGCCTGCGCAAGCAGCGTCGCGGTGGTGGTTCCGTCGCCGGCGGCGTCGTTGGTCTTGGTGGCGACTTCGCGAATCAGCTGCGCTCCCATATTCTCAAAAACGTCCTCAAGCTCTATCTCCTTGGCGATGGTAACGCCGTCGTTGGTGATGAGCGGAAGCCCGTAAGTGCGGTCCAAAACGACGTTTCTGCCTTTCGGGCCGAGGGTTATCTTGACTGTGTTCGCGAGCTTATCAATGCCCGCCTGAAGCGCTTTTCTCGCTTCTTCGCCGTAAATGATATCTTTTGCCATTAAAATTTGCCTCCTTATAAATTATCAGTCGGCGACGGCAAGAATGTCGCCCATGTTGACGATGATGAGCTCCTCACCGTCGATCTTGACTTCGGTGCCGGAATATTTGCTTAAAAGTACCTTGTCGCCTTTTTTGACTTTCATGCTGACTGCCTCTTTGCCGTCGCGGGGAGAACCGTCGCCGACCGAGATGACCTCGGCAAGCTGGGGCTTTTCCTTCGCCGAGCCGGTAAGGATTATCCCCGACTTGGTGGTTTCCTCTGCTTCGACCATTTTAACGATAACACGGTCAAAAAGCGGTTTCAGTGTCATACAAATTACCTCCTGTTATTTCTCGGCTTTCGCCATTTTCGGACTTTATTTAGCAATCTCATTGTCAGAGTGCTAAATATATTGTACCACCTATTTCAAAAAAATCAAGCGGTTGACGTCGGCGAATTTGAATTTTTTAGCGATTTGTTGAAATTTACACTTATTTTGAATCAGCGCTCGTAATTTTTATCTAAAAAGACGGAAAATATTTCTCAAAAATGAATCGCTCGGGCAAGTTTAACAGTTTATTAACCTTTTTGCAACAAAATTTTCAAAAAGCCTTGCAATCCGCGCCGAACTGCTTTATAATAATGGTATATTGCTTGAGAAAGGCGGTGTTTTCTTTTTTATGCAGTCGATGAAAATTCTGGTAATGGACGCCGACCCCGGCTCGTCGGAGCTTTTGAGGATATGCCTCGAAAAGGAGGGCTATGCGGTCATTCATGCCGCCGACGGCGAGGACGGACTTGCGAAATTCTCTCAGATGAAGCCCGACGTCGTTATTTTGGACGCCGTTTTGCCAAGGATAGACGGCTGGCAGGTCTGCCGCGAAATAAGAAAAACCTCCTCGCTTCCGCTGATATTCGTAACCTCGAAAACCGAGGTCTTCGACCGCGTGCTCGGACTTGAGCTCGGCGGCGACGACTATATCGTCAAGCCGTTCGACGGAAAGGAAGTCGTCGCAAGGGTAAAAGCGGTCTGCCGCAGAAGCGTTCCGAAAAATCAGGACGACCAACCGAAAGAGGTCCACTATGACGGAATGGACATAGATATGACGAAATACCGTCTGACGGTGAGAGGGAAGATTCTTTACACCCCGCCGAAAGAGCTTGAACTGCTGTTTTATCTCGCAACTCACCCGAATTCGGTCTTTAACCGCGATCAGCTTCTCGACGCGGTATGGGGATTTGAATATTACGGCGGCTCGCGAACGGTGGACGTTCACATAAAACGCCTAAGAGACAAACTTGACGGCGTTTCAAAAGAGTGGTCGCTCGAAACCGTTTGGAGCGTGGGGTATAAATTCGCGTTCGACGACGGACAGGAGACCGCGGGCCCGGAGGACATTCAGAAAAGCAAAGCTGTGCGCGAAAGGAAGAACTGACTATGTTTGATTTTTTTGACGAGGATTTTCCGCTGACGAAAAAGCAGGAGGGAGAATATAACAAACGCCTTGCCGAGGATGCCGAAAAAGCCTCGGAGGAGGAAAAGACCGGAGTTATCGATCTTGAGGGCGTAACCGTTGATGAACCCGCCGCCGAAGAATTTGCGGAGGAAGCCGCCGAGGAGCACTCGGAGCAGGAAATTTCCGCCGAGGAGAGATATGCGCAGGAAATCGAGCGTATTATGAACGGTGCGGAGGAGATTGCGGTCGAGGAATCCCCTGCTGAGGAATCCCCTGCTGAGGAATCCCCTGCCGAGGAGACCGCCGAGGAAAGCTCGGACGAAATTTCGGAAAGCGATATGTCCGACGACGAGCCGGACGACGGCTATGAAGCCGAGGAAAACGACGAGCCGGTGCATGAGATGCCGTCGGGCGAAAGCGAGCCCATGCCCGACATCAGCGAGAAGATAGCTTCGCTCGACGAAATTGAAGCGCATCTGCACGAGGAGCTTAAAAACCTCGGCGAAAAGCTGGACAGCATGGAACGCACCGTCGATAACCTTGAAGACGGCGAGCTTAGCGAGGGCTTCAGCTACGCCTACGACGGAAGATATTACGCCGAGGAGGAGACCCCGGCTTATAAACACCCCGAGATATACGGCAGAAAGCAGCCCTCGGAGAAAAAATATCTGCCGGTCAAGGTCCCCGAGAAAAAGGTCGGCGCAAGCGTCTCGAAGCAAAATCTCATAGGGCTTGGAGTTGCGGCCGCAGCGGCGGCGCTCGCCTTGGGGCTTTTAAGACTGGGCGGCAAAAAGAAGTGATTTGACGGGATCAGCCCGTTCGGAAAGGATTTTTTCAATGGATAACGAGAATGAGATAACGGTCGGACAGAGCTCCCCGGAAAGCGAGGAGTTCTCGGCGACGGAAGCGCTCAGAGAGCTTTCGGAGCTTGCAAAAGCCGAGACGGAACAGTGGGACTATATGCCGAAGCCTCCGCGCAGGCTGAGAAAAAAAGACTACCTTTTTATAAAGGTGTTCTTCTCGATGCTTGCGGTGTTTATCGTTCTGTTCTCGGTCTGCGCAAGAAGGGTGTTCGGCAAGGGCTGGCTCAAAAACATGATAACCGGCGAAAAGCCCGGTCAGCACTTCACTCTGCCCATAGCAGATATTCCGAAACTTGACGGCAGATTCTATCAGCCCGACGGAAGATTTACCGTCGAGGGCGTCTACGAGGCGGTGTCGCCCTCCATCGTGACCGTGTCATCTTACAGCGACGATTCGGTGTTCGAGGGTTACGGTCAGGGAAGCGGCATCATCATGTCGTCGGACGGATATATCCTCACAAACGCTCACGTCGTTCTTGACAGCGACCTTGCGCTCAAGGTGAGGACAAAGGACGGCGAGGAATATAACGCAAAAATCATCGGAAGCGATTTAAGAAGCGATATCGCAGTCATAAAAATCGAGGCGAGCGGGCTTCCGGCGGCTCAGTTCGGAGACTCGGACGCGGTCATGCCGGGCGAGCAGGTCGTCGCCATCGGCACCCCCGCAGGGTTTGAGGGAAGCGTTACCGCCGGCGTCGTTTCGGGCGTTGACAGAATGATTAAGGTCGAATCGACAAATATTGATATGTCCTGTATTCAGATCGACGCGGCCATAAACCCCGGAAACTCGGGCGGTGCGCTGCTTAATATGTGGGGTCAGGTCATAGGAATGACTTCCTCGCGCCTCGACATCGGTGAATTCAGCAACATCGGCTTCGCTATCGAGATATCGGCCGCTCAGCCTATCATCGAGCAGCTTATCGAAAACGGCAGGGTGCTCGGCCGCCCGAGAGTCGGCATTTCGTTCTATGAGATCTCAGATACCATAGCGGAGCTTTACGGCACGCCGGCAGGGCTTGAGATCGCGGAGATCTCAGAGGACTGCGACATCGCAAACACCGAGCTTCAGGTCGGCGACTATATCGTCGAGATAAACGGTCAGAAGGTGCGCTCTGCGGACGATGTTTATGCGATAATTCTCGACATGAAGCCCGGCGACGAGCTCACCGCAAAGGTCGTTCGGGTGCTTCCGCCGAAAGCCGCCGACGACCAGCCGAGGACCCGCGAGTTTGAGATCAGCTTCAGGCTGATGGAGGACAACTCGGATTTCGTGGAAGAAAGCGAGGACGTCGAGGACGAACAGCCCGAGGAGGAGCCGCGGGAGGAATATACAGCGCCGGAGGACGAATAAAAACGAGCGGAGGGGCAAAAAGCTCCTCCGCTTTTGTGATGGGTGCGAAAATTCGTGTATGAAAAAATGAAAGCGCTGCGAACGATACGTAGTCCGCGGAAAAGGCGGAAAAAGAAGCGTTGCTTTTAACCGCTCGACTTCCCTCGCCATGCCGAACCGGCTTGGTCGTCTTGCGGAAAAGCAATCGCATCTTTGCGCGGAATGAGTGAAGCGGCGATTTCAAATGCGAAGCATAAAGAAAGCGTCGCAAGCGATATGCAGCTTGCGAAAAGGGGTCCCCAAAAATGCCGGCATTTTTGGGGAAAAGCCGGAGCGACGGAGTGAGCGAGAGGCGGCATAAAAATGCCGCCGCGAACGATACGTAGTCCGCGAAAAATCAAGACCGCGAAAAGGTGGTAGCGCAGTGGAGCCGTCGTGAGCGCGCTTGCAAGCGAACAGGCGAAACAAGCGTGCCTTTTCGCGGAAAAGGCGGAGCAGCGGAATGAGTGAAGCGGCGATTTCAAATGCGAAGCATAAAGAAAGCGCCGCAAGCGATATGCAGCTTGCGACGCCGTGGTGGACCCGATGGGACTCGAACCCACGGTCTCCGCGTTGCGAACGCGGCGCTTTACCAACTAAGCTACGAGCCCTTACAGCGATTTGTATTTTATCTTATTTTGACGGTTTTGTCAAGTCCTTATTGACAGTTTTTTTAAAAAGAGTTACAATTTATTACAGAACTTTTTCGGGAGGTATTCATATGAACAAAAAACTGCTCGGCATAATCGGCGCTATGGGGCTTGCTTCGGCGGGAGCAGCCGCCGTTGCGGACAAGGTATTCAACGTTACCTGCCGCCAGACCGACATCCAAAAAGAAAAAAATTCCAATCCTCACATCGAGCTCGGGAGCGCCCAGTATGCCGATATAAACCCCCGTATGCACCAACTCATCGGCGAGGCCGAAAAGGAAAAATTCGAACGCATCGAGATACGCTCCTCTCGCGACGGCACGCCTCTTCGCGCAAGGTTTTACCGCTTCGGGGACGACAGCGAGACCCTCATTTTCTTCCACGGCTATCGCGGAAGCGCTTTGAGAGACGGCTGCGGCGGCTTCAAGATGGCAAAGGATACAAAGCGTAATATCCTCATGGTCGATCAGCGCGCAAGCGGTGAAAGCGGCGGAAACGTCATCACATTCGGAATTCTCGAAAGGCTCGACTGCCGCGATTGGGCCGAGTATATCGCCGACCGCTTCCCCGACGTGAAAATAATTCTGACCGGCGTTTCTCTCGGGGCGGCGACCGTTTTGATGGCGGCCGATACCGGGCTCCCGAAAAACGTTAAATGCATCATCGCCGACTGCGGCTATTCTTCTCCCAAAGAAATAATTTGCAAGGTCGCAAAAGAGGGCGGCTACCCGGTTTCGCTCTGCTGGCCGCTTCTTAAACTGAGCTGCAAGCTGCGCGCCGGCTTCGACCTCGACGAGTCGAGCGCCGTTGAGGCCGTGAAGCACACCGATATACCTATCCTCATAATTCACGGCGACGACGACAGGTACGTTCCCTGCGATATGGCCTATAAGATCTATGACGCCTGCGCCTCGAAAAAAGAGCTGCTCATCATCTCGGGAGCGCCTCACGCCGCGGCTTACATGGTAGATGAGAAGGCTTACGTTGAGACCTCGGAGAGGTTTATTAAAGAGTGCCTCGAGGAAAAATAGGAAAGATTTTTCGGCCGAAAAATTGATGAATAATGAAAAAAGCAGTCGAAAGGCTGCTTTTTTCGAGGGTAAATTTCGGTGAGAGAGGCGGCGTTTGCGGGGGCGAAGCCCGCGTCCCGCAGGGACGCCGCCGACCCCCCTGCGGGGTCGGCGCCGGCGCGAAGCGCCGGAGGCTTCGCCGGGCGCTGCGTGCAAATCGGCGCAAACTGCCGAGGAGCGCTTCGAGACGGCAGGCAAGTGCGAGCTCTCACCCCCTGCCGGAGCGCTTTTCACTTTATGAACCTTGACATAAGCTCATGGCCGATCGGCTCGAAAATGCCGGTTTTTGCTGCGCTCTCCTCGCTCAGAACGTCTACGCCGAGGCGCTCGCCCTTTTTGTGATAGATCATATAGGGCACGGGGTCGTTTGTATGCGTTCTCAGAGAAAGCGGCGTGGGGTGATCGGGAAGTATCATTATCTTGAAATCGTCATAGCCCTCAAGCGCTTTCAGAACCGGTCCGAGGATCTTTTCGTCGATAAGCTCTATCGCCCTGACCTTGTTTTCGATCTCGTGGCGGTGTCCGCACTCGTCCGGGGCCTCGACATGAATATAGACAAAATCGCTGCCCGAGGCAAACGCGTCGATCGCCGCCCGAGCCTTGCCCTCAAAGTTGGTGTCGAGATATCCCGTCGCGCCCTCGACGTTTATGACCTTCATTCCGGCGAATTTTCCTATTCCTTTGAGAAGATCCACCGCCGAGATCATCGCGCCGCTGACGCCGTATTTTTCCGAGAATGACGAAAGCGGCTTTCTCACGCCCTCGCCCCAGAACCACATCGAATTCGCGGGGCGTTCTCCCCTTTTCACCCTTTCAAGGTTGAGCGGGTGATCTTTCAGAACGTCATAGCTTTTTTGCATCATCTTTAGCAGCTTGCGGGCGTTCGGATGCTTCGGAAGATATTCCTTTATCGGCTTGCCGGTGATGTCGTGCGGAGGCGTCAGCGTGCCGAGATCGAGCGTGCCGTTCGCCCAGATAAGGCAGTGACGATAGCTCACTCCGGCATAAAGGGTGAACTCATCATCGTCGAACGCCTCTTTTAAAGAATCGACGAGAATCCGCGCCTCGGCGGTCGAAATGTCGCCCGCGCAGTAGTCGATTATCGTTTTGTCGGCATAGTTTTCCTCGTCCGAAAGAGTGACCAGATTGCACCGCAGCGAAACGTCGGTGGGCTTCATATCTATTCCGATAGAACCCGCCTCGAGGGGAGACCTCCCCGAATAATAAACAGCGGGGTCATAGCCGAGAACAGAAAGATTCGCAACGTCGCTGCCCGGCTTGAGCCCGTCGGCAACGGTCTTGACAAGCCCGACCTCGGACTTTTTCGCCAAAGCGTCCATGTTGGGCTTGTGGGCTTTCGCCATCGGCGTTACTCCCCCGAGCTCGTCAACGGGGCGGTCGGCCATGCCGTCGCAGAGTAAAACAAGATATTTCATAACCAAAACTCCTTTGAGAAAAAATTTCCACACGAAAGTATAGCACAAACCCGAGACGATTGCAAGTGATTTTCAAAAGATAGAAGCGCCCAAGCCGAGCACATTTTCAGGGGAACCCCCGGCGAGGGTTCCCCATGTCGCAACCGTCCACAGGACGGATTGCTCCGTCCCCTCCTGCGCTTTGCTTCGCAGGGGATTCCGCTTCTGCGGAAGCGGCGAGGGCTTCGCCCCTCGACCCCACAAGCCTTTTGAAAAAGGCTTGAGCGAAAACTTTTAATCTAAAGCGGCCGAATCGAGAGTTCAATCAAAAGTTGATTCCGCGAGCTTTGACGCCCTTTCCTGCTCCGAAAAAAGAAAAAGCGGAGCCGCCCTGAAAAAGCAGCTCCGCAGTTTTTTTGAATTTTACCTCTCGTGGCCGCAGCTCGTGCAGACGCCGGCGGCGTTGTAGGTGTGAGGCATCGAGATGATGTGCCCGCCATAGATGATTCCGTGGTTGTCGCCCATATCGACAACGTATGCGCCGAACGGCGCGGTGGGCATATCGGGCGTTCTTCCGACGGAAGTGCCTTTGTCCTCCTGCTCCTCGACGGCAACGGTGTCTTTGTAAACGATAGCATAGGTCGAGAACTGATTGGTGCTGAACGTTATTGTGCGGGGGTCGCTGTCCTCGTCTTTGAGAACGGTTACTATTCCGTCGTGAACGCGGACGATCGAGAACGTTCTGCCGGTGGCGAGAAGCGCTTCGGGAACGTTAATGGTTATTGTAAGCAAGTTCTTTGTTTCGGTCTCGAGCACAGTACCGAGGCTCCAACCGTATTCATCAAACATGGTATTAACAAGCTCAATGTTCAGATACTGGCCGACGGTGTAGCTTGTGTCGAGCTCAACGAGCTCTTTATCGGCGGCGGGAACGGTTTCGGACGCGTCTTTTACAGTAATGTCGTAATAGAAGCTAACGCCCGGATATTTTTCTTCTAATTCTCTCACAACCGCCCCTAAAGTATCAACATCAACAGAAGCGGCAGGAGCGTTCTCGCTCGGCACAACAGAACCGCAACTACACACACCGTAATCGGGATCCGAATAATAAAAGTGCTCCTCGACGGTCTCGGTTACTGTTCCCGAAGGAGCGCCGCAAGTTTCACATTCGGAAGCTGTAACACGCGTATACGTGTGAGTTCCGTCGCCGTTGTCTTTATAGCCCCATTCGGCAGTATAAGCATAATTGTGGTTGCATTTGTGACCACATTCGGTGCAAACGCCGTCTACATAATTGTGACCTTCGGTTCCCAACATTTCGCCGCATTTATCGGTGCAAACGATTTTATGTTCAATATCTTTGCCCTTGATCTCAACGGCTTTTTTGGAAGCATGGTCACATTCGGGCTTTTCTTTGCCGCAAGCGCACTTGCCGGTGGTATCGTCGTATTCGTGCGCGATCTCGTCGCTGACTTCGACGATTACGCCCTTGCAAAGTGTGCAGGTCTTGGTAGACGTCTTGATATGTCCGATGTCGGTTACTTCATATGTTGTGACTTCTTCAAAATCGTGCTCCTCGTTTTCATTTGTCCAGTAACTTTCTTCGCAGTATTTACACTTGCCCAAAACCCAGTGGCAATCAGGATAAAGTATATACTCGGAATCCAAATCTTCAATGGCTTCCCAATAAATATCGGCGGGTATATATTCTATTATCTCAGTGTCACATTCTATGTCCTTTTCAACAACAGTTCCGCACTTGGCGCAAATCTTGTTGTGAGCGGGTCCATAGTTTTCGTAGTAATCAGCGTCAAACTCGTAAATAAAATCACCGTCATGCTCGCAGGTCTCTGGGTCAACGGTTTCCGCAGCAAACGCCTCAACGCTGCAAACCGAAAGCAGCATCGCAACCGTCAGAAGCGCTGCTAAAATTCTTTTTACCATATCTGTTACTTCCTTACTTGTGAATTTAGAGAATTCCCGCATAGTGCGACAATTTTCTAATTAACAGGATATCATACCCCCCCCCCGTATTGTCAAGCGCATTATTTAAAAATTTTTGCCTAATTTTTGTGAACTTTTTTGAGCAGATTTTACAAAAGAATTTTAACGAACACCGCCGCCTGCCGTGCTCAGAAAAACAGAGCGGTCGTCAGCGACGAGAATAAGGCGTCGCCGCACTTTGATATCGCGGTCGCTTTCGTCACGACGCCTCCGCGAAGCCGCCTCGGCTCTGCCTCGGGTCTGCTGCGCAGACTTCCGGCTTCGCCAAAAATTGATATGTGGGAGCACGCAATTTCTCAACCCATCACCTGAACCAAAAATAATGACGTCCTTGCGGACGTCAAAAGGGGTCCCCAAAAATGCCGGCATTTTTGGGGAAAAGGCCGGAGCGACGGAGTGAGCGAGAGGCGGCATGAAAATGCCGCCGCGAACGATACGAAGTCCGCGACGGCGTGGTGGAGCAACTGTTTTCAAAAGCTAACTCGCTATCTTCGTACAGCTTATCAATCAATTCATCTGTTATTTCTACGGGCTTATCGCCTGTATTAAAGGCTATGAGCAGTCTGTCATCATACAGATATATTGCATTTACAAAGATGTTTATAAGCGTTTTACGGTATTGCAAGCTGTCTGCATTGCCCTTTCTAAGCTGAGATAAAAAGAATTTAATCTCCGAGGCTGTAACAGATACCGCGCTTGCCTGCTCAATAGCAAGCTCATTTTCCAGAGCCTCATATTCTGAACCCAGTCGGGATAACTCGCCGTATAACTGCCGCCTTACCGTTTCAATATCGCACTCGGATACAGCCGCCATAAGATTTCCGCGCTTGCGCTCATTATCCTTTAACAGCTTTTCAAGCCGCCTGAGAGTTGATGTATCTTTTTCTTTCTCGGCGGTTTCAACTATCGCACGGGCTATCTTATCAATATTAGCAGGGGTCAAGAGCTTGCGGCACTCATCTATTACTAAATCCTCGATATACTCTTTCCTTACCGCCTTTTTATTGCACTGCTTAATTTTGGCATTATTGCACTTGTAATAAAAGAACTCTTTACCTGTATGACTTTTAGCGGATACCCCAGTCATCATATCGCGGCACTTACCGCAAAACAGCTTAGTAGTTAAAATATATTCAGCCTTTGCCTTATGTCGGGCAGGGGCTTTTCTGTTTTTAGTCATTTCCTCTTGCACCTTTCTGAATAATTCATCTGATATTATGCGCGGCATACCGTCGGGAATCTCAGTATCACAGTAAGTATAAACGCCTATATATCTTTTGTTTTGTAGCATTGTCCTTAGACTGTTCTTATTAAACGGCACACCTCGCGATGTTCTTAATCCCTGAGCATTTAAGCTATCTGTTATTTCAGCCACCGTCTGACCGCTTGCATACATCTCAAAAATCTTTTGCACAACGGGCGCGGTTTCCTCATCAATTATAAAGTGTTTTGTATCATCGACCTTATAACCGAGGGCGACATTGCCGCCAGTGGATAGGCATTTGGAAGCGTTTATATCCATTCCTCGCTTTATCTTCTGAGCCAGCTCAGCCGAATAATATTCTGCCATACTTTCAAGCAATCCCTCTACCAGAATCCCGCTCGCGTCGTTGGTGATGTTTTCGCGAGCCGATAGGACGCGCACACCGTTCTTTTTAAGTTTTGATTTATATATCGCGCTGTCATAACGGTTTCGGGCAAAGCGGTCAAGCTGATAAACGATAACGTATTGAAAAGTTTTTTTAGCTGAATCGTCAATCATTCTGAGGAAATCGGGGCGAGCGTCTGTAGTGCCGGAAATAGCGCGGTCGATGTATTCTGCAATGATATTGTATCCATTTTTCGCGGCGAACTCACTGCAGGTTTGCAATTGCCCCTCTATTGACTGCTCCGTTTGATTATGAGAGCTGTATCTCGCGTATATTACTGCGTTCATCATAACTACTACCTCACCAATTTTTTATACGTTCATATCTCGGACGGACATTTTCGCTATTAAACAAGAAGTTTTCATACTCTTTAAGTAATTCCTCGGACGCGCCTTTTTTTATCCTGTCTTTATAGTCATTGCAGGTTTCGCAAAAGTCATTAAATACATCATAATGCTTAGATTTTACTCCATATTCATTAGCTCTTTGTCTGAGGCGCTCATACTCAATTATATGCTTATGTTCGAGCTTATCCTTTATAGCCTTAACAGCCGCCTTGCAGGTTTTATCTTCATAACCGCTATATGGAGAATTGCGAGAACAATAAAGCTCGCCGCCGTTCTTCTTGCCTTTTTTGGTTGCAAACAGCTTGCCACAATGGGCGCACCGTGTTATCCGATAATCATTATATATAAGGTAATGCACCATAGCAAAAACAAAGTCTATCATCGTATTGCAAGAATAATATCTGAATATGTTCGGGATATACTCGGCATTATCCGCAGTTGCTTTATCAAATATTCTCCATTTATCAAGCTCTTTGGAATATCTTTTTAAAGCCGCTAAAGAGGATACCGAGCGTTCTTTTTCATATATAGTGGACATCTCGCCTTTTTTATAATCAAGACTTATATTATACCGCGCTCTATATTCTTCAAAATCTTTGAGTGTTGCATACTGCAAATAATCTGTTTTATCGAAAAAATCAGAAAGCAATTCCCAAGCGCCGCGAGGGTCAACATAATTAAAGAACTCATCACAAGGAATATCGCGCTCAAAGCAATCAGATAAACGCTCATAAATTTCACATAAGAACAAGCGAGCGGGATATATACCGCTTACTCCATTGCTTGAAAAGAGAATAATGTCATCATCATTTACTTCAAAGCTGATAACCTGCTCCATACTGTTTGACATAGTGCCACCGCCTTATGAAAAATGTTTCGTATTTACATTTAATATTATATCATAGATTTTTCCCGAAGTCAACAACAATTTTCAATATATAATAAAAGAGAACCGAGAGATGCATTTCCTGTTCAAAAATTTATCCGAAAGGAAGTTTTTTCAACAGTGAACTATTTAGTTAAAGAACTTATCAAAAACAGCCGATTTAAACAATACGAAATCGCCGCAAAAATAGGTATCAGCGAATTCAACTTCTCACGATGGTTCAGACGTGAACTTACCCCTGAGCAGGTTGAAAAAATCAAAGCGGCTATCACTGAGCTAAAAGCAGGTGACAGTGATGACTGAGCAGACCCTTGTAATCAAGACATTTGGGGCTGATACCGTCATCAGCGACAAGCGGGCAAAAGACTTTGGCAAGCTGATACTGCCCGACATCAAGGCGTATGTCGCCGAACATCAAGCGGAGTATCAAGAGTGGTTGAAAAAAGGCGGTGAATTAGATTGAGCGGCAGTGATAGAGCATTTAACTCTTTTATAAAATCAGCGGCAGATGTTGAACCGAGCGAGCATAAATTCTTACTCGGTGACAGGCGTTTTCCGATAGGCGAGGTTTCAATTATCGCGGCGAGCGGTGGTGTCGGAAAGGGGCAGACAATGGCATTGCATACAGCTTACACCTCGCACGGATATACGCTTAGAGGGATAAAGACAGGCGAGCCGCTGAACAGCCTTATAATCAGCGCCGAGGATACCGCCTCCGATGTTCGCCGCCGTCTTGACCGAGCCGCTTTTAAAGCCGATATGTCAAAGGTTTATATCCTTGACAAGCTCGACAGCCTTGAATTTGGAATTGACCTCAGCGACCCAGATGACCCCTTTAAACTTGAAGCACTCATCACGGCGACAAAATCCTCACTCGTCTATCTTGACCCCTTGCAAAGTTTTGTCGGTGAAGTTACAGACTTATCGCGGCAGAACCACTGCCGACTGATAATGCATAAATTGGCGAGCATTGCCGAGCGGGCAGGGTGCTGCATTGTTTTGCTAATGCATTTAAATAAGCGTCAAAGCGTAGCAAGTGCCTCAGACCTGCTATGCGGTTCAAATGATATTTATAATGCTGCGCGCAGTGTCCTGCTTTTGACTAATGACTTCAAGGACGGCAGAGCCGACAGGAGATTTTTATTTCATATTAAATCAAATCACGCGCTTAAAGAGCCGACGCTTGAATTATCAATTAACGAACAGGGTAATCAGGTTGTAGGCGAGAGCGACGTCACCGCCGATGATTATGTCATCGCTATGAACAGCCGCCGAGTAGCCAAGCCCTCTAAGGCCACACCAAACTATGCTGAAATGTTCTACAATGGCATTGAGATGATGATTGCAAACGGCGAGAGCCAGTCTACTTATCGGGAATTTATAAGCACTTATGCGCCGTCATTCAACGTCAACGGCAAATCAAAATACGTTATAGACGACATCACTCCTCGTGTTGAAGAACGGTTAGGATATACAATTCAGACCTCCACGTCAAGCAACAGTCCTATAAAGATTGGCACTGAGAGAGGTTTCCGTCTTATACGCCTGACTTAATCTACACGTTTCTACTGCTTAAATAATAGTGTAATAGTGTAAAACCCTATAAGATATAGTTAAGGGTATTACTAATTACACGATTACACTGTTTTTTCCTATCTAAGAAACGGCTATTAACAGCCTATAAAGGGAGAACGATTATGAAAAAAATTATACTTATCTTTATGACTGTATTGCTAATGGCAAGCATTACAGCTACTGCGATAACGGCTATATGGAGCCGCGACCGACCTCAAATCCTGCTCGATAACAACAGCTTAACAATCTCGCAAGAGCGCGGCAGAATCGTCATTTACAGCCATACAGACGGCAAAGAATATAACTTTCGTATTGCCCGAAAGCACGCGACAGAAACGCCCTCAGAGGGCTATACGGCGGTTGAATCCGATAATATTAAAATAGTTGTAAAGTCCAAGAAAATTATACTATATGACAAATCAGAAAAGCAGGTTTATACTTTACGTCTATTTTTCGGACATCTGACTTTAAAGCCGTTTTCAGCGGGAATTTTTGGGAGAAAGGGGTGATTTTGAATGACACCGAAAAGAGAAAAGGCGCTCACTGCCTTGCTGAACGCTCCGACGATAAAGGCGGCGGCGATGACAGCAGGGATAGACGAAAAGACGATGAGGGGATACTTGAAAGATGAAGAATTCAGATTGAAGTATAATAACCTGCTCGACGAAAGATTTCAAGACGCGGCAAGGCAATCCCAGAACGCTATGCAGACCGCGCTTGATACCCTGCTTGAAATATGCGCCGATGATGGGGCAGGGAGTATGTGCAGAATATCAGCTTGCAAAGAGATACTAAGTACCGCGCTGAAATTGCATGAACAATGCGAAATACTTAAGCGGCTTAGCGAACTTGAAAATCAACTGAAAGAGGCGAATGTATGACGATTACATCAAGGCTCGACCGCTTGACGGCTCAATTATCCAAAAAGGACAGACCGCCGTCTTTTGAAGAATTTTCAGAGCTATGGCGAACTGCCGACCCGCTGAGCAGGTCACTTTTTGAAATGTCTATGTCAAACCCCAACATCGTGGGCAGACCTCGGCATTATGAGCTAATCAAAAAATATCTTACTGAACTCGGAGTAAAAGCAGATGACCCGCTCGACCTTGAGCAGGTGCTATCCGAACTCCAGAGCGATGACTAAGGGGGCATTATGACAAAAGCGACGTTGAAATCCATTGAGCGAAAAATTCAATCGTTAAAAGGCGATGACTTTCCTCAAGAGCTTAAAGAATACGAAAAATGCGGAGCGGGCTATTCAGAATTGCCCGATAATTTAAAAAACTTGTATTGCCGATATTGGGACTTTGACCGCGAGGAAACAGATAACTTTGTTAACGAAATGTTTGACCTGCCTGTTTCTCACAAACTCAGCGACAAAGAATATAGAGAACGGCAAAAAGAGGTTAGAAAGCTAATTGACGAGGCAGTAGCCGAATACAACGACCCCCGCGCCGTAGCCGAAAGAGAAGCCGATTTACGAGCGCGAGGGATTATCCAGTAACAAAAAACAATTTATAAAAGGAGAATTTAAACTATGAAAAACACCGAACTATTTTTCAAAACCGTTAAAAAATTCCAAGACGGACGAAACTACATCAACAGCACTTATGAAAAGCGCATGAAAGAGCTTGAACGCACAAAAGGCAGTCAATATTATGTTGATGAATCCGCAAAGGCGCAGACGGCAAGGGATAACGCCTTGAAGGCATTAAAAGCTGAATGCGGCGATAATCTCAACGACATAATTTCATTTATGCAACGGGCTAATAAGCAAAGACCGATGAAAGCTCCTACCGCTGAAGAACTGAACATTCTCCAGTTACTGAAACTTAAAGATAATATTTCAGAGCAGGAACTTGAATCTGCGGCGATCGCCTTAAAAGGAAATCCGACTTGCCTTTCTGCGCTAACTGAAATAGGCAGGAAAGCGGGATATTTGAGAGGGTATAATCACTATGCTGAATCAAAAGAAATGTCCATAGAGGAAACAGAGGGCGCACTCAGACAGCTTGCAAAAAATGTTAATGACTTTCTCGAATTTGACACTAAAAAGACAGCGCGAATCGCCGAACAAATTCATAGCAACTTATACGGCAAAGGCGAATCCAGACCCCTCCCGAAACGTGAACCATTTACGGATATGCGCGAGGCGATGAAAGAGCTTTTGCCGAGTATGGGCGAAGATAGGCTCGAATCATTTTACAATGCAGTTGACGGTGCGGAGGGCGAATAATGGATAGACAGCAAAGACGACGCGGCAGACCGCCGAAAAGGCTTGACTCCGAAGAATTGGCAGAACTTTACATTTATAATATGTCAATGGCGGAGTTTAAACAAAAAAAGAGGCGCGAATTGACCTCGGAAATCAGCAGGAAAAACGCCGAAGTTGAAGAACAGTTGAAACAGTTTTGTTTGAATTGTAAACAGTCTTGTTGCAAGAGCGGCGACTGTAAAGAACTGCGCGACGCTCGGAAACGATTAGAGGCAGAGAGCGGACTGAAAGACTTGTATGCGCGACTTCGACAGCTATATTATTAGACATCATCTAAAGGTGAGAGCCATTTCATAAAATCTCCTAAACAATGGAAAGACCGTCGGCGATTTGTCGGCGGTTTTTTCTGTATCCAGCTACCAAGATTATATTTAATTATCTTTATAATGTAAAACAAAAAGGCTATTTT
>CANQHA010000013.1 GCA_947623585.1 uncultured Clostridia bacterium | reverse complement strand
AGTGCGGCGACGCATTTAGCCGACAAGTACTAATTGGTCGAGGGCTTAACCTTTGAAAACTTTGTTCCTTTGCTTTTCCGTTATTCAATTTTGAGGCTGCAAAATGCCTTCAGTCGGTGACGATTGCGGTGAGGTCCCACCTGTTCCCATGCCGAACACAGAAGTTAAGCTCACTTGCGCCTACGATACTTGCACGGTGACGTGCCGGGAAAATTGGTGTTGCCGACATAAAAAAGCAAAAGCATAAGCTCCGGCTTATGCTTATTGCCTCTTAGCTCAGTCGGTAGAGCACCTGACTGTTAATCAGGGGGTCGTCAGTTCGAGCCTGACAGAGGCAGCCAAAAACCGCAAGGCAACAGCTTTGCGGTTTGTTTTTTCCCTAAAACCGCGATTTTTCCGCCTCCGCAACCAAATTTAGCAAAGAAAATTTAAGTTGCAACCGCAATTTGGTAGCGATACGCTCGCTTCCGAGCTATGATCTTACTGTGCTCAGGCACAATAACTTCATTATTAAGGAGAATTTTTATGAGCTTCAACGAAAATTTACAGGCGCTGAGAAAGGCCAAGGGAATTTCTCAGGAGCAGCTCGCCGAACGTCTCGACGTTTCACGGCAGGCGGTGAGCAAGTGGGAGACCGACGGCGGCTACCCCGAAATGGACAAAATAATCCAGCTGTGCGACATCTTCGGCGTGACGATGGACGAACTCATCAAAGGTCAGGTCGAGCTTGACAAGACCGATATGCGCCTCAGGTATGAAAAGCACATCAACGGCTTCGCAAAGGGCGTCGCGACCGGCATATTCCTTATAATAGCCGGCATAGGGCTGTCGTCGCTGTTCTCCGAGCTTTTTGAAGACGGCAACCTTAATACTCTCAGCACCGCCCTGCTGTTCATATTTTTTGCCGCAGGTATCGCGCTGATAGCTATTTTCGGGTTGAAATCCGCCGGCTTTGAACGCGAGCACCCGGTTTTGCCCGAAATTTATTCGCCCGAGGAGCGCGAGCACTTCAGCACAAAGGTCTTCCCCTATCTTATCGCGGGCGGGCTTGCGCTGATATTCATCGGCCTGATACTTACGATTTTAAACCCCTTCGTCGGAAGCAATTCGCTGTTTTTGATTTTCATAGCGGCGGCGGTCTGGCTGTTCGTTTACGCGGGTATAATGCACGGAAAATACGACGTCAAGGGCTATAACCGCGACAGGGACGACGAGCACGGAATCAGTGCGAGCGACTCGCCCGAGGTCGTTGCGAGGAAAAAGCGCAAGCGCCTCATCGGCAAGATCTGCGGCACGATAATGCTCACCGCAACGGCGATTTTCCTTTTGATCGGCTTTGTCTGGGACTGCTGGGACCCGTCATGGGCGGTTTTCCCCATCGGCGGAATCTGCTGCGCGATAGTCGGGTGCATTTTCGGCAAGGAAGACTAATGACAATGAGTATATATTTCTAAAAATAATACTATATGTAAACAAAATCCGACCTTTTTCGG
Source organism: uncultured Clostridia bacterium (assembly GCA_947623585.1). Lineage (GTDB taxonomy): Bacteria > Bacillota > Clostridia > Oscillospirales > Ruminococcaceae > Faeciplasma. Next base: position 64,060 of record CANQHA010000013.1, on the reverse strand, counting down.
GTCGGATTTGTCATATTTTTTTGAGATTTACTGCTCGCCCGACTGGCGCTTCTTTTCTTCTTCAAGAAGTTTTATAAGCTCGTCGATCTTCGAGGTCGAAAGCCCGCCGAGGATATCCGAGACGGAATCGCCCTGCTTTTGCTCGGGGCGCTTTTCCTCGGTCTGCTCGGGCTCGTCCGAGGTGAATTTGAGCGGTGGCTCAGAGGGCTTAACGTCGTCAAAGGTGAATTTCAGAGGGGGCTCCGCCGGCTTTATCTCATCGGAGTTAAATTTCAACGAGGTTTCCGCCGGCTTGACGTCGTCGGAGGTGAAACGAAGCGGGGTCTCGTCGGCTTTTCTTATCGTCTTTTCCGAGGTGAAGCCGAGCGGATCGAGCTTTATGTCGGTCGGCTTGATAACGCCCGCGGTCTCAAGCACTGCGGTGTTAAGGCTTTCGTTTGCCTTGCGGAGCTGCTTTTCAACAAGCCTTTCCTCTTTCTGAATGTCGATAGGCTTTCTGATGTCCTCTCTCTCGGGCGGAATATCCTCGGGATCGACCGCCTTGCCGAGGTGTCTGATGATAGGCTCGGGGATATCGGAAAACGCGTGGCGCCCGTGCTCCCCCGATTTATGCTCGGAGCTTTCGGAGGCGGTGTAATCGAAGTCGGAAAGAGTTTCCTGCTCGCGAACGCCGTGAGGAACGCGCTCGATCTTCTCGGGGAGGACGGATTTTGTTCTGCCGCCGCCCGAGCGCTTATTATTTAAAAGGAGCATGGCGACCTCATAGAGGATAACGAGCAGGCAGGGGATTATAACGACGGTCATCATGCCGGTCTTTGAGGAAGCGAAGCGGATCACCCAGCCGAGGAAGCTGTCATAAGTTTTCGCCACGCCGATAATGTCGTTCTGAGTTACGCCCCAAGTTTTATTGTCGGCGGTATTGTCATATTTGACGAGATAGCTTGTTTCGCCGGTCTCGGTCGTCTCGGTGCCGACATAGCCGATGACCCAGAGCTGATCGTCTATACTGCAAAGAACGACGCTTTTAGAATCGGGCGCTGGCAGAGTTCCCTCATCGACAAACACAGCCGAGCCGTTGGGGATTCGCGGCTCCATTCTGTCGTTCGTGACGACATAGACCCTGTAACCGAAAAGTTTTGGCGCGCTGTTTGAGTTTCTGAAGATGCCGAAGATCACAAACGTCATGATTATCAAAACGGCGAGCACGCAGATCACGACGATGCCGACTATCTGAGCCGGGCTGCGTTTGGTTTTTGTCATGGTTTCCTGAAACATATCAACAATCCTTTCGAGCGCAAATTAGCCAATACCGAAACACTTCTTATGGCTTATATACAAAATACAGTATAGCACACTTATTTCAAGAAAGCAAATATTTTTGTCGAATTCGGCAAAAATTTTTTATATTCTTTTTGTTGACAAAACCGTCGCCAAAGTATATAATAGAAAAGTCCGCCGGAATAGCTCAGTTGGTAGAGCAGCGCATTCGTAATGCGCAGGTCGCGTGTTCGAGTCACGTTTCCGGCTCCAGACATTGTGCAGGCGTAGTTTAGTGGCAGAACTTCAGCTTCCCAAGCTGACCGTGCGGGTTCGATTCCCGTCGCTTGCTCCACGCCGTCGCGGACTTCGTATCGTTCGCGGCGGCATTTTCATGCTTGCGCATTCAATGCCGCCTCTCGCTCACTCCGTCGCTCCGGCTTTTCCCCAAAGCGCAAGCGCTTCGGGGCCCCTGTTTTTGCAATGAAAAGTTTGGCGAAGGCGAAAGTCTGCGAAGCAGACCCGAGGCGAAGCCTCGGCGACTTCGCACAGGCGTCGTGACGGAAGTTATCTTTTTTGCTCTGTATCGGCGACGCCTTGGTATCGCTTGCGGCGGCATTTTCATGCTTGCGCATTCAATGCCGCCTCTCACTCGCTCCGTACACAGACGCGATTATTTCTCCGTGAGCACTGCGAGCCAAAGCCGCAACGGCGAGCGAGCGCGAACGGCAAGAAATAACGCTTCTGTTTCCGGCTTTTCCCCAAAAATGCTTCGCATTTTCGGGGACCCCTTATTTGCTCTTCGGCTCGCCGCGATTTGCGTTGTGGGGTTATATAGCATGATTGGGCGACTTTAGAGCGGGGAAAAGGTATCCGCGCCTGTCGCAAGCACATGACTTGAAGCGCTTTTTCATACTTTCTGCGAGAGTGAACAGTTGCTTAAAAGGTATCCATATTTTCCTCTGCCGGAAAATATGGATGCTATCGTCTATCACCCCTCCCCCCCACTGAGTTGCCTGCGGGCAAGAAAGATATCGAAGCCCCCTCCCCTAATGGGGAGGGGGCTTGCATTTGTCCCTATCCGTAGAAAGTCCGCCGGGGGTGGGGTGATTTAAAATAGTATTCAATCTTACCCGCGTGAGCGGGGAAGATTGAATACCTTTTCTTCTGCGCTATGTCCCTGAACGCTCCATGCGCACAAAGCCCCGCAGGGGATTTGTGCCACAGAAGCGGGTTTTGTCCAAGAGAACGAGTCGCCGATTCGGTATGGCGGCGAAGTTCGATTGGCTACAAAACCCGCTTATGTTGACCTCGTGAGAGGGAAAGATTGAATACCTTTTCCTCGCTCAGTCCGGCTTCCTCCAAACGCAGGTATAAAGCTCCGAACCTCCCGACCCGGCCGTCAAGCCCCACCCTCTCTCCTACCTCCCCCCTTTTCTTAATTTTCCTCTCCGTCATTGCAAAGCGCAGAAAAGTGTGCTAAAATATTCTCGGCAAAGGAGGAGGGAAAATGTATAAAATGATGATCGTCGAGGACGACAGGGGCATCGCCTCGGAAATCGAAAAGCAGGCGAAAACGTGGGGCTTCGAGGTCTTTGTCGCCGAAAACTTTCGCGGAGTGGCCGAGGACTGCGCAAAATTCTCGCCGCACATACTTCTTCTTGACATCTCGCTGCCGTTCTTCAACGGCTATTATTGGTGCGGCGAAATCAGAAAATTTTCAAACGTTCCGATAATTTTCATCTCCTCGGCTTCCGATTCGATGAACATTATCATGGCGATGAATATGGGCGCCGACGATTTCATCGCGAAGCCCTTTGACATGAGCGTTTTGATGGCAAAGGTCCAAGCCATAATGCGAAGAAGCTATGATTTTGCGGAAAGCCCGCCGGTTTTAAGCTGTCGGGGAGCGTTTCTCAACACCGCAAACGGCACCCTCGGCTTTAACGGCGAGGAGATACCTCTTTCAAAGAACGAATTCAGAATTCTTCTCTGCCTGATGGAAAACAAAGGCAGGGTCGTCAGCCGCGAAAAGCTGATGGAGCGGCTTTGGAAGACCGACGAATTCATCGACGAAAACACTCTCACCGTAAACGTCAACCGGCTGCGCAAAAAGCTGGACTCGGCGGGGCTTGACGGATTCATTCAAACTAAGTTCGGCGTAGGATATATTGTGAGCTGACCATGAAATTCTTTTTCGGATATTTATTCGAGCGGCGGCGCGCCGTGATCGTCTTTATAATCTTCTCGGCGGTGTTCGCCTCGTCTTTTGCGCTTTACGGGCTGCCGCTCAGGGCTGTGACCTACCCCGCGGCGATATGCGCTTTTATCGGCGCGGCGATGATCGCCGCCGACTTTTTCAAGGCTCTAAGGCGCCACCGTCGGCTCGGAGAAATTTTAAAGCTGCCCGCCGAGCTTATTGAAAATCTTCCCGAGCCGCAAAGCCTCAACGAGCGGGATTATCAAGAGATAGTTCTGAAGCTGAAAGAAGAGGCCCGCGCGCTCGAGCTTAAAAACGAGCTCGGAATGGCGGAAATGACCGAGTATTACACCGTTTGGGTGCATCAGATTAAGACCCCGATAGCCTCGATGCGGCTTCGGCTTCAAAACGAGGATTCCCCTCTTTCGCGCCGGCTTTCCTCCGACCTTTTCAGGATCGAGCAGTACGTCGAAATGGTCCTTGCCTATATGCGCCTCGAATCGGATTCCTCGGACTATGTTATCAAAGAGTACCCCCTCGACCCGATAATAAGGCAGGCGATAAAGCGCTTTGCGGCCGAGTTTATCGACAGAAAAATTTCGCTCGAATATAAGGAAACCGATATGAGCGCCGTCATCGACGAAAAGTGGCTTCTCTTTGTTTTGGAGCAGATAATTTCAAACGCGCTGAAATATACCCGCTCTGGAAGCGTTAAAATAACCGTCGGCGAGGGGCCGGTTATCACTGTCTCGGATACCGGAATAGGAATAGCGCCCGAGGACCTTCCGAGGATTTTTGAAAAGGGCTATACCGGCTGCAACGGAAGAACCGACAAGCAGGCGAGCGGGCTTGGGCTTTATCTCTGCAAGAGAATAATCGACCGCTTGGGCGCGAAAATATCGGTAAGCTCGGAAATAGACAAGGGCACCTCGGTCTCTCTCGACCTTTCGCGCCCGAAGGTCACGCTTGAATGAATTCTTACCGAAATGTAAGATTTTGGGCGGGAAATGTAAGCCGATTCGATTGCGGCGCGTTTCCCGCCCGCGGTATAATCTCCTCATAACACAGGGAGGTGTTTTCATGGCTGTTCTTGAAGTCATCGGTATCAAAAAGACTTATACCTCGCGCTTCGGCACAAACAGGGTCGAGGCGCTGAAAAGCGTGAGCTTTCGGGTCGAAAGCGGAGAATTCGTCGCGATAATGGGCGAATCCGGCTCGGGAAAGACCACGCTTTTGAACATTCTCGCCGCTCTCGACCGCCCGACGGGCGGCACAGTGGTGCTCGACGGGCTTAACCTTGCAAACATCAAGGAAAGCTCGATAGCTCAGTTCAGAAGGGACAATCTCGGCTTTGTTTTTCAGGATTTCAACCTTTTGGACACCTTCACCGTCGAGGACAACATCTATCTTCCGCTGGTGCTGTCCGGCACGCCTTACCGCGAAATGCAGGACCGGCTTCGCCCGATAGCCATGCGTCTCGGAATCCCGGGGGTGCTGAAAAAATATCCCTATGAGATATCGGGCGGGCAGAAGCAGCGGGCGGCGGTCGCAAGGGCGATGATAACCGACCCGAAGCTGATACTTGCCGACGAGCCGACAGGCGCGCTCGATTCAAGGTCCTCCGACGACCTGCTCAGGCTTTTTTCCGAGGTCAACGGGCTTGGGCAGACGATACTCATGGTCACCCATTCGGTCAAGGCGGCAAGCGTTGCGAAAAGGGTGCTGTTCATAAAGGACGGCGAGGTGTTTCATCAGCTTTATCGCGGAGAGAATACGAACGAACAGTTTTATCAGCGCATATCCGATACGCTGACGATGACGGCGACGGGCGGTGAGGTCAAATGATCTATTTAAAACTCGCTTTTGACGGCATAAGAAAAAACAAACGCCTTTATCTGCCCTATATCCTCACCTGCTCGATGATGACCGCGGTGACCTATATTGTCGATTATCTTCACTATTCAAAGACGATAACCGAAATGCGCGGCGGAAGCATCATTCAGGAAATATTGGTGCTCGGAAACTTTGTCATGGCGTTTTTCTCCTGCCTTTTCATCTTTTATACAAACTCGTTTCTCATCAGGCGGAGAAAAAAGGAATTCGGGCTTTATAACATTCTCGGCATGGGAAAGAAAAACCTCGCGCTAATCGCGGTCTGCGAGACCGCCGTTACCGCCGCGATATCTGTTTTTGCGGGGATATTCGTCGGGATACTTTTCTCGAAATTTACCGAGCTGATACTTTTGAACATAATCGACCTCGGGGTGAGTTACAGCTTTTCGGTCTCGTGGAGCGCGGTCATCGACGTTTCACTCATCTTTGCGGGGATATTTTTACTGACGCTTATAAACTCGGTAAGGCAGGTCGGCACTTCATCGGCGATAAACCTTTTAAAGTCGGAAAACCTCGGCGAAAAGCCCCCGAGGGCGAATTGGCTGCTCGGGCTCGCGGGGCTTATTCTCATCGGCGCGGCTTATTACATCGCGGTGACAATCGTCAGCCCGCTCGACGCTATCATGGCGTTTTTCATCGCGGTGCTAATGGTCATAGCGGGGACATATATGACGATGATATCCGGCTCGGTGATGATATGCCGGCTTCTTCAAAAGCTGAAGCGCTATTACTATCGCCCGAACCACTTCGTCTCGGTGTCGTCAATGGCTTTCAGAATGAAAAGAAACGGCGCCGGTCTTGCCTCGATATGCATACTCTCGACGATGGTGCTTGTGATGATATCCTCGACCTCGACCCTTTATTTCGGCGAGGAAAAAGCGCTTTCGGTAAGATATCCCCGCGAGATAAATTCTGAGATAATAATGCAAAATATCGACGGCCTCGATTATGAGACGCTGACGCCGTTAAAAGAGATCATCGACGGCTTTTCAAAAGACATGGGCGCAAGTGTTGAAAACGTCGTCGATTATCGCATGGTTTCTGCTGCGGGGCTTCTTTTTGACGACGGCACCGTCGATACCGACGCGGGCGCTTATCGCACGGCTTCGGACTTCGGCGGCGTTGTGAAAAGGCTTTATCAGTTTTATTTCGTTCCGCTCGAGGATTATAACCGGGTCTGCAAAAAAAGCGAGACCCTCGGCGGCGGCGAGGCTATGGCGTTCGGTATAAACCGAGACATAACTCAAAGCGAGCTGTCTTTTATCGACGGCAGCGACCTTAAAATCGTCAAAACGCTTGACGCTTTTCCGATAACCGGCGACATGACGGTCGATCTTACGCCCGCGATAGTGCTTGTCGTAAAAGATCTCAAAGAAGCGGTCGGCGGGCTTGCTGGGCTTGCAAACTATATCGGCGACAGCAGGATAAACCCGACGTGGATATACGGCTTCGACACCGGGCTTGACCCCGAGCGGCAGTTTGAGCTGACGGGAAAGCTGTGGGAAAAATTAGCTTCTCTTGACAAGGACGCTTATATGATCTATTCGCGGTCGCTTTCGGGGCGAGAGGATTCCCGAAGAGAATTTTTGGAGCTTTACGGCGGGCTGTTCTTCCTCGGCATCATTCTTTCGGCGACGTTTATTTTCGCGGCGGTGCTTATAATCTATTACAAGCAGCTCTCGGAGGGCTATGAGGACTGCTCGCGGTTCGGGATAATGAAAAAGGTCGGAATGACCGACGCCGACATCAGAAAAAGCATAAATTCTCAGCTTCTCACGGTGTTCTTTTTGCCGCTCGGCTTTGCGGCCATGCATCTCGGCTTCGCTTTCCCGCTCGTGAAAAAGCTGATGACGCTTTTCAATCTTCAGGACGTCAGCTTTTACGGCGTCGTAACGGCGGTCTGCCTTTTGGTCTTCGCGCTGATGTACGTTTTGGTGTACAGGATAACCTCGCACCTTTATTACGATATCGTTCGCGGCGGAAAGGAGCTTTGACATGAAAGAACTTATTGCGGTTTTAGCGGCAATGCTCACCGTCGCATGGCTCACGGAAAAATATCTCGGGAGGGCGAATGAAAAATGAAAAAACTTCTTGCGACAGCGGTTGCCGCCGCTGTCATGCTCTCGCTCTCGGGCTGCATGGCGAGGGGAATGTTTTTTAAAAACAGCGTGCTGAATGCCTTTGAGACCGCAGTCTCGGCCCTCGGCAGGCTCAGCCTGACAAGCGAGCTTTTTCTTCGCGGAGATTTAAGCCGCAGCCTCGACGGATATACCGGCACTTACAAGATCCGCGCCTTTAAGGAACACGGCAAGGACGTTGTTTTCGGGGGGACCTCGACGAAGCCGAGAAAAATCAGGCTCGCCGTCTCGGTGACGAACCAAAGCGGCGAGGTCGAGATCAAAGTGCGGCTCGGGTCGAAGACAAAAAGCTATCCTTTCGGCGAAAGCGGCTTTTTGGAGCTTGACCTCGACATCGACGGCGGAAGCTGCTATATCTCCGCGGAATACAGCGGCTTTTCCGGCAGCGTCGTGATGACGTCGGAGGAGGGGTGAAAGGCGCAAGGCGTTTGAGGGTAAAAGGTATTCGTCTTCCCCGCTCACGCGGGTAAGAAGAATGCTATCGCTTATCACCCCACCCCCGCAGTACGGTTGCCTAAAAGGTAGCAAAGCGAACGCCCCCGCCCCTCGAGGGGCGGGGGCTCTCAAACTTAGCCTATCCGCAGAAAGTATAGCGGGGGTGGGGTGACTTAAAATAGCATCCATATTTTCCGGCAGAGGAAAAATATGGATACCTTTTAAGCAACTGTTCACTCTCCGCAGAAAGTGTGAAAAAGCGCTGCAAGTCATGTGCTTGCGACCGGCGCGGATACCTTCCCCCTCACTTCTCCCCGATTTTTTCACATTCTGATGTTGACGTAAGCCTCGTCGGTTTCGACCTCTGCGAGCGTCCAAGCTCCGTGTTTTTTGCGATATTTTTTGAGCTCGGTCACAAGCTCGACGAATTTCTCGGCTTCGATGCCGGTCTCCTTTGCCACACGGCGCCCGATTAGCCTTGCGACGAAGCGGTTGCATATAAGGCAGGTCGGCAGCGGGATCTTCAGGCTGACCTCGTCTGTTTTCATGGCGATAAGCATAGTTACTCCACAAATATCTTAACAATGTCGCCGTCGGCGCTTTCGACCTCGACGAGGTTTCCGACCGCGCCCGATTCTGCGGCTTCAAGAAGCTGTTTCAGGTCGATGTTTTTTAAAGCGTCGCCCCCGCCTATCTCGGGCATCTGCATACCCATTTCGATACCCGCTTTCACAAGCCCCATCGGCAGGTTGACCTTGACGCTGTCTCCGTCGGCCGAGCAGACGACTATTCTCAGTATCATGTCCGAGATGTCCTTTTTTCGGTCGGGTTCGAGCAGCTTGACGTCGGGTTCCTTTTCTTCTTCCGAAAGAAGCGCGTCAACGCTCACCCCGAGGACCTTTGCAAGCTGCGGAAGCAGTGTGATGTCGGGGCAGGTCATATCGTTTTCCCATTTTGATACCGCCTGAGGGCTCACTCCGAGGGTCTCCGCAAGATCGTCCTGCTTAAGACCCTTTTCGCGCCTCAGCGCCGAGATTCTTTTTCCGAGTGTTTCCATTATATTTTCTCCTTTAAAATAAATTCAGCGGCGCCTGCTGTGATTATATTTTAGCATCATGCGCGGCGGCAATCAATGAAACATCGGTTGTTTCGGGGCAAAATTACTAAACCTTTCGGTGATTTTTCACTCAACCAAACGGAGAGCGCCGCTTTTTTCAGAAAATTTCGAGCAGCTCCTCAAGGCTTGAGACGGTATGATCGGGCTTTGCGCCGAAATCGCTCGGGTCGAGGTCTTTGAACAGTCCCCGCCTTATCCGCACGGTCTTAAAGCCGAGACGCCCTGCGGGCAGAATATCGTTGTCGAGCCTGTCGCCAATCATGACGGCGTTTTCGGGGCGGCAGCCGGCGGCGTTAAGCGCGGCAAAAAATATCTTCGGGTCGGGTTTTGAAAATCCCGTCTCGGCAGAAAGCGTTACCGAGCCGAAAAACTTCCTCAACCCGCGTTCTTCAAGCCTTTTTTCTCCGCCCAAGGACTGATTTGCTATAACGCCGAGGGCATATTTTTTCGCGAGGGCTTCAAGCACGCCGTAAGCCTCGGGGAAGACCTTTTCAAGAGAAGAATCCCAAGGAGGGACGCTCAGCCCGAAATAATCCGCGGCAGCTTTGACAGGCTCGCCGCTTTTTGGGATAAACTCTGCAAGTTTTTCCGAAAAGACCTCCCGCGTCGGCGCGCCGGGCTGTTTAAGAGCTTCAATAAGGCGCTTTTCAACGCAGGCGGTCTCGTCAACGAGGGTGGAGCCGATGTCAAAAAACAGGTGGGTTATCATAATACCTCCGAAAAACATTTGCGGGAAGCTCCTTTCGGAGCCTCCCGCTTAAAGCCGTCAGGCCTTGAATTCCTTGACCCAGAGCCCGTGAAGATTGCAGTAAGCGTAAATTTTGCACTCGGGCATATAGGGGAAGCGAACCTCGGTCGATTGCTCGGGCGCGAGAAAAACTTTGTTTTCGCGGTTTCCGCAGACCTGAGATATCCACATGATGTAGTGCTCCTTTGTCATCGGGTGCTCAACCGAGCCGACCCTGACGACCAGCTCGCCGTTGTTTACTTCAACGCAGGGAACGTGCTTTTCGACTGCGGCGTCGGTCGAGTTTGCAGACATTATCTGCATCGGCTTTCCGCAGCAGGTCACGGTTTTAAGGTTTCCGCAGACGTCCTCGACGACGTTTCCGCAGACCGAGCATTTTGCATAGCTGACATAATCTTTCATTGTTTTTTCTCCTTTCAGAATTCATGCGCGGGCTTCTGCCCGTGACAGCAAAAAGATTATATCACATTTTTTGCCGAAGCGCAATAACCTCTTAATAATATCTTAATAAAAAAGTCTTCGCAAATAAGTTGCAAATTTTAAGCGAATGAGTTATAATGCAAAAAGCATATTCTTTAAAGGGGGAGTAAGGCACGGAGCTCAAAGTGATCGCAAGGATAGAAAACGGCTTCACTTCAAAGTTCGGCATCCCGCGTCAGAGCGGGCTTTGCTCGGCGGTGTCGCAAATCGTTTTCGAGCCGGAATTCCGTGCGCCCGAGGCTGTTCGCGGAATAGAAGAATTCAGTCATCTTTGGCTGATCTGGGGCTTTTCCGAGGCCGAAACGAACGGCTTCAGCCCGACGGTGAGACCTCCCCGCCTCGGCGGAAACAAAAGGATAGGCGTTTTTGCGAGCCGCTCGCCCTTTCGCCCCAACTCGCTGGGCTTGAGCTGCGTGAAGCTCGAAAAGGTAGTTGTCACAAAAGACCGCGGCACGGTGCTTTATGTTTCGGGCGCGGATATGCTTAACGGCACGCCGATATACGATATAAAGCCCTATCTGCGCTATGCCGACAGCCGCCCCGAAGCCGTCGGCAGCTTTGCCGACGAAGCTCGGAATTATACGTTAGAGGTGCATTTCCCCGACGAGCTGAAAGCGGGCATACCGCCCGAGGATATCGCCGTTTTGGAAGAGATATTAAAATATGACCCGCGGCCGTCGTATCACACCGACCCCGACAGGGAATACAGCTTTGAATACAGCCGATGTTTCATATCGTTTCGGGTCGAGGACGGCAGGCTTATCGTGACCAAAGCGGGAAGGAGAGAAACGAATTGACGAAAAGAAAAAGGCATCTGATTTTTTCACTGACGCTTATATTTCTCACCGTGGGATTTATATGGATAAATTCGGCGCTTTCGGGAAGCGATTCGAGCGCCCTGAGCGGCAGGGTCAGAGAGATACTTGAAAAGGTGCTGGTATTTTTGCACGTTCCTGAGGACATAAGCGGCTTTTTGCTGATAAATGTGCGCAAGGTGGCGCACGCAGTCGAGTATGCGGTGATAGGCTTTGAATTCGCGTTTTTGTGGGCCGGCCTCGGAAAGGGGATACAGGGTTTCTGGAACGCGTGGTCGGGGGTTTTGGCGATATCGGTTTTCGACGAGACGATACAGCTTTTTGCGACCGACCGCGGCCCGCAGATCACCGACGTTTTGCTTGACACCTCAAGCGGCACCGCCGCCGTGCTTTTGGTATATCTCATCGCGGGGCTGATCGCCTCGAGGAGAACATAAGCGGGTTTTGTGCGCAGGGAGTGCTTGGGGACATAGCGTTATTCATCTTTCCCGCTGTTGCAAAGCCGTCGAAGCGAAAAGCTGATTGGTTGAGGATTTATACCGCGTTTGACGGAGGCTCCGCCCGAACGAGTAAAAGGTATTCAATCGCTCCATCTTACGATGGAGTGATTTCATACTATTTTAAATCACCCCACCCCAGCAAAAGTTTGCAGTTAAGCACTACATGGCACCGCCCCCCGCCCCTCGAGGGGCGGGGGCTTCACTAACTTAGCCTCTCCGCAGGCAACGTAGCGGGGGGTGGGGTGATAAGCGATAGCATTCTTCTTACCCGCGTGAGCGGGGAAGATGAATACCTTTTACCCGCTCAGGGAGCTTTTCCTCTACGTTTTGAACCTCTGCCTCAGGAGACTCCTTAAAATTCTGACAATCTGACCTCTGACCTCTGTTTTCTTGATGTGTCCGTTTAGGGCACATCAAATCTATTTCCCCTCTTGACAAACCGTTGATTTTGCGCGACAATATATTAAAAGCCCACAACATTGAAAAGAGGTATCATCATGAAATACGAAGTCTCCGAAAAGTTTAAAAATCTGAAGCCGTCCGCCATTCGCGAAATTTTCAAAAGCCTCGGGACGCCGGGGTCGATATCGTTTGCGGCCGGAAACCCTAACCCCGATTCTTTCCCGGTCGCGGATATGAAGCGCATCGCCGACGAGATTTTTGAAAATGAACCCGTCACCGCTTTGCAGTATGGCATCACCGAGGGCTATGCGCCTTTAAGAGAACTGGTCGCGAAAAGGCTGAAAAAGGTATACGACATCGGAACGCCCGACGACGATCTCATTATCGTGACCGGCGGTCAGCAGGGCATCGAGCTCACCTGCAAGGTCGTCTGCAACGAGGGCGATACCGTCATCTGCGAGAACCCCAGCTTCATCGGCGCGCTCAATGCTTTTCGCTCGCTCGGGACGAAGCTGGTCGGGGTGCCTCTCGAGGACGACGGCATAAGCCTTGAAGCGCTTGAAAACGCCCTCAAAGCCAACCCCCGCGCAAAATTTCTCTATACGATTCCGACTTTCCAGAACCCCGCAGGCATAACGACTTCTTATGAAAAACGCCGCGCCGTTCTCGAGCTTGCAAAAAAATACGATATCCTTATCCTTGAGGATAACCCTTACGGCGACCTCAGATTCAGCGGCAAAGACGTTCCGACCTATAAAAGCATGGATTCCGAGGGGCGCGTGGTCTATTGCGGCAGCTTCTCAAAGGTCCTTTCGGCCGGAATGAGAATAGGTTTTCTCTGCGCCGGAAAGGAGCTTATCTCAAAGATCGTCGTCGCAAAACAGGTCGAGGATGTTCACACAAACGTGCTCTTCCAGATGATCTGCGCCAAATATATCGAGCAGTGCGACCTTGAGGCGCACATCGCCGAGATACGCGTTTTATACCGCAAAAAAGCCGAGCTTATGATCTCGGCTCTCGAAAAATATATGCCCGAAGAGGTCGGCTTCACAAGGCCCGAGGGCGGAATTTTCCTCTGGTGCTCGCTGCCCGAGGGGCTCAGCCTTGACGAATTCGTCAAAAAGGCAGGAGAAAAGAACGTCTTCGTCGTTCCCGGAACCGCCTTTGCCGCCGACCCCGAGGAGGAATGCCACAGTTTCAGGCTCAACTACTCGATGCCCTCGGACGACGAGATAACGCGGGGGATAAAGATCCTTGCAGACATCGCAAGGGAAATGATCGAGAAGAAATAAAGGGCAGCGGGGTCGTGCCTGCGTTTGGCGGAGACAGTCCGGGAGGTAAAAAGTATCAATCTTCCCCGCTGCCGCGCCGGCTGCAGGACTATAACTTACAGCGCTTTTTCGTACTTTCTGCGGGGCTGAGCCGTTGCTTAAAAGGTATCCATATTTTCCTCTGCCGGAAAATGTGGATACTATCGTTTAGTCACCCCACCCCCGCAGTACGTTTGTATAAAAGGCAACAAAGCGATAGCCCCCTCCCCTTTGAGGGGAGGGGGCTTCGATATGTGTTCCTCTCAGCAGGCAACGGTAGCGGGGGTGGGGTGATGAACGATAGCATTATCTTACTCGCGTGAGCGGGGAAGATAAATACCTTTTCCCCGCTCAGTTCGGCTTCCGCCAAACGCAGGTATAACTCCTCACCCCGTCAGCTTTTTCGCTTTGGCAGCGGGTAAGATGAATCTTACCAACCGTTTACAAGGCGGTTGTGGACCTCTTGGATCCAGCGGTACTCGGGGGTGTACCAATAGTCGGCGGCGAGCGCGTCAAGATACTGCGAGACGATATCGGCGTCAAGGCCCGCCTCGGTATACTCGGTGGCGTTGTGAGAAGAAAGCCAGTCAAGCCCAAAGGTCTCGTCCCCGAGGGTTATCGAGGGAGCGGAAACGACATAGGTGCCGTCGGTCGTTCCGAGGAACGAAAGCATGGTGAAGTCCGATATCTTCTGCTTGAACGCGTCGCGGGCGGCGTCGGTGAAGCCGCAGTCAAGATAGTCCGAGGTCTTGTCGTCGATACCGTCGAACGGAATGCCGGCCGCACGCCAGTCATAGATGTTGTGGAGATAAAGCCACTCAAGGGTGAACGACCTGCCGTCAACGGTTATGCCGTCGCTCTCAGAGGTGTAGACCGCCGGAGCGTCGCCCGAAAAAGGCTCGGGCATATCCTCGGGATCGCAGAACTCCGATATCTCGATCGGCGGTTCCTCGGGGATCTCGGGTTCGGTCTCGGCCTCGGTCGCAACGGAGGCGGGCTCGGTCTCCGATTCGTTAGGCGTGCGCGGTTCAACGTCTCCGCAGGAGCAGAGAGTCAGCGCAAAGATCGCCGCGCAAAGAATCACAAAAATTTTTTTCATTTCATTACCTCGTTTCCATAGCAGTAGGGGCTGCGCCCCTTTATCACTTTATACCACTTTTGAAACGTTTCGTCAATCCCCTTTTCGGCAAAAACCGCCCGATGAGTGGGCGGTCTGTCTTTGAAAAACTTATGCCTCGGGCTGCTCTGAGCTTTCCTCGGGCTTTGCCTCCTCGGGTTGAGGCTCGGGTTGAGGAGCGGGAGCAGGGGCAGGAGCCGGAGCAGGAGCGGGTGCCGGTTGAGGTGCCGGCGCGGGTTGAGGCGCATAGCCCTGCTGAGGCTGATAGTAATAACCTCCGGCATAGGGCTGCTGATAAGCCTGATACTGCGGCGGCGGTGGCGGCGGGTTCACCGCGCTCTCATAGAAGCCGGCATAGACTATCGCCAAGAAATAAGGCATCACGAGAACGATCGCGACGAAAAATACAAACAGCGCGAGACCGAATATCAGACCGATTATAGGTATCATGGCAAACAGCGTCAGGAAGAACGCCACGCCGAAGATGATAAGCTCGGGGATAAGCGTTGCGAGGAACATTTTTCCCTTGAAGCCGACGGTCATCTTCTTCGATTCTTTAAGCGCGTCAAGCGGACCGATCTCGGGTCGGGTGATGAGTATGTAGGGCGTAAAGGCGTATTCATAGGCCTTGACTATCGCGACGATAGGCCCCGCGATAGGGATAATGCACCAAATGAATAACCAAAGCCCAAGCCAAAGCATTCCGCAGGCAACGCGGCAAAAATCCTTTTTGTTCTTGAAGAATGCAAAAAGATCAGCGGTCTCATATTTCTCCCTGCGAACGGCCTTTAAGATAACGTGAAGATATCCGCAGGAGAGAACGAGCAGCAGCGGAATGACGATTATCGGCACACACCAGCCGAGCGCTTCTCCCAAAAGCGCTATCAAAAGCACCAAAGGGTACATTCCCCACAGCGCGGGAGGGTTGTTTTTTATCACGGCAAACGCCGCTCTATATCTTTGCGAAAGCGTGAGATACATTTTAAAGCCTCCTAAAATTTTAGTAGATATATTTTAACATTTTTTTGCAAAAAAGTCAATAAATATGCGGGGAATTAAGAAAATCTTAATGGGGGCGGCGGACGGGAAAGATGGCGTGTATAAGCGAGAGGAGTGCGGAAGCTCCGCCCAAGCGGGGAAAAGGTATTCAATCGCTCCCTCTTGCGAGGAAGTGATTTCATACTATTTAAATCACCCCACCCCCGCAAAGTTTTTTAGTGAAGCACTACATGGTACCGCCCCCGCCCCTCGAGGGGCGGGGGCTCTCTAACTTAGCCTCTACGCAGGCAACATAGCGGGGGTGGGGTGACTAAACGATAGCATCCATATTTTCCGGCAGAGGAAAATATGGATACCTTTTAAGCAACGGCTCAGCCCCGCAGAATGTGTGAATGGGCCTGCGGCCTGCATGACAGCGGGAATATGAATACCTTTTAACCCGCCCATGTCGCTTTCCCTCTGCATTTTGAACCTCTGCCTCAGGTAACTCCTTGAAATTCCGACAATCCTCCCTCCTCCCTCTGTTTTCTTAACGCGCCCCTGCGGCACATCTTTTTTTCATTTTCTATTGACTTTTTTTGCTTACGCGACTATAATATATAGGAATGTCAATTCTTTAAGATATTGATATGCAAAAAATCTAAGGAGGATACAAAGTGCGACGCATTAAAAAACCCGTGTTCTTTATCGTAGTTGCGCTTATCGCGGTTTTCGCCTATCTGACGTTTGCCGGCGTAAGCACTTATTACGGTGATATAAAGACGAGCCATATCAAGGGCGTCGATGAGATCCGCTGGGGAATAGACATCAGCGGCGGCGTTGACGTTACCTTTGCCCCGCCCGAGGGCGTTACCGCCACCGAGGAGCAGATGGACGCCGCAAAAGCGGCAATCGAGGTCAGACTTGTGAACCTCGGCATCACCGACTACGAGCTTTATGTTGACTATTCAAACTATGACATCATCGTCAGGTTCCCTTGGCAGGCGGGAGAAGAGAATTTCGACCCCGAGGCCGCCGTCCGAGAGCTTGGCGAAACCGCCGAGCTGACTTTCCGCGAGGGATATGAGGTCGATGAGCTCGGACTTCCCACCGGCGTTACCGCCGAGAACGTTATCGTTTCCGGCGAGCACGTCACCACCGCGCAGGCGGCTTGGTATGAGGAAGACGGCAAAAACGTATTTTTGGTCCAGCTCGAATTTGACGAGGAGGGAACAAAATCCTTTGCCGAAGCCACCACCCGCCTCGCTTCAAGCAACGGCGTCATTTCGATTTGGATGGACGATACCTGCATAAGCTATCCGAACGTTCAGAGCGCGATAACCGACGGCAAGGCTCAGATAACCTCGCCCAGCTTCGACTATGAATCCGCAAAGGCGCTTGCCGATAAGATATCCGCCGGCGCGCTGCCTTATAAAATGGTAACGTCTAACTTCTCCACCATTTCGCCGACCCTCGGCGCAGGCGCAAGAAACGCAATGCTCATCGCCGGAGTCATAGCCTTTGCAATCATTTGCCTCTACATGATAATAATTTACAGACTGCCCGGCATCGTTGCTTCAATCGCTTTGTTCGGACAGGTTGTCGGAACGATCGCCTGCATCACCGGCTTCTTCGGAAATATCCCGAGCTTCACCCTCACCCTCCCCGGTATCGCGGGTATCATTCTCGCAGTCGGAATGGGCGTTGACGCAAACGTCGTCACCTTTGAGCGCGTAAAGGAAGAGCTGAGAAACGGCAAGGGACTTTACAGCGCGCTTGAACAGGGCTATTCCCGCGCATGGAGCGCCATTTTCGACGGAAACATCACAATCGTCTTCGTCGCGATAATCCTCATGGGCGCTTTCGGGCCTCCGGATTCCGCGTTCGCTTGGCTGATGAAGCCGCTTTACTTCCTCTTCCCGACCACTATCGAGGGGACTATCTATTCCTTCGGCTATACGCTTTTGGTCGGCGTAATCCTCAACTTTGTGTTCGGCGTGGGCGCCACAAGGCTTATGCTCGCCTCGCTTGCAAAGTTTAAGGCGTTAAAAAATCCCAAGCTGTACGGAGGTGTTTCTGATGAGCAATAAAACCTTTGACGTTGTGGGAAAAAGAAAGATATTCTATATCATTTCAATAGCCGTTATCGCGCTTGCGTTCATCTTCACCGCCGTTTTCGGCATGAACGTTGCGATAGAATTCAAGGGCGGAACGATAATCTCCTATTCCTATGACGGAACTATCGACGAAAACGCCGTTGCCGCCGCCGCTCAGGAGATAACCGGTCAGCAGTGCAACGCGACCTTGGGCGAAAGCCTTGCCGACGGCGAAACCACCGTCGCGCTCAGCTTCCCGAGCTCGAGCGGTCTGACTGCCGACGTTCAGGCTCAGCTTTCGGAAGAGCTTCAGAGCCGCTTTGCCTCATCAAATCTTGAGATTTACAGCTCGCAGGACGTCGATCCTTCGACCGGCTCGGGATTCTTCGGAAAGTGCATCGTCGCGGTGATCTTCTCCGCAATAGTAATGATAATCTATATCGGCTTCAGGTTCAGAAAGATCGGCGGCTGGGTAGCCGGCTGCTGCGCGGTCGTGGCGCTTGTTCATGATATGTGCTTCGTCTATGCCTGCTGCCTCATCTGCCGCTTCGACGTCGATTCAAACTTCATGGCGGTGCTGCTCACGATTTTGGGCTATTCGATCAACGCGACTATCATCATCTATGACCGCATAAGAGAGAACCGCAGGCTTTACGGCGAAGGCAAGACCCTTGCCGAGCTTGTGAATCTGAGCGTTACGCAGTCGTTCGGCCGCTCGGTGCACACCACCGCAACCACGGTCATCGCCATGGCGACGATATGCATAGTTTCGCTCATCGCGGGCGTCGAGTCGATACTTTCCTTCGCGTTCCCGCTCGTCATCGGACTTCTTGCCGGCGTATACAGCTCAAACTGCATCGCCCCGACCCTCTGGACGGTCTGGCAGGGAGCCATTGACAGAAGGCACGCAAAAGCCGCCAAGTAAAAATTCAGAAGAGAAAAATCCCTCTGAAAAGGGGGATTTTTTGTATTTATACCGCAAAACGCCGACCGCATTGGCTGCGATCGGCGCTTTGTTATGGAAATGAGAGTGAAGATGTCTTATTTATCGGGCGATGTCACTGCCCAAGCTCCCTTATGATCTTAATGAAGCTGTCAAGGTCGTTGAAGTCCTTATAAACCGAAGCAAACCTGACGTATGCCACAAGGTCGATGTCTTTAAGGGCGGCGAGAACGTCGTCTCCGAGCTCGCTCGTCGTGACCTCGGTGCGCATCTCGTTCGCCAGCTTGTTTTCAATGTTGTCAACAATAGAATTCACGGTCTCGGGGCTTATGACGCGCTTTTTCGTCGCAGACATTATTCCCGCGATGAGCTTCGAGCGGTCAAAGGGCTCAAAGCTGCCGTTCTTTTTAATGACCATAAGGATAGGCTTTTCGACTACTTCATAGGTCGTAAAGCGCTTTCCGCACTGAGTGCATTCGCGGCGGCGGCGTTTTTTGCCTTCGCTCGGCCGAGAGTCGATGACCTTCGTGTCCTCATATCCGCAGAAAGGGCACCTCATTTAGTTCACTTCCTTTATAAAAATTGGCGAAATACTAATACTATAGGTAAATTATATCACATCTTTTACATTTTTGCAAGAGTTTTTTCTGAAATTTTACAGAATTCTGAATAAAACCGGAAGCTCATTTAAATAAATATTTTCCGCCAGAGAACGTATCGCGAAACATTCGGCCGAAAACTCGTCGCAGTCCGAAAGATACATCGGTTCGAGGCGGTCGATGCTCACCGATATCTCCGCGAGGCGGTCGTCGTCAACAAAAGCCCCGAGCGCGCGGACGTATTCGTTCTCAAAAAACGCGCGAAGCCCCGAAAGCTCCGCGCCGACGTCTTCGCCCGAGTCATATGCCGCAAGCACCGATTCGATGTGCCCGTAAAGCCGCTCGTTTTTCTCTCCGACGGAATATATAGCGATTATTCCGACCATAACTATCACCGCGATAATGCTTAAGCTGATAATAAGTCTTTTCATTTCAATCTCCTTTTTCCTTGGGAATTATATGCAGAGTGCCGTCGGGGTCTGCGGTGCACAAAAAAACGTCGCCGACCTCGAGGTGCTTTCTTTTCAGCTCAAGAAGTATCTCTTTTTCTGACAGCTTGGCCGCCTTTTCGCCCTGCTTGATGAAATCTCCGTCGCTTATCACCGCCTGCGGGGGGTCGGCGGGGGCTTCGGGGCTTGAAAGCGTTTTCGGCGTAAGCGGCAGTTGATCGGCCTTGAGAAGCGCGCTTATCGCCCCGGTGGTCTCAACAACGGCGTACTGCACCTGATTTATGTCGAATATCCCCTGAGTTCTCAGCGACGACATCAGATCGTCCACCGAATATCTCAGGGTCTTAAGCTGCTTCTGGTCGATAACGCCGTTTGAGATGATGACCTTCGGCTTTCCCGATA
Source organism: uncultured Clostridia bacterium (assembly GCA_947623585.1). Taxonomy (GTDB): domain Bacteria; phylum Bacillota; class Clostridia; order Oscillospirales; family Ruminococcaceae; genus Faeciplasma. The sequence goes on along the minus strand of CANQHA010000013.1, from coordinate 44,181 downwards.
TCGCGTGTCGAAGCCTTCGCGATTTAAGGCAGATAAACGACGCCAAAACGTCGAGGCATACCAGTGTGAGTATCGGTATTATGCCGGTAAAAAGCGGCACCGAAACGTCCTCCATGGCAAGCGTCGCTATGTTTGACACCAAGATGGTTATCACAAGCTCCGACGGCGAAAGCTCGCCTATCTGTCGCTTTCCCATAAGCCTGACCGAAAAAATCACCAGCACATAGAGGATAATTCCGCGAATAAAAACTATAAGCATTTTCCGTCACTTCCTTTTTAAGGATAGTTTGTCCCCGAAAGCTGCGGTTCATTCAGTATATTTTGGAAAACTCAAGGCAGAATAGCTTTGAGAAATAAAAGGAGAGCGCCGGGTTTTCGGCGCAATTATCATGATAGGTGAGCGTGAAACGTTGAGCCCGCGCCTTGAGGCTTCGGTCGCGGGAATAAAGTCGCTGTTCGGCGGCTCGTCCGATCTTAATACCGTCCGCCTCGAGGTCTCGGGCGTGAAGTGCGGAATAATGACCCTTGAGGGCATGGTGAAATCGAGCGATCTTTCAAAAATGCTTTTCGAGCCGCTGATGGGATTTGAGAAAAAGAACGCCGAGCCCCGCGACGTTTTTAAATTCATAAGCGAGCAGGCGGCTTTTTCGACCGAGGAGGCGGTGATAAACCTTTTCTCCGAGGCCGCCGAAAAGCTGTGCTCGGGCTTTGCGATAGTGCTTGTTCACGGCTGCCCGAGGGGGCTTGCGGTCAGCGCTCAGGGGTTCGCTTCGCGTTCTGTCTCCGAGCCCGACGGCGAGCCGGATATCAAAGGCACCCGCGAGGCGCTTTCGGATAATCTTCGCGCTTCGATGGCGCTTATAAGGCGGCGGGTGAAAAGCCCAAAGCTGAGATTCGAGCTTTTAAAGGCCGGAAAAACAAGCTCGACCGAGATCTGCCTCGTATATATCGAGGGCAAAACGCCCGAGGCGCTTCGGAAAAGGGCGAAAAAGGGAGTCGAGGCGATAAGATCGGACCTCGTTCTGACGAGCGGCAGCGTTATACCCTATCTCTCGGAGCGGGGCGGGTCGCTTTTCTCGGGGGTATCGACCACCGAGCGGCCCGACGTCGTCGCCGCAAAGGTCAACGAGGGGAGAATAGCCGTTCTCATCGACGGCGTGCCGTTTGCGGCGGTCTGCCCGTCGCTTTTCGCCGAGAGCTTTCAGGCGGTAGACGACTATGCCGACAAGCCCTATTACGCCACATATCTTCGTCTGATACGCTATTTTGCGTTCTTTGTCTCGTCGCTTCTGCCGGGACTTTACGTCGCCTGCGCGGTGCATCACCCCGAGGTGCTTTCGCGCTCGCTGCTTTTGAACCTTTTGGCTTCCGAGGAGCGGACGCCCTATCCCGTCACCGCCGAAATGATGATAGTGATAGTGATGTTCGAGATACTTCGAGAGGCGGGAATAAGGCTTCCCCGGGCGATAGGCGGGGCGGTATCTATCGTCGGCGGGCTTGTTATCGGCGACGCCGCCGTTACGAGCGGACTTATTTCGGCGCCGCTTCTCATAATAATAGGAATAACCGCGACGAGCGCCTTTGCGGTGCCGGCGCTGACCCCTCAGATGACCGTTTTGCGCATTGCGAACGTTTTGGCGGGGGCGGCGTTCGGATTTTTCGGAATAGCCGTTATCGGAGCCTCGGCGCTTGTTTCGGCCTGCGTGACCGACAGCTTCTCGGTGCCTTATACCGCCCCGCTGACCCCGTTTACGCTTCGGGCGATGAGCGACGTCTTTTTGAAATTCTCCGAGAGAAACCGAAAACCCATGACCGTCGAGAGCTTAAACGGCGCCTCGAAGAACGGAGGCGACTGATGCCTTTGAGAAAAATCAGCGCGGGGCAGTTAATGCTTCTTCTCTTTCTTTCAAGAATAATGCACACGATGATCTTTCGCGCCGAGAGCTTCGCTTCGGGCACGCCGCTGATGCTCGGACTTTTGGTATCGACGGCGGTCGAGGCGCTTTTGGCGATACCCTTGGTGATCTATTTTTCAAAAGGCGGCGCCGATCCCGCCTCCGAGCTTTTTCCGAGCCGCCCGCGCCTGCTCAAAATATTTTACTCGGTTTATTTTCTCGTCATAGCCGGAACGACGGTGGCGCTTTTCACCGGCTTTTTGCAAAGCGAGTTTTCAAACGTCGTTTCGCCGATTTTTTCGGTGCTGCTGATTTTTGCGGCCTCGGCCTATTGCGCCTCAAACGGCGTCGAGGGTCTCGGGCGGGCGGGGACGGTCGTTTTCTGGCTTTTCGCGGGGCTTTTCGTCTTTATGGCGTCGGTCAACGAGGGCGGCTTCGACCTTTTGAACATTCGCCCGATGACCGAGAACGACCTGTCGCCGTTTTTTGAATATCTCGCCGACGGCATATCCTCGGCGTGGTGGCTTCCGATGTTTTGCGCCTTGGGAGAAAATCTTCGCTCGGGCGCGGCAAAGGCGGCATACGGCTATCTCGTCTTAAAGCTGGCGGTTTTGGAGGCGCTTTTGTTTTTGGTGACGATAATCCTCTGGCGCTATGTCGATGTTCTGGGCTATCCGATATTCGCACTCGGGGCTTATGCCAAGACCGATTTCATTCAGCGCTTCGACGCGATAAATATGCTCGTCTGGGCGATAAACTGCGTTATCGTCGTGGGGACTTATGTTTTCATCTGCACAAAACCCTCAAAAAAGCCGAAAGCGGGGTCATACGCCGCTGCGGCCTTGGGGGCGGGCATAGCTTTTATAAGCTATAAATCGGGGCTTCGCTTCAACGACGGCGTATTTTTGATCTTCAAGGCTGCCGGGGTGATACTTCTCGGAACGGCGGTGCCGGCGGCGGCGCTTATAAAACTCGGTCTGAAAAGGAGAGCTGAAAAATGAAAAGGGTCTTGGCGGCGATAGTTTTATCGGCGGCGCTGCTTTCGGGCTGCGGCAAAATAAGCGACGTCAGGCGGCGGCTGGTGGTCCATTCGATAGGCATAGATCCCTCAGACGACGGCGGCTATACGGTCTCGTATCAGGTGTTCAGCGGCGGAGGAAATTCGGACAGCGGGCCGGTTGACGCGAGCGAATCGACGGTTAAAACGCTCGTCTCGGACGGAAAGACCCTTGCCGAGGCCGAGGAGGGATTAAGGCTTAAAACCGGCAAAGAGGTATTTTTGGGCGACGTCGAGCTTATAGTTATAAGCGACAGCCTTAAAGACGAGGGACTCGGGGAATTTTTGCAGTATTTCCGCAAGTCCGACGTCTATCTCGGCGTAAACGCGGTTTATTGCCGCGGCAGCGCCTCAAAGGTCATCGGCACAAAGTTAGAGCAGGGCGAGGCGGCTTCGATACTTTTAAGAGAGGTAGTCGAGCGGGCAGTCGAGGAGAGCAGGGCTTCGTCGTCGAGAATAATCGAGATATCAAACGCCGTCTCGGCGCCGTCCGAGGCGATAGCGATACCGCTTCTTGAGGTAAAACGCGGCGAGGATTCGGGCGAGGATTCCACCGTTTCAAATCTCTCGGTGGGAATAACCGGCGGGATAGTCGTTTCGGGCGTAAGGCCCGTAAAAAGCGCCGATGCGGACGCCTGCGCGGGGATAAGGCTTTTGAGGGGGAACGCAAAGCGGCTTTCGCTTTCGGTCAACACTTCCTCGGGGGCGGCCTCTTTGTGCATAGACAATATAAAAATAAAGCGAAAGCTCGGCTTTTCCGGCGGCTCGCCGCTTATAACCGTCAAAATCAGCGGAAGATACAAAATAATGTCCGCGCCTGAAAACGCCCGGGAAAGCGAGATAGTTTCGGAGGCCGAAAAGGCGCTGCTTTCACTCTGCGAGAAGGCGCGCAGGCTTTCGGCCGAGAGCGGCGACGACCTTTTCGGAATAGGCAGAATGATAGAAAAATACGCTCCGAGCGCTTCAAAACTCTATGGCGGAGATTTTTCCGAGGCGGTAAAATCGTCGGTATACGACGTTTTTGCGCGGCTTTCGGAATATTGACGCGCCAAAGCAAACAAAAATCGCTTTGAGTACTTGAAATTTCAACAAGACTGTGATATATTAGAACACAGGTGTTTTATGAACCGACTTCCGACAGGGGTGAACATAATGATAAGAATCGACAATCATCTCGGCTCGATCGAGCTGACCTCGGGCTATCTTTCGGCGCTGATCGGGCATACCGCGACAAGCTGCTTCGGCGTGGTAAAAATGAATCCCGCGGGCGCTTCTCAGGGCGTAAGGACCGCGATACTGAAAAAGTCCGACCGAATCGACAACGGCGTAAGGGTCTATTCGCCCAAGGACTCGACGCAGCTTATAATAGACCTTCACATAACGGTCATGTACGGCGTGAACGTCGCCGCGATAACCGACAGCATCATGAACAAGGTCCGTTATGTCGTGGAGAGCGAGACCGGACTTTCGGTCAGAAAAGTCAACGTTTTTGTTGACGGCATGGAAAATAACTGATGAGGAGAAGCGTGTCATGATGATTAACGGAAAGGTCTTGAAAGACGCTTTTATCAGCGCGGCTAACTGCATCGCCGCAAACAGAAAGGATATAGACGCGCTCAACGTCTTTCCGGTGCCCGACGGCGACACCGGCACCAATATGTCGATGACCCTCGGCAGCGCAAAGGCCGAGCTTTCGGTCATGGACGATTCGGCCGGAGCCGACGAGGTCGCAAAGGTCATGAGCGGCGCGCTTTTGAGAGGCGCAAGGGGAAACTCGGGCGTTATAACGTCGATACTCTTTAAAGGATACGACAAGGCTTTCAAGGGCTTAAAAGAGGTCTCGGCGGCCGACCTTGCAAACGCCATGCAGCTCGGCGTCGAGCGGGCGTATAAAGCGGTCATGAAGCCCACCGAGGGAACCATTCTGACCGTTGCGAGGCTTTGCGCCGAAAAGGCTAAGGACGTCTGTCTTGGAAACGACGATATACCTTCTTTCTGGGACGCCGTTTGCGAAGAAGCCGAGCGCGTTTTGGAGACTACGCCCGACCTTTTGCCGACCCTCAAAAAAGCGGGCGTGGTTGACGCCGGTGGAAAGGGCTTCTGTATGTATATGCGCGCCATGGGCGAGGTCTTTCACGGCAGGGGCATAGTTGCCTTTGAAGAGCCCGAGCAAAAGCCCTCGGAGCCGGTGACCATTGAGACCTATGCTTCCGCCGTCGGAAAATTCGACGGTGAGATAACCTTTACATACTGCACCGAGTTCGTCATCAAAAAAGCCGCGGGCTGCGAAAGCTCGTTAAAGTTGCGGGCGTATTTGGAGTCGATAGGCGACTGCGTAGTCGTTGTTGAGGACGACGAGATTATTAAGGTGCACGTTCACACCAACAACCCCGGCAAGGCGATAGAAAAGGGCCTCGAATTCGGCTCGATGAATCTTCCGAAGATAGAGAATATGCGGCTTCAGCACGAGGCTGCGAAAAAGCCGGATAAGGTCACCGTTTCGAGCGCCGACAAGGCTTATGTTTCGGTGCCGCCCGAAAAGCCCTACGGCTTTGTGGCGGTGGCGGCCGGAAGCGGCATCGAGGCGATGTTTAAAGACGCCGGCGCCGACTGCATCGTTAAGGGCGGGCAGACGATGAACCCCTCGACGCAGGACATTTTGGCGGCTATCCAATCGACCCCCGCCGAGACGGTATTTGTTCTTCCGAACAACAAAAACATAATCATGGCGGCCGAGCAGGCGGTCAAGCTGGCCGACCGAAAGGTCTGCGTTTTGCAGACGAGAACGGTGCCGCAGGGGCTTTCGGCGCTTTTGGCGTTTGACCCCGACGTCGACTTCAACACCATGAGAAGCGATATGACAAAGGCTTTCGAGCGGGTCAAGACCGGTCAGATAACCTTTGCCGCGCGAGACAGCGAGTTTGACGGCCAGCAGATCAAAAACGGCGAGATACTTGCGCTTGACAACGGAAAGCTCACCTTTGTCGAAAAGGATATCAACAAGGCGGCTTACCGTCTCATCAAGAGAATGGTGGACGGCGACAGCGAGTTCATAACGATAATCTGCGGCGAGGATATCGACGACGCTTCGGCCGAGGAGTTAAGAGAAAAGGTCGCCGAAAAGTTCGGCTCGCGAATGGATATAAACGTCATTCGCGGCGATCAGCCTGTCTATTACTACATCATCAGCGTTGAATAAAAATTCTGCCGCCGCTCGCAAAAAAGCGGCGGATTTTATGGGAGCAGAAATGAAAAACCTTCTGAAATATTTTCGGGGATACGGCAAAGAGGCGCTTTGCGCGCCGTTCTTCAAAATACTTGAAGCGGCGTTCGAGCTTTTGGTGCCGTTTGTCGTCGCGGCGATAATAGACCGCGGCGTGCCATCGGGCGATAAGGTCTATATCGTCAGAATGTGCGGGGTGCTGGTGCTTCTCGGCACCGTCGGCCTTGCGACGACCCTTGCGGCGCAGTATTTTGCGGCTAAAGGCGCCGTGGGATTTTGCACGAATCTTAGGCAGGCGCTTTTTGATCACATTCAGTCGCTCGGCTTTTCGGAACGCGACCTTCTCGGCTCGTCTTCGATGATAACAAGGCTGACGAGCGACATAAACACCGTTCAGTCGGGGCTGAATATGACCTTAAGGCTTATGATGCGCTCGCCGATAATCGTTTTCGGCGCGATGATAATGGCGTTCACGATAGATTTTCGCTCGGCGCTGATTTTTCTCGTCACGATACCCGTCCTCACGGTCATCGTCGTCGGCATAACCCTTTTTTGCATACCGCTTTACGACGACGTTCAGAAAAAGCTCGAAAAGGTGCTTCTCTCGGTCAAAGAGAATCTCGTCGGCGCAAGGGTCATCAGGGCCTTTTGCAAAGAGGAGCAGGAGACCGAAAAGTTCTCCCAAAGAAACGACAGCCTTTGCCGCGAGCAAAAGCGCGTCGGAAAAATTTCGGCGGCGATGAACCCCTTAACGTTCGTTATAATCAACCTTGCGATAATACTTCTTATATACCGCGGAGCGCTCGAGGTCGAAAGCGGGGCGCTCACTCAGGGAATGGTGATCGCGCTTTACAACTATATGTCGCAGATACTCGTCGAGCTTATCAAGCTGGCGAACCTGATAATAAGCATACCGAAAAGCCTTGCCTGCGCAAAAAGGGTGAGCAGCGTGCTCTCCGTCAGACCCGAAATGCAAAACGGCAGCGATAAGACCGTCGATTTCGGCACCGAATACGCGCTTGAATATGTCGGCTGCGGGCTCAGATATTCCGGCGCCGCCGAGGATTCCCTTGAAAACATCAGCTTTAAGCTGAAGCAGGGCGAGACGCTTGGAGTGATAGGCCCGACGGGCTGCGGAAAATCAAGCCTTGCCGCGCTTGCGCCGAGGTTTTATGACTGCACCTCGGGCGAGGTCAGGGTATACGGCAAAAACGTCAGAGACTATGACCTCGATACTCTTCGCGGGGCGATAGGATTTGTTTTTCAAAAAAACAGGCTGTTTTCCGGTACCGTCAGAGACAATCTTTCTTTCGGAGCGGAAAACGCCGACGACAGCGATATGATAAACGCTTTGAAAAGCGCTCAGGCATGGGATTTCGTCAGCGAGAAGGGCGGGCTCGACTTTGAGATATCTCAGGGCTCGTCGAACCTCTCGGGCGGGCAGACCCAGCGCCTTTGCATAGCTCGTGCGCTCGTTCGCAAGCCGAAGATACTCATTCTTGACGACAGCTCGTCGGCGCTCGACTATGCCACCGAGGCGCGGCTGCGCTCGGCGATATCAAAGTTAGAGGGCAACCCCGCCGCGGTGATTGTTTCGCAGCGGGTCTCAACGGTGATGCACTGCGACCGCATACTTGTTCTTGAAGACGGCCGCTGCGAGGGCTTGGGCACCCACGATCAGCTTTTGAAGACCTGCGCCGAATACCGCGAGATCTGCGAGTCTCAGCTCAGGGCTTCGGAAGGGGGTGCCGCCTCATGAAAAAGAAAACGCTTTTAAGAGTGGCGGCGCTGCTCAAAAACCGAAGCGCTCAGCTTTTGGCGTCGATACTTCTTGCCGCCGCAAGCGTTATGCTCTCGCTTTACATTCCGATACTTTTCGGCAAGGCGATCGACGAGATAGTCGCCGAGGGGATAAACTTTTCCGCGATCTTCTCGTTTTTGAGCCGTGCGGGCGCGATAATCCTTGTTTCGGCTCTGCTTCAGTGGATAATGGGCGCTATAAATAACCGTGTGGTCTTTGAGACGGTCAGAACGGTGAGGCAGCAGGCGTTTGAAAACATCGAAAGGCTGCCGCTTCGGTATATCGACGGTCACGCCTACGGCGACCTTTTGAGCCGAGTTATTTCGGACGCGGACCAGTTTGCCGACGGGCTTCTTTTGGGATTTTCGCAGTTTTTCACCGGAATAGTGACGATTTTCACAACGCTCGGCTTCATGCTGTCTATCGCCCCGGGAGTTGCGGCCGTCGCGGCGCTTTTAACGCCTCTTTCTATATTCGTCGCGAAATTCATCGCTTCAAACACCCACTCGCTTTTCAAGAAGCAGTCGGAGATAAGGGGCGAGCAGACCGCGCTCATCGACGAAATGGTCGGCGGGGCTTCGGTCGTCGCGGCATACGGCTATCGCGCAAGGGCTTCAAAGCGCTTTGAAAAGGTCAACCGCGAGCTTGAGACCACAACCCGCCGTGCGACGTTCATTTCGTCGCTCGTCAACCCCTGCACAAGGTTTGTCAACGCGCTCGTTTACGCTGCGGTCTGCCTTGTCGGTGCGATGGCCGTCATCGCGGGGGAAATGACCGTCGGCGGGCTTTCGGCGATACTCTCATACGCCACGCAGTACGCAAAGCCCTTTAACGAGATAAGCGGAGTGGTCACCGAGCTTCAGAACGCGATAGTCTGCGCAAAGCGGCTTTTCGAGCTTATAGACGAGCCGCCCGAGCCGAGCGATGAGGGGCTTCCGTCTCTTCCAGAGATAAGCGGAAACGTCGGAATACGCTCGGTCTGCTTCTCATATTCTCCCGACAAGCCGCTTATAAGGAATTTTGATCTTAACGTCAGACCGGGGCAGCGGGTCGCAATAGTCGGGCCGACGGGCTGCGGAAAAACCACGCTGATAAACCTTTTGATGAGGTTTTACGACGTCGATTCGGGCGAGATAACCGTCGAGGGCGAAAACATCGCCGGTGTGACAAGAAAATCTCTGCGCCGCGGCTTTGGCATGGTGCTTCAGGACACTTGGCTCTGCTCGGGAACGATAAGGGACAATATCGTTATGGGCAAGCCCGACGCCACGGACGAGGAGATCGTTTCGGCGGCAAAGGCGACCCATGCTCACAGCTTTATCAGGCGGCTCCCGCAGGGATATGACACGCCGGTCGGCGAGGGCGGAGGAAATCTCTCGGCGGGTCAGAAGCAGCTTCTCTGCATAACCCGCGTGATGCTTTCGACGCCGCCGATGCTTATACTTGACGAGGCGACGTCGTCGATAGACGCGAAAACCGAGCTGAGGGTCCAGCGGGCTTTTGAAAAGCTGATGAAGGATAAGACCAGCTTTATAGTCGCGCACCGCCTCTCGACGATAATGTCTGCCGATCTTATTTTGGTGATGAAAAACGGCAACGTCGTCGAGCAGGGAACTCACGCCGAGCTGATGAAAAAGGGCGGCTTTTACGCCGAGCTTTATAACAGTCAGTTTGCGCACTGATTTTTTGCGGGACGTACTATAACCCCGAAAACAGGCATATACTTGACCAAGATCAAATCTGAAAAGGGGTCAAGAATATGTATGTCAGGACAGTAAAGATAAAATCCGCGCTCAGGATATTGATAGGAATACTTATCGCGGCCGCCGTGATCTTTGCGGCGGTATATGCGGTGAACCGTCTGCTCAAGCCCTCGGCTATAACCCTTGAGACGAAAGAGGATATGCTCGATTTTCTGCATTCTCAGGGCTGGGAGACCTCGGAGGAGCCTATAAGCTGCCGCGAGGCGGTAATTCCGACCGAGTGGAACGACGTTTACACGAAATACAACGAGCTTCAGCTTGCGCAGGGCTTCGACCTTTCAAAGCACCGCGGCGAAACGGTAATGATCTATACATATACCGTGCTGAACTATGAGGGCCAGCCCGACAACATGGTTGCGAACCTTGTTATCAGCGGCGGCAAGCTCATCGGGGCCGACGTGAGCTGCACCGAGCTCGGGGGCTTCATGCAGGGTATCGCCCGCGCCGAGGGGTAAAGCGCGCCTCGGTGCGGGCGCAGCCCGCCCCCGCGAAGCGGGGGGCTCCGCCGCCCCGCAGGGGGCGGCGGATGCGCGCCTTCGGCGCGCCGGGGCTGCGCCCCCTCTGCGCTGCGCTTTCAAAAGAAAGGACATCCCATGGAAGTTCAAAGACTTGACAAATTCATATCCTCGCAGCTTCCCGACGTTTCGCGCAGCGCCGCCCGCAGTCTTATCCGCGGCGGAAAATGCTCGGTAAACGGCAGGTGCGTCCGCACACCCGAGCTGAAGATCTCACCCGAGAGCGACTCGGTCGAACTTTGCGGAAAGACCGTCGGCTACAAAAAGCACCTATACATCATGCTCAACAAGCCGGCGGGGGCCGTCTGCGCTACCCGCGACGGCCTCTCCGAGACGGTTTTGCAGCTTTTGCCGCCCGATTTGAGAAGACCCGGGCTTTTCCCGGCGGGAAGGCTTGACAAGGACACCGTCGGCTTCGTTCTGATAACCGACGACGGCGAGCTCGCCCACCGAATCCTCTCGCCGAAAAACCACGTCCCGAAGCGCTATTTCGTCAGGCTCAAGTCGCCGCTTTCCGAAGACGCCGCTTTTGTTTTCGAGCAGGGGGTCGATCTCGGCGAAGAAAAATGCCTGCCCGCAGTTTTGCAAAAGGTCTCCCCGACCGAGTGCTATCTGACGATACGCGAGGGCAAATATCACCAGATAAAGCGAATGTTCGCCTCGCTTGAAAATAAGGTGACCTATTTGAAGCGGGTCTCGATAGCCGGCGTCGAGCTCGACCCCGAGCTTTTTGAGGGACAAGCCCGACAGCTCACCGCCGACGAGGAAAAAGCGCTTTTATCGGGGAAATAATTCGCCGTGTTACAACTTTTTTCCGTCAAATTAAATAAAGTGCGTCAATCATCTTTGTTTAAAAAAACACTTGTGTTCGGCAAAATCTGCCGTTATAATATAAGAGTAGCTAATTCCGTATTAGTGTAACAAAAATGCGAAAAGGGAGGCCTTTATAATATGGCTAGCTTATCACTCAAGCACATTTACAAGAAATATCCCGGCGGCGTTGTTGCCGTGTCGGATTTCTGCCTCGAGATCAAGGACAAGGAATTCATAATCTTTGTCGGTCCTTCGGGCTGCGGAAAATCCACCACTTTAAGAATGATAGCCGGTCTGGAAGAGATCACCGACGGCGAGCTTTACATAGGCAACCGCCTTGTAAACGATATTGCCCCGAAGGACAGAGATATCGCGATGGTTTTCCAGAACTACGCCCTCTATCCTCACATGACCGTTTTTGAGAACATGGCGTTCGGCCTCAAGCTCAGAAAGACCCCTAAGGATCAGATCGCCCGCAAGGTCGAGGAAGCGGCAAGGATTCTTGACATCTCTCACCTGCTTGACAGAAAGCCGAAGGCTCTCTCAGGCGGACAGAGACAGCGTGTCGCCCTCGGACGTGCGCTTGTCCGCGAACCTCAGGTCTTCCTTCTTGACGAGCCTCTTTCCAACCTCGACGCTAAGCTGCGTGCTCAGATGAGAACCGAGATCTCGCTGCTCCACAAAAAGCTCGGAACCACCTTCATCTATGTTACCCACGACCAGACCGAGGCTATGACCATGGCTGACAGGATCGTTGTCATGAAGGACGGATTCATTCAGCAGGTCGATACTCCTCAGACCCTTTACAGCTATCCTTGCAACCTGTTCGTCGCGGGATTCATCGGATCTCCTCAGATGAACTTCATCGACTCCAAGCTGATCAAGAACGACGGCAAATATTGCGTCGAGTTCGGCTCGGAGGACACCAAGGAGAGAAGAGGACGCAAGTTCCAGATCGAGATCCCCGAGTCGAAGATCAACGAGGAAGCGCTTGCGCCTTATGTCGGCAAGGAAGTCATCACCGGCGTTCGCCCCGAGTGCATTCACGATGAGGAGATGTTCATTTCCTCCGCCAAGACCGGAATCATCGAAGCGACCGTCAACATCGCCGAGATGATGGGCGCTGAGACTTATCTCTATCTCAACTGCGAGGGAATAAACCTCACCGCCCGCGTTTCCAACCGCTCGACCGCCAGACCTCAGGACGTTATCACCTGCGCCCTTGACGCCAACAGGATCCACATCTTCGACAAGGAAACCGAAAAGGTCATCATCAACTGATAAAGCAAGAATACTTACACGGCGGGCGCGCAGTTTTGCGTGCCCGTTAATTTTGAAAAAAGGAGCTTTTATATGAACAACCTGAAAAGAGCTTTTGTTTTTGCGCTGACTGCCGCGCTTTCAATGGGAATGCTCGTCGGCTGCGGCGGCGAGGCGCCTAAAAAAGAGGGCCTTGAATGGATCGACGACCCCTCCTCGTGGGACGAATATATGAACAACGCAAAGATCAAGTCGCTGACCTCTTTGGGAAACACATTCCGCCTCAAAAAAGCTATTGAAAAGGCGCGAAAGGGCGACGACGTCAACATCGTCTATATCGGCGGCTCGATCACCGAGGGCGACCACCTTGACACCTGCTATGCCAACCGCTCGTACAACTATTTCAAAGATACTTTCGGCAAGGGCAAGGGCGAGAACGTTCACTATTTCAACTCGGGGATATCCGGCACGCCGTCAAACCTCGGCGCGCTGCGCTTTGAGAACGACGTTCTGAAAAATCAGCCCGATATAGTTTTCATCGAGTTTGCCGTCAACGACGGCGACGACGAGGACACAAGGGCGGCCTTCGAGTCGATGATACGAGAAGCGCTTGAATATGAGACCAAGCCCGCAGTGATACTTCTCTTTGCGAGAATGCGGGAGGGCTGGACCTCTCAGGGCTGGAAAAAGGAGATAGGCGCAAACTACGATCTGCCGATGATAAGCTATGCCGACGGGATCACTTATCTCTTTGACGAGGGCGCGATGAAGTGGGAGGACTTCTCGGGCGATTACACTCACCCCCACGCCGAGGGAAACGCAGTTGTCGCCGAGTTCATCTCTTACTTCTATGACGAGGCGGATCGCACCGAAGCGCCCGCCGAGGACTTTTCGCTGCCCGAAGATACGATGTATCCGACTTACTTCTATAACGCGCATATGATGCAGCACTCGGACACCGAGGCGGCCGAGATCGGCAGTTGGAGAAAGACGAGCACGGGCTTCCACTATTCCGACGGCTGGACCAAGCAGTACTCGGAGAACAACGAGCCGCTGGTCTTTGAGTTTACCGGCAAGTGCGCCTATGTGATCTATCCGACCATGAAAGAGACCGGCTTTGAAAAGCTGAACGCAAAGGTATATTTCAACGGCGAGCTCGTCGCCGAGCGCGAATTTGACGAGCACCTTGACGGCGGCTGGTCCTGCCCGGCAATAGGAATACTTTATCGCTCGGACGAGGCCGGCGATTACAGGGTCGAGTTTTCGGCGCCCGAGGCCAACCCGAAGTGCGATCTTCAGGTCCTCGCGGTGGCTTATACCGATTGAGAGGGGAGGGGGTAAAAAGGTATCCATATTTTCCTCCGCCGGAAAATATGGATGCTATTGGGAGTCACCCCACCCCCATCAAAATTTTGTAGCTAAGCACTGCATGGAAACGCCCCCGCCCCTCGAGGGGCGGGGGCGTTGCATTTGTCCCTATCCGTAAAAAGTCCGCCGGGGGTGGGGTGGTTTAAAATAGCATGAAATCTTTACATCGTGAGATGGAAAGATTGAATACCTTTTGCCCGCTCATCTGCGGCTTGCCGCACAAAGCTGCCGGCTCGGGGCGCTTTGCCTAAAAAAGGCGAGAACCTCACTGTGCCGCTCGGCGAAGCCCCCGGCGCGAAGCGCCGGCGCCCGCCGCCTTCGGCGGGCGGGCGGCGTCCCTGCGGGACGCGGGCTTCGCCCCCTCGCAGCTCAAAATTTTCGCGCTTTTTCAAAAAAATTCGCCTTTCCCTCTTGACAAAATCCGCACGGGGGGGGGTATAATAACAGCATAATTTATTTTTCGCGAAACCTTTCCGGGCGTTTTGACGTCTATATATATGAGGGCATGAAGTCGTCCGAAGAAGTGGTTATAATATATCGTCCCGCCTCCGATTTTGGGGGCGGGGCGTATTTTATGCGGTTTTAGCAGTATCGCCGTCAGACTCGGTCTTTTATCTCGTCGGTGATCTTTTTCACGAATTCCTCGAGCTTCATCGTTTCGGTGGCGGTCGAATCGAGCTTTCTTATCGAAACGGTGCCCTCATCGGCTTCTTTCTGACCGACGATGACCATATAAGGCACTCTGCCGACTACCTGCGCCTCTCTGATCATATAGCCGATCTTTTCGTTTCTGTCGTCAAGCTCGGTCCTGACTTTTTCGGAGCGCAGCGCTTCATAGACCTTGTGGCCGTAATCCGAGCACTTCTCCGAGACGAGAAGGACTTTTGCCTGCACCGGCGCGAGCCATGTCGGGAATTTTCCCGCGAAGTGCTCTATGAGGTTGCCGATAAAGCGCTCTATCGAGCCGAAGACAACGCGGTGGATCATTATCGGGCGCTGCTTCTCGCCGTTTTGGTCGATATATTCGAGGTTGAAGTTGAGCGGCATCTGGAAATCGAGCTGAATTGTGCCGCACTGCCATGTTCTTCCGAGGGAGTCCTCGATGTGGAAGTCGATCTTCGGACCGTAGAAAGCGCCGTCGCCCTCGTTTATCGTATAGGGCAGACCGAGCTTTTCAAGAGCGAGCTTGAGGCCGTTTGTTGCGGCTTCCCAGTCTTCGTCCGAGCCCATCGAGTTCTCGGGGCGGGTCGAAAGCTCGACCGAATATTTGAAGCCGAATTTTTTGTACACCTCGTCGATGAGGTGAACTACGCCGATAATTTCGTCGGTGATCTGATCTCTTGTCATGAAGATGTGCGCGTCGTCCTGAGTGAAGCATCTGACCCTGAAAAGTCCGTGCAGCGTACCTTTAAGCTCGTGGCGGTGAACAAGTCCCAGCTCGCCGACCCTCATCGGAAGATCGCGATAGCTGTGCGGCTGAGATTTATAGACCATAACGCCGCCGGGGCAGTTCATCGGCTTAACGCAGTATATCTCGTCGTCGATGACGGTCGAATACATATTGTTTTTATAGTGATCCCAGTGCCCCGAAGTCTCCCAAAGGTGGCGGTTCATGATCATCGGGGTCTGCACCTCAACGTAGTTTTCGCGGGTGTGTATCTCTCTCCAATAGTCGATGAGGGCGTTTTTGACCGCCATTCCTTTCGGAAGGAAGAAGGGGAATCCCGGCGCCTCGTCGGCGAGCATGAACAGCCCCATTTCCTTGCCGATGCGGCGGTGATCGCGCTTCTCGGCCTCTTCGAGCAGCTTGAGGTAGTCGTCAAGCTCCTGCTGAGTTTTGAAAGCGGTGCCCTTTATTCTTGTGAGCATCTTGTTGTCCTTATTGTTTTTCCAGTATGCCCCCGAGACCGCAGTCAGCTTGAACGCTTTGAGCGCTTTTGTATAGCAAAGGTGAGGCCCGACGCACATATCGACGTAGTCGCCCTGCTTATAAAAGCTGATGACCGCGTCCTCGGGCAGGTCGGCGATGTGCTCGACCTTATATTTCTCGCCGCGCTCCTGCATAAAAGCGACCGCTTCCTCTCTCGGAAGAATGAACGGGCGTATCGGCAGGTTCTCCTTGACGATTTTTTTCATCTCGACCTCGATGGTCGCAAGGTCCTCCTCGCCGATGGTCTTGTCGCCGAGATCGACGTCGTAGTAAAAGCCGGTCTCGTTGGCGGGGCCGTAGGCGAACTTTGCCTCGGGCCAGAGCCTTGATATGGCCTGAGCCATAATGTGTGCGGCGGAGTGGCGGATAATGTGCAGCTCCTCTTCGGGTGCGCACTCGCCGACGGTGCCGTTTGAGTAGATTACTTTCATGGTGTATCCTCCTATTTATATAGTATTAAACTTTTCTCAGAACATACAGTGTGGTGATGTCTCCTATTTCAATGCCCACGTGCTCGGCCTGTTTGCCGAACTCGTTGTCGGATCTGTCCCATTTATGATAGTACGACTTATCGCAGGCTTCGATTTCAAATCCGCACCTTGTAAACATCTCTTTCCATGTTTCGCCGGGCTCGTCGTCATAGGGCTTCCAAAGCGGCGGTTCCCACGAAGCATAGACCTTTTTGACCGCTTCAATATCCGCCCAGCCGTCGCTTTCAATAGCGACAAACCTGCCGCCGTCTTTTAAAACGCGGTGGATTTCCATCAGCGCTTTTATCTGGCCCTCTTTGCCAGCCCTTGTTGAAGAAACTCCGATGTAGCTTGTAACATTTTCAAAAGCGCCGTCAACAAGCGGAATATCCATGACGCTGAACTGAGCAAGACCGATGTTAAAATCACGCAGCTCCGTGTTTATATACTCGCGCCAAGACTTGATAAGTATCGAGCAGGCGTCGGTCGCCAAACAGCTGAGATGCGGATTGCTGCCTAAAATTATCGGAGCAAGACCCATTCCCGGGCCGCAGGCGATCTCAAGAAACGGCGCGGAAACGTCGGAAAACAGTCTGCGCACCTCGTTAAAGATCTCTTTGAGGACGGGGCCTTCATGCTGCTTATTCTGCCATGTGCTGCGGAAGCAGCTGTCGAGCCAATAGTCGCGGTCCTCTTCATCAAATTGATCGCCGTCGGCATCGGTGCCGTAGTAGTAATCGCCGCAAATCACTTTTTTAGGCTGACGGCTGAATAAGCCGCAAAATAAATCGTTCATCGTGCGCATCCTCCTTTGATGACAGCGGGAGAAACAAAAACGCCCCACAAGCATTTCTGCTCATGGGGCGGCAAAAGCCGCGGTTCCACCCAAGTTTATAACTCAAGCTCCCGATAACGCTGGGCGGCGGCGCTGATTGGGCGCACTCGGGGAGCGGTGCCCTTTTGCCGCCCGAAAAGCCGCGCCGTTTCCACTTTTTCGGCGCTCCCTGAAAGGTCTTCCGACCGGCGGGATCTCCCCTCAACGTTTTAATTTTAACAAGAATATCACACCCCGCCGAAAATGTCAAGAGGGTGCGAGACTTTTATGCCCGAAAAAATTTTTGGGGACAAACGTTCAAAAAATCCTTGACAGAAGCGAAAAATAAGTATAAAATATATCTGTATATTGCATTATTATGCTTATATGATACTCTACTTATGCTTTTATTGTTAAGTATATCGAATTTTTATGAAAGGAGAATGTCGATGACCTTATTGGACATCATACTGCTTTTGGTCGCGGTTGCAGCGGCGGTCGTTTCGGGAATAGTCTGCTACAAGCTCGGCTATAATGATAGAAAGAAAAAAGCAGAAGCCAGTATAGGATCGGCCGAGCAGGAATCCGAGAGGATCTTGGAAGAAGCTCGCAAAAGCGCCGATTCTCTTAAAAAGGAAAAACTCATCGAGACAAAGGACGAGATCTACAAAGCTCGTCAGGAAGCAGAACGCGAGATAAAGGAGCGCCGCTCCGAGGTTTCGCGTCAGGAAAGAAGAGTGCAGCAGAAAGAGGAGACTCTTGACAAGAAGATCGACAGCCTTGAGCACAAAAACGAGCTCGTTCAGCAGAAGCTGGCGCAGGCCGACGAAAAGCTGGCGGAGGCTGAAAAGGTCAGAATGGGTCAGATAGAGATGCTCGAAAGAATTTCTCAGTTCACCGTCGAGCAGGCAAAGGAATACCTCCTCAAGCAGCTTGAAGACGATCTTGTTCACGAAAAAGCGGTCAAGATTCTCAACTTCGAGCAGCAGGCCAAGGAAGAGTGCGAGGCAAAAGCCCGTCAGCTCATTTCGCTTGCGATAGCCCGCTGCGCCGCAGATCAGGTATCCGAGTCGGCGGTCAGCGTAGTTCCGCTGCCTAACGACGAGATGAAAGGAAGAATCATCGGGCGTGAGGGAAGAAATATCCGTGCGCTCGAGCAGCTCACCGGAGTAGACCTTATTATAGACGACACTCCCGAGACGATAACCCTTTCCTGCTTCGATCCCGTTCGCCGCGAGGTCGCCCGCATTGCGCTTGAAAAGCTGATTCAGGACGGCAGGATACATCCCACCCGCATTGAGGAAATGGTCGATAAGGCTCGCCGCGAGGTCGAGCAGGTAATTAAGTCGGAGGGCGAGCGCGCCGTTTTGGAGGCCAATATCCACGGCCTCAACCACGAGCTCATCAAGCTGATAGGCCGCCTGCACTATCGCACGAGCTACCGTCAGAACGTTCTCAACCACTCGATAGAGGTCGCTCACCTTGCCGGAATGATGGCCTCCGAGCTCGGGGTCGATCCGACGCTCGCACGCCGCGCGGGACTTCTGCACGACATCGGCAAGGCGCTCTCTCATGAGATCGAGGGCTCGCACGTTCAGATCGGCGTTGACGTCTGCAAAAAATATAAAGAGTCGCCCGACATTATTCACGCCATCGAGGCCCACCACGGCGACGTTGAGTGCCACAGCGTGATCGCGGCGCTCGTTCAGGCGGCCGACGCTATCTCGGCTGCACGCCCGGCGGCTCGAAGCGAAAACTTTGAGAACTACGTCAAACGCCTCGAAAAGCTCGAGGAGATATGCTCGGGATTCGACGGCGTTGAAAAGGCGTTCGCTATTCAGGCGGGCCGAGAAGTGCGCATAATCATCATGCCCGACAAGGTTTCGGACGAGCAAATGGTGATAGTCGCGCGCGATATCTCGAAAAAAATCGAGGACGAAATGGATTACCCGGGTCAGATAAAAGTCAATTTGATCCGAGAATCACGCGCGGTAGACTATGCGAAGTAATTCTTCTCGTGAATTTTAACAAAAAAGCGGCGGCAGATGTGCTGCCGCTTGCGCATTTTTCACAAACTGAAATTTTTTTAAACTTTCTTGCAACATTTTGCTCCGCTTGCGACACTATTCTAACAGCGGGAAGCAAAGAAAGCAGGCACCGCGAAAATTCCCCGTTTTCAAAATAAAATTGGAAAAGGGTTGACAATTTTCCGAATAAGTGTTATACTGCTTAAGTCTTGGATTCCCGAGACAAACCAAAATTCCTATACCCGTATAGGGATAAAACCTATCCATTTTTAAGGAGGAAAACATTATGGCAAAGAAAATTTTGGCAGTCGTTCTGGCTGTCATGATGGCTGTCTCTGCAATGGCTGTCACTGCGTTTGCCGCTGAGATCGAGGTCAGACCGGCTGCCGGTTATACCACCTCTTATACTAACAGCCTCAGCGCTTCGCTCACTGTTCCGATCGCTACCCTTTACGGCTTCGCGACCGAGGGTGACTACATTCAGTTCACCCTTCCTACTCAGCTTTCTGAAGCCCTCCAGGGTCACCAGGTCAACTATTCGATCATCGTAAACGGCACCGAGATCAAGCTCATGCCTTCCGTCCCGACCCTTTACAAGGCCGACGCTAAGGGCAACCTTATCGACGCTGCCGGCACTACCATGAAGTACGATTCTACCGACAAGAAGTATTACAAAGTTGATGCTAACGGCGCGTGGGTCGATGCTGCCGGACACGTTCTTCAAATCGGCGCTGATAACAAGACCTACTACTATGATTCTGCTGCCCAGACTGTGGTCGGCGCTCCTGCTAATTGGGTTGCTTCTGCCAGAGTTGAGCTCACTCCTGTTGTTTACAGCAACGGTACTGAGTCTGTCGGCACTGTCTTCGCTCAGCCCGTCTACTTCGGCACCTTCTATCATGACTATGTCGGCACCATCGGCAACGTCACCTACTATGCAACCATTCCTCAGGCTACTGCTTACAACCAGTACACCAACCTCACCCTCGTTGTGACTGTTGACATTGCCAAGTCTGTTCACAAGACCAACAACGTTATCGACGCTGTTGCTATCGGCAACGATCTTATCGGTCAGTATGACAACGGTCTTCTCAAAGCCGCTCTCGACAATTTCGCCGCCGGCAAGACCTATGCTACTGCTGTAAGAGCCGACTACTACAAGGCTGACAACACTTGGGTTCAGAACTCCACCAGCTTCGCTCAGAACTGGATCATTCAGAACGGTTCTTCTCAGAACTCTGCTCAGAACGCTTTCGACTTCACCACTGCTGAGTGGACCACCGGCGGCGTTCAGACTTCCAGCGCTGCTGTCCTCACTTGGGACCACACCCTTGACAACAGATATGCTGTTCGCACTGCTGAGTCTGCCGAGCTCGTTGTAACCCTCAACACCCCGATCGTCGGTGCTGCTGTTTACACCCTCTATGCTAAGACTGACAATGCTTCCAGCTACGATTCCGGTCTCAACAACACCCTCTGGTGGCAGTACAGCAACAAGAGAGTTGCCGTTGCTACTGTTCCCGTTGACACCGCCACTACCGGCCCTGTCACCGAGCTCCACTTCCCGATTGAGAACCTCGACCTCCTCTATGATTCCGCCCTTTACGGAACCTTCAACGCCGAGTTCGTCATCTTCGAGACTCCTACCCTCTGGAACCAGAAGATCATGGCTGACGGCAGCTACCTCAAGGTCAACCGTACCGGTGTTGGAAGCGACGCAGGTTCTTACGGACTCTTCAGCTGGAATGCTGCAAGCTCCGGAAACGACGCTCTTAGCTACAACGGCTCCGTCATCAACTACACTCCTGTTACCGGCGGTACTGTAAGAGCTACCAAGATCACCCTCGTTACCACTGAGGCTGAGGCTGCTCCCGTTGATACTCCTACTCAGGGAACTGAGAACACCGAAGACAGCGCTGACGAGAGCGCTGACAACTTCGACGCTGCTGAGGAGACCACTACTACTCCTGCTGACACCAACCCGACTACCGGCGTTGCTCTCGCAGTTGTTCCTATGCTCCTCGCTGCTGCTGCCGCAGTAGTTTCCAAGAAGCACTAATTCCTCCTTATAAAGAAGGATAAACCGTTACCAAACGGGTAAAAATGCCCCCGCTGATGCAGACAGCGGGGGCGCTTCATTTTTGCCGCTCCCGCCGTTTGTTTTGCTGAAGCACCATGTTGAAGCGGAGCTGCTCGCAAGCCACAACATATTGTGCCGCCGACGAAGCGGTAATTTTTTTGTGAAAAATGTGTGATTTTGCTTGACACACGGCTTACATTTTGGTATAATAATCGCAACAGATACGTATTGTTTTAACTGAATATAAATACCCAAGCAAATATTTTTTGTGCGCTTTGCAAAAAAAGTATTTGCTTAAAGTCTTTTATGTGGATTGTACTGCCTTTTTGTACAATTTGCACAAATTCCATGGAGGAACAATGGCAGAACTACTTACAGCAAAAAATCTCACCCGCGATTTCGTCATCGGAGACGGCAGCGTGGTGCACGCGCTCAAGGGTGTGAACATTGACGTCGCCGAGGGCAGGCTGACGATTTTGAAAGGGCGTTCCGGCTCGGGAAAAACCACCCTGATAAATATGCTCGGCGCGCTTGACCGGCCGACCTCGGGCGAAGTGATTTTCGACGGAGAGGACATAACCAAGCTGTCCGACGCTAAACGCGACGAGCTGCGGCGCTATAAAATGGCTTTCGTTTTTCAGAGCGTCGCGCTGATGAGCTCGATGACGGCCTATGAAAACGTCGATTTCGGTCTCAGGCTTGCGGGCTTCCCGCTCGAAAAGCGGCAGGAGAGAGTCACAAAGTGCCTCGAAGAGGTCGGCCTTGCAAAGAGAATGCATCACCGCCCCGGAGAGCTTTCGGGCGGCGAGCAGCAAAGGGTCGCCATCGCGAGGGCGCTTGCGCATGAGCCCCGCATAATTTTCGCCGACGAGCCGACGGCCGAGCTCGACTCGGGTACCAGCCACCACATCGTCGAGCTGTTCAAGCGGCTCGTGCTCGACGAACACATGACCATCGTCATGACGACGCACGATACCAGCCTTCTTGAGATCGCAGACCGTGTTTATACTCTTGAGGACGGTGAGATCGTTGAGTAAAAAGAAAAAACAAAAGCTCGAACACGAGCAGGAGCTTATCGCCGAGAGCGAGTACGCTATCGAATGCGAGAACTTGGTTAAAATATACAAAACCGACCAGATCGAGGTCGTCGCGCTTCAGGGGCTCGACCTTCAGATCAAAAAAGGCGAGCTCGTCGCCATCGTCGGAACCTCGGGAAGCGGAAAATCCACGCTTTTAAATATGCTCGGAGGACTTGACAAGCCCTCGGCGGGCAGCCTTACGGTGAACGGGCGGAATCTTCTGAAATTCACCGAAGAAGATTACATGATCTATAAGCGCAACACCGTCGGCTTCGTCTGGCAGAACAATGCGCGAAATCTTGTGCCTTATCTGACGGCGGTGCAAAACGTCGAGCTTCCGATGCTTTTGCAGGGTCAGAAGGATCGCAGACAGCGAGCGCTCGAGCTTTTGGACGCGGTGGGGCTTTCAAACAGGCTTAATTCCCGCCTCGATCAGATGTCGGGCGGCGAGCAGCAAAGGGTCGCGATAGCGATCTCGCTTGCAAACAACCCCTCGATACTTCTTGCAGACGAGCCTACCGGCTCGGTCGATACGAAGACCTCGGACCAGCTTTTGCAGGTGTTTAAAGACATCAATCAGAAGCGCGGCGTAACGGTCGTTATAGTAACTCACGATCTGCGCCTCGCAAAAAAAATAGACCGCGTGATATCCATTCGCGACGGACGGACCTCGAGCGAGATCATCAAAAAGACCCACGCCGAGATCATGAGCGAGTCGAAGGGATGGGACGAAGCGGGGGACGAGGCCGAACGCGAGGTCTCGGAAGAACTTGTGGTTTTGGACCGCACCGGAAGATTGCAGATCCCGAAGGATTATCTTGAGGCGCTCGAGATCAAGGGCGGCTCGAAGGTCAAAGCGGATCTCGACCTTGAAAACGAGCGGATCTACATCCACAAGGCTCAATAACACTCTTTATAACCCTGACGGAAAATATATATCGTATTCCAAATATAACGAAAGGTGGATTCAACAGTGAAAGACAGAATGTTCAGGCGTCTGATATCGTTCGTTTTGGTTTTAGCGATGACGCTGCCGACATTGGCTCATGTTTTTGCCGACGATAACGCCGAAGCCTCAAACGAGCCCGCAAGGGAAACCTCGGCTCAGTCTATCGACGACGAGAACAGAGCGCGCACCTATGGCACTTACTATGATAAGCACCAGAGCGATCCCAGACCCGACGACGAGGTCGTCATCATGGGCGCCGATTACGTTTCGGCAAGCGAAGAGACCGGAGCGAGCGTCGGCACCGTTGACGGCAAACAGGCTTTGATCTGGCCGAACGCAAGCGGAGAGGTGGAATTTACCGTTGACGTGAAAACTGCCGGAGTTTACGGAATGATGTTCGATTACTACGCGCTTTCAAGCTCGGCGAGCAACATTCAGCTCGGCATCATGATCGACGGCGAATATCCCTTCGACACCGCGGAGAGAGGAATCGAGCTCAGCAAGGTCTGGGTCAACGACGACGAATCTTTAGTGCGCGAGGATGACGGCTCGATCAGCTTCCGCAAGGACACTCACGGAAACGAGATCAGACCTACTCTTGAGGAGAGCCTCAGGTGGCAGACCGCCTATGTCAAGGACTCGGACGGACTTTTCAGCGGACCCGTCGGCTTCTATTTCTCGGCCGGAACGCACACTCTCCGTTTGGTCTCTCAGAAGGCGAGAGTAGCTATTGAAAAGATCACCCTTTGCAACCCCGATAAGGTCCCGACCCTTTCGGAGACCGATAAGGTCACGACCGACGCTTCCGTCGCGGCCTCGACGACCGACGTTTCGATCGTTTTGGAGGGCGAGCTGCCGTCATACGCTTCGGATATCACTCTTTATCCGACCTATGACCGCTCTACATATCTGACTTCTCCTTCGGACCCCACCAAGATGACCTATAACACCATAGGCAAGGAAAACTGGAAGACCTCGGGCCAGAGCATCACATGGGATTTCCATATGGATAAAGCCGGCTGGGTCAAGATAGCTTTCCGTGCAAAACAAGATCAGATGCGCGGTCTCTATTCAAACAGAACGCTTTACATCGACGGCAAGGTGCCTTGCGTCGAAGCCGAGCAGGTCAAGTTCTACTATTCCAACACTTGGGAATGCGTTTCTCCGACCGACGCCGACGGCAATATTCTCTACTTCTGGATCGACGAGGGCGACCACACCCTCACCCTTGAAGCGATGCCGGGCGAGATCGGCGGAATAATGAGACAGCTTGACGACGTTGTTTACTATCTCAACAGCTATTACCGTCAGATCCTTCAGATCACTTCTCCTTCTCCCGACGAGAACAACACCTATATGATCCAGAACCAGATCGACGGCATTATCGACGATTTCGCAACCTATGCCGAGCTTCTCAGAAGCCTGAAATCTCAGGTCGAGGTGCTCGCCGGAACCGAGGGTACCGAAGCCGTTTCGCTTGAGACCATGGCGAAGCTGCTCGACAGACTTGTCAAGAGACCCGACGATATCCCGAGCTGCCTCGGTCAGATCAAGGATAACATCTCATCGCTTTCACAGTGGATGGCTGACTATCGCAGCCAGCACCTTGAGATCGACATAATCGAACTCGTCTCGGCCGAAAAGGAATTCAGCCCCACCAAGGAGAATTTCTTCAAGCAGCTTTCGTTCAGCTTCCGTTCGTTCATAGGCTCCTTCTTCGAGGACTATAACATTCTCTCGGACGAAAACGCGGAAGCCCTCAACGTCTGGGTTTCGCTCGGACGCGATCAGGCTCAGATAGTCAAAGAGCTCGTTGACTCTTACTTCGTGACCGAGACCGGTATTCCGGTAAACATCAACCTCGTTCAGGGCGGTATTCTTGAATCCACCCTTGCGGGAAAAGGACCCGACGTAGTTCTCTTCGTCGGAGGCGACCTGCCTATCCAGCTCGCCGCCCGTGACTGCCTTGTCGATATCTCTCAGTTTGACGATTACGACGAGGTCGTAAAGAGATTTGCGCCCAACGTTATGACGCTTTACAAATATCAGGGCGGAGCTTACGGACTTCCGATCTCGCAGGCGTTCTCGATGATGTTTGCAAGAACCGACGTTCTCAACTCCTTCGGATATGAAAAAGGACCCGACACTTGGGATGAGCTCATAGATATGCTTCCGACTCTTCAGAGAAGCTATATGGGCGTCGGCTTCAACTTCGATGCTTACGCGACATTCCTTGTTCAGCGCGGTCTCGGATATTACACTCCGAACAAGAGCAAGACCATTTTGGATACTCAGCCCGCAGTCGAAGCGTTTGAGATGTGGACCAAGTTCTATACCACTTACAGCTTTGAGCAGGTGTTCGACCAGTTCACTCGTTTCCGCACCGGCGAATATCCGATAGTCATAACGGGTTACACCTTCTATAACCAGCTTTACATGGCGGCGCCCGAGATCCGCGGCCTTTGGGAATTCGAGCTTATCCCCGGAACAGTGGGAGAAGACGGAAGCATCAACCGCTCGACGACCTCGACCTCGACCGGAGCTATCATCTTCTCGAAGCTGAACGAGCAGCAGAGAAAGAACGCTTGGGAGCTTATCAAATGGTTCACCAGCGCCGATATCCAGTCGCAGTACGGACGCTCGATCGAAGCGCTGTTAGGACCTATGGGACGTTTCGATACCGCAAACTATGAGGCTTTGGAGCAGCTTGCATGGAGCCAGAACGAGCTCGATCTCATTCGCGAGCAGATGATGTCAACCGTCGATATCGACATCATTCCGGCGACATACATCGTCACCCGTAACATTACCAACGCCTTCAGAGAGACCGTAAACCTCAGCACAAACCCGCGCGATACCCTTATCTGGTACAACAGGGATATCAACGACGAAATCATCAGAAAATATGAGGAACTCGGCATCGAAGTTCCAGTTGACTAAGGAGGGAGGAATAAATATGGCAAAGGAAATTACCGAAGAGAGAAAGAAGCCCATTGAACCGGGTACCTGGCGCCACACTCTCCACGAAATGAAGATGAATCAGGCGTGCTACTGGATGATGCTTCCTTTCTTCGCACTCTTCACATTCTTCACGGTCATACCGGTCGTTATGTCTCTTCCGCTCGGATTGACCAGCTTTAACCTCGTTCAGTTCCCGCGATATATCGGACTTCAGAATTTCTATTCTTTGTTCGTAAACGACGATATATTCCTTATCGCCGTCAAAAACACCCTCATCTTCGCGGTGTTCACCGGCCCGTTCTCTTATGTTCTGAGCTTCATTCTCGCATGGCTCATTAACGAGATGAACCCGGTGCTGAAAGTTGTTTTCACATTCATTTTCTATGCTCCTTCGATGACGCCTTCGGCATATGTAATCTGGCAGCTCGTCTTCTCGGGCGACTCTTACGGATACCTCAACTCGGTGCTCATGGACTTCGGGATCATAAATTCCGCGAAGCAGTGGCTGACCGATACGAGATATATGATGACGGTCGTTATCATCGTTCAGCTTTGGATGTCGATGGGCGCAGGCTTCCTTGCACTCCGCGCCGGATTCCAGGGCATCGACACCTCGCTTTATGAAGCGGGAGCTATCGAAGGAATCCAGAACAGATTCCAAGAGCTGTTCTCGATAACCATTCCCGCAATGGGTCCTTCGCTTCTGTTCGCAGCCGTTCTGGCAATCTCGGGCGCGTTCACCGTCGGTACCGTCGGTCAGCAGCTCTGCGGACTTCCTTCGACCGGATACGCGGTTCACACGATAATGAACCACGCAAACGACTACGGCTCGATTCGATATGAAATGGGCTATGCTTCGGCAATATGCTTCGTTTTGTTCGCGGTAATGCTTATATGCAACCACGTCATCAGAAGCGTGCTGAGCAAATATACCGATAACTAAAAAGGAGGGGAACAGAAAATGGCTGAAACCGCTTTAAATAATCAGATAACCGATTCGCTCGAAGCCCAGAATGCGAAAGCGCTTAAAAAGCTGAAAAAGCGCCAGAAAAAAAGAGGCGATATCGAAAAAGCGCACGTCAAGAAGTCAAAGGGCAAGCACATAAACAGCTCGCTCGGCGGCGATATCGCAATAGGCATTCTTTTGATACTGCTCGGACTGTTTATGATCTTCCCGCTCTACTACTCAATCATCCAGTCCCTCAAGCCGATCAGCGAACTCTTCGTTTTCCCGCCTAAGCTGTATGTTTTGCAGCCCACAAGCGAGAACTACTCAAACCTGTTCAAGGTCGCCGGAAACCTCTGGGTCCCGTTCTCGAGATATGTGTTCAACTCGGTGTTCGTAACCATTGTTATAACGATAATGCACGTTTTCGTCGTTTGCTGCTGCGCTTACTGCCTGTCGAAGTGCCGCTTCCCCGGCTACTATGCGCTTAACCAGCTTATCGTTGTTTCGATGCTGTTCACCTCGACCGCGACATGGATCATGCAGTTCGTCGTTATGGCTAAGCTCGGAATGATCAACTCCTATTGGGCGCTGATACTTCCGAACGTTGCGACCTCGATGGGACTTTACCTGATGAGGCAGAATATGTCAACAATCAACGACGCCGTTATCGACGCCGCAAAGGTTGACGGAGCCGGAGCCTTCAGAACCTGCTGGCAGGTAGTTATTCCTAACCAGAAGCCGGCTATCGCAACGCTTATCATATTCGTTTTCCAGGGAGCATGGAACATTCAGGGCGGCGCGCTTGTTTATAAGGAAGACCTCAAAACCCTTCCGACTATCATGACGCAGCTCGCAGCTTCGGGAATCGCACGTCAGGGCATTATTTACGCGTCGGCGGTAGTGCTTATGATACCTCCGCTTGTCATCTTCCTCATCGCCCAGAGTAACGTTATGGAGACCATGGCCAACTCCGGTATGAAGGACTAATTCAACTTTGAGATCAAAATAAATTGAAAGGTGATAAGCGGTGACTAAAATGAAACTCAAAAAGATTATCAGTATACTGGTCGCTGCGGTGACAGCGGTAATTATCATGACCACCGCCGTCAGCGCCGTCGATCCGTACAACACCTATAACTATGACGCATGGTGGAACGCCGTGCCGTCTCAGGCGGGCTATGAGGTCACAAACACCGTTGACCTGATAGACCAGCTCAAACAGCTTTCCGACCCCTCGAGCGAATTCTTCATCAGCGAAGACGAACCCTCGAAGATGTCGGACATGAAGGACTTCTTCTTTACCGATAACGGCGACATTTATATCGCCGACACCGGAAACAACCGAATCATCAAGGTCGATATCAACTTCAACCTCCTCGCCTGCTATAAGACCTTCAACGGAAGCACCCTCGGAGGAGAGATATTGGTCGATGAAAGCGGCAACGAATATGTTGCCAGCGCCGATGATTTCAAGCATCTCAAATCGCCCTACGGCGTCTTCGTTGACAACGAAGGAGTAATGTACATAGCCGACAGGGACAACCAGAGAATAATCAAGTGCGTTGAAGAGACGAAGACCTCGGCAAAGATACTCAAGGAATTCGTAAGACCCGAGACCGAGCTTTACGACACCCAGTCGTTCTACTGCACAAAGGTCTTAGTTGACGCCGCAAAGAACGTTTACGTCATCTGCCCGGCCGTAAACAAGGGAGCTATAATGTTCTCCGATTCCGGCTCGTTCGTCGGATATTACGGAGCGAACCGAGTTGAGGTCACCGCAGAGGTCATCAGAAACAGGATCTGGAGAAAGATAGCTTCCGAGCAGCAGCTCGCCTCGCTCACAAAATCCACCCCTGTCGAATATGCGAACTTCGACATTGATAAGGAAGGCTTCATCTATACCGTAACCGAAGTCGCGAACGCTTCGACCGACGCCGTTAAAAAGATGAACCCCGCGGGCTATAACATTCTCGAAAAGACCGCGGATAACAACGCATTCGGCGATCAGGTCTCAATAACCTACAACGGCACCACCTATGCGACGCGCCTTACCGACATCGCGGTATCGGACGACAACTTCATCAATATCCTCGACTATACCTCGGGCCGCATATTCCAGTATGACGAGCGTTGCAACCAGCTTCTCATATTCGGCTTCGACCAGGAGGAGCAGCGCGGAGGCTTCAACAACCCCAACGCCATTGATACCTACGGCGACAATATCTATGTTCTTGACGGAAGAAACAACGATATAACCGTTTTCAGCCTGACCGAGTTCGGAAGATATGTCCACGAGGCTATCGCGCTTCACAACAAGGGCCTTTACGAGGAAGCATACGATATCTGGCAGGAAGTGCTTAAACGCGACGGCAGCTTCTATATGGGTCTTGTCGGAACCACCAAGGCGCTTTACAACCAGAACGATTATAAAGGCGCCATGAAGTATGCAAGGCTTGCCTTCTATGCCGGCGAATATGACAGGGCGTTTGAAGCCAACCGTCAGGATACGCTGAGAAAGAACTTCACGCTTTACGTCGTTTTGATCCTCATCCTTGTCGTTATCTTGATCGTTATCAGAGTGCTCAAAAAGCGCGGAAAAATTCCGCAGAAGCTGATAGCGACAGGCGTTTCGTTCGTCGCCGAAAAGTGCAAGAACGGTATCGCGGGGATCGTTGAAAAGGTTAAGAAAGGGGGCAAGAAATAATGCTGTATGACATGAAACCCTGGGCTTGGGTGAAGCACGTTATATTCCACCCGACCGAAGGCTTTGAGGACATGAGGTGGAAAAAAGCAGGTTCGCTTAAAATCGCGTTCTTCATAGTGTTCATGCTCTTTGCCTCGCAGGTATTTTCGGCGCGTTACGGCGGATTTGCCTATAACACGCGCGCTTATTCGGACGTTTTCAATATCGTTCCTATTCTTGTTCAGTCGGTCGCTTATTACGCGACATGGGTCGTCGCAAACTGGAGCCTTTGCACACTGTTTGACGGCGAGGGAAATATGCGGAGAGTCGCTATTTATTCAGCTTATGCTCTCGTTCCGTTCATCATCGGAAACTTCCTTTCAACCGCTATTTCTTACGGTCTGACCCTCGACGAAAGCATCTGGTATTCCGCCATTTACCAAGTCGGACTTTGGTGGTCGGTGATCTTGATGGTGTTCGGCATGAAAGCCTGCCACCAATATAACTTCACCGTGACCATTGTGACAATGATCTTCACGGTCGTCGGAATGCTCATCATTCTGATCCTGCTCGCGCTGATAATGTCGCTGTTCCAGCAGGTATACGTTTTCTTCGCAACAGTTTACACCGAAATTCTTTACCGTGTCAGAAGCTGACAAAGCAGAAAGTGAGTAAATTATGAAAAATGTATTTCTGAAATTACTGGCTTGCCTGCTTGTGGCGGCAATGCTCGTATCAATGTCGGCGACGGTGTTTGCCGACGAGGAGACCTCGGAACCCGCCGAGGAGGAAGTCGAAGCGCCCGTTTCGATGATATCCGACGAGGAGGCGCTCGCCTCGTGTCAGATAGCGGCCGAAAACGACGATTTTATCCTTTATTACGATCCCGGAGTTGAGGACGCTTATCTTGAGAGAGTCGGCGTTTATATCAAAGCTACCGGCTCGGTTCAGTGGCTCAACCCGATCAACGCGCTTGCCGACGACGCAACCACAAGAGACAACCTTCGCGAAAACCGTTTGTCTTCGCTGGCTTATAAATACGGCAACGCGACCGACCTTATCGCTTCATCGGCGTTCCTGTTCTCTTACAGAGAATGCACCTCAAGGGGCAACACCAAAATGGAACCCGTTGACGGCGGACTGAAGATCACTTACCGTCTTCGCACCGCAAACGCGACCGTTCCGATGTATGTTCTTTTGCACGACGGTTACTGGGAGATCTCGATAAAGACCGACCAGATCACCGAGAGCAACGGATATAAGGAAGGCGTTGACGATCAGGAGGCCTCTTCCGACACAATAATCCTCACCGAGCTCGCGGTCGCGCCCTATATGAGCGCAGCCGAACCCGGCGAAGAGGGATACATCTTCCTGCCGGACGGTTCGGGAACCATATTTAATCTGAACAACGGCAAGGGAAGCTATGCCGACTATAAGCAGACCGTCTACGGACGCGACATCACCACCGTCAAGGAGGTCGAGCCCGACCAGACCGAGCAGGCGAGCCTGCCGGTGATGGCGATAGTCAGGGGCAACGAGGGCGTCGTTATGATAGCCAGCGAGGGCGACACTTATGCCGACGCAAACGCCTCGGTCGCTTATTCAAAGGCCGAAAACTCGTGGTATAACAACTGCTACTTCTCGTTCACCATTCGCTCGACCGACAACTACTATATGACCGGCGACTCGTCAGCCATCATGGTGTTTGAAAAGGGCGACGGAACCATCGGCCCCAAGGAAGTCGCCGTGAGATATTATCCCGTGGTCGGAAACGGCGAGACCGTCACCTACGGTCAGATAGCCGACGTTTACAGAAACTATCTCATCGAAGAAAAGGGTCTTAAAAAGCAGGAGGGCGCTTCTGAGCCCGCGCTTTACATTGATTTCTTCGGCGGAACGAGAAAGTCAAAATCGATCCTCGGTATTCCGGTCGCAATGAAGACCGCTTTCACCAAGTTTGAGGACGCCGTCGATATCGTCGATCAGCTCAGAGAAAAGGGCGTCGATAACTTCGTAGTCAACTATAACGACTGGACCAACGATTCGATGAACTCGAAGATAGACACCGGCGATTCGGTTGCCTCGGTCCTCGGCGGCAAGGGAGCATATAAAAAGATGCTCAAGACCTTTAACGAGGACGGAGTAGACTATTACGGCACCGTTTCGGGCATCACCTTCAAATCGAACGGCAACGGATTCTGGACGCTGTTCAACACCGCTTACAGAGTTTCCAAGTCCTATTCGAGACAGTATACCTATAACATCGCCTACGGAACCCCCGACCCGGGCGTAGCGCCCGCGCTTGTAAGCCCGCGCTCGATCGAAAAGCTGTCGAACAAGGTCACAAAGAACCTCGGCAAGTTTGATCAGGGCGCAGGACTCGGACTTGTTTCGACAACGCTTTGGAGCGACTTCTCGACGAAATATCGCACAAACCGCTGCAACACCGCCGAGTTCATCATTGACTACTATAAGAAGGCGCTCGAATCCAACGGCAAGGTAATAGCCGATTCGCCGAACGCATATCTGCTGCCTTACGTCACAAGGGTCGAGAACCTCACTCTCCAGTCGAGCCAGTTCAAGCTGACCGACCTCGATATCCCGTTCTATCAGATGGTGCTTCACGGATATATCGACTATTCGACCGAAGCCATAAACGGAACTCCGGATACCACTCAGGCGGTGCTCAAGGCTATCGCAGCCGGCTCAAACATCAACTTCGACTTTATCCACGAGGAAGCCTCGGAGCTTGTGAACACCGATTACGTCGATCTGTTCTATGCAAACTACGAGGGATGGCTCGACGAAGCCGCCAACGCCTATAAGCTGGTGAAAGAGGTCTTGGGACCCGCAGCCGGCGCGACGATGTCGGATTATCAGGTTGACGGAAGCGTTATAACCACCACCTACTCGAACGGATATAAGACCGTGGTTGACCTTGCCGCGGGAAATGTCACCGCAAACGGCAAGACCTATAATTACGCCGAATATGTTAAAGGAGGTTTGAACTAAATGGCTGAAACCAATAACGCGGCTGCCGCCGAAGCCGTTAAAGAAGTCAAGGTAAAAGCGGAAAAGCCCCCTAAGGCGCCTAAAGCTCCGAAAGAGCCGAAGGTTAAGGGAATGAGGATCGCCTATGAAAAGCGCAAAGCACTTTACGCTTACGGCTTCCTTGCCATATGGATCATCGGAACGATCTATTTCTTCCTCAAACCCCTTTTGGTCTCGTTCTGGTACTCTCTTAACGAGACGAATGTCACCGTCGGATACATGGGAACGACCTTCATAGGTATCCGGAACTATATCAACGCGTTCAGACAGGATACCGACTATACCGAGGCGCTGCTTTCGGTACTGTCTCAGACCCTCTGGCAGACTCCTCTCATCATCATCTTCTCGATCTTCGTATCCGTTATCCTCAACCAGAAGTTCCACGGAAGAACCTTCGCCCGCGCGGTATTCTTCCTGCCGGTCATAATCGCCACCGGACCCGTTATCTCGATAATCAACGGCGATATGGACACTTCGGGATATTCGGGAGGCGCCGAGCAGTTCTCGACGATGTTTGAAACGGATATGACCGGAGCTCTGATGAACTTCCTCGGAGTTTACAACATAAGCGACAAGGTCACCGACCTTATCTCAACGGTAACCTCAAACGTCTTCAACCTTGTGTGGGACGCCGGTATCCAGATAATCATATTCCTCTCGGCTTTGCAGAATATTCCTTATTCGGCAAAGGAAGCGGCTTCCATCGAAGGCGCGACCGCTTGGGAATTCTTCTGGAAGATCACGATACCCTACATAAGCCCGATGATCGTTACCAACCTCATCTATACCATTGTTGATTCCTTCATCGACCCGTCGAACAGCGTTATGACGCTCGTTCTTGACGAGGCGTCGCAATGGCACCACGGATATTCCGCAGCCATGGCGTGGGCATACTTTGCGATAGTTATTTTGGCCCTCTGCATTGTTTTGCCGATAATCAACAAGTTTGTTTACTACGAAGTATAAGGGAGGGATATTGAATGGCAACAGCAAAAGAAGAAAAATTGTTTGAAAAAGAGCGAGCCAAGGCGCTTAAAGAACGCCACAAGGCTTATAAAGCCGCTAAAAAAGCAGGCACGCTTGACGAGCGCATCATATCCCCCGAGCACACCGCTTATCTTCGCAGAAGGGCTATTATAAGCAAGGTCTGGCCGATATTCAGATTCCTCATACTTTTCGGCCTCTGCTTTGTTATCCTTTATCCTCTGATCTATATGTTCTCAACGGCGTTCAGGCCCAACGTTCAGATGAACGACCCTTCGATCATCTGGCTGCCCAAGTCGTTTACGCTGAGCAACATGATGGACGTTTGGGATATCATGGACTTCGGCCCGACGCTTCTCAACACCCTTAAAATCAACATCGTCTGCTCGCTGCTTTCGGTCGTCGTCTGTGCGCTGACCGGCTACGGACTCGCGAGATTCAACTTCAAGGGCAAGGGAATATGCTTCGCGATAGTCATTATGCAGATCATCGTTCCTCCGCAGATCACCGTTATCCCGCTTTATCTTCAGTGGGCGTTCTTCAAGGGCTTCGGACTTGTCAGCCTTGCAAGCAAGATGGGCGCGTCAACGTTCATCGGTCAGAAGATACTCACCATGCAGGACGGCAGCGGCGACCTCTATGCCTCGATGATCGACAACCCGATAGTTATGTACGCTCCGGCGCTTTTCGCCAACGGAATCAAGTCGGGACTGTTCATCTTCATCTTCCGTCAGTTCTTCAGAGGTCTGCCGGTCGAGCTTGAAGACGCCGCCTATCTCGACGGCTGCGGCCCGTTCAAGACCTTCATAAAGATCATGGTCCCCAACGCCGCGTCGTCATTCCTCACCGTCTTCCTCTTTGCGATAGTTTGGTACTGGAACGACTACTATGTAAGCTCCACCTTCTTCCTCAACAACCATACCGTCGCGCTTCAGCTTCAAAAGCTGTCGAGCGACCTCGACCAGAAGCTGTTCAGCGGAAATCAGGTCGGAACGAGAAAGAAGATCGTTTGGCTCGAATCGGGCTGCTTGCTTTCGATAGCGCCGATACTCGTCATGTACGTCTTCCTCCAGAAATACTTCACCGAAGGTCTCGCAAGATCGGGTCTTACCGGTATGTAATTTCTTCGCAAAACTTAATCGCATTATAAAGTTCGAGAAAAGCCTGCCGTCTTTTCTGACGGCGGGCTTGAACTGATACGGGAGTGTTCGATCGCATGAAAAAAATATTTGCGGCGGTGTTGTGCGGACTGATGGTTTTAACAGGCTGCTCGGAAAACACGATCTCACCGGAAATATCTTCGGACGCGCCCGAGGTCTCGGCGCCTTTGGACGGAGTGCCGCAAAACACCGTCTCA
Source organism: uncultured Clostridia bacterium (assembly GCA_947623585.1). GTDB lineage: Bacteria > Bacillota > Clostridia > Oscillospirales > Ruminococcaceae > Faeciplasma. The sequence continues at coordinate 9,152 of CANQHA010000013.1, read as the reverse complement.
AGCGCGCCGACTGTGACCCTTATCGAAGAATCCGAGAGCGCCTCCGAAACGTTTGAGAGCGCTAATGAGCCCGCCGAGAGCGAGCCGAAAGCCCCTAACTTTTCCGAGATCGAGCCCGCGGTGTTTACCACGGCTCCCGAGGATTTTTATGAGATCTTTGAGATCGAGGACGGCATCGCCGGAAACGGCGCCGAAAAAACCGATCTTCGCGAGGGCTTTTCGGGCGACGGATACGTCAGCTGCCTGCCCGACGGCGAGGTTATATTAAAGGTCGAGATACCCTCGCCCCAGCACTATAACATCACCGTAAGAGCCGCCGCGGATTCGCCCTGCTCGGGAAAACTTCTCATCGACGGCAGCCCATGCGGAAATTTCACGGTCTCGGGCGCAAACGGCTTTGAGACGTTGAGATTCGACAACGTATATCTCGACGAGGGGAGCATTGTTTTCGGCTTCTCGGGGCTTGATTTTCAGATCGACCTCGACTGCGTTATCGTCGAGGATTCGCCGGCGGTCTATGAGCTTAAATATGACGCGGGCGAGCTTTCAAACAAAAACGCCGACGGCTGCGCGGCCGAGCTTTACTCCTATATGAAGGACCTTTACGGAAACGCGGTTTTAAGCGGTCAGCAGGTCACTCAGGGCTCGAACGCCGAGCTTGACGAAATTTATTTCACGACCGGAAAATACCCGGCGATACGCTTCGGCGAGCTGATGGATTACTCGGCGGGGATAGATTCAGGCGACGTCGAGCTTGCCTTGGAGTGGGCAAAAAGCGGCGGAATAGTCGGCTATTCGTGGTATTGGACGATGAACGGCTCGGTCTATGCCGAAAAGACCTCTTTCGACCTTTCGGCCGCAAGGACCGACCTCGATATCGCCGCCATGGACGGCGGCGCGCTTGCGCTCAGATATAATTCGGGCGACATAACCTTGGAGACCCTTGCGGTCATCGACGGGATTGACCTTGTAGCCGCGCAGCTTGAAAAGCTGAAAAACGAGGGCGTCGCGGTCATTTTCAGGCCGCTCCCCGAAGCCGGCGGCGGGCAGTTTTGGTGGTCTCAAAGCCCCGAGGACTATATCTGGCTTTACAAACTGATTTACGAGAGGCTCAGCGGATATTGGAGCCTTAATAACCTCATCTGGGTCTGGAACGGACAGAGCGAGGCGTTTTATCCCGGAGACGAAATGACCGACGTCATTTCTCTGGACATCTATTATCCCGAGGGCGACCCCGGCCTCGGAACGAGCGGCGTCAATTTCTTTGTCGGAGCTAACGGCTCGGCGCCGGATAAGCTGATCGCAATGAGCGAGTGCTCGTTTTTGCCCTCGCCCGACATGATCTCAAGAGACAACGCTTTCTGGAGCTATTGCTCGGCGTGGACCGGCGAATATGCCGTCGGCGGAAGATATATGCAGACTCAGGACTGGATCATGTTCTATAACAACAGCATAGTTATCACTAAAGATGAAATTGAATACAATCGGTAAAATATGATAAAATATTACATTCCGTTTATATAATTCAGCACCAACCGGGCAAATTCCCGAAAAAATATTCTCAGACCGACGAAAGCCGGCGGCATCAAACAGGAGGAACACCGATGAAACCTTCAAAAATTTTGACTTTGGCACTTGCATTGACAATGGCGCTTTTCGCGCTTTGCGGCTGTTATTTCCTTCCCGAGGAGGAAGAGCTTTTGGAAGCTCCGGTGGTCAAGGCGACCGACGTTTCCTATACCACCACCACCGCAGAGCTTAAGGATCTTACGCGCCAGGTTCTCACTCCCGGAACGATATCTTCGGGCACCGAGTATAACGCCCGCTTCACCGAAAGGGGAGGAAACATCAAGGAGATATATGTCTCGGCGGGAGACGTTGTTGAGCCGGGCCAGCTTTTGGCCGAGTTTGACACATTCGAGCTCGACCAGCAGATAGCCATTAAGGAAAAAGAGGTTTATCGCGAAGAGCTTGAATATCAGATCGCGGTCGAGGAGCACGCCTCGGAGACTGTCAAGGCCAAGGAGCTTTTGGACATCGACCTTATGCAGAACGAGCTTGACAAGCTGTATGCCGAAAAGGAGACCGCAAAGCTGTACTCCGAAGTCGGCGGAACGGTTTCATACGTCATGACCTGCTCGCCCGGCGATTGGGTCAACCCCGGCGTGACCGTCGCGACTGTCATCGACATCTCGGACCTTTACATCAAGATCGACCCCTCGAACGAGGTCGGAGAATTTTTGATCGGCAGACCGATAACGATAAGATATGAGGGCGAATATTACGACGGCACCATCATAAGAAACGAATCGGGCAAGCAGTGGGACGAGGCTTCCGGCGCGGCGCTTGTGGACGAAAACGGCGACGAGATACTCGGTGAGCAGTCCGACGCCATCACCGTCAAGTTCAACGACATAATCCCCGATACCTCGGCCGTCGGAAACATTGCCGACACCCTTTTGGTTCTGGATAAACGCGAAAACGTCATCGTCATTTCGGCTAACCTTGTTAAAAAAGTAAACGGGGTGCCCTGCGTTTATGTCTTTAAGGACAATCAGCGCGTCAAGGTAGATATAACGCTCGGGCTTCAGAGCGGTTCGCTTGTCGAGGTGACCTCGGGTCTCGAACCCGGCGACGAGGTCATCATTCGCTGACAAAGACGCTTTTTTCAGGCAAAGCATTCCCGAACTTTTAGGAGGCACCGTAAATGCTGACACTTTTATTGAGAAAGATGCGGAACACCAAATGGATGGTGATCTGTCTTCTTATCGGATTTGTTATGGCGACCGCCATGACGAGTACAATACCGATATATATGCACGCTTCTTTGCAGAGAATGCTCATCAAGGATATGCAGGCATATCAGGAGGAAACGGGCGAGCATCCGGGCGTATATTCGGTCACCAAAACCATCGTCAGCGGTACAAGCGTCGCTACTCAGCGGAACCATGTCGTGAATACATATGCGAGGGCGGTAAACCGCTTCAACGACCTCATGGTGCCGTATCTTTCATATAAATGCTTCACAAACGACGGATATCTTTACGTCGCAAACGTTGAATCTGAGGGCGGAACTCCTTCGCTTCTGACTCTCGGCGGCATGACGGATATCGGAGACCACATCAACATAACGTCGGGCAGAATGTTCAGCGTCGGCAAAAACGCCGACGGGGCTTACGAGGTCATATGCACCGAAAAAGCCTTGCAGACCGCCCAGATAGTCACCGATCAGGTCTATGAGATCAAAAACATCTTGAATTCCGATTCGGAAGACACCGTTAAAATTGTCGTCGTCGGAACCTTTGAGCCCTCAAGCGAAACCGATACCTATTGGTCTGAGGGGCTTTCGACCTATGACAACACTTTCTTTGTCGATTTCAACTCCTTGATCGACGAGATAATCCTTACCGGCGTGGTGACGCTTAACACCGCTAACGTTCGCTGCATAATCGACTATCAGAATATCGACATGAACCTGATAGAGCACGTTATGAACAGCTTTGAATCTCAGGAGGAGAAGTATAAAGAGGAAAACACCACCTTTGTCGTTCCGGCGAAAGATGTCTTGCAGCAGTATGCAAAAAAAGCCGGCTCGCTCAGATATATTCTTCTGATGCTCGACATACCGGTCGTTTTGATGCTTGTTTTCTATCTCTTCATGGTCTCGCAGTTAAACATCGAATCCGAGCGAAACGAGATAGCCATGCTCAAATCGCGCGGCGCGTCTTCTTGGCAGGTGCTTAGGATATACGCCTATGAAACGCTGATACTCGGCGCGGTCTCTGCGCTGATAGGGCCTTTCATAGGGCTCGGGCTTTGCAACATCTTGGGAGTTTCAAACGGCTTCCTCGAATTCGTAAACCGACCCGCCCTCAAAGCGAAGCTGTCGCTTGCGCCGTTTGTCTATGCGCTGATAGCGGTCGCGGTGTTCTTTGTGACAACGCTTCTGCCGATAATCCCCGCTTCAAGGGTATCGATAGTCGCGCACAAGCAGTCAAAGGCTCACGAGCAGAAAAAGCCGTTCTGGCAGCGCTCTTTCCTTGACGTTATCTGCGTTGTGCTCCCGGTCGTCTGGCTTTGGTGGTATAACAAGACCAACGCCAACCTCATCGCTCAGGGAATAGTGGACACCTCGGCGAATATGAACGTTTTGATGTTTGCGGCCTCAACGGTGTTTATTCTCGGAGCAGCGCTTCTGTGCGTGAGAATTTACCCCTATTTCATCAGACTTGTTTACAATATCGGCAAAAAGCACTGGTCGCCCGCGGCGTATATCTCGCTTAACAACATCGGGCGGTCTTCTACCGGCAGGGAAAAATTCATCATGATATTTCTTATCTTGACGGTCGCGCTCGGAATTTTCTCGGCCAACACCGCAAGGGCTATCAACCGCAATACCGAGGAGAGGATAAGATATAACCTCGGGGCCGACGCGGTCATCACCGAGGCTTGGAAAACGAGCAGGGTAAACGTCATCGACGAGGAGACCGGAGAGTCGAGCTCTACGACCCAATATACCGAGCCGGAATTTGAGCGCTATTCAACCCTTTCGGGTGTAGCGCTTGCAACGCCGGTGTTCCAGCGCGATTCCGCTCAGCTCAGGTTTGAGGATTCGGCGCGCCCCGACGTTCACATCATGGCCATAATCCCAGATCAGTTTGCAAGGGTAGCATGGTTCCGCTCGGATCTTCTGCCGAGGCATATAAACAACTATATCAACGCGCTAAGCGAGTGCAAGGACGGTATCATCGTATCGAAATCGTATGCCGACAAGACGGGTGTGGGCCCGGGCGACGTTATCGAGGTCAAGTGGGCGAGAAACAACTGGTTTGAAGCGATCGTCGTCGCCGTCGTCGATTACTGGCCCTCGATAAACCCATATGAGAAAAACTCGTCGGGCGAATATCGCGACTTTGCGATAATGAACTATGACTACATCAACATAATGACCGTCACCGAGCCTTATGAGGTCTGGATCGACCTTGAGGACGACGCAGATATCTCGGCGCTTTATCAGAACGTTATCGACAACGACATCGTGGCGACAAGGCTTGACGTTGCTTCTCAGCTTATAGTATCCTCGAAGACCGACGCGGTTTTGCAGGGAGTAAACGGCGCTTTGACCCTCGGATTCATAACGATAATGGCGATGTGCTTTATCGGCTTCCTTATCTACTGGATACTCTCGATAAAGGGCAGAACGCTTCAGTTCGGAATCCTTCGGGCGATGGGTATGTCGTTTAAAGAGATAATCTCGATGATAGTTTACGAGCAGCTTTTGGTTTCGGGCGTTTCGATATTCCTCTCGATAATAATCGGCGGAATAGCCTCGGACATATTCGTGCCGCTGTTCCAGGTGCTTTACAACGTCACCGATCAGGTGCCGCCGTTCAAGGTCGTTTCTCAGAGAAGCGATTATATCAAGCTGTATGTTATCGTGCTTATCATGCTTTTGGTGGGATTTGTTGTTATCGCAAGGCTTATCAAGCAGATAAACATCAACAAGGCTCTGAAATTGGGCGAAGATTAAAAAAAGCTGCCCGGGCGCAAAACCCGGGCAGAAACTATGAGGAGGCGGCTTTGTGCTGAGAGACTTTTTCAGGGATTTTTCGGACCGCAGACCGGCGCTTTTCGGGCTGATCTTGGTCCTTAGCCTGACTGTTTTGCCCGCGGCGTTTGTTCTCTTGGGATTTTTTATCGGAGGCTACGACTTTAACAGCGCGGGCGCTATATTGGTCTTTGCGTTTTTGCTCGAGCTTGCCATGCTTTTTTGGACTGAGCGGCCGGTGATGATCGCGGCTCCGTTTCTGATACCCCTCGGCGGTCTCGTCGTTTTGCAAATGGTAAATTACATGGGCGCAAGCCTTGCGCAGATGTTTCCGGCGGCCGAGGCCGTGACCGACATCGCCTCGTTTGTCATGATAACGGTCTTCGGCGCCGAGGTGACCGGCTGCTTCGCCGCAGTGCCGGTGTATTTTATCATCAGGCTCTGTATATTTGTCTGGGAGAAGATAAAGTATAGGTGAAACGCCGCGCCAAAACGTTGAAGCAAAAATAACACAGTCGCGCGGCGTTGCGCCATACGGCGCACATAGAAAGTTGCCGGCTTGCGGCTTTTTCTTACTTTATGCGGAGATTGAAAGGTTGCTTAAAAGGTATCCATATTTTCCTCCGCCGGAAAATATGGATGCTATCGTTCATCACCCCACCCCCGGCGGACGGACTGCGGGCAGGCTGATTTTGTGAAGCCCCCGCCCCTCGAGGGGCGGGGGCGGCTCACTTATCCCCACCCGTAGAAAGTGCGGCGGGGGTGGGGTGACTTAAAATAGTATGAAATCACTTCCTCGCAAGAGGGGGCGATTGAATACCTTTTTCCTCCGCTCTATGTCCCCGAACGCTCCATGCGCACAAAAGCCCCGCAGGGGATTTGTGCCACAGAAGCGGGGTTTTGTCCAAGAGGACGAGCCGCCGATTCGGCATGGCGGCGAAGCCCGATTGGCTACAAAACCCGCTTATGTTGCCCTCGTAGGCGGGGAAGATGAATACCTTTCACCCGCTCAAGGCGCCTATCCTCATCATTTGAAGCCGTCTCCTCAGTCTCCTCCTTAAACTTCTGCCAATCCGACCTCTGACTTCTGTCCTCTTGATGCGGCCGTAAGCCGCATCATTTCCTCCCTTGACTATCCCGCCTCGCCGTGATATAATATTCAGAACCGGTTCGCAGGTTCATGCGGGCCCATCACAATCGGAAAGGATCTTTAAAATGTCTGATAAAAAAATCGAAACCGTCTGCGTTCAGGGGGGATACACCCCCGAAAACGGCGAGCCCCGCCAGTTCCCGATAATAGAATCGACCACCTTCAAATATTCGACCGGGGACGAAATGGCGAAGCTGTTCGACCTTGAGGCCGCGGGCTATTTTTATTCGAGGCTTCAGAACCCGACCTGCGACGCCGTCGCCAAAAAAATCTGCGAGCTTGAGGGCGGAACCGCTGCGATGCTCACCGCCTCGGGGCAGGCGGCAAACTTCTTTGCGGTGTTCAACATCGCCTCAAACGGAGATCACGTCGTCGCCGAGTCCTCTATCTACGGCGGCACTTTCAACCTTTTCGCGGTCACGATGAAAAAAATGGGCGTCGATTTCACCTTTGTCTCTCCCGACTGCACCGACGCCGAGCTTGAAGCCGCTTTTCGCCCCAACACCAAGGCTGTTTTCGGAGAAACGATCGCAAACCCCGCGCTCAGAATTCTCGATATCGAGCGCTTTGCTTCGGCGGCGCACCGCCACGGCGTTCCGCTTATAGTTGACAACACCTTTGCGACGCCCGTAAACTGCCGCCCGATCGAGTTCGGTGCCGACATCGTGACCCACTCGACGACAAAGTATATGGACGGTCACGGAGCCGCCGTCGGCGGCGCGATAGTGGATTCGGGAAAATTCGACTGGTCTTTGCACGCCGACAAATTCCCCGGGCTGACCACTCCCGACGACAGCTATCACGGAATAACCTATTGCGAGCGCTTCGGAAAAGAGGGCGCGTTCATCACAAAGGCCACCGCTCAGCTGATGCGCGATTTCGGCTCGACCCCGTCGCCTTTCAGCGCGTTTCTTTTAAACCTCGGGCTTGAAAGCCTTCATGTGAGAATGGAGCGCCATTGCAGAAACGCCCTCGCCGTCGCAAAATATCTTCTCGGAGACAGCCGCATAAGCTGGGTGTTCTATCCCGATCTTGAGAACAACCCCGACCACGCCCTCGCGAAAAAATATCTCCCCAACGGTTCGTGCGGGGTCATCAGCTTCGGGGTCAAGGGCGGAAGAAGCGCCGCCGAGAAATTCATGTCGAATCTCAGGCTTTGCGCAATTGAGACCCATGTTGCCGACGCTCGCTCGTGCTGCCTGCACCCCGCCAGCACCACTCACCGCCAGCTCAGCGACGCCGAGCTTGAAGCCGCAGGCGTTTCGCCCGATCTTATCCGCCTTTCCTGCGGAATCGAGAACGCCGACGACCTCATCGACGACATCAGGCAGGCGCTCGACAGACTTTAATTTGATTTTTAAGGAGCATTTTAAATGCCGATAAAGATACCGAATACACTTCCGGCGGCAAAGACCCTTTCTGACGAAAACATCTTTGTCATGACTGAGACCCGCGCCCTCACGCAGGACATAAGACCGCTGAAAATACTTATTTTAAACCTTATGCCCACAAAGATCGCCACCGAAACTCAGCTTGCGCGGCTTTTGGGCAACACGCCGCTTCAGGTCGAGGTCGAGCTTATAAGGACCGCGAGCCACGAATCGAAAAACACTTCTTCCGAACATCTTCTCTCGTTTTATAAGACCTTTGAGGACATAAAGAACGATCGCTTCGACGGCATGGTGATAACCGGCGCTCCGGTCGAGCATCTTCGCTTTGAAGAGGTCGAATATTGGAACGAGCTCTGCGAAATTTTCGAGTGGTCAAAGACCCACGTTCATTCTACGCTTCACATCTGCTGGGGAGCGCAGGCGGGGCTTTACTATCACTTCGGCGTTGAAAAGATACCCCTTGAAAAGAAGCTGTTCGGGGTTTTCAGTCACCGCGTAAGCTATAAGAACCCGATACTCTTCCGCGGCTTCGACGACGTTTTCATGGCGCCTCACTCGCGAAATTCCGCCGTTGATGAAAACAAGCTGCGAAGCATTTCAAAGATAAAAATTCTCGCCGAAAGCGACGAGGCGGGAATTTATGCCTGCATGACCGAGGGCGGCCGACAGATTTTCATAACCGGCCACTCGGAATACGACCCCGACACCCTTGCAAAAGAATATTTCCGCGACGTTGAAAAGGGTATCGACATCAGCGTTCCGAAAAACTACTTCCCGAACGACGACCCGAAAAACCCTCCGCTCGTTTCATGGCGTGCGCATGCAAACCTTTTGTTCTCAAACTGGCTGAACTATTTCGTCTATCAGACCACGCCCTACGACGTTGCCGAGATCAAATAAAATCAAAAGCCCTCCCCGACAAAATGCCGGAGAGGGGCTTTCAGATATGACAGCCCATGTGATAAATCGGAATTTACGGAGGAGAGAAATATGAGAAGATATGCGGTTATGCTATATCCTGATTTTTCTTTGCAGGAAATTACTTGTCTTACATCTGCGTTGA
>CANQHA010000012.1 GCA_947623585.1 uncultured Clostridia bacterium | reverse complement strand
AGCCGCTTTTGCGTGTTTTCCTCACTCTCATTCCTTCGCTTTTTCCCCTTTTCGCAAAGTTAGCACTTTTGCGAAAATCATCGCAAAAATATTAAAAAACATATAAAAACACCGCCTTTTTGACGCTTTTGCGTCTCCAAGACGGTGTTTGACACATTTTTCTGACTGCGGAGATCACATTCCGACGGCGGTCAGCTTTTGCATATTTTCGCGTTTCAGCTTCATGGACGAATGGACGTAGCGCTCCATCGTGATGGCGGTGGTAGAGTGGCCGAGAATCTCGGAGAGGCTTTTGATCTCGAAGCCGACCTCGACGCAGCGGGTCGCGAAAGTGTGGCGCAGGGTGTGAAAATGCACGCCCTCGAGCCCGCAGTCCTTCGTGTATTTTTTGAGCCGGTACTGGAGCGTTCGCGGCTCGATGAAATTGCCGGTGCCGGTAAGTATGTACGCGCTTCGGTCCTTTATCTCCATATATTTGCAGAGCCTTTGGGCGGTGTCCGAAAGAGGTATGACCCGGCTTGAGAGGTCGCTTTTCGGGCTTCCGATGACTACTTCGGTTTTAGCAGCGCCGCCTTCACTTTTGAGCCGCTGCATCGTCGCCGTGACCTTTATAGTTTTATCGTCAAGCGAGATGTTTTCCCATTTCAGAGCGCAAAGCTCGCCGATCCGAAGACCGGTCAGCAGCGCCAAAAGCACTCCGAATTTGCAGCAGTCGATGTCCTCGGAAAGATAGGAAACGAGCCGATTCTGCTCCTCTAAAGACAGCACGCGGGCTTCGGTTTTCTGCTCCTTCGGATACAGAATCTCGACCTCTTTAAGACCGTACCGCAGTTGTTTTGAGGTGAATTTCAGCGCCAGCCTCAGAACGATAAGGATGTCTTTGACGGTTTTCGGCGCGAGCCCCTCGGAAAGCAAAATTGACGAAAAATTCGATACAAGCTCGTCGTTTACGGCCTGAGGGTAACAGCTCCCCAGCTTCGGCTTAATATGCTTTTCAACGGCGGAAGCATAGCGCTCGCAGGTAGACGCCTTGAGCCTCCCTCGGCAGGATTTAAGCCATTCTTCGCAATAATAACCGAACCTGTGACGTCCCGCACTTGGCGCAGCGACCTGCTCGAAAACACGCATTTCAGAAACTTTTTCCTTTACCTCTTTATAGGTCTTCCCGTAGCAGAACCCGTAGACGATCTTGCCCGAGGGCTCGCGGTTTTTGATATATCGTGCTTCCCATCGGCCGTCCTTGCGCTTAAAAATGTTTTCGCCTTTCATTGTAACTCCTCCGTATAATTAAAATTGTATTTTAATTATAAACCACCCTGCGTCCGACTGCGCATCTGACTGCGGAGAAGTTAAAAAACGCCGCATTTTGAGCTATATTCTATTATTTTCTGGCATTTCGTTCGTAAAATTTTGCTGAATTTTTAGAAATTTTCATAAAACTATTGCATTTCTTTTGTCGATGTGTTATAATACGAGCGTGATTTGACCTTTTCGCAAAAGTGCTAACTTTGCGAAAATTTTTTATGAAAAGCGCCTCCCGCCGAATCTGACAGGAAGCGCTTATATACTATTTAAGTAGGGCGATTTTAGCGCGATTTTAGCGCAAATCACTCAGTAAAATACTCCCCTATCGCCCTCATTCTCGCCTCCTGCTTCACATGGAACGGGCAGCGGCTCTCGCAGTGGCCGCACTGCAAACACGCGTCGGCGCGGACGGGCAGCTTCAGGTAATGCCCCTTCGCCATTTCGTCGCCGACGAGGGCGAGGTCGTAATATTTGTTAATCAGCCCGACATCGAGCCCCGCGGGGCAGGACTGGCAGTGGTTGCAATAGACGCAGATCCCGTCGGCGTCCTGCGGCGTGAACTCACCGATCACGGAGTAATCCCGCTCCTCGGGCGTGGCGGTCACATACCTAAGAACAGTTTTTAGGTCGTCCATATTCCGCACGCCGGGAAGCACCGTCAGGACAGCGGGACGGTCAAGGGCGTACTGTATGCACTGGGTATGGGTGAGCGCGCGCCTGAACATCGACCGCTTTGTGTCAAGAAGCTGACCTCCCGCAAACGGCTTCATCACCGAAATGCCCACGCCCATTTTTTCGCAGTCGCGGTAAAGCGAGGCACGCTCGCCGACGCCGCCGATGGCATACTCGCCGTTCTGGTAGTCGTAGGACGGGTTGATGCTGAACATGAAGATGTCAACAAGCCCCGTTTCGAGGATTTTTCGGGCAATCGCGGGGTTAAAACCGAGGTGGCGTATTACGCCGTCCGCCTTGAGGGATTTCATATACTCCCACAAGCCGCCGGTCATCACGTCGCCGAGGTCGTCCTCGTCGTCAACGCAGTGGATAAAGCCGACGTCAGTGTAGTCGGTTTTAAGCAGATCAAAATTCCGCGCGATTTGCCGCTTGATTTCGCCGAGGTCGCGCGTCCAGCCATATTTGCCGCCCGTGTAGATCGCGCCGAAGTGCATCTGGGTGATAACCTTCTCACGCCGACCCGAAAACGCCTCCGCATAAGCATACCAAGGCGCCTCCACCGACGGCGCAAGGTCGAAGTAGTTGATTCCGTTTTCGATTGCCGCATCGATGACCGCGGTCATCTGCTTTTTAGTGCCCGAAAGGCTTCCCGCCCCGAGCCCGATCACGCTGATTTTTTCGCCGCCATGCGGCAATGTGCGATATTCCATAGTTCACTCCCCCATCGAAATCGTAATCGTGACGTCGCCGCCGCTTAAAAGCTCCGCCATTTCCTCGGCGGTCTTGTCGGTGATATGCCCGAGGCGGGTGTACGCCCACGAGTTGGAGCCGTAGAAAACGACGATTTTGTTCCCCGAGTAAAGCACAATGTCGCCCGCCTCGGTCGTGGTCTGCTTGTCGTTTCGCGGCAGGCTTTCGCCGAGCGAGCCAACCTGCTCGAAGCCTCCGTACATCGACATTTCGATGACGAGTGGCTCGGATTCGGCGAGCTTCGCAAGTGCCTCGACCGACTCGTTTTGCTTCCACTCGACCTCAACCGCCGTGTCGCCTATCGACATTTTCAAAGATTTTTCCTTCATTAGCTCGTCCTCCTCTTCGGGATTTGTTGTGTCAGTGTTTTCCATATCGGTGCCGCTTTGGGTGATTTCTTCCTGAAACTCCTGCTCAGAGTTTGACATATTCTCATCACCGCAGGCGGTCAGAAGAAGAACAAAAGCAATCGCAAAAAGTAAAATAATGGGTTTTCTCATAGCACACCTCGGGCTGGATTCTGATACAATTATAACGCTTTTTGACAGTGAAGTCAAATATTTTCGCAGGAATTCATAAAACAAATCTCCCCCGACAGAGACTCTGCTCTGCCGGGGTTGCTTTACCTTGTTGACACACTGCCAGCTCGGTGATATAATAATCTCAATCACTTGTTGCGGTCGCGCCGTCGCGCTTCGCCTTTCGCTCTCTCGCCTCGCGTATCGCCCGCTCGGCTTTAGGCTTGTTAGCCTCGATCAGCTCTTTCAATATGTACTCCGCGGCGACCCCCGGCGGGTTCGGGTTGTGGAACCTGAAATTCAATTTTTTCTTCACAGTGGTCGCCTCCTTTGCTCTTGGTCAATCATATGTCCATGCTTTACAGAATATTCCATTGACTTTCTCCTTTCGGTTTGAATACCGAAATGTTAGGAGCGCTGTGAGGTTTTATTGTGCGAGATATATATTATGGTTTTACGCAACTTTTTTGGCCGTAAAACCGCTATTTTACGACGTTTGCAGGATTTATTCCAACTTTTTCTATTTGTTCCGGCGTTCCGACCAAATCAACTTTTTATTTGCAGACCTTGCATGGCGTTTCTCGGATTTTCGTTCGGGTTAAACCTGATTTTGATCTTCTTCGCACCGAACAGTTCTTCCGCTGCCAATCGGAAGTTTTCTGAAAATCTGGTAATGTCTATGTTTCTCCCGAAGCGTTTACAGAAAGCGTCATAAGCGTCGAGGGTAGAGACGACACCCTCCGAATCGGCGATGAACTAGTCTCTCACGAAGTTGTAGATCATCGTTCTGAGCGTCACCTCCGGCAGCACGCTCGACTGGATACACTCGTTGAGAGCATGGCTGCCGGAAAACCGGTAGTGATTTCCAACCAGTGTGATATAATAAGACAGCGCCTTTGTGGCGATTTGTCAATCTCCCGAGCGAGTTTATCGTCAAGCATTGTATCCTGTGCCTCCTTCGGCACGGTATATCGGAACGGAACAGTGACTGCTCGGTCGTAAAGTGCCTGGTCGTAGCAGTCGCAGGCAAAATGATAATTTGTAAGGCACAATATTTTGGCATTTGTTTCAAACTGAGTCCGATCTCCATGTTTGACGTCTGAGCTTATGACGTCACGTCCGGTTATCTTTTTGATAGCCGACGCACCTGCTCTGGAGATACTTTTGTCCGGCATGTCCGAGATGATTATCACCGCCTTGTTCTCCAACCCCCGAAAGACAAACTTGGTTCCGAGCTCTTCTCCGTTTACCTTGAACACCGAGCCGCGCGAGAACATACGCACCAGCAGTCTTTCAATCGTCGATTTGCCGCTCGCCGGCACCCCCTGAAGAACAAAGAAAGCTCTGCCGAAGTTGTCCGGGGTGATAATGTATCCCAGCATCTCCCAGATGCGGCTTATGAGCATTGTGTCGCCGCCGGATATTCGCATCAAAAATTCATCAAATGTCGGCGTACAAACCGCACGCACGGTTTCGTTGTAAAAGACGTCCGGCACAAAATTGGCTTCTACCGAGAAAAAAGTCACACAATTTTTATCCGACGGAACAGGCACGAGTGTTGTCAGATCGAAGAGGCAGTTTCGGAATGCCGCCGCGGTTCTGCATATGGAGGACTCTGTCACGACAATGCTCGGGTTACACCTGAGCTCTGACATCACCAACTCTACGAACCCGGAGTTTCCGTTTGCCTCGACAAGACCGATAAATGTTTAGGCAATCAGCTGTCTCATCGTTTCGTCATCCACGAACTCGTAGTGACTGCCCGTATATAGGTAAAATTTTCCTTTGTATCTTCTTATCCCATAAATTTGAAGAAGCTGCAGTGAAAGTGCATACGGGCTGGTGTCTGAATACGCCTGACGTGGTAATATAAGATTGAGTGTGCCGCCAATCGGCGAACGCGGCTCCGGCGAGTACTGCTCTGCATTGTTCGGGTTATTCGGCATTGCCGGTTCAGCAACGACTTTCGTTGTGCTTTGCATTTTAATGCAATCCCTGCGGCACTCGATCACGGGGACTGACCTATTAAGTATAACGTTTTTTATTATCATGTCTCATTGCTCCTTTCTTTTTACCTGTGTGTTTGGTTTAGTTTTATTTTTTACCGAAGTTACCTGAAAAGTGAAAAAGCAATTCAATGTTTCCTGAAAAATGACCAAGTCAGTAGGTCAAAAGACGTAAATACAGCGCATCGTCATAGCGACGGTGCGTTTTTATACACGTGAGATATCCTACATCAAATAATAAAGCACCCCTCTTTGCAAAAAAGTGGGGATACCCTTATATTTCTTATAAATTTTTTTAAAAATGTCGGTGTTTTGGCAGTGTTTGACAGCCTTGACCTTTATGCTAAGGTGCTATGATTTTTTTGAAATTTTTTAAAAGGAACGATGAACCATGCTGCCTGACCAGACCCTCCCTGCCGTGAATACGAACCAGGATATAGAGCAAATTTGCAACAATCTACCTCCAAAGGAGCTCAACGATTTTCTTTTAGAGCAACTCTTTTATGCTCGCAAACAGCTTTACTGTTTAGATGGCAATCTGTATGTACGCAACGGATATCACATCGAGCCGGTTTCCGACAGCAAACTGGAATCTCTCGTCCTGTCAGTTCTTGACGACAAATTCAGACTAATCGGTAAAAGGAGCAGGGTGAAATCGGTCGCTGATCTGATAAGACTTCGTGATCCAAACGATTTCATTAATATTTCTCCTGACAATAAGATCATTGCATGTAAAAACGGGGTTTTTGATGCTGAAACCTTCTGGTTTTATGAAGACAGCAATCCGCTTGCTCTTTATTTTGACGCGTCCAAGATATGCGGCAGATACGAGTTGGATATGGAAATGAACCCGGAGTGGTTTTGCCAAAGTTTTAGATCCAAAAATATAAACTGTACAGAGGTAATGTATAATGCACCATTGGGCCGTAATACCTTTGCCATTACGTGTCTTTTCCCGAACTTTTGCCACTTATATAATAAAAATATAGATTCTGAAACCTATGAACAGTCACCTGATGGAAAGGCTGCTTGGATTTATAATATTGAAATCACATTTCTTACATCAATTTGTGACTATATTTTAAACTTGCCAACACCTGTCGCTGACCAGTTCTTTTCTGACATTGCCAACGGAATCCCTAACATTGTCGAGCGCATCTATCAGATGATAGGCTACATACTTGTCCCAGGCAACGAAGCAAAGGCGTATTTCCTGCTTCAGGGCGAAAGCAACTCCGGCAAAAGTATCTTGGGAAAATTTCTCGAATGTTACTTTCCTCCCGAGCTTGTTACCTCTCTTGATATCTCACGTCTTGGCGGGCAGCATCTTCCCGACGCCTTATCGACAAGCTGCCTAAACTTGTCAATGGATTTGCCGAATGGCAAAATGTCAGCAAAATCGGTCGCAATTCTCAAGATGTTGACCGGCGACGATATAATCACCCACGAGGTCAAATACAAGGATGCAAAACCCTACCGAAACAAGTGCAAGTTTGTCTTTTCGACAAACTTCCCGCTTGATATGCAGATTTATGACCAGGCGTTTTTGAACCGAACGGTATGCATACCGTTCTCCAAATCAGTTCCGTATGAAAGGCAGGATCCGAAACTGCTTGATAAACTGAATGCTGAAAGACCTTATATCACGGCCAAAGCACTTGCGCTTTATTATGTACTGAGGAAAAACAACTTTAGGTTTTCTGGGGATGACCATATAAAGCCGAAGGTCACCTATCAAATGGATCCGAACGACATTATAAAGTCGTTCTTCAAGGTGCATTGTGAAATTACCTACAACGACAACGACTTTGTTAGCACAGCTGAATTGTATAATGAATATCTTGCATTTTGCAGTGAAAACGGTATGCAGGCGTTGAGCTCTATGCAGGGATTTTCACAGCGATTGATGTATCTTTACGGCCATGAGATTTTATCAGGCAGAAAGAACAATCTCAACGGCTACAGCAGGCTCAAACTATACATATCGCCTGTAATTTTCACTAATTGATTAGGTCATTCAAAATAAATAAGCGAAAGAACAGAAATTTTTAAGTGCATATTATCCTCCTGAAGCGTCGCTTCAATAATACTTCAGGAGGATTTATCATGTCTAAAATCACAGTTTTGGTAGTCGATCCCAGCAAAAAGCCCTATGTCAAAGAAATCGAGAACAATCTTAAATCACTTCAGCGCGAAGTTGACGGTTACATTCAAGCCGTCTATCCTTGGCAGGAACCCGTCGCTTTGATCTGCGACGAAGAATCGAAGCTAAAGAACAAGCCTTTCAACCGAGCGCTGCGAGATGAGGACGGCAAGATGTACGATTATATCTCTGGTACTTTCCTGATTACCGGTCTCGGCGAGGAAGACTTCGCTTCGCTGTCGCCGGAGCTGGTTGCTCACTTCTCCGACCTGTTCTCCGTTCCCGAAATGCTCGTCAGCATCGACGGACAGCTGACCGTCCTGCCCTGCTGACGGATACCCCTGCTTACTCGGCAGGGGTTTCTTTTTTGCAAAATTTGCCCGTAATCGCAAAGTTCTGAAAAAAGATTTCATTCTTACATTTCAACAAGAGCTGGAAGATACCGACCGAGGCAGTCGAGGAATATCTAAGAAGCTGGAGGACAAATCCGGCAGTTAAAAAGGCTCAGGAGCAAGATAGCTCCTGAGCCTTCGTCTTTTACGAATATTTGAATTGTATATCATCTCTATGTAGCACGGGGCGACGCACCCCGGAACATAAAAAATCTACATGGAGGTAAATATCATGTCAAATCAAAAAACACCTAATCCCACCCAAACAACAACCCATGTCTGCTGTTACTGCGAGAA
This sequence comes from uncultured Clostridia bacterium, assembly GCA_947623585.1. Taxonomy (GTDB): domain Bacteria; phylum Bacillota; class Clostridia; order Oscillospirales; family Ruminococcaceae; genus Faeciplasma. The sequence continues at coordinate 57,628 of CANQHA010000012.1, read as the reverse complement.
GACGCTCCCGGAATCCCAGCTCCATTTCATCGAAGAGGAATACTGGCTTTGTGACCACTGTATGCGAGAGTACACCACAACCTGCTCCCATTGCGGAGAACCAATCTTACTCGAAAACAACGCAGGCAGCTCGGAAACCCCTCTCTGTAACGCCTGCTACGACGACCATTATAATACTTGCGTTCGCTGCGGTCGCGTGATACACACTGATGATACATACTATCGCGACAGATACGATGATGATCCGTATTGTTATGACTGCTACAGCCACTTTGAGCGTGACGGCGGCATACAGGACTATTATTACAAACCCGACCCTATTTTCTATGGCTCAGGTTCTCGTTACTTTGGCGTAGAATTGGAGATCGACGAGGCAGGCGAAAGCGACGATAACGCGGAGCAGGTTATGTCTGTCGGCAACCGTGACGCGGAACACATTTATTGCAAACACGATGGCTCACTCCATGACGGCTTTGAAATCGTCACCCACCCTATGACCCTCGATTATCACATGAACCAGATGCCGTGGGCGGAAGTGTTGAAAGAAGCTCGGAGTATGGGCTACATATCTCATCAAGCGGGAACCTGCGGGCTTCACATTCACGTCAACAGAGATTCTTTCGGCGACACAAACGAAGATCAGGAAGCAAGCATCGGACGCTTGCTTTTCTTCTTTGAAAAGCACTGGGACGAGCTGTTGAAGTTCAGCCGCAGAACACAAAGGCAGTTGGATAGCTGGGCAGCTCGCTATGGATATAAGGATAATCCTCGGGCGATGATGGAACATGTGAAGAAGGGTACCAGCAAAGGCAGATATGCCTGCATAAACCTTCTCAACTATAATACTGTCGAGTTCAGAATTTTCCGCGGAACGTTGAAGCTCAATACCCTGCTTGCCACGCTTCAACTCGTGAACAAGATTTGCGACCTCGCGACCTGTCTGTCTGACGACGAGATTCAGAACGTCTCTTGGACGACCTTCGCCAAATCCTGCGCATCGCCGAAGTTGGTTCAGTATCTAAAAGAGCGGCAGATTTATGTCAACGAGCCCATTGCTGTCGAAGAGGAGGTTTAATTATGTGCTGTCTGTTTGGAATACTTGACTACAATCATTCATTAAATAAGCGTCAGATGAACCGCATTCTTAACGTGCTTTCGACAGCCTGCGAGGTGCGGGGCACTGACGCCACCGGCATCGCTTACAACCACAACGGCAAGCTCCGCATTTACAAGCGACCTATCCCTGCTCATCTTATGAGGTTCAACGTGCCTGATGGGGTCAATGCAGTTATGGGTCATACTCGTATGACCACACAGGGCAGCGAGAAGCTGAACTTCAACAACCACCCGTTCTATGGCAAAGCAGATGTACCTTTCGCCCTCGCCCATAACGGGGTCATCTACAACGATGAGCGGGTCAGAGAGGTTGAACGGCTACCGGGTACCCACATCAAGACCGACAGCTACGTTGCCGTGCAGCTCATCGAAAATAAGAAAAGGCTCGACTTTGAGAGCCTGAAGTATATGGCGGAGCAGTTGCAGGGAAGTATGACAATCACAGTTATGGATTCGGAGAATAATCTCTACATCGTCAAGGGAGATAATCCGCTTTGCATTTATCATTACCCCGAACGCGGGCTATACATCTACGCCTCTACCGAGGAGATTTTGAAAGCCGGTCTGAAGAAGCTCTACTTCAACTTCGGCAAGTGCGAAAAGGTTTCAATCGAAAGCGGCGAGATTTTGAGGATAGACAGCTCGGGATATAGAACGAGGTCAGAGTTCAATGATTCCGGGCTGTACTATAATTATTGCTTCCCCTACCGTCATGGTTGGGACGATGACTGGTGGACATCAGCAAAAACAACGTCGAGTAAAATGGATCCCGCCGAGAAGCAATATTTTGATGACCTCAAAGGCGTTGCCTGCCACTGCGGATATATGCCGGAAGATATTGAAGAACTTTACGAGGACGGATACACGTTGGACGAGATAGAGGAGTTTTTATTCGCAACATAGTGTGCCATTGAGGTGTACCCTAAAGTCACATTCAAAAAGTGTGCCACTGGGGTCGAATTTCGCATTTTGGCATATGACATTTTGCGAGCCGACCCTATTGGCAGTTGGGAGGAACTATGAAAATCGGTTATATTCGCATCAGCACCATTGACCAAAACACAGCTCGGCAAGAAGTGCTGATGAAGGAGCTTGGGGCCGATCAGATCTACATCGACAAGATGAGCGGCAAGAATACCGACCGCCCACAGCTCAAGAAGATGATGTCTTTTGTCCGCGAGGGTGATACTGTCATCGTTGAATCGATAAGCAGGTTTGCTCGCAATACAAGAGATCTCTTAGACTTGGTCGAGCAGCTCACAAAGAAAAAGGTCGAGTTCGTATCGAAGAAAGAGGCAATCGACACGACCACCCCGACTGGGAAGTTCATGCTGACTATCTTCGGCGCGGTGGCAGAGCTTGAGCGAGAATACATATTGCAAAGGCAACGTGAGGGCATAGCTATCGCCAAAGAAAATGGTATCTACAAAGGTCGCAAGCCAATCGACTGCCCGGAGCTTGAAACTGTTGTCGGTCAGTGGCGCAGAGGAGAAATAACAGCAGTCGAGGCGATGAAGCGGCTGAATCTGAAGCCGAGGACGTTCTATCGGCGAGTGAAAAAGATCAATTAACGGCAGGGCGGATTTCTCCGCCCTGCTTTCACTCATGTATAGTCATCGATTATTTTTTCAATTTCCTGCGAGAGTTCGGTCATAAATGAATAGTTTATTTCCAGCTTTCGATTATTGCCTGCTTCCATTGGAACAGGATTGACAGCAAAATGGGCATGTAAATGTTCTTGGCAAACATGAACGCCACAAAGAAGCTGATATCGAGGGTAAAATAGGTCAGAGATTTTGCGCGAGATTTCAAGCATATCTTCGCTGCCAAGACCAAGGTTATCCGGAAGGCTCACCATAAGGTGATATGCTCGCCTGCCCGAGGCTTTGCTAAAAAGGTTCTGCATTTCAGTTATATCTTCATAAGCAGTATCAGAGCGAATCCCACGTCCAAAAACATAACGTCCCGAGTTGCCTACTTTTTCGGGATTGATTATGTAGTTGCAAAGATTCCGCAAAGCATCGTCGCTATTGCAGGGATTAGAGATCAGCTTAGTAATTGCCATAGGTCATCTGCCTCCTTTATGATTTTCGATGAATAATTATCCTCATAGTCACGCACTATTTGACGAGCATTATCCTTTATAATATTCAAGCAGGTATAAATCCTTTGTTTGTCAAGCGTGGAAAGACCATCTCTGGCAAGTGCTGAATGTTTGAGCAGGTCACTCATTGTGACACCTTGGGTGTCAGCCCTTTTCTTGAGTTCAGACAGCTCATCGTCTGATACTCTTAAAGTGATAATCTTCGATTTTGACATGTAATAACCTCATTTCTTAGTAACATTATAATGAGTTGAAAGATGTATAGGGTATATAAAGAATAGGCTTACAATAAAAGATATGGAATGAAACGCAGACAACAGCATAAATGACAGCCTCCCTATAGAGGGACAATAGGAGCAAGGGTGTGTAAATGTACTACACACCCTTAAAATTATGTTAGGTCAATGTAAAACTTAAATGCAGAGTAGTCGGGCGGCTGCTCTGCGCTTCGTATTTTCGCAAAATCTCGGCTGGATATCATATTCCTGAAGTAATATGAACGGAGGCTCCGCCGTGAAGAAAAGGCTTAACTTCCGCTTCCACAACCCCAATCCGATGGGTGCCTCCACTGAGTGCATACTCAAAGAGCTTGTTGCGGCTAATATGCCGAAGGCTGAATGGGACCGTCAGGGAATCAAAGATGAGGAAAAGCATTTGAAAACTGGGCGCCCGCCTTGCAAGCTGATTTTTGAATTACGGTTATCGTCGCCCTCACCGGCATAAAACCCTCCCCTCCCCCATATACATTACTAAAAAGCATTTGGGAGTGAGCGCATTGAGCACAATACCTAAGGACAGCGAACGCCCGGTAATTTTGGGGGAATACATAATCGAGCACAAGGCCACCGTAAGACAGGCGGCAAGCGAATTCGGAATTTCTAAGAGCACGGTGCATAAAGACGTCAGCGAGAGGCTGAAAAAAGTGAAGCCCTCGCTTTATAAAGAGGTTCGTGTAATACTGGACATAAACAAGCAGGAGCGCCACATTCGCGGCGGGGAAGCGACGAAGCAAAAATATAAGGAGCTTTCGGGAATAAAATAAAAACGTCGCCCTCGCTTAGCCCCTCTGACACAAGAAAATAAAAGTACCCTGCGGGTACCGCAAAGCGCCGCATAGTCGCTAAAAGCCGTCAGATTCAAGACGGCGGCTCGCACGCACTCCTTTGTGGAATGCAAGAGCCGCCAACGCAGAAGCCGGCGGCTTTTAGTCAGATTATGCGGTTTTGTTTTCTTGCGGAAGAGGAGCTTTGTGAGGGCGATTTTGTTTTGCTTGCGTTTTGCGGCGGAATGTGGTATCATAATGCAGAAAATACCCGATATAATCTTGCAGAGTTTGATACAAAACCGAGAAATAATTGAAAAGTGCGCCTTTGCGGTGTAATTACCTCCTGCGGTGTAAAACTGCTTATCACTTGCAGACGGTTGTCTTTCTCAAAATTTACGGTATACTGAATCAGAAAATCAGGATCAGCGGAAGTTTAACAGGTTGAGAGCACCATTTCAGATATTGGCAATTCCTTTCAGGAAAACAGCTTCGAGAGAGATGGAGTTTTGTGTTTTTCATCGCTCGGATTTGGATCAGTGGCAGTTTATTGCCGGCGGCGGTGAAGATGACGAAACGCCGATAGAGGCGGCAGTCAGAGAAATTTCAGAAGAGACAGGGATAAAAACAAACAGTATTATAAAGCTGACGTCTATGGCGTATATTCCCGCGAATGTTATTTCGGAACGACACAGGAAATATTGGGCAAAGAACACCTATGTTATTCCCGAATATCATTTTGCGTTTGAGTGTGTTTCAGACATAAAGTTATCCAATGAACACATCGGTTCCGAGTGGCTGAGTTATAAAGACGCTATGGAGCGCCTGACTTGGGATTCAAACAAAACAGCTTTATATGAATTGCGCTGTCGGTTGCTTGAAGAGGTCTAAACCGATGAAGAAAGGTTTTTTGCTCGTATCAAGATCAGCAGGAACATAGAAAGGAAAATTCTTATGCTCGTAAGCGTTGAACATATATGGAAATATTTCGAGGCGGATATTCCGACGCTCGAGGACATCGGCTTTTCGATCGAGCGGGGCGACCGCATCGGGCTTGTCGGGGTGAACGGCTGCGGAAAGACCACGCTTTTGAATATTTTGGTGGGAAAAACCGGCTTCGACCCGACCCCGGGCGGCGACGGCGCAGTAAACGTATCGCGTGGGTGCGTTATCGGTTATCTTGAGCAGAACAGCGGCATGATGAGCGAAAATTCCATCGAGGCCGAGATGCGTCGCCCCTTTTCAGCCCTCGAGCAGGAATATCTGAGAATCTCCGAGCTTTCAGAAAAAATGCCCTCTCTTTTCGGCGAGCAGCTTGAAGCGGCTTCGGCGGAATATTCAAGGCTCAGCTCGCATTTTGAAGCGAACGACGGATATCTCATCGACGTTAAAATAAACACGGTGCTGAACGGAATGGGCTTTTCGGGAATAGACCGCACGCGAAAAGTGAGCTCGCTGTCGGGCGGAGAACGCACGCGAATGGCTCTTTGCAAGCTGCTTTTGGAGGCTCCCGACCTTTTGATCCTCGACGAGCCGACAAACCACCTCGACCTTGAATCGACAATGTGGCTCGAGGGGTATCTTGCCGACTATAAGGGCGCGGTGCTGATCGTTTCGCACAACCGCTATTTTTTGGACAAGCTCTGCACCCGAATCTTGGAGCTTGAAGACAGAAAAATAAAGGCCTATAAGGGCAATTACAGCGACTTTCAGCGCCAGAAAAAGACCGACCTCGAGCGGCAGGAGAAGCTGTATGAACAGCAGCAGCAAAAAATACGCGAGCTTCAGTTTTATATCGACAAAAACCGCGTATCCGCGACCTCTGCCAAGCAGGCGAAAAACAAACAGCATATGCTCGACCGAATCGTCGAGGAGGGCGTCGAGAAGCCCAAAAAGCCGAAAAAGCCGCCGAAGATACGCCTTGAATATGATATCACCCCTCCGAAAGAGGTGCTTGAAATCAAAAACGTCGATATAACCGTCGGCGAGGGCGAAAGCGCGAAAACGCTTATAAGCTCGCTCGACCTTTCGGTCATGCGGGGCGAAAAGATCGGCGTTATAGGCCCCAACGGAATCGGAAAATCTTCTCTTTTAAAAACCCTTTTGGGAGAAAATCCGCACAGCCGCGGCACGGTCCGCTGGGCGCAAAACGTCAAGATAGCCTATTTCGACCAGAAAAACGAAAAGCTCGACCCACGCCGAACCGTCATCGACGAGGTGCATCACCGCTATCCCCGAATGACCGACCTTGAAGTGCGCACGCTGCTCGGCGGCGTTCTTCTGACCGGCGAAAACGTCTATAAACCGGTCGGGGTGATAAGCGGCGGAGAAAAAACCAAGCTCAGCTTCGCGATAATGATGCTCAAACGCGGCAACGTTCTTGTGCTCGACGAACCGACGAACCACCTTGATTCCGCCACCTGCGAGGTCCTCGAAGCGGCTCTTGAAGAATTCGACGGCACGATGATACTCGTCTCGCACGACAGATATCTTTTGAACCGCGTCGCAACGCGCATCGTCGAGATATCTCAAGACGGCGCAAAAAGCTATCCCGGCAATTTCGACGCGTATCTTTTGGAAAAAGAGGCGGAAAGGTCGGGCGCGGAAGCCCTCAAACAGAAAACCGAGGAGAAAAAGGAGCCGAAAAAGCAGTACCGCACCCGCGAGCAGCGCTCTTCCGACGCCAAGCGCAAGCAGGAGCAAAAGGACCTCGAAAGCCGAATTGAGGCGCTTGAAAACGAGATCGCTTCTATCGAGCGCGAGATCGCGGACCCTGCCGCGGCGGCGGATTATCAGAAAATGAACGCGCTCTGCACCCGCCTTGAAGAGACGAAGACCGAGCTCGAGGAATGCATGGAGATTTGGGTGGAGATGTGATTTTGAGGGGGCGTGCGGAGACGGCAACTGAGTTAGTAAAAGGAATTCAATCTTTCCCGCTTACGCGGGTAAGATTTCATGCTATTTTAAGTCACCCCACCCCCAACGCACGTTTGTTTAAAAGGTAGCAAAGCGAAAGCCCCCGCCCCTCGAGGGGCGGGGGCTTCACAAAATCAGCTTGCCCGCAGGCAACATAGCGGGGGTGGGGCGCTAAACGATAGTATCCATATTTTCCGGCAGAGGAAAATATGGATACCTTTTAAGCAACTGTTCAGCTACGCAGAACGCTGTGTTAAACGCTGCAAGTCGGTAACTTGGTATGTGCGCCGAATGGTGCAACGCCGCGCCGTTTGCATAAAGGTATTCCCATTCCCCTATCGGGAAATGGGAATACTATTTGGAGTCACCCCACCCCCCGCCAAAGTTTTGTAGTGAAGCACTACATAGCAACGCCCCCGCCCCTCGAGGGGCGGGGGCTCTCAAACTTTCCGCTCAGTAGGAAGCGTGGCGGGGGTGGGGTGATGAGCGATAGCATTCGCTAAAATTCCGCCCCGAGGCGGGATTTTGCGAATACCTTTTTGCAGGTCGGTTCAGCTTGCTCCAAATGTAGGGATAAAGCTGCAAACCAAAGGCTCCCAACCGTCTCGGCAGCGATGAATATGAACTCCCTTTACTCCCCGCCTTTAAACGCGGCGCCGATATCCTCTTTGATCTGCTCGGCGAGGTCAGCTATCGCCTCGAAATCCATCGCCGAAATATACAGCTTCTCTAAATCGTCGTGGACGTTTTTCGCGTGCGCAAGCGCCTCGACGGCGGCGAGCGAAAGCTCGCGTTTTGCGCTTGAATTGAAGAGAAATCTTCTGCGGCGCTCTCTTAGCAGGTCGCGGTCGTAAAATCTTAAGCCGTTGATCTTTGCCGCGCCGTCCATGTTGGCGGTCTCGGCCGAAACAAACGCAAGTCCCAGCTCGGGCACGACCATGTGCTCATAGGCGCAGCCTGGCAGGAAGACGTTTTTAGAAGCTATGACGTCATAGCCCGAGGCGGCGGCAAGGGTCGAGAGGTTCTTCAAAAGCGCGTCAGTGACGGCAAAATACGGGTCGCCGATAACGTATCTGCGACAGCCGTCAAGCGCGCCCGCTTGGGTCATTACGCCCTTCGGGGTGATCGAGGTTATCTGTCTGAGCGAAATTTTTCCCTCGCGGCGGCAGACCCTCGGAAACAGCTTCTGCGAAAGTCTTTTTGCAAAAGAATCGAGCTTTTCGTCGAGCATCGCCGCTTCACCCGTCGCGGCGGTGTCGGCATTCAGACTGCAAACCGCGCCGAGATAACGCTTTGCGCGAAGATGCAGCTTTTTGTTTTCGACGGTGAGCGAGACGATCTCGTCAGCATTGTTTTTGAGAGCATCTGCGTTCCAAAAGTTTCCAAGGTCGAGGAGCCGTTCTCTTGCCCCGGGATAAACCGGCTCAAAAACGTGCGGCGCAGTGCCGTCAACGAAAATTACGCCGATATCCCTGAAAAGGATAGCGTCAAGCGAATCCGGGTCGCTCGAGCAGTAATAAAGCTCAGCCGGATCGAGCTCGGAAAGCCCTGCGGCAAGGCGCTTCATCAGCGTAGATTTGCCGGTGCCGGGACCTCCCTTGATGATGTAAGTAAAGAAGTTTCCGGAATTTATCTCGTCCCCGAAATGAGTTTCAAAGCCCTCGGGCGTCGGGCAGCCCAAAAAATATGTCTTGTTTGCCATTGTTTTCCTCCAAACGTTTTCTACATAATATGTTCGGGGAAAAATTGTGTTAAACCCGGCAGCCCTTTTCGCTTTCGTGAGCACCCCGCACGCGCAATGAGATTTTTTATTTTTGGCGAAACGATCAAAAAAGCCGGAGTGAAAATGCATTTTATACATTGGCTGAATTTCATGGACGAGAGGCAAAGAGACGTTCGTTTTCGCACAGCGCCGCAAACGGAGATTTGTCGGAGTGCTGATTTATACCTGCGTTTGTCGGAAAACGAGCCGACCGCTTAAAAGGTATTCGCAAAATCCCGCCTCGGGGCGGAATTTTAGCGAATGCTATCGCTCATCACCCCACCCCCGCAGTACGTTTGTCTAAAAGGCAACAAAGCGAAGGCCCCCTCCCCTCAAAGGGGAGGGGGCTCGATATCTTTCCTGCCCGCAGTCCGTCTGCCGGGGGTGGGGTGACTAAAAATAGCATGAAATCTTTACCTCGTGAGAGGGAAAGATTGAATTCCTTTTATCCCCTCAAACGTCGGGCGCTTTTCACGCCTTCCCCCATTCCATTCTTACCTTCCTTCAAGAATAGGTCTCCATCACTTCACCTTATAATTCAGCGCGCGCAAAGCGTTCAGTATCGCAAGTATCGTCACTCCGACGTCGGCGAAAACTGCGGTCCACATTCCCGCCATGCCCATAAGCTCCAAAACTATCACGGCGAGCTTTGCCAAAAAGGCGAACGCCACGCACTGATAAACTATCTTCATGGTCTGCTTAGATATTTTCACCGCCAAAGGCAGCCTTGAAAGCCTGTCGTCGAGGATCACCACGTCGGCGGTCTCAATGGCGGCGTCCGAGCCGAGACCGCCCATCGCAACGCCGATGTCCGAAAGCGCAAGCACCGGAGCGTCGTTTATTCCGTCGCCGACAAAAGCCGTTAAACCGACGCTTTCGCGCAGCTTTTCAAGCTCTTTGCACTTGTCCTCGGGGCGAAGCTCGGCCCTGACGTCGTCGATCCCTACCTGCTCGGCGACCTGCACGGCGGCGGCTTTTCTGTCGCCCGAAAGCATGACCGTTTTTTCCGCGCCGAGGGCTTTAAGCGCCGCTACTGCCGAAGCGCTGTCCGGCTTAATGCTGTCGCTCAGCGATATCGCGCCGATCTCGACGCCGTTTTTATATACCGAGACCGAAAGTCCCTCGCCGCCGTTTTTGCTCTTTCCGACGAATATCTCGTCCTGCCCTATCGTCGCCGTCACGCCTTTTCCGGCCTGCTCGGTGCAGGAAATTATCATCGAATCCTCGATTTTTTCGCCGTATTCTTTTACTATCGCCTTTGCAATCGGGTGAGAAGATCTGCTCTCGGCATATGCCGCAAGCCTGAGCGTTTCCTCCGAGCCGCTGACGGCGGTAACGCTTATGTCGCCCTTTGTTATCGTTCCGGTTTTGTCAAGCGCCACCGCTTTCAGCTTTGAAAGCGTTTCGACCGAGGACGAGCCCTTAATGAGTATTCCGTTTTTCGAGGCGCAGCCTATCCCGGCAAAGAAGCTGAGCGGCACCGAGATGACGAACGCGCAGGGGCAGGATACCACCAAAAGCGTCAGACCGCGATAGAACCAGCTTACAAACGTTTCGGCATAGCCGGTGAAAGCGGGGCATACAAAGGCGATGAAAAGCGCCAAAAGCACCACCGCGACGGTATATTTCCTTGCAAAGCGGGTGATGAAGCGCTCGGCTTTCGCCTTTTTCTCCTGAGCGTTTTCGACGAGCTGCAATATCCTCGCCGAGCTTGATTCGGCATAGGGCTTAGTCACCCTGATCTCAATGCTTCCCGAGGTGTTTATCCCTCCGCCGTAGACCGAATCTCCGACCCCGGCGGCGACCGGCACCGATTCGCCGGTCAGCGCGGAGTTGTCTATCATCGTCTCTCCGCTTAGAATTACGCCGTCAACGGCTATGCGCTCCCCGGCGATGACCACCGCTATATCCCCCGCGGCGACCTCCTCGACGGCGATCTTTTCAAGCGCACCGTTCCTTTTAACGGTCACCTCGTCGGGCCTCAGCGCCAAAAGCGCGGTTATTGATTTTCGCGAGCGCTCGCAGGCGATATCTTCAAGAAGCTCGCCTATCGAATAAAAAAGCATCACCGCAACGGCCTCGGTGCTCTCGCCTATCGCCCACGCGCCGACCGTCGCTATCGTCATCAAAAATTCCTCGTCGATAGAAAACTCCCTGACAAGCTCCTTTGCGGCGCCGATTATCACCTCATAACCGACGACGATGTAAGCGATGAGCAAAAGCGCGCTGTGAGCTGCTCCCTGAAGAAAGAATGAAGCTGCAAAAAGCGCCCCCGATATAAGTATTTTCGCGATCTGCTTTCTGACCTCGCCGCCGTCGTTCTCGGCGCTCAGCTTTTCCGCACAGCAGCCGCAGCTCTCGCAGGCAGATTCGTTCTCGCTGACCTCGCAGCATTTTTCAGAAGCCATTTTTATCCCCTCCGTTATTCCGAAATGTGTTCAAGCCCCGTCGCGAGCATGGTCGAAACATGATCGTCGGCGATCGAGTAGTAAAGCGATTTCCCCTCGCGGCGATATCTTACGAGCCCCGCCTGCTTGAGCGTTCTGAGCTGGTGCGAAATGGCCGACTGCGTCACCCCGACAAGCTCCTGAATGTCGCAGACGCACATTTCTCCGCCGAGAAGGCTGAAAAGTATCCGCACCCGCGTCATATCGGAAAGCGCTTTGAAAAGCTCGCTGACGTAATACGCTTCCTCCTCGGTTATCATCTTTTCGGCGAGCCGCTTTACGAGCTCGATGTTTTTTCCTCCACATTCGATGTGATGCGGGCATTCGAGGCACTTCTCGTTTTCCATGATATCGCTCCTTTCAAAAACATATGAATATCTGTTCATATGTTATTATACGCTTGCGCTTCGCCGTTGTCAACTGCATTATTGTAATAATGTGATTGATTTATAGTGATGTTGGGGTGAGGGTTCAACGATGCGCACTACTTTCTGCGAGCGGGGGTGGGTTTTGTGAAGCCAACGCCACTCGTAGGGGCAACAGAAGCGGGTTTTGTAGCCAATCGAACTTCGCCGCCATGCCGAATCGGCGGCTCGTTCTCTTGGACAAAACCCGCTTCTGTGGCACAACGCCCCTGCGGGGCTTTTGTGCGCATGGAGCGTTCAGGAAGATAGCGAACGGGGGTGGGGTGATGAGCGATAGTATTCGCTAAAATTCCGCCCCGAGACGGGATTTTGCAAATACCTTGTTTAGGGGGCGCCCTCTCTTTCAGGTCTCAACGATGCCCGCACTTTCTGCGGGCAGGTTAGTTTTGCCGGCATCGTTTCGCGAAGGCTTGCGCCTTCGCCAAAAATGGTGATGACAGACCATCCACCGGATTGTTTGTGCTTGTACCTTCTATCCTGTAATCTTTTGAAAAAGTCTTGACCGAAAACTTTTAATTTTTTAGCTCAATACAAACTCCCAGAAATTTTCCTCACTCCATTTCTACCCAATTTCTCACTTCCCGAGAACAAGCGCAAGAAAAACGCCTGCCTTTTGGCAAGCGCTTCTCCAATATAGTAATGAAAGTGGATATGTCATCTTCCCTCGCAGAAATCGCAGGCTGCAAGCGCGGCGATCGCGCCGTCCGAGGCGGCGGTCGTCACCTGGCGGATCTTTTTCGAGCGGCAGTCCCCCGCTGCGAAAATTCCCGGGGTCTTTGTCGTGCAGCTCTCGTCGGAGGCGGCATAGCCCGCCTTGTCGAGCTCTAAAACGTCCGCAAACGCGCCGTTCTGGGGCAAAAGCCCTATCGCTACGAAAAGTCCGTCAAGGGGGATTTCGCGCTTTTCGCCGTCTGCGCTCTGAATCTCAACGCCCGAAAGCTCGCTCTCGCCCAAAAGCCTTGAAACGGTGCTGCCGAGTATGACCTCAACGTTTTTGCGCTCGGCGAGCTGATCGCACAGCATTTTTTCGCCGGTCAAAAAGCCGAGGTTTTGAATTACCGTGACCTTTTCGGCGATGTCCGCGAGCAGCAGCGCTTCCTGAAGCGCGGAATTTCCGCCTCCGACAACGCCGACGTTTTTCCCCTGATAAAACGCTCCGTCGCACACGGCGCAGAAAGATATTCCGTTTCCGACGAGGTTTTCCTCGTTTTCAAGCCCGAGCATACGGTGCTTTGCGCCCGTAGCGATTATCACCGCCTTTGCGATGCGCTCGCCGTCGTCGGTCAAAACGACCTTTCGGTCGCCGCAGTCTTTTATTCCGAGCACCTCGCAGGGCTCAAGCTCGGCTCCGAGGCCGAGCGCCTGATCGACCAAAAGCGCGGCAAAATCGTTTCCCGAGATCGCCGCGTGACCCGGAATGTTCTCGACCTTCGGGGAAAAGGTTATCTGCCCGCCAAAAGCCGATTTTTCAAGCACCAGCACCGATTTTCCTGCGCGCTCGGCATAGACCGCCGCAGTAAGACCCGCGGGGCCTCCGCCGACAACAATTATATCATACATACTTTCACCGTGTTAAATAATTCTCGGACGTTTAAATATCCGTACGTCAAAATTTTTGCCGCGGGGAACCCGTCAAACGGATCCCCCGCTGCATTGATGCAATTTATGCGCTCACCGAGGTGTGCTTCTTGATGTCTGAAACTCCGGCGAATTTCTCGAATTCTCCTCCGCGAACGACCACAAGCGTCGGGGCCTGACGGATATCGAACGCCTCGCAAAGCTCGCGGTTTTCGTTGGCAAGAAGCGTCTCATAGCTGTAACCCTGCTTGTCGAGGATACCCTTAATGACCTTGCAGTTCGGGCAGGTGGCGGTCGTAAAGAGGTATGCTCCGTCTGAAAGCCCGGTCTCGGCGCTCTCGGAGGCGTTCTTTTTGTCAACGCCGTTTCTTCTGAGGACCGAAGTCGCGATGTTATAGGTCTTTCTCTCCTTGAATTCCTGAGCCTTGCCGTCGTTCCAGTTCTGGACCGGCCTGTAATATCCGGTTATGCGGCTGTAAGTCTCGGTCTTTTCTCCGCAGTGCGGGCAAACGGTCTGCTCGCCGGTGAGATAACCGTGGTTGCGGCATATGGAATAGGTCGGAGACATGGTGTAGTAAGGCAGCTTATAGTTCTCGGCGATCTTTCTGACGAGATTTGCGGCTGATTTCCAATCGGGCAGCTTTTCGCCGAGGAAGGCGTGGAAAACGGTTCCCGAGGTGTAAAGCGTCTGGAGCTCGTCCTGAATATCGAGCGCGGAGAATATATCGTCGGTATATCCGACCGGCAGGTGCGAGGAGTTGGTGTAGTAAGGAGTGCCGTCCGAAGCGGTGATGATGTCGGGATAGTTCTCCTTATCGTGCTTTGCAAGGCGATATGCGGTGGATTCGGCAGGGGTCGCCTCAAGGTTATAGAGGTCGCCGTAAAGCTCCTGATAGTCCGAAAGGCGCTCACGCATATGGTTGAGGACCTTTTTGGTGAATTCCTGAGCGCGGGGGTCGATCATGTCGCACTCAAGCCACTTCGCGTTGAGGCAGGCCTCGTTCATGCCGACAAGACCGATGGTCGAGAAGTGGTTGTCAAGAGTTCCGAGATAGCGCTTGGTATAGGGGTAAAGTCCCGCGTCAAGCAGCTTGGTGATAACGGTCCTCTTTATTTTCAAGGATCTCGCCGAGAGGTCCATCAGCTTGTCGAGGCGCTCGAAGAATTCTTTTTCGTCCTTTGAGAGATATGCTATCTTCGGCATATTTATCGTGACGACGCCGATAGAACCGGTCGATTCGCCGCTTCCGAAGAAGCCGCCGGATTTTTTGCGAAGCTCTCTCAGATCGAGACGGAGACGGCAGCACATACTGCGAACGTCGGAGGGCTCCATGTCGGAGTTGATGTAGTTCGAGAAGTAAGGAGTGCCGTATTTTGCGGTCATCTCAAACAGCAGCTTGTTGTTCTCGGTCTCGGACCAATCGAAATCTCTGGTTATAGAATAGGTCGGGATAGGATACTGGAAGCCGCGTCCGTTTGCGTCGCCCTCGATCATTATCTCGATGAAGGCCTTGTTGACCATATCCATTTCCTTCTTGCAGTCTTTATAGCAGAAGTCCATTTCCTTTCCGCCGACTATGCAGGGAAGCTCGGCGAGGTCGTTAGGAACGGTCCAGTCAAGGGTGATGTTCGAGAACGGAGCCTGAGTTCCCCAGCGTGAAGGAGTGTTCACGCCGTAGACAAAGCTCTGAATGCACTGCTTGACCTCTTTATAGGAGAGATTATCGACCTTGACGAAAGGAGCAAGATAGGTGTCAAAGCTGGAGAACGCCTGCGCGCCCGCCCACTCGTTCTGCATGATGCCGAGGAAGTTCACCATCTGGTTGCAAAGGGTCGAGAGATGGCTTGCGGGGCTCGAAGTGATCTTTCCGTTGATTCCGCCGAGACCCTCCTTGATGAGCTGCTTCAAGCTCCAGCCGGCGCAGTAACCGGTGAGCATCGAAAGGTCGTGCAGGTGGATATCGCAGTTGCGGTGAGCGTCGGCGATCTCCTGATCGTATATCTCGGAAAGCCAGTAGTTCGCGGTTATCGCGCCCGAGTTTGAAAGAATAAGTCCTCCGACCGAATAGGTGACGGTAGAATTTTCTTTGACGCGCCAGTCGTTGATCTGAAGATAGTCGTCAACGATCTTCTTATAGTTGACGGTGGTGGCGTTGATGTTTCTGATCTTCTCGCGCTGCTTGCGATAGAGGATATACGCCTTTGCGACGCTGTCGTATCCCGCCTTGATGAGAACGCTTTCGACCGAGTCCTGAATGTCCTCGACGGCGATCTTTCCGTCCTTGATCTTGGGCTCGAAATCAGCCGTGACCTTGAGCGCGAGGAAATCTATTACGTCCTGATTGTACTGCTTGTCGCAGGCGTTGAAAGCAAGCACCATCGCGTTGGAGATCTTTGAGAGGTTGAAGTCTACTATCTTTCCGTCTCTTTTAATTACCTGATACATTTTTCTTGGCTCCTTTATTTGTTGAAATTCGTTTTGATATATGTTTTTCGGCGTTTTCCCGTCGCCGAAACAGATGCGGAACAGTTACCAATATACAGCACATCTTGTCATTTGTCAAGCCCCAAAATACAAGATATTGTGTTTGAATCGCTATATTCCTCGCAATTCTACTTTTTCAATATATTTCTCCGCGATTTTTTGTAGATTTTCCATAAACGCCCCCGACGGTGCGGAAAAACCGCTGCCGATGAGGTCGCCCGAATCCTTGAACCGTTGGAGATAATACCTCGGCGCGCCGCTTATCCACCGGCAAAGGCTTTCGATATCCTCCTCGGTGTGAAGCTCTTTGACGACCGTTGTTCTGAACTCGAAATCGACGGCGCCGCTCTTTAAAAACTCGACGCTTTCCTCGATCGGCGCGATGTCGAACTTTTTCAGACCGACCGTTTCGGCGTAGCGCTCCTTTGAGTTTTTAACGTCCATCGCGACCGAATCGGCAAGGCCGCCGAAAACCGCACGCCTCAGCCGCTCGGGGAAGGTGCCGTTGGTGTCCAGCTTAACAAGAAAGCCCATGTCCTTTATCTGCTTCATCAAGTCGAAAACTTCGTTTGACATCAGCGGCTCGCCGCCGGTGATGCACACCCCGTCAAGAACGCTTTTTCGCTTTTCGAGATATCCGACGACCTCCTCGCGCTCAATTCTGTCCGCAAGATTTATCCTTGTGACAAGACTTGCGTTGTGGCAGAACGGACATCTGAGGTTGCAGCCGGCCGTAAAAACGGTAGCCGCGCACTTTCCGGGATAGTCGAGCAGCGTCAGCTTCTGAAATCCGTGAATCTCCATTCTATCCCCCCCTGACTTTAATTTTTGCTTCAAAACATTTTTTATTCCCGGGGCGAGCTTTTGCGCTTTGCCCGGTGAACTGTAAACGATTATACACCCGATTTTGGCGTTTGTCAATAGGCAAACCACAAAATATTGTGGTCGAGCGCAAAAAAATCGCAAAATTTTGTGGTTTGTAAAGCAAATATGCTTCCCGGAAGTTTTTCGGCTTTACTTCAAATTTCTGTAAAAATTGCGATTTTTACGGCTGTAAAGCTATCTCGCTTTACAATTATCTTCTTTTCGAGCAGGGAGCTTCAACAAGGTTTCTCTAAGGCAAAACGGCTTAAAACGGCGCAAAAAAGCGGGCCGCCCGAACGGGCAGTCCGCGTGAAATTTTGCGTGTAAAGGCAAGGCGCTTTACTCTGACAATCCCTCGACGACGCCGAGGAGGATTATGCCGACGATGACTGCGCTTATTGCGGCGTACTGGAGCGGCTTCAGCTTCTCCTTTAAGAAAATTCCGCCGAGAAGCGCCGAAACAACGCAGTATGCGGCGATGGTCGGGGCGGCGACGACGGCGTTTCCGCTCATCGCATAGACGTAGAAATATTGCCCCGCAGTCTCAAAGACCGCGGCAATCAGTTTGCTGCCCTGCTTCGGCACCTCGATCTTCTCCTTTTTAATAACAAGGATATAGATAAGGAGAACGACGGCGGCGAACAAAAATGTCAGCTCATAGGAGATGTTCGCGACGTTTTCAAAGTTTTCCTCGGTAACTCCGACGAGCGGGGTGGTTTCGATGTCGTCCAGGTAAAATGCGTCGAAGAAGGTACCCATGGCGTCGAGCACGCAGTATATCAGCGGGAAGATCAGGGCGAAAGCGCTTTTTGAATATTTTTTGTCCTCGGGCGCAACCTCGGAGGGCTTCACCCTTTCAAACCAGCCGAGCAAAACGATGCCCGCAGTTATTATCACGACCGCTGCTCCCGAAAGAAGATCGAGCCGCTCTCCGAGAAAAATAAGGCAGAGAATGCAGACCACCGCTCCCGAGCTGTTCTGGACCGGCGAGGATATCGAGACCTCGAGATATTTCAGCCCGAGATATCCGACGACCATCGAGATTATGTAAAACAGCGAGACCGGAAGATAGATTAGAATGTTTATCGGGTCGTATCCGACGTCGGTGAAAAGAAGCGTGAAGATCGCCTGAGCTCCCATCACAAGACCGACGGTTATCCCGGTCAGAAGATGACTGTACTTCTCTTCTCCGTGCCGGGCGCCGATTTTATAAAAAAGATCGGCCGCTCCCCAGAGAAGGGTAGTCAAAAGAGTAAAAATCAGCCACATAGCAAAGATTTCCTTTCAAATAAAAAATCACCGTGCGATAGTATAGCAGATTCGGATAAATATGTCAACTTGCATTTTAAATTTGCCGCCGATATTAAAAGTTTTTGGTCAAGCCTTTTACAAAAGGCTTGTGGGGGTTGAGGCGACAAGCACAAACAATCCGGTGGACGGTCTGTCGCCGCCATTTCGGGCGAAGGCGTAAGCCTTCGCGAAACGATGCCGGCAAAACCACCCTGCCCGCAGAAAGTGCGGGCATCGTTGCACCCTCGCCGGGGGTTCCCCCTTTGCCGAGCGGCGAGCGGGGCAAACAAAAAAGCTGTCCGTTTGACAATCTATCATCTCCATTTTGGGCGAAGGCGTAAGCCTTCGCGAAACGATGCCGGCAAAACCACCCTGTCCGCAGAAAGTGCGAGCATCGTTGAGCCCATTTCCCCGCTAAGCAAAACCGACAAATAACATTCCCTATTTGAGCGCTCGCTCATCTATTTTTTCGGTTGACATTTTTTCTGGCATATGCTATACTCATAAAGACGAATCTTTAACGCGGCCCGGCGAGGTCGGAAAGTCGGAAAATTTTCCTTTGATGAGCAACGCTCATTTTTCGACCTGCCTGCCGTTTTGCGGCGGGTTTTTTGCGGATGAAAGGACGGTTCCTAAATGTCAAGGGCTTACGATCCTGCTTTTTTGAAAGAAAAATACTGCGATCAGCTTTCCGCGGCGATCTCCCGCGGCGGCTTTTCGTTCGACCCCGATGAATATACCTTTTTACCCGGCTTCTGCGATGTGCACGTTCATTTTCGCGAGCCGGGATTTTCGTATAAAGAGACTATCCGCACCGGCAGCCTTGCGGCGGCGCACGGCGGATATACCGACGTTTTCACCATGCCCAACCTTGACCCCGTGCCGGATTCTCCCGAAAACCTTGAAGCTCAGCTTGAGATCATTCGCCGAGACGCGCTCATAAACGTTCTTCCATACGGCGCGATAACCGTCGGCGAAAAGGGCGAGCAGCTTTCGGATATGGACGCGCTTGCAAAAAACGTCGCGGCTTTTTCTGACGACGGCAGGGGCGTTCAAAGCGCCGAGATGATGGAGGCCGCTATGACAAAGGCCAAATCTCTCGGAAAGATCGTCGCCGCTCACTGCGAGGTCAATTCGCTGCTCAACGGAGGCTTTATACACGACGGTGAATACGCGAAAGCCCACGGTCACAAAGGGATTTGCTCGGAAAGCGAATGGCGGCAGATCGAAAGGGATATCGGCATCGCCGAAAAAACCGGCTGCGCATACCACGTCTGCCACATCTCGACTGCGGAAAGCGTCGAGCTTATAAGAAAAGCCAAGGCGGCGGGCGTTGACATTACCTGCGAGACCGCTCCGCACTATCTCTGCCTCGACGACTCCTGCCTCTCGGAGGACGGCAGGTTCAAGATGAATCCCCCGCTGCGTTCGAAGCGCGACCGCGAAGCGCTCATCGAGGGGGTCGTCGACGGGACTATCGACATGATAGCGACCGATCACGCGCCTCATTCGGCCGAGGAAAAATCCCGCGGCCTCGAAAAAAGCCCATTCGGCATAGTCGGGCTTGAGACCGCTTTTTCGGCGACGTATACCTACCTTGTGCGAACAAATATCATCACGCTCGAAAGGCTTATCGGGCTGATGTCCGAAAATCCCCGCAAGCGCTTCGGGCTTTGCGAGCCGAAAGGCTTTTCGGTCTGGCGGCTCGAAGAAAAATTCACCGTCGATACAAGCGATTTTCTCAGCATGGGAAGATCGACCCCCTTTGAGGGCAGGCAGCTTTACGGAGTGAATTATTTCACGGCTTATTGCGGAAAAACCGTCTATGAGAAAGGAAAAAGATGAAACAGGAAATTTTTAAGATCGTCGAAAATATCCCCATCGCGGAAAACGTTTTTAAGATAACTCTTCGGGGCGGAAGCGAGACCCCTCGGGCGGGGCAGTTTGTGAACATAAAGCTGCGCGGTCTTTATCTCAGGCGGCCGATATCCGTCTGCGACGCCGAAGACGGCAGCCTCACCCTTATATATAAGGTAGTCGGAAAGGGCACCCGTCAGCTCTCCGAGATGAAAGAGGGCAGCCTTGACGTTCTGACCGGCCTCGGAAACGGATATGACCTTGAAGCGTCGGGAGATCTCCCGCTTCTTGTCGGCGGAGGGGTCGGGGTGCCGCCGCTTTATCTTCTTGCCAAAAACCTCGCCGCCGAGGGAAAAAGCGTTTGCGCGGTGCTCGGCTTTAACAAAAAAAGCGAGGTCTTTTATGAGAACGAATTCCGCGCCCTCGGCTGCAAGGTAACCGTCGCGACGGCCGACGGCTCATACGGCGTTAAGGGCTTTGTCACCGACGCTCTGCCCGAAAACTATACCCACGTTTATACCTGCGGCCCCGAGCCTATGCTTCGGGCCGTCTTTAAGGCGATAAAAACCTCGGGGCAGTTCAGCTTTGAGGAGAGAATGGGGTGCGGCTTCGGCGCCTGCATGGGCTGCACCTGCGAGACTGTCGCCGGTCACAAGCGCATTTGCCGCGACGGTCCGGTGCTTTTCAAGGAGGAGATAAAATGGCAGATCTGAGTGTAAACCTCTGCGGTATCGAGCTTTCAAACCCGGTGATACCCGCGAGCGGGACCTTCGGATACGGTCACGAATTCGCGGAGCTTTACGACATAAATATCCTCGGGACGTTTTCTTTCAAAGGCACCACCCGCGAGCCGAGGCTCGGAAACCCCACTCCGAGGATCGCCGAGGCAAGCTCGGGTATGCTCAATTCGGTCGGGCTTCAAAACCCCGGGGTCGAGAAGGTCGTCTCGGAGGAGCTCCCGAAGATGAAAAAAGTGTTTCATAAAAAGGTAATGGCAAACGTCAGCGGATTTTCTATCGACGACTATGTTTACACCTGCCGCCGCCTCGACGAATGCGACGAGGTGGGCTGGCTCGAGGTGAACATAAGCTGCCCGAACGTTCACGGCGGCGGAATGAGCTTCGGGACAAGCCCCGAATCGGCGGCCGAGGTGACATCTGCGGTGAAAAAAGCCGTCAAAAAGCCGGTAATAATCAAGCTGTCGCCCAACGTAACGGACATAGCTTCCATCGCCAAGGCCTGCGAGGACGCGGGCGCCGACGGTCTGAGCCTCATAAACACTCTTTTGGCGATGAGAATAGACCTTCGCACCAAAAAGCCGATACTCAAAAACGTCACCGGCGGGCTTTCCGGCCCCGCAATATTCCCCGTCGCGCTGAGAATGGTCTATCAGACCGCAAAGGCGGTGAATATCCCGATAGTCGGAATGGGCGGAATATCTTCGGCCGAGGACGTTATCGAGATGATGCTCGCGGGGGCGGCGGCGGTCGAGGTCGGCGCGGAAAACCTTGTGAACCCTTACGCCTGTAAGGATATTATCGAGGACCTGCCGCGGGTCATGAAAAAGTACGGAATAGAAAAATTATCCGATATTACGGGAGGAGCGATCTAATGGGAAAAGACGTTATCATCGCCTGCGATTTTGCAAGCGGAGCCAAGACCCTTGAATTTCTTGAAAGGTTCGGCGCAAAAAAGCCGTTCGTCAAGATTGGCATGGAGCTTTTTTATGCCGAGGGGCCGTCTATCGTAGAAAAAATCAAAAACCGAGGGCATAAGATTTTCCTCGATCTAAAGCTGCACGACATTCCGAACACCGTCAAAAAGTCGATGTCGGTGCTCTCGGGGCTTAATGTCGATATGACCAACCTGCACGCCGCGGGCGGTTCAAAAATGATGTCGGCGGCCGTCGAGGGGCTTACAAAGCCCGACGGCACAAGGCCTATCCTCATCGCGGTGACGCAGCTCACCTCGACCGATTCGGAGACGCTTAAAAACGAGCTTTTGATAGAAACTACCATGGCGGAGACGGTCATGAGATACGCCGAAAACGCGAAAAATTCGGGGCTTGACGGCGTTGTCTGCTCGCCCCTTGAGGCGCAGGCGGTTCACAAAAGATGCGGAAACTCCTTTTTGACGGTGACCCCGGGAGTGAGATTTGCGGACGGAGACATCGGCGACCAAAAGCGGGTAATGACCCCCGCCGAGGCGAAAAAAGCGGGCTCTGATTACATCGTCGTCGGGCGGCCGATAACCGCCGCAGATGATCCCGTCGCCGCCTATGAAAGATGCGTCGCAGAATTTGTTGACTGATAAACGGAGGTAAATTTCATGGAAAGCTACAAAAGAGAATTCATCAAATTTTTAGAGGGCGCGGGCGTTCTCAAATTCGGAGATTTCACCGCGAAAAGCGGCAGAAAGATACCCTATTTCATCAACGCGGGCGACATTAAGACCGGCGAGCAGATCTTAAAGCTCGGCGAATTCTATGCAAAGGCTTACGCCGAACACCTCGGAAGCGAAAAAGCTGCGCTCTTCGGGCCGGCCTACAAGGGCATTCCGATAGCGGTTTCGACGGCGGCGGCGCTTGCAAAAAACGGCGTTGACGTTCCGTTTTTCTTCAACCGAAAAGAGGCCAAGGACCACGGCGAGGGCGGCGTTTTGGTAGGATATTCTCCGAAGCCGGGCGATAAAATCGCCATCGTCGAGGACGTCATCACCGCCGGAACCGCTATCCGCGAAAGCATGGATATACTCTCGAAAATAGACGGCGCAAAGGTCGTCGCCTGCTTCATCATGGTCGATCGCCGCGAAAAGGGAAGGACCGAGCTTTCGGCGATGAAGGAAATAGAACAGGAATTCGGCTTTCCGGTCTGCCCGGTCGTCGATGTATACGACATAATCGAATATCTCGAGGAAGACCCAAAGAACGCGGAAAACGTCGCAAGGATCAAAAATTATCTTTCTGTGAACGGAGCGAAAATATGAGACATCTTATCGACATTCAGAACCTTTCGGTCGCCGAGATCGAAAAGCTGATAGATACCGCGAACGACATCATCGCGAACCCGCAAAAATATTCCGAGAAGTGCCGCGGAAAAAAGCTGGCAACGCTTTTCTTCGAGCCTTCGACCCGCACAAGGCTCAGCTTTGAGGCGGCGATGTACGAGCTTGGCGGAAACGTCATCGGCTTTTCCGAGGCTCAGTCGTCGTCGGCGGCAAAGGGCGAAAGCGTCGCCGACACCGCAAAAACCATAAGCTGCTATGCCGACATCATCGCCATGCGCCACCCGAAAGAGGGCGCTCCGCTCGTCGCCTCGCTCAACGCCGGGGTGCCGGTCATCAACGCCGGCGACGGAGGACATTTTCACCCGACACAGACCCTTGCCGACCTTTTGACCATCCAGCGCGAAAAGGGCGGGTTTGAGAACCTCACCGTCGGCTTTTGCGGAGACCTCAAATTCGGCAGGACCGTTCATTCGCTGATAAGCGCGCTCTCAAGATATAAGGGTCTCAGGGTCGTTCTGATCTCTCCCGAGGAGCTCAAGCTGCCGAGCTATGTGAAAAGCGAGGTCTTAAAGCCCGCCGGCATAGAATACGTCCAGACGACGAGCCTCGAAGAATATATGCCCGAGCTCGACATTCTCTATATGACAAGGGTGCAGCGCGAGCGCTTCTTTAACGAGGAGGATTACCTAAGACTTAAAGACAGCTATATCCTCACGCCCGAAAAGCTGAAGACCGCAAAGCCCGACCTCTCGATAATGCACCCGCTGCCGAGGGTCAACGAAATTTCCGTCGAGATAGACAAGGACCCGAGGGCGTGCTATTTCAAACAGGTGCTGAACGGAAAATATATAAGAATGGCGCTGATACTCATGCTTCTTGAAGACGCCGGAAAGATCTGATAAAAGCCCGCGCCGTAAAATTTTTTCAGGAGGACGCAACTTATGAACATAGATTCCATCAAAAACGGCATCGTCATCGACCACATTCCCGCCGGAAGCGGCATGAAGCTCTATGATCTTTTGGGGCTTGCAAAGCTGGACTGCCCAGTCGCTATCATCAAAAACGCAAACAGCTCGGCGATGGGCAGAAAGGATATCATAAAGATCGACGCCGATATCCCCGTCGATCTCGACATCATCGGCTATGTCGCCCCGAACGTCACGATAAACATTATCCGGGGCGGAAAGCTCTGCGAGAAAAAGTCGATAGGGCTGCCGAAGATACTCAAAAACGTCATCAAATGCAAAAACCCCCGCTGCATAACCTCGACCGAGCAGGAGCTCGACCATGTTTTCAGGCTTGAAAGCGAGGAGGGCAAAATTTATCGCTGCATTTACTGCGAAACAAAAGCCGCTCCCGAGGCCGAATGAGTTTTTCGGCGAAATGGCTGATTTCCCCGCAAAACAGACGGCTTTTTTTGGTTTGACTTTATCCCGCTTCGGTGCTATAATTATATATGTATTTCCGGCGGGGCTTTCGCTTTTAAAAAAGAAGCTCCGCGCTCGGAACGCTTTTTATTTTCTATTTCTGTTTTAAGGAGAGTAAGTAGATGAAAAAAGTCGGAATAATCATGGGAAGCGACAGCGATCTGCCGATCCTCAAAAAGACCGCGTCAACGCTTCGCTCGCTCGGGATCCCCTATGAAACGCACGTCTATTCGGCGCACAGAACCCCTGCGGAGGCTCGCGACTTTGCCGCTTCTGCGCGCGAAAGCGGTTTCGGCGTGCTGATATGCGCCGCAGGCATGGCGGCACACCTTGCCGGGGCCATAGCCGCAAACACAACGCTGCCCGTCATCGGCATACCCTGCAAATCAAACACCTTGGACGGCATTGACGCCCTCCTTGCGACAGTAATGATGCCCTCCGGAATTCCGGTGGCAACGGTCGCGATAGACGGAGGAGTCAATGCCGCCCTGCTTTCTGCGCAGATACTTGCGGTTGAGGATAAAGACCTTGCCGCAAAGCTGGACGAAAAGCGCAGAAAAGACGCTGCGGCGGTCCTTGAAAAGGACGCGGGCATCGCAGCAAGGATCGAAGAATAAGGCAACACAAAACTTTACTTTACAGGAGGAAACACAAATGGAAAAAACAGTTCAGCTTTATGAGGGCAAAGCAAAAAAGGTTTTCGCGACCGCCGACCCCGGCCTTGTGATCGTCTCTTATAAGGACGACGCGACCGCGCTCGACGGACTTAAAAAGGGCACCATCGCAGGAAAAGGCGCCATCAACAACAGAATGTCCAACTACATCATGAAGCTCCTTGAAAAGCAGGGCGTTAAGACCCACTTTGTCGAAGAGCTCAACGACCGCGAAACGGTCGTGAAAAAGGTCTCGATCGTTCCGCTCGAGGTCATCATAAGAAACATCTCGGCGGGCAGCTTTGCAAAGCGCTACGGAGTTGAGGAGGGTATCGTTTTCAGCGAGCCGACCATTGAATTCTCCTATAAAAACGATGAGCTTCACGACCCGCTCATCAACAGCTATCACGCTCTCGCTCTCGGACTTGCGACAAAAGAGGAGATCGAGACGATAAAGAAGATGGCGTTTAAGGTCAACGAGGTCATGAAGGAATACTTCAAGGGGCTCGGGGTCACGCTCGTCGATTTCAAGCTCGAATTCGGCAGACTTCCCGACGGCACGATAGTTCTTGCCGACGAGATCTCGCCCGACACCTGCCGCTTCTGGGATTCAAAGACCAACGAGAAGCTCGACAAAGACCGTTTCCGCCGCGATATGGGCGGGGTCGAGGACGCCTATAACGAAATGATGCGCCGCGTATTCGGCGAATAAACCCTTTTAAATTTTTCTGAAAAGAGGATTTTATGGACAATTTGATTCATGAGGAATGCGGCGTATTCGGCGTTTTCTCACCGAGCACGCAGGACGTCGCCTCGCTCGTATACTACGGTCTGTTTGCGCTTCAGCACCGAGGTCAGGAATCGGCGGGCATAGTCGTCAACGACGACGGAGTGTTTACATATCGCAAGGACGCCGGACTTGTCAGCGAGATCTTCGACCGCGAACGCCTTGAAAAGCTCGGAAACGGCAACATGGCGGTCGGCCATGTCAGATACGGCACCACCGGCAGCGGCGACAGAAGAAACGCACAGCCGGTCGTCGTAAACCACTTAAAGGGCAACATGGCGCTTGCGCACAACGGCAACCTCGTTAATTCCTATGAGTTAAGGACCGCTCTCGAGGAGCAGGGCAGCATCTTCAGCTCGACCTCGGACACCGAGGTTATCGCCTATGTCATCACCAAGGAGAGGCTTCACACCAAAAACATCGAGGACGCGGTGACCTCGGCGATAGGAAGGCTCGAGGGTGCGTTTTCGCTTATAATCATGTCGCCCTCAAAGCTGATAGCGGCAAGAGACCCTCACGGTTTCCGCCCGCTCTGCTATGGCAAAAGAAGCGACGGAACATATGTCGTCGCCTCTGAGACCTGCGCCCTTGACGCCGTGAACGCCGAGCTTATTCGCGAGATCGACCCCGGCGAGGTCGTGGTCTTCACCAAGGACGGCATTAAGACCAACCGCGAGCACTGCGGCGGGAAAAAATCCTTCTGCGTGTTCGAGTATCTTTATATCGCCCGCCCCGATTCGGTGTGCGAGGGCTGCTCGGTGCACGCCGCAAGGCTTAAAGCCGGCGAATTTCTCGCCGAGGCTTACCCCATCGACGCCGATATCGTCGTCGGAGTTCCCGACAGCGGGACCGACGCCGCGATAGGCTATTCTCGCAGATCGGGTATTCCCTATGACATCGGTCTCATCAAAAACAAATACGTCGGCAGAACCTTTATCGCCCCAAGCCAAGGGCAGCGCGAGGAAATGGTCTCTATCAAGCTGAACGTCGTTTCGTCGGTCGTAAAGGGCAAGCGCGTGATACTTGTTGACGACTCTATCGTCAGAGGCACCACCAGCGCGAAGATAGTCAAACGCCTTCGCGACGGCGGCGCAAAAGAGGTCCATGTTCTTTCCTCCGCCCCGCCGTTTATGAACCCCTGCTATTACGGCGTCGATATCGATTCAAAGGATAGCCTTATTGCGGCAAATCACCCGCTCGATGAGATCGCAAAGATAATCGGCGCGGATTCTATCAACTTCCTGAGCATCGAGGACGTCAAGAGAATAGCGGGCAACGACGGCAGCGGCAACTGCTATGCCTGCTTCGATGGAGTTTATCCCACTGCCGTCCCCACAAAGGCCGATAAGAGCAGGTTCGAGAGAAAAATAAGCACCAACCCTAAATTTCAAAAAAAGGATAGGTAACAAAAATGGAGAAGAGTTTTTCTGAAAGCTATAAAAGCGCCGGAGTTGACATCACCGCCGGCTATAAGTCGGTCGAGCTGATGAAGCCCGATATCAAGCGCACCGCGACGGGCGGCGAGGTCTCGGGCATCGGAGGCTTCGGCGGGCTTTTCGCCCCCGATCTTTCGGGGTATAAAAAGCCGGTTTTAGTCAGCGGAACCGACGGTGTCGGCACAAAGCTGAAAATCGCATTTTTGCTCGACAAGCACGATACAATCGGAATCGACTGCGTTGCGATGTGCGTGAACGACATAATCTGCTGCGGCGCAAAGCCCCTCGTTTTTCTTGATTACATCGCCTGCGGAAAGAATATCCCCGAAAAAATCGCGGCGATAGTCAAGGGAGTGTGCGACGGCTGCGTTATGGCGGGCGCCTCGCTCATCGGAGGAGAGACCGCCGAGCACCCCGGAATGATGCCCGAGGAGGAATACGACCTCGCGGGCTACTGCACCGGCGTGGTGGATATGGATAAGATAATCGACAACGGCAAAATGCGCGAGGGCGACGTTATCATCGCGCTGCCGTCCTCGGGAGTCCATTCAAACGGCTTCTCGCTTATAAGAAAGGTCTTTCGCATAGAAAGCGCCGACCTTTCGTCGCCCATCTCCGAGCTCGGAGGAAAAAGCCTCGGCGAAGCGCTTTTGGAGCCGACAAAAATTTACGTCAAGCCGGTGCTTGCGCTTTTGGAGCAGGTCGCCGTAAAGGGTATATCTCACATAACCGGCGGCGGGTTCTATGAAAATATTCCGAGAAGCATTCCCGACGGTCTCTGCGCCGAGATAGACAGGGCTTCTCTGAAAATTCTCCCGATATTCAACCTCATTCAGCGCGCCGGAAACATTCCCGAGCGGGATATGTTCAACACCTACAACATGGGCGTGGGAATGAGCATCGTCGTCTCGGAAAAGGACGCCGAAAGGTCGCTCGAGATTTTGAGGGCTCACGGCGAGGAAGCATACGTCATCGGAAAGATAATCAAGGGCGACGACAAAATCGTCATCGTTTGACCGAGGTATAAAATGGAGCGAAAGGTTAAAATTGCGGTGCTCGTTTCGGGCGGAGGCACAAACCTGCAAGCGCTTATCGACGCTCAGCAAAGCGGCATTCTCGTAAGCGGCGAGATAGTTTGCGTTATCTCCTCAAAGGCAGGCGCCTACGCGCTCGAACGCGCAAAAAAAGCCGGTATCGACGCCGTGACGGTCTCAAGAAAAGACTGCAGCGACCTCGAAGAATTTGAAAGCGGCATTATAAAAGCGCTGACGGCTCATAACGCCGAGGTGATAATCCTTGCGGGGTTCATGTCGATTCTCTCGGAGGATTTCACAAAGCGCTATTCAAACAGAATCATCAACGTCCACCCGGCGCTGATACCCTCGTTCTGCGGAAAAGGCTATTACGGTCTTAAAGTCCACGAAGAAGCCCTCAAAAAGGGCGTCAAGGTCTCGGGCGCGACTGTTCACCTTGTAAACGAGGTCTGCGACGGCGGCGAAATTTTAGCTCAAAAAGCCGTCGAGGTCAAGGACGGCGACACCCCCGAAACTTTGCAGCGCAGAATTATGGAGCAGGCGGAGTGGAAGCTGCTGCCCGAGGCCGCCGAAAAGCTCTGCCGCAGAATTTTGAACGAAAAAAAGCCCGAAACGCCGAGCTTTACCCTCAGAAAATGGGAGCTTTCGGACGCTGAGACGCTTGCGGAAATGGTTGGAAAGATTGACAGAAAATATCTCACCGACGGCATTCCTAACCCGTATACCGAAAAGGACGCCGAGTGGTTCATCACCGAAATGGCGCAAAAGGGCGAGGCGGAAAATACCGGAGTTTTTTACGGAATCGTTGTTGACGGCAAGCCGGTCGGCAGTATCTCGGTTGAAAAGGGAAGCGGCCTGCGCTCGAACGTCGGCGTCATCGGCTACTTCCTGATACCCGAGTTTTACGGCAGAGGCATAATGACCGCCGCGGCGAAGATGATCTGCGCCGAAGCCTTTGAAAGACTTGATATCTCACGCGTCGAGGGAACGATTTTCGAGCCGAACATCGGCTCGCGCAGGGTTCTTGAAAAGGCCGGATTTGAGCTTGAAGGCGTTCTGAAGGACGCGTATCTCAAAAACGGCAAGCTCTATAACGAATACGTCTACGGACTTGTAAAAGGAGAATAAAATGGACATTTATAAAATCAACACAATTAAAGAACTTACCCGTGACCCCTATGTCGGGCGCGGAATAATCGCGGGAATGTCTGAGGACGGCAAGAGCGCCGTCGCGGCTTATTTCATCATGGGAAGATCGGCCAACAGCCGCAACCGCGTTTTTGCCGAGCATGACGGCGCGGTCTTCACCGAGCCTTTCGACGCTTCAAAGGTCGAGGATCCGTCGCTGATAATCTATGCCGCTATGCGAAAGATCGGCAAAAAACTCATCGTCACAAACGGCGACCAGACCGATACGATATTTGAGGGGATCCGCCTCGGAAGCGATTTTTCGGGTTCTCTCAGAACCCGCGAGTTTGAGCCGGACGCGCCGAACCTCACCCCGAGAATTTCCGCCGAGCTTGACTTCTCCGACGGCTTCGGCTATAAAATGTCCATTTTAAAAAGCGAGGACGCCAAAGGCTCGCAGTGCGCAAGATACACCTTTGAATACGCGCCGATAGCGGGCCTCGGGCATTTCATTCACACCTATGTCGGCGACGGAAATCCCCTGCCGACGTTTCAGGGCGAGCCTGAGCGCGTAGCTATCCCGAACGACATCGAAGCGTTCAGCCGCAACATCTGGGAGAGCCTCAACGAGGACAATAAAATCTCGCTTTTGGTCAGATACACCGATATCGCGACCGGAAAGACCGAGCAGAAAATAATCAATAAATATATTAAATAAGGAGCGAGCAAAATGGCAAAAGAAGTTCTGTTAAAGTATGGGTGCAACCCCAATCAGAAGCCCTCGAGGGTGTTTATGGAAAACGGCGCCGAGCTTCCGTTTGAGATTTTAAACGGCAAGCCGGGCTACATCAACCTGCTCGACGCTTTTAACTCGTGGCAGCTCGTCAAGGAGCTTAAAGAGGCGCTCGGTCTGCCCGCAGTGACGTCTTTCAAGCACGTCAGCCCGACCTCGGCGGCGGTAGGGATCCCCCTTCCCGAAAAGCTCAAAAAAGCCTGCTTTGTCGATGATATCAAGGGGCTTGACGACTCCCCTCTCGCTTGCGCTTATGCAAGAGCAAGAGGAACCGACAGAATGTGCTCCTTCGGCGACTGGGTCGCACTTTCCGACGTTTGCGACGTCACCACCGCTTCGATGATAAAGCGTGAGGTATCCGACGGCATCATCGCCCCGGGGTATGAGCCCGAAGCGCTCGAGATACTAAAAACCAAAAAGAGCGGAAACTATACTATCTTGCAGATAGACCCGCGCTATGTCCCTGAGCCTATTGAACACAAGCAGGTGTTCGGCATCACCTTTGAGCAGGGAAGAAACAACTTCAAAATCGACCGCGAGCTGCTTTCAAACCTCGTCACCAAAAACAAAAACCTCAGCGACGAGGCCGCAAGAGACCTCATCATCTCGCTGATAACCTTAAAATACACTCAGTCCAACTCGGTATGCTTTGCTTACGACGGTCAGGCGATAGGCGTCGGCGCGGGTCAGCAGTCGAGAATCCACTGCACCCGCCTTGCCGGCACAAAGGCCGACACTTGGTTCTTGAGGCAGCATGAAAAGGTCCTTAACCTGCCGTTTAAGCCCGAGATAAAGAGGCCCGACCGCGATAACGTCATCGACGGATATATAAACAAAAACGAAGAGGACGTTTGCGCCGACGGCGTATGGCAGCGCTACTTCACAAAGCAGCCCGAGCCCCTTACCGATAAGGAAGCTAAGGAATACCTCGCCTCGATAAGCGGCGTTTCGCTCGGCTCCGACGCTTTCTTCCCGTTCGACGACAATATCGAAAGGGCAAAGCGCTCGGGCGTAAGCTATGTCGCCGAGCCGGGCGGCTCTGTCAGAGACGACGCGGTCATCGCGGCGGCCGACAAATATAACATGGTAATGGCCTTTACCGGAATGAGACTTTTCCACCACTGATCTGAAAGGAGCACCACGATGGATTTCAAAGAATTAAAGCTGTACGACGAAGAAATTTATGCGGCGACGGAACGCGAGCTTAAGCGCCAGCAGCATAACATCGAGCTTATTGCCTCGGAAAACATTGTTTCAAAGGGCGTGCTTTTGGCGGCGGGAACCGTTCTCACCAACAAATACGCCGAGGGATATCCCGCGCACCGCTATTACGGCGGCTGTCAGTTTGTCGATGAGGTCGAGGAAATTGCTCGTCAGCGCGCCTGCAAGCTGTTCGGAGCGGAACACGCAAACGTCCAGCCCCACAGCGGAGCATCGGCGAACCTTGCGGTGTTCTTCGCGCTTTTGCAGCCCGGCGACACCGTTCTCTCGATGAGCCTTGCGCACGGCGGACACCTTTCTCACGGCTCGCCGGTAAACATCTCGGGAAAATATTTCAACATCGTTCCCTACGGAGTCTGCGATGCCGACGGCAGAATTGATTACGACGAGGTCGAGAGAAAAGCGCTTGAATGCAAGCCCAAGCTGATACTTGCGGGGGCTTCTGCCTATCCGAGAGAAATTGATTTCAAACGTTTCTCGGAAATCGCGAAAAAGGTCGGCGCATATCTCATGGTCGATATGGCGCACATCGCGGGGCTCGTCGCCGCGGGGCTTCACCAGAACCCCGTCCCCTATGCCGACGTCGTTACGACGACCACTCACAAAACCCTGCGCGGACCGAGAGGCGGCATGATCCTCTGCAAGGAGGAATACGCGAAAGCAATCGACAAAGCGATTTTCCCGGGTATTCAGGGAGGACCTTTGATGCACATAATCGCTGCAAAAGCGGTCGCATTTAAAGAGGCTCTTGAACCCGAGTTCAAAGAATATCAGAAGCAGATTGTCAAAAACGCCGCAAGACTTGCCGATGAGCTTAAAAAACGCGGATTTAACCTCGTCTCGGGCGGAACCGACAACCACCTCATGCTTATAGATCTTCAGAATTTCGGCATCACCGGCAAGCAATTCGAGCACGATCTCGACGAGGTGCATATCACCGCCAACAAAAACGCCGTTCCCAACGACCCTCAAAGCCCGTTCATCACGAGCGGTCTCAGGGTGGGAACGCCGGCAGTCACCTCAAGAGGCTTCAAAGAGGCCGAAATGGAAAAGATCGCCGGCTGGCTCTATGACGTCGTGACCGATTTTGAGAGCAGAAAAGCCGCTGTCACCGACGAGGTCCTCGCTTTGTGCGAAAAATTCCCGATCTATTCGGACTGCTATTGATCGAATCAGTTTTCATTTATATTTCGGAGCGCCGCGCGGCAGCAAAGCGCTCCGGCCGAAAGGAAAGCAAGCTATGAAAATAATGGTCGTAGGCGGCGGAGGCCGCGAACACGCGATTATAAAAAAGCTCCTTGAAAACAAAACCGTCGAGAAGATCTACTGCCTGCCCGGAAACGGCGGCATCTCTCGCGACGCCGAGTGCGTTCCGATAAGCTCGACGGATATCCCCGCGATAGTCGATTTTGCCGCAAAAACAAAAATCGACTACGCAGTCGTCGCTCAGGACGACCCGCTCATCCTCGGGTGCGTAGACGAGCTCAATAAAATCGGCATCCCCTGCTTCGGGCCCGACAAAAAAGCCGCGATAATCGAGGGCTCAAAGGTCTTCTCAAAAGATTTCATGAAAAGGCACGGCATTCCGACGGCGGCATACGAGGTCTTCGACGACCCCAAAAAGGCGCTCGAATACCTTAAAACCGCGCCGATACCCACCGTCGTAAAGGCCGACGGCCCCGCTCTCGGAAAAGGCGCGCTCGTCTGCATGACCCGCGAAGAAGCCGTCTCGGCTGTAAGAGAGATAATGGAGGACAAAAAGTTCGGAAAAAGCGGCGACCGCGTCGTTATCGAGGAGTTTATGGAGGGCCCCGAGGTCTCGGTGCTGACGTTTTCTGACGGCGACACCGTTATCCCCATGGTATCCTCGACCGACCATAAACGCGCTCTGACAGGAGATTTGGGACTTAACACCGGCGGAATGGGAACC
Source organism: uncultured Clostridia bacterium (assembly GCA_947623585.1). Taxonomy (GTDB): domain Bacteria; phylum Bacillota; class Clostridia; order Oscillospirales; family Ruminococcaceae; genus Faeciplasma. Next base: position 24,327 of record CANQHA010000012.1, on the reverse strand, counting down.
GTCGCGCCGAGCCCGTACTATACAAAAGAAGCCGAAAACGCCGCCCTCGAAAAAATAATTCTCCCGACCGTTTCGGCGATGAAAGCCGAGGGCAGACCTTTTCACGGCTGCCTCTATTTCGGGCTGATGATAACCAAGGACGGCCCGAAGGTCGTCGAATATAACTGCCGCTTCGGAGACCCCGAAACTCAGGTCGTGCTTCCGCTTTTAAAATCCGATCTTCTCTCGATCATGCTCGCGACCACAAACGGCGGGCTCGACAAGGTGCCGGTCGAGTTCTCTGACGGCGCCGCCTGCTGCGTTATAATGGCCTCAAAGGGATACCCCGAAAAATATGAAAAGGGCTTTGAGATAACGATCCCCGACGAAATTTCACAAAGCGTCTATGTTGCGGGCGCAAAGCTCGAAAACGGAAAACTTCTGACGAGCGGCGGGCGCGTTCTCGGGGCGACGGCAGTTGCAAAAGACCTTAAAACCGCCATAGATAAGGCTTATAAGCTCTGCGAAAGGATCAGCTTCGACAACGCCTATTACAGAACCGACATCGGCAAAAAAGCCCTTGCGGCGCTTGAAAAAGAGGTATAAAAATGGTATACAGAATTTTTGTTGAAAAAAAGCCCGGGCTTGAAAACGAGGCGAAAGCGCTTCTTTCCGACCTCAAAAACCTGCTTTTGATAGAAAACCTCGAAAACGTCAGGGTGATAAACCGCTATGACGCCGAAAACATCAGCCGCGAGCTTTTTGATTATTCGGTCAAAAACGTCTTCTCCGAGCCGCAGCTCGACAACGCCTCGGAGGATATCGACTCCGACGGCGCGGTAGTTTTTGCGGTGGAATATCTGCCCGGCCAGTTCGACCAGCGCGCCGATTCGGCCGCTCAGTGCATTCAGATAATCTCTCGGGGCGAGCGCCCGCTGATACGCTCGGCAAAGGTATATTGCCTTTACGGAAAGCTGTCTCAAAAGGACGTCGCGGAGATAAAAAAATATGTCATCAACCCCGTCGAGGCGCGGGAGGCTTCTCTTGAAAAGCCCGATACCCTCGTCGTGAAATACGATATCCCCACCGAGGTGAAGACCCTTGACGGCTTCACAAAGCTCGACCGTGCGGGGCTTGAAAAATTCGTCGCCGATTATAACCTTGCCATGGACGCCGACGACATCGAGTTCTGCCAGACCTATTTCAGGTCCGAGCACCGCGACCCGACCGTCACCGAGATCCGCATGATCGACACCTATTGGTCGGATCACTGCCGCCACACCACCTTCTTAACGGTCATCGACGGCGTAAAGTTCGAGGACGAGCTTTTGCAGTCGGTCTATGAGGAATACCTCGAGGTCAGGCGCCGAGTCGGCGACAAAAAGCCGGTCTGCCTGATGGACCTTGCGACCGTCGCGGTAAAATATCTCAAATCAATAGGAAAGCTGCCGAAGCTCGACGAATCGGAGGAGATAAACGCCTGCACCGTCAAAATCGAGATAGAGGCCGATGGCAAAAAAGAGCCTTGGCTGCTTCTCTTTAAAAACGAGACCCACAACCACCCGACCGAGATCGAACCTTTCGGCGGAGCGGCGACCTGCATCGGAGGCGCGATACGCGACCCTCTCTCGGGCAGGGCTTATGTCTACGGCGCGATGCGCGTTACCGGAGCAGCCGACCCGACGGTGCCGGTCTCAGAGACCATTCCCGGCAAGCTGCCGCAGAGAAAAATCGTCACAACGGCGGCCGCCGGCTATTCCTCATACGGCAACCAGATAGGTCTTGCAACGGGTATCGTCGATGAGATATATCACCCCGGCTATGCCGCAAAGAGAATGGAGATCGGCGCGGTCATCGCGGCTGCCCCGCAGGAAAACGTTCGGCGCGAGGTGCCCTCGCCCGGGGACGTGGTTATTCTTCTCGGAGGTTCTACCGGCCGCGACGGAATAGGCGGAGCTACCGGCTCGTCGAAAGCTCATAACGCCCACTCGGTCGAGACCTGCGGAGCCGAGGTGCAAAAGGGCAACGCGCCCGAGGAAAGAAAGCTCCAGCGGCTTTTCAGAAACCCCGAGGCTTCAAGGCTCATCAAGCGCTGCAACGATTTCGGCGCGGGCGGAGTTTCGGTCGCCATCGGAGAGCTTGCCGACGGACTTGAAATCGACCTCAACGCCGTTCCGAAAAAATACGACGGCCTTGACGGCACCGAGCTTGCTATCTCGGAATCTCAGGAGAGAATGGCGGTGGTCGTCGCTCCGGCGGACGTTGACAAATTCCTCAGCCTTGCCGATTCGGAAAATCTTCAGGCAAGGCCGGTCGCAAAGGTTCAGGCCGAGCCGAGGCTGGTTATGAACTGGAACGGCAAAAAGATAGTCGATCTGAGCCGCGAATTTCTCAATTCAAACGGAGCGGACAAGCATATAACCGTAACGCCCGCCGCGCCGTCGGTCAAAAAGCGCGTAATAAGCGGCGGCTTTGAGGACAATTTCACCGCCATGGCGGGAGACCTCAATATCTGCTCAAAGCGCGGGCTTTCCGAGCGCTTCGACTCGACGATAGGCGCGGGCACCGTTTTGATGCCCTTCGGCGGAAAAAATCAGCTCACGCCGATCCAGGCCATGGTGCAAAAAATCTCCGTCGAGAAAAAACACACAAACGACTGCTCCTTCATGTCGTGGGGCTATAACCCCTATCTCACCGAGCAAAGCCCCTATCACGGAGCTTACTGCGCGGTCGTCGAATCGGTCTCAAAGCTGATTGCGACCGGCGCCGAGTTCAAGGACGTATACCTCACATTCCAAGAGTATTTCGAGCACCCCGGGCGCGACGGAAAGCGCTGGGGCAAGCCTCTTGCGGCGCTTTTGGGCGCTTTCAGGGCTCAGCTCGACCTCGGCATCGGCGCTATCGGCGGCAAGGATTCTATGAGCGGCAGCTTTGAGGACCTCGACGTTCCGCCGACGCTCGTATCCTTTGCCGTGACGACCGGCAAGACCGACGACGTCGTTTCAAACGAGTTCAAAAAGGCGGGCAGCCGCGTCGCTCTCATCGAGCCGGAATATGACAAAAACGGTCTTCCCGAAACCGATTCGCTGATGAAGGTCTTTGCCGAGGTCACCTCGCTGCTTCGCTCCAAAAAGGCCGTCTCGGCCTATACCCCCTGCATCGGCGGAATAGCCGAAGCGGTGCTTAAAATGTCGATAGGAAACGGCATAGGCTTTTGCTTCTCTGACGATCTTTCCCTCGACGATATCTTCGGGCTTCGCTGCGGGGCGTTCCTGCTCGAGCTTGAAAACGGCTGCGAGGTCGGAAAAACCGTCGGCTTCACGGTCTCTGAGCAGGATATCTCCTACCGCGGCGAAAAGCTCGCGCTCGCCTCGCTCCTAAAGACCTACGAGGACAAGCTGGAGGGCGTTTACAGCTGCAACATCAAACAGGGCGGCAAGGATATCCCGAACATTTGCTTTGATGGCAGAAGCGCCGCCTCGCCCGCCGTTAAAACCGCAAAGCCCAAGGTGCTGATACCCGCTTTTCCGGGCACAAACTGCGAATATGACAGCGCAAAGGCGATGCGCGACGCCGGCGCCGACCCCGAGATAATCGTCGTCAACAACCTCACCGCGGCGGGCATTTCCTCAAGCGTTGAAAGGTTCGCCGAGGCGCTCAGAACGGCTCAGATGATATTCATTCCGGGCGGCTTCTCGGGCGGAGACGAGCCCGACGGCTCGGCAAAATTCATCTGCGCGTTCTTCAGAAACAACGATATCAGAAACGGCGTGACCGAGCTTTTGAACCGCCGCGACGGCCTTGTTCTGGGAATCTGCAACGGCTTCCAGGCGTTGATAAAGCTGGGGCTCGTCACCTACGGCGAAATTTTGGATTCCGACCCCGACTTCCCGACCCTCACCTTCAACACCATCTCGCGGCACCAATCAAGGATAGTCAGAACGAGGATAGCCTCAAACAAGTCGCCGTGGCTTAAAAACGTCAACGTCGGAGACATCATAAACGTCCCGATATCTCACGGCGAGGGAAGATTCATCGCGAGCGAGGAAACTATCAAAAAGCTGATCGAAAACGGTCAGGTCGCAACTCAGTATGTCGATCTTAGCGGAAACGCGACGTCCGACGTTCGCTTCAACCCCAACAACTCGATGTACGCCATCGAGGGCATCACCTCGCCCGACGGCAGAGTTTTCGGCAAAATGGGTCACTCCGAAAGGGTCGGCTCGGGACTTTACAAAAACGTCCCCGGAAACTATGACATCAAGATGTTCAGCTCGGCGGTCGAATACTTCAAATGACCTTTTTAATCGAGCAGTAACGCTGAATTTTTGTGAAATCAGGTGCGCGAGGCGCCGTCCCGTGCGCCTGATTTTGTGTAAGCATACAAAATTTTCATCTGTTTTGAAATTTTACTTGACTTTAGCCTGCTACTATGATAAAATAGCGACATTATAAAACACAAATCGGAGAAAAATCACATGGTTCCAAGAACATCGGGCGAGCTTCACGCCGCATTAAAAGAAGTTTTCGAGCTTGCGGGCTATCGCCGCTATAAAATGAGCAAGTTCGAGGAATACGACCTTTACGCCAAAAACAAGGATTTTCTCGTTTCCGAGAACGTTCTGACCTTCACCGACCTCGACGGCAGACTTATGGCCCTAAAGCCCGACGTTACGCTGTCCATCGTCAAAAACTGCCGCGAAAGCGAGGGCGTCGAAAAGGTCTATTACCACGAAAACGTCTATCGCGCCTCGGAGAAAAATCTCGGCTTCAGAGAAATCTCACAGGCGGGTCTCGAGTGCGTCGGCGACGTTGACGAATACTGCGTCTGCGAGGTTTTAGGCCTTGCCGCAAAAAGCCTTCTTTCCGTCGGCCGCCCCTGCGAGCTTGATGTTTCTCACCTCGGGCTTTTGTGCGAGCTCTTCGACGCTTGCGGTCTCAGCCCCGAGGGCAGAAGCGCCGCCGTCCGCCTTATCGGAGAAAAAAATCCGAGCGGTCTCAAAGCGCTTCTTGAAAGCGAAAACACCGAGCCTCGGATCGCCGAAAAGCTGATATCGCTTTCCTTGATAGACGACGAGGCCGCCGAGGCCGCAAAAAAGCTCCGCGAGCTTCTCAAAGACGCGGTGCGCCGCGAAAACCTCGATCTTTTCGCCGAGACCTGCTCGTTTTTAAGCGAGGAATTCGGCGGCACGGTCAGGGTCGATTTCTCCACCGTCGGTGACCTGAGCTATTACAGCGGCATCGTCTTTAAAGGCTATGTTGACGGCGTTCCGTCAAGCGTTCTGAGCGGCGGGCAGTATAACGGTCTGATGAAAAAAATGCGCAAAAGCAGCCGAGCGATAGGCTTTGCGGTATATCTTGACCTCTTGGAGCCTCTGTTTGAGACCCAAAACAGCTTCGACGCCGACATTCTTTTGATATACCCTCCCGAAGCGGCGCCGCGAGTAATTTACTCTGCGGCAAAAAAGCTCTCGGCGGGCGGCAAAAGCGTTCTGACGGTGAAAAGCGAGCCCCGCGGAATGATGTTCCGCGAGATATACAAACTTTCGGCGGGAGGTGAAGCGGTGCGTGAAAAATGATATGATAAACATCGCTCTCCCGAAGGGCCGCCTCGGAGACAACGTTTATGAGATGTTCTCGCGGGCGGGCTGGCGATGCCCCGAGATTGAAAACCCCGGCAGGCGGCTGACCTTTGAAAACCCCGAGACCGGCGTTCGCTATTTTTGGGTAAAGCCCTCCGACGTTGCTATTTACGTTGAAAAAGGAGCGGCCGACATCGGCGTTGCGGGAAAGGATATCCTCCTTGAATACTCGCCCGACGTATACGAGCTTTTGGACACCGGGCTCGGCAGGTGCAGAATGGCGGTCGCCGCTCCGAAAAACTTCCGCGAAGACCTTAAAAAGACGCTTCGGGTCGCGACAAAGTTCCCGAACATCGCAAAGCGGCATTATTCCTCGCTCGGCCGGGATATAGACATCATCAAACTGAACGGCTCGATCGAGCTTGCGCCGATACTCGGGCTTTCCGACGTCATCGTCGATATCGTCGAAACTGGCGCCACGCTTCGCCAAAACGACCTTGAGGTTTTTGACACGCTCTTTGAGATAAGCGCGCGGCTCATTGCAAACAAATCGGGCTATCGCTTCAAAAGGGAAAAAATAAACATGATAAAGTCGAGCCTTTCGGCTTTGAAAGGAGAAAATAATGATTAAGATTCTTAACGTTTCCGAGACCTCGCCCGCCGAACTTTTTGAGCGCGTAACTCAATCGGCCGACGTTTCCGAGGTCGTCTCGGACATCATCGAAAACGTCAGAAAAAACGGCGACAAGGCGCTGTTTTACTATACCGAAAAATTCGACGGCGCAAAACTGAGCTCGCTCGAGGTCACCGAGGACGAGATGAACGACGCGCTGATGAACGTCAGCCCCGAGTTTTTGGGGATACTCTATGAGGCCGCCGACAATATCCGCAGCTTCCACAAAAATCAGGTCAGAAGCGGGTTTGTCGTCTCTGATAAGCCCGGGGTCGTCATGGGGCAAAAGGTTATGCCGCTCGAAAAGGTCGGGTTTTATGTTCCCGGCGGCACCGCTGCCTATCCCTCGAGCGTTCTGATGGATTCCATCCCCGCAAAGCTGGCGGGCTGCAAAGAGGTCGTCATGGTCACCCCCTGCGGAAAGGACGGCAGGCTCAAGCCCGAGATACTTGCGGCGGCAAAGGTCGCGGGGGTATCGCGGATCTTCAAAATAGGCGGCGCTCAGGCCGTCGCGGCGCTTGCTTACGGCACCGAGACCGTTCCCCGCGTCGATAAGATAGTCGGCCCCGGCAACCAATATGTCGCCGAGGCGAAAAGGCAGGTCTTCGGCCGGGTCGCGATTGATATGATAGCCGGCCCGAGCGAAATACTCATCATCGCCGATAAAAGCGCAAACCCGCGCTATCTTGCGGCCGATCTTCTCTCTCAGGCCGAGCACGACCGCCTTGCGACTGCGGTCTTGATAACCGACTGCGCCGACCTTGCAAAAAGCGTCGCCGAAGAGGTGGAGATCCAGCTTGAAAAGCTCCCCCGCATTGAAATTGCGAGGGCTTCTATCGAGCGAAACGGCAAAATCATCGTCGCCGAAAGCGTCATGCAGGCGCTTGAAATCTCAAACGAGATAGCCCCCGAGCATCTTGAGATCTGCACCGACGATCCGTTCGACCTTCTTTCCGAGGTCAAAAACGCCGGCTCGATTTTCCTCGGGCACAACTGCCCCGAGCCCCTCGGAGATTACTTTGCCGGCCCTAACCACACGCTTCCGACAAGCGGCACCGCGAAGTTTTCGAGCCCGCTCTCGGTTGACGATTTCGTCAAAAAATCCCAGTTCACCTATTTCACCGACAAGGCTTTCGCCGAGGTCGCCGAAAAGGTCGCGGCGTTCGCCGAAAGCGAGGGCTTCGGCGCCCATGCTCGCAGCGCAAGTATAAGGGTCGAAAAGTAAGCCCAAGAGGTGATTTGATGTCAAGGTTTTTAAGAGATGAGCTGCTCGGGCTTGCGCCTTATACCCCGGGCGAGCAGCCCTCGGAGAGAAAATATATCAAGCTGAACACCAACGAATCGCCCTTTCCGCCGTCTCAAAAAGCCGTCGCCGCAGCTGCCGAGGCCGCAAAAAGCCTTCAGCTCTATCCCCCTCTTGACGGCGGTGAGCTCAGGCTTAAGCTGGCCGAGCATTTGGGCGTTTCTTATGAGCAGGTCGCCGTCACAAACGGCTCGGACGAGGCGCTGAACTTCATTTTCAAGGCGTTTTGCGGCAAAAGCTCTCCGGCGGCGTTCGCAGATATAACCTACGGCTTTTATAAGGTCTTTGCGGGACTGAACGGCGTTCCGTTCGATATTATCCCCCTCCGCGAGGATTTTCGCCTCGCCCCCGAGGACTATTTCGGAATCGACCGAAACATTTTCATCGCAAACCCAAACGCCCCGACCGGGCTTAAAATCTCGCTTTCCGATATTGAGAAGATAGCCTCGTCCAACCCCGATAAAATAACCGTCATCGACGAGGCTTACGTCGATTTCGGAGGAGAAAGCGCGGTGCCGCTTATATCCGCGCACCCGAATCTTATAGTCGTACAGACATTTTCCAAGTCCCGTTCTCTTGCCGGAGCACGGGTCGGGTTCGCAGTCGCTTCTCCCGAAATAATCGCGGACCTTTACAGAATTATCTATTCGACCAACCCCTATAACCTCAGCCGCACGAACCTTGCCGCGGCGCTCGGCGCGCTTTCCGACGGCGACTATACGCTTTCAAACTGCAAAAAGATAATCCGCACTCGTGAAAGGGTCGCGGGCGAGCTCAAAAAGCTCGGATTCAGGGTGCTTGAAAGCTCCTCGAACTTTTTGTTCGCCTCGTCGCCGAAAATCGGCGGCAAACAGCTCTATTCGCGCCTGAAGTCGGAGGGCATACTGATAAGGCATTTCGACAGCCCGAGGATATCGGATTTCGTCAGGATCACGATAGGCTCGGACGGCGAGATGGACGAATTTTTAAAAGCCGCCGCGAAAATTCTTGACTGAAAGAGAGGATAGCCATGAGAACATCCGAAATCAAAAGAAAGACCAACGAGACCGATATTACGCTTTTTCTGAACCTTGACGGCTCGGGCGAAAGCGACGTTGAAAGCGGAGTGGGATTTTTAGACCATATGCTCGAGCTTTTTGCGAAACATTCGGGCTGCGACCTGTGCTTAAAGTGCTCGGGAGACACCGAGGTTGACGATCATCACTCGGTCGAAGATATCGGCATCGCCCTCGGCGCGGCGATAAAATCCGCCCTCGGCGAAAAAATAGGCGTTCGCCGCTATGGCGACGCGCTCATACCCATGGACGAGGCGCTTATTCTTACCGCCGTCGATCTTTCTGGGCGCGGCTGCCTCTCATACGGGCTTGATATACCCTCCGAGAAGGTCGGCAGCTTCGATTGCGAGCTCGTCGAGGAATTTTTCACGGCGCTCACCCGCGAAGCCGCGATAACGCTTCATTTAAAACAGCTTGCGGGCAAAAACTCTCACCACATAATCGAGGGGGCGTTCAAATCCTTTGCGCGGGCTTTGAGGACCGCCGCCGAAAAAGACCCCCGCTTTGAAAACTCGCTGCCGTCAACCAAGGGGGCGCTCTGATGCTCGCGATAGTGGACTATGGCGTCGGAAACCTTTTCTCGCTGACAAGCTCGTTTAGGGCTATCGGCTTTGAAGCGGCGCTGATAAAGTCGCCCGAGCAGCTTCGCCTTGCAGACAGAATAGTTCTTCCCGGCGTCGGGGCTTTCAAAGACGCCGCCGACAAGCTGCGCGCGACCGGCCTTTTTGACGCTTTAAAAGAGGAAGCCGCTCAGGGAAAGCCTATTTTGGGGATATGCCTCGGAATGCAGCTTTTGTTCGAGCGCAGCTTTGAGTTCGGCGAGCACAGAGGGCTCGGGATGATAAAGGGCGACGTCCGCCCGATAAGCGACGTCATTCCGAAGGGCTTAAAGATCCCGCACATCGGCTGGAACGACCTTAAATTCAGCCCTCACCCGCTTTTTAAATATCTTCGCGGAGAAGAATGCGTTTACTTTGTTCATTCGTTTTACGGAGCAGACTGCCCTTCGGTCATCGCTACGACCGATTACGGCGCCGAGCTTACCGCTGCGGTCGGAGAAAAAAACGTCCTCGGCTGCCAGTTTCACCCCGAAAAAAGCGGCAGGGCGGGGCTCTCGATTTTAAAGGCTTTTTGCGAGATCGGAGGCTGAAATGAGAATTTTTCCCGCAATAGACCTTTTCGGCAAAAAAGCCGTCAGGCTCAGAAAGGGCGACTATAACGAGATGACCGTTTACAGCGACGAGCCCGTTTCGGTCGCAGAGGATTTTATCTCGTGCGGCGCCGAGTGCATTCATCTTGTTGACCTTGAGGGCGCAAAAAGCGGCTCTGCCGAAAACTTTGATACGATAAGGTCGATACTCTCCTCGGGCAGGTTTTTCAGCGAGGTCGGCGGCGGCATAAGAACCCTTGACACCGCGGAAAAATATCTCTCGGCGGGGGCTTCAAGGGTGATCCTCGGCACGGCCGCTTTGGAAAACGAAGCCTTTTTGAAAGAAGCCGTGAAAAAATTCGGCGAGCGCGTTGCCGTCGGCGCAGACGTCAAAAACGGCTTCATCGCGGTGAGGGGCTGGCTGAAAAGCTCGGAAACGCCGCTTTTGGGCTTTGCTAAAAAAATGCAGGATATCGGCGTTAAAGCGCTGATCTGCACCGACATCAGCCGCGACGGAGAGATGCGCGGCGCAAACCTTGAGCTTTACAAAAAGCTCGCCGCCGAGCTTGACATGGAGGTCGTAGCTTCGGGCGGGGTTTCAAGCCTTGAAGAGATCAAAAAGCTGAAGAGCTTCAGCGTAAGCGGCGCTATCGTCGGCAAGGCGTATTACGAGCGCCTTTTCAGCCTCAGCAACGCGATAACTGCCGCCCGCTGACCCGGCGCAGCCGCCGTCCCCTTTTAGGGGACGCCCCGAGGCGAAAAGCCCTCGCCGCCGGGCGAAGGCTTTTCGCCTCGGGGCCCGCCGAACTTCGTTCGGCGGGGGCGGCTGCGCCTCAGGGCGCGAAAAAACGCCTTGCCTATACCGCACTCATTTTCATCAGGAGGTCCGAAATGCTCAGAAAACGCATAATCCCCTGCCTCGACGTCCGCGACGGAAAAGTCACCAAAGGCGTCAGGTTTTTAGGCAACCGCGATATCGCCGACCCCGTCGAGCTCGCCGAATTTTACAGCGAAAACGGCGCCGACGAGCTCGTTTTTTACGACATCACCGCCTCTGCCGAGGGCAGGTCGCTCTTTACCGACATTCTGAAAAAAACCGCTTCAAGGGTCTTTATCCCCCTGACGGTCGGCGGAGGCATAAAAAGCCTCGACGACTTCGACCGCGTTTTAAAATGCGGAGCCGACAAGGTCAGCGTAAACAGCGGCGCCATAGCCGACAAAACGCTCATAAGAAAAGCCGCCGCGAGATACGGCAGCCAGTGCGTAGTCATCTCGGCCGACGTCAAGCGCCAAAACGGCAAATTCATGGTTTATGGCCGCGGGGGCAGAGACGACGCCGGCATTGAAGCCTCCTCGTGGATAAAATTTTGCGTAGAAGAGGGCGCCGGCGAAGTCGTTTTGAATTCAATGGACGCCGACGGCGTTAAGGGCGGCTTCGACATTGAAATGTTAAAAGAGGTCTGCGGCGATATCAAAGTGCCGGTAATAGCCTCGGGCGGGGCCGGCAAGGCTGAGGATTTCACCGAGCTTTTCAAGGCGCTGCCTTGGGTAGACGCAGGGCTTGCGGCCTCGGTGTTCCACTATAAAGAGATCGCGATACCCGAGCTGAAAAAGCGGCTTTTTGAAAACGGTATTCCTGTAAGATTTTAAGGAGGGCAAAAATGACTATCAACGATCTGAAATTCGACTCAAACGGACTTATCCCCGCCATTGTCGTTGACGACGGCGACGGAAGCGTTCTCACGCTCGCATATATGAACCGCGAAAGCCTTGAGATATCGCTCGAAAAAAAACTCACCTGCTTCTGGAGCCGCTCGCGGAACCGGCTTTGGCTTAAAGGAGAAACGAGCGGGAACTATCAGCATATAAAATCAATAACCGCCGACTGCGACGGCGACGCGCTTCTTGTCAGGGTCGAAAAAGACGGCCCCGCCTGTCACCTCGGGACCGATTCCTGCTTCACAAACGAAATTTTTGAAAGCGACGACGCCGAGGCTTTCAGCGTCGATGGGCTTTACAGGCTTTTGTGCGGCAGAAAAACCTCCCCGAAAGAGGGCTCTTACACAACGTATCTCTTTGAAAAGGGGCTCGACAAAATTCTCAAAAAGGTCGGCGAGGAGTGCACCGAGGTCATCATCGCCGCAAAGGCCGAGGACAAGCGCGAGACCGTCTATGAGATCGCCGACCTGATGTACCACGTCATGGTGCTGATGACCGAGGCGGGCATAACCCCCGACGAAATCAAGCGCGAGCTCGCCTCCCGCCACGTCATCGACAAAAAGGTCAAGCAGGAGAAAATGACATGATATCAGGCGATTTTCACGTCCACACCTGCTTTTGCGACGGTTCATGCACCCCCGAGGAGGCCGTTTTGGCGGCGATAAAAAAGGGCTTAAAAAAAATCGGGCTGGTCGCCCACTCCTATGTTCCGTTCGATTCCTGCTGCATTTCGCCCGAAAACGTTCCGGTTTTTCAGTCCGAGATCAAGCGCCTTGCCGAGAAGTACCGCGATAAAATTTCCGTATACTGCGGCGTTGAGGCCGATTTTTACTCCGAGCAGCTGCTCGACGGTTTTGATTATTTGATAGGTTCGGCGCACTACCTTCGCTGCGGCGGCGAATACCCCTCCATCGACGACACCCCCGAGATTTTGAGGCGCACTGTCGAGAGGTTTTACGGCGGAGATTTTTACTCCTGCGCCGAGGATTATTTTAACACGGTCGCCCGCTGGGCGGATCGCGGAGCCGATATGATCGGTCACTTCGACCTGATAAAAAAGTTCTCCCAAAAAATACCGTTTGACGACCAAAACCCGCGCTACAAGGCCGCTTGGCGGTCAGCTGCGGATAAAATCATCAGCGCCGATGTCCCCTTTGAAATAAATCTCGGCGGCATAGCAAGGGGCGTTCAAAGCGAGCCTTACCCCTCGTTTGAGATAATAGATTATATCTCCTCAAAAGGCGGCTCGTTCGTCCTTTCAAGCGACGCTCACTCCCCCGAAAACATCGCCTATGAATTTGAAAAGTTTACTTACCTGATTAAAAATAATTGATAAATTATAAGCCCGATCTCTCGGGCTTTTTTAAATATTACAGCTTGGAAAATTTAACCACCGTCTCCACATGATTCGTTCTCGGGAACATATCGACGGCGCAGAGGCGGGCGGCGGCATAGCCGTGCTCGGCGAGGTATTTCGAGTCGCGGGCGGCGGTCGCGGGGTCGCAGGAAATCATCACAACGCGCCGGGGCGACATTTTTATCACCGCGTCAAGTGTCGCCCTGTCGCAGCCCTTGCGGGGCGGATCAACGGTCACAACGTCGGGGCGCTCTCCCCTTTCGGCGAGCTCAGACGCCGCTTTTCCGGCGTCCGAGGCGATAAATTCTGCGTTTTTAACGCCGTTTCGTTCGGCGTTTGCGCGGGCGTTTTTAACGGCCTCCGGCACGATCTCAACCCCAATCAGCTTTTTGAGCCCTTTTGCCATCGAAAGCCCGACCGTTCCCGCTCCGCAGTAAAGGTCAAGAAGCGTTTCCGAGCCGCTCAGCTCGGCATATTCCGACGCTTTTTTATATACAAGCTCGGCCGCCGCAGTGTTCACCTGATAAAAGCTGTCGGGCGAAAGCTCGACCGCAACGCCGCAGATCTCGTCGTTAATCTTCCCGCCGCCGTATATCGGCAGAACGCGCTCGCCCAAAATGACGTTCGTTCTTTCGGGGTTGACGTTTAAAACGACCGTCTTTATCGCCGAGAACTTCTCCGCAAGAATTTTCGCGAGCCCGTCATAGGCGCGGGTCGGCTTCGTCACAACGAGGCAGACCATTATCTCGCCGCTTTTGTGGCCGCGCCTGAGATAAATGTGCCGCAAAAGCCCCTTTCCGCTTGCTTCGTCATAGCAGGAAAGCCCGATATCGCGCTGATATTTGAGAATCTCCGCGCATATCTTTGAGAATATCTCGGGCGACAAAAGGCAGTCGCCGCAGGGTATCACCCTATGAGACCTCGGCGAAAAATAGCCGCAGACCGGCGCGCCGTCTATCTCGGCGACCGGCAGCTGAGCCTTGTTGCGATAGCGTGAGAATTCTTCAGTCGAGAGAATTCCGTCGAAGGGTACATCAAGCCCGCCGATGCGCAAAAAGGCGCTTTTGACAAAATCTGCCTTTGCTTTCAGCTCGGCGGCATAGCTTATATGCCTGAAGCTGCACCCGCCGCATTTTGTATAAGCGGGGCAGTCGTTCTCGACCCTGTCGGGCGAGGGGGTTATCAGCCGCTCGATCTTTGCGTAAGAAAAGCTGCTCCTGACCTTTAAAACGCGGCAGTCCAAAACGTCGCCGACGGCGGAAAACGGTACAAAAACCGCCATTCCCTCGTGGCGTGCAACGCCCGCTCCCTCGTTTGTCAGCCCGGTTATCTCAAGCCTTAAAACCTCATTTTTCTTCATTTTCCGCACGTCCGTTCAAATCGTCGTTCAAAAGCGCCTCGGATATCTTTTTCGCCGCCTCGCGCTTTCTTGCGGCGACCGTTTCGTCGAATTTTTTCAGATATTCGAGCGGATATTTTGGATTGTAAAACCTCGCGATCTTTCCGCCCGAAACGACCTTTGTTGACGCCCCTGCTCCGACAGCAAGAACGGTCTGTATCTCCTCCATGATGTTTACGTTATAGACCCCCGCGGTCCCGCCGATCTCCCAGCCGACATTCTCCTGATTGCCGAGCTGGTTTTTCTGGCGATAAAGATAGTATGGGCTGTAACCCCGCTCGCTCAAAAGTGCGTTTGAAAGGGCTATCATCTTTGAGGTCTCGGCGGCGCTGAGGGTTTCCGAGCCGCCCTGCATAAGGTCTGCCGAGCGCTTTATCGACAGCGCGTGAACGGTTATGTTCGCAGGCGAAAGCTCCAAAACGCCGCGAAGGCTTTTTTCAAAGCCCGAGAAGCTGTCGGTCGGAAGCCCGGCTATCAGATCGACGTTTATGCGCTTAAAGCCCGCCCTCTCGGCGGCCTCATATGCCGAGAAGAATTCCTCGACGGTGTGGCGGCGCCCGATGGCGTCAAGAACGCTCTGAGTAAGCGTTTGCGGGTTCACGCTTATGCGGTCTCCGCCGTTATCAAGTATCGCCCGCAGCTTTTCGGGGGTAACGGTGTCGGGTCGTCCCGCCTCGACGGTATACTCGCGAAGCCGCGACAAATCGAAGCTCTTTGAGACCGCCCGCATGACCGTTTCGAGGTCCTCGGCGGAAAGAGAGGTCGGGGTGCCTCCTCCGAAATATACCGCGTCGAGAACAAGCCCCTCCGAGCGCACGATCTCTCCGACAAGGGATATCTCCTCGCAAAGGCGGCGGACGTATTCGGGCATCAGGCGGTAAAAGCCCGCGACGGTCTGGGAAACGAACGAGCAATAGGCGCACCGCGACGGGCAAAAGGGTATCGAAACATAGAGGCTGACGCTGTTTTTAGGCGTCGCCGAGATGAGCGCGCTCTGATTCTCGGCGGTTTTCAGCGCAAGCAAGGTCTTCTCTCGTGAGACAAAGCAGTTTTTTTCAAGCTGCGAGCAAATCTCCTCGTCGCTCATTCCACTTGCCTTAAGGCCCGATATCAGCTTGACCGGTCTCACTCCGGTGAGCATTCCCCACTCGGGCGAGGCGCCTGTCGCTTTTCTCAAAAGCATGAAAAGAAGCCGGCAGAGAATGAATTCGCAGGCTTTTTCAAAGTCCGGCGCCTCCGAAGAAATGCTTTCGGAAAGAGAATCCGAGCTTTCGCCGAGCCTTGAAAAAACGGATAGCCGAGTGCTTTCGCCGGTTATTTCCCGGGTCAAAACGATGATATCTCCGCCCGGGTCGCTATACTGCTCCGAGCCCTCAAGGCATAAAAAAGAAAAGCTGCGCACGGGGAAAAACAGCTTGCAGACAGCTTCGATCTCGTATTTGAAATTGTGTCCTCTGAGGATTACGGTCATGGGTGCCTCCGTTTTCGCCGCGCAGGCGTGATTTTTTACAGAGTGCGGGGCGGAGCCGACGCGAAGCGGCCCGGGCCGCTCCGCAAGCGCCCGCCACAGGCGGGCGCTCCCGCCCCCCCTGCGGGGGCGGGTCGGCTCCGCCGAGCGCGTCGTTCGTTCAATGAGCCTCACTCGCCTCTCAGCGCGGCGAGATAAGGGTTAAAGCGCCGCTCGGTATAAAGGTCACTCGGCGAGCCGTGCCCCGGGCGTATAGTATAGTTTCTGCCGAGCTCGAACAGCTTTTTAATCGAGCCGAGCAGCTCCGCAAAGTCACCGCCGAGGTCGGTTCTTCCGACCGAACCCTCAAAAAGCGTGTCGCCGGTAAAAATGCAGTCGTCCGAGATATAGCAGACCGAACCGGCGCTGTGTCCCGGTGTCAAGAGGGTCTTAAGCCTCACCTCGTCAAGCGTCACCTCGTCGCCGTCCGATATCGCTTTTGCGCCGTAAAACGGCTCGAACGGCGTTCCGAAATACTTCGCAAGGCAAAGCGCGGGGTCGGCGAGCATGGCTGCGTCGTCGGGGCTGATGTAAACCTCGCAGGAATACCTTTTGCAAAGCCCCGAAAGCGCCTCGATGTGGTCGCAGTGACCGTGGGTCAGAAGTATCTTTTTGAGCGACAGCCCGAGCGAATCGAGGTGGGCCGAAATTGTATCGGCGCTGTAAGGCGCGTCTATCAGTATCGCATTTTTTCTGTCTGTTCCGAGGATATAGCAGTTGGTGCCGAAATCCCCGAGGCCGAGAAGCGGCGTAACCGTCATTTTGCGCTCCTTTCGACCGAAAGCACGCCCGAGATCTTCTTCATTCTTGAAATAACTCCCTCAAGCTCGGCGGTGCCGGCAACGCTTATCGTCAGCGAACCCATGAAGTTTCCGTTTTTGAGCACCCTCGCGGTCGCCTCGTGAGTGGTTATCCTTGCCTCGCTGAGGCTGTTTAAAACGTCTCCGAAGATGCCAATGCGGTTATAGCCGATAACGTCGAGCGCGACCTTATAATAGTTCGGGCTTTGCTTGCCCGCCCAGCGAACCGGTATCCAGCGCTCGGGCTCGGCGTCTTTTTGCGAGAGATAGTTCACGCAGTCCTTCTTGTGGACCGAAACACCGTGTCCTCGGGTAATAAAGCCGATAATATCGTCTCCCGGCAGCGGCGAGCAGCACCTCGACAGCTTTACGACGCAGTTTCCGAGGCCGTCTACAATAACGCCTGTGCCCGATGTATCGGAGGCCGGGGAGAATTCAAAGGAATCGCTCTTTTCGGGCTGAACGAATTTTTTGGTATAGTCCTCTTTGAGCCGCGGGAGGATCTTCGAGAGGGTTATGCCGCCATAGCCTATCGCGGCGTAAAAATCGTCGAGCGTTTCGCAGCCCTGATGCTTCATATCCACCGCGACGAGCTCCGGCAGGTTTTCCTCGGAAATGCGTATCATATTTCGGTGAAGCTCGCGCCACAAAGCCTCGCGCCCCTCGACGATATTCTCCTCGCGGCGCTCTTTTTTGAACCACGAGCGTATCTTCGCCTTTGCCTCGTTGGTCTGGCAGATGTTGAGCCAATCGCGCTTCGGGCCGTGAGCGGGGTCTTTTGAGGTGATTATCTCGATTATCTCGCCGGTGTGGATAACATAGTCGAACGGCACCAGCTTTTTATCCGCCTTTGCTCCGACCATTTTATGCCCGACCTGCGTGTGTATCGCATAGGCGAAGTCGATAACCGTCGCCCCCTGCGGAAGCGTGATAACGTCGCCCTTTGGGGTCATCGCAAAAACGTCCTCGGGCGCAAGGTCGTTCTTTATCGCCCTAACGATGTCCTCGGCGTCGTCGGTCTCTTTTTGTGTGTCAAGTATCTGGCGCACCCAATTAAGGCGCTCGTCGAATTTATATTTTCCGCTTCTCCCCTCTTTATATTTCCAGTGCGCGGCGATTCCGTATTCGGCGGTGTGGTGCATCTCCCATGTGCGTATCTGCACTTCAAAGGGTATTCCCTCTCTACCCATGACCGTTGTGTGAAGGCTCTGATACATATTCGCCTTCGGGGTCGAGATATAATCCTTGAACCTGTTGGGTATCGGCTGGAACATATCGTGCATTATGCCGAGAACATAATAGCACTCGGTGACGGTGTTGACTATAACCCTGACGGCGTATTTGTCATATATTTCGTCGAAAGTCTTTCCCTGTTCATAGACTTTCTTATAGATGCCATAGGCTGATTTCACCCGCCCCTCGACGGTCGGCACCGGGTCGAAGTCCGAAGCGAGGCGCTTTCTTATCCTCGCCTTTATGCTCTCAATGAAATCCTCGCGCTCGCGCTTGTTTTTTTCAAGAAGCTGCTCTATCTCGGCGTAAGCGAACGGGTCGAGATATGAAAACGATATGTCCTCAAGCTCCTCTTTTAGCTGTCTTATTCCGAGACGGTTCGCAAGCGGCACAAAAATCGACATCGTTTCAAGAGAAACGTCCCGCCGCTTAACGCCGCTTCTGAAGCCGAGAGTTCTCATATTGTGAAGCCGGTCCGCCAGCTTGATGATTATAACTCTTATATCCTTTGCCATCGAAAGGAATATCTTTCTGATGTTTTCGGCCTGTTGCTCCTCTTTCGAAGCGAGCTTGATCTTATCCAGCTTCGTAACGCCGTCAACAAGGTTCGCAACGTCGGCACCGAAGCGTTTTTTAACGTCGTCATATGTTGCCGCGGTATCCTCGACGACATCGTGCAAAAGCGCCGCGCAGATAGCGTCGGTGTCCATTCCAAGATCGACGAGAATGGTGGCGACGGCAAGCGGGTGGGTGATATACGGCTCGCCCGACTCTCTGAACTGACCCTCGTGCATCTCCCTCGCATATTCATATGCCGAGCGCAGCTTTGCAAGGTCATAATGCCGGTCGAGGTCGGAAAGCCTTTTCATCAGCTTTTCAAAATATTCATTGCAGGTCTGAACAGTCTGCTCTGCCATTTTTTACGCCCCCTTAAATCAGTGCGCGAAGCGCTTTAAGCGTATCG
Organism: uncultured Clostridia bacterium; assembly: GCA_947623585.1. Classification (GTDB taxonomy): domain Bacteria; phylum Bacillota; class Clostridia; order Oscillospirales; family Ruminococcaceae; genus Faeciplasma. Next base: position 5,606 of record CANQHA010000012.1, on the reverse strand, counting down.
CTCCGAGAGATATCAACCCTTGAAGCGGGCTGCTTCGGAACGATTTTTCCGGTCGAGGGAAAATACTCCGCAAGTCCGGTATCGCAAAAAGCATCGATGATTATTCTAAGCATAAACGCGTTTATTCCGCTTTGGCGCAGCTTTGCAAAAAGCCCCTCGAAGGTGCAGCCGCCCGATATCGCCTTATAGGCCGAAACAAGCTGTTCGCGGGTCGGGTCGCCCTTTTTGAGAAGCTCAGGCGGCACCTTTTCGCCTCTTCTGAATTTTTCATAGACCGAACAGGCGGCGAAGAAAGGCTCCTGCTTCAAGCCGTGCGGGCGATAGTCTATCACTCTGAGCGCGGCGCTTCTACTGCCTTTATATTCATTAAGCGTCATGTTTGCCATAAGGTCAATCTTTTCGCCGGCCGAAAGCGGAAAATCGGCGGTTTTTTGCCTGAAAAGAAGCGCCGATACCCTTGCTCCGTCATATGAAAGCTCCAGCTTTGTGTGCTCTCCGTTTTTAAGCGGCAAAACCGAGAGTATCTCGGCTCCCGAAAGGGCGAAAACAGGTTCGGGGTTTTGCTGACCGCATGGCTCTATCATTCCGAGCGAGGCGGCGTTTTCGGGGGTAATGTCGGCTCCGCGAAGCAGCTTGTCCGCCCTGATCTCGGCGCAGGGCATTTCGCGGCAGGCGCTCTCGGCGTATTTCTCAACGGCTTCTTTGAGCTGCGGCAGCTTCTCGGCCGAAACGGTAAGCCCGCCCGCAAGCTCGTGCCCGCCGTATTTTATCAAAATATCCCTGCAAAAATCAAAGCACCTGAAAACGTTAAAGCCCAAGATCGATCTTGCCGAACCGCAGGCCGTTCCGTCCTCGCCGACGGATATGACTATCGCGGGTTTACCGTATATTTCAACGAGCCGCGATGCGACAATGCCGATGACCCCTCGGTGCCAGCCCTTTCCGTATACCGTCAGCACCCTGCCGCACAAAAGCGCGGGGTCCGAATCGACCTCGGCCACTATTTTCTCAAATATCGCGCTTTCGGCTTCTTTTCTCAAAGCGTTGAGGCGCGAAAGCTCTGCGGCGTATTCCCCGGCCGATTCGTCCTCCGAAATAAGCATATTAAGCGCGGTCGTCGGCGAGCCGAACCTGCTCGAAGCGTTAATCCTCGGCGCTATCGTATATGAGACCGAGGAAGCGTTCATCGAAGCGGGATCCACCCCGCACTGCTCCATTAAAGCCAAAAGCCCGAGGTTTTCGGTGTTTTTCAAAAGCCTCATGCCCTCAGAGACGATGACGCGGTTTTCGCCGATCAGCGGCACAACGTCGGCGACGGTCGCTATTGCTACAAGGTCGAGATATTGCTCGCAGACGGTGCCGTAATCGCCGCCGTCAAGCGCCGCGCAGAGTTTCAAAACCACTCCCGCGCCGCAAAGCTGTTTAAAAGGAGAATGGCAGTCGCTTCTGTGCGGATCAACGACCGCAAGCGCTTTCGGAAGCTCGTCGGCAGGCTGGTGGTGGTCGGTTATGATCAGCTTCATGCCGAGATCGTTTATAAGCTCGGCCTCTTTGAGCGCGGTTATGCCATTATCGACGGTGACTATCAGCGAAACGCCCTGCTCGGCCATTTCCCTCACCGCCTTTTCGCTTAGCCCATAGCCCTCTTCGCGCTCGGGAATCCGGCACACAACGTCGGCGCCCATGCTCATTAAATAGCCGTAAAGCACGGCGGTTGATATCACTCCGTCGCAGTCATAATCTCCGAAAACGCAAATAAGCTCGCCCGAATCGACCGACTGCTCCAAAGCGTCGGCAGCCCTTCTCATGTCGGCAATCAAAAACGGGTCGGAAAGCTCGGCGCCGTTAAAAAACTCTGCAAGGCGCTCGGCGTCGTTATATCCGCGGGCCGACATTATCTCGGCAAGAAGCCGCGGCAGGTCGGTCGATGATGTTATTTTTTTGACCGCGTCATCGTCGGCGCGTGAAACTGTCCATTTTTTCATATCAAGCTCCGGAAAATATATTTAGGAAATTATAGCACAGTTTTTCGAGATTGTAAAGCGGGGAGAGGGAAAAAGGTAATCATATTTTCCTCTGCCGGAAAATATGAATGCTATCGTCTAACACCCCACCCTCTCCTCCCTCCCCTAAAGGGGAGGGCTCCTTCACTTTTCTGTGCGTGCAGAAAAGTGAAGCGAAAAGACACGCAAGCGAGGGAAACGCCGCGCCATTACATTGTGAAAGAAATAACACAGTCACGCGGCGTAAGCGAAGTCGCCTCGGCTTTGCCTCGGGTCTGCTTCGCAGACTTCCGCCTTCGCCCGACAAACCCTCTCCTTAAAACGCTGCCGGTAGCCGCGCCTTCGCAAAAAGTCTTTTGCCGAATAGGTATACAGAGGGAAACGGCGCGGCGTTGCGCCATTCGGCGCACATTCCAAGCCCCTGACTTACAGCTTTTTCATACTTTCTGCGGAAATTGAACAGTTGCTTAAAAGGTATTCAATCGCTCCCTCTTTCGAGGGAGTGATTTCATGCTATTTTAAGCCACCCCACCCCCGCAGTACGTTTGCCTAAAAGGTAGCAAAGCGAACGCCCCCGCCCCTCGGGCAGGTGTCCATAAAGAAGTTTTCAATCAAAAAATTTAAGTTACGGCACCCGTCAAGCGGAATTTAGGGCGAAAATAGGGCAAGGATAATCCTTGCTCTATTTTTTATGCTTTCTTTTGCCTCTGCCGTGCTTTCCCAACTTGCCCAAAATCTTCGACTTCGATATTGCACTCAAAAGCGCAGCTTTCTCGTCGGGTTTCAAAGTATTGTACGGAATTTGCAGTTGATTGCAGACTAAAAACAGCTGCTTCTCCCGCTCACTCCCCTTAAAATTCATAACCTCGTCAATCTTTTTCTGAGCCTCATCAGCCGTGTACGGAGCATCGGCGGTCGTATTGTCAGTCAAATGCTTTTCCCTAATATCGTTAAGAATCGAAAGCAAATCCTGTATCAACACACCCTCAATATAATGCTTGTCAACATCTTCCGCAATCTCCAAAGTCCGAGCGTCTAAATTGTTTACATTGCCATTTTTCTCCAAAACCCTAAGCCTGCCGACATTCATGATCGAGATAAATTCCTCTGTGTGCATTTCTGCGATTCTATCGACAAACACCTCGGAATCAACAAGCAACCGTCTAAAATCCTCATGACAAAGAATTTCGCAAATTAGTCGGTTATTCAGTTTTCCGCTCTTCAAAATATCTATCGCCGCATCACTCAAATGCAACTCGCTAAGGGTTGTGTTTGGGTGATTTTTTGTTTCTGTAAGTCCAAGAAGATAGTCGGTAGACACTCCATAAAATTCTGCGAGCGTGACGATTGCAAAAGGACTTATATCCTTATAGTCGTCCGTTTCGTATTTTCCAAGGGCAGATTTTGACAAGCCTGTCTGCTCTGCCAATTCTTCTAAAGTCAAGTGTTTTTGCATTACTCGCAGGTCTTTCAGTCTTTCGGGGATAGTCAATTTTGCATACATAATAATCACCTCATACTAATTATATCACACCTTTGCAAAATTTCCAAGAGCGTGGAAATTTTAGATTTTCGAGCCAATTTCCATCTTTATGGACATACGGAAAAAAGGGTGATTTTTCGCTATACTATATTTGTCAGTAGACAAGCAGCTTGAAAATTGAATGACCGTGAGAAAGGGATATGCCCATCGGTGAAGTTTGCGATGAAGGTTTTCATACCTAAGCGAACCAAGAGGGGCGAGAACGTCATAGCAGCAAAAGCATGGCAGGAACGGCTTTCAGGGAAGCGGCAAAAACAGGACAATCGCGATTTAACGAAAAGTATCGTCAATATGTATTGTCAAATACATTGAGGAGCGTGACGCTGTATAGCGAATGAAGTTTGTTATGCAGTGTGAATATTTTCGATTTAGCGAAAAGCCATGCTAAACAGTGAAATTGACTATGCCAAGTTTGAACAGGTATACGCACCGCTCGAAACTGAAAAGATAATCAAAAACAGAAAAATACGCCTGACAGAAATGCACGTTTTCGGAAACGCGAACGTCGTACACGGTCAGGCGAATACAAAATTTGGAGGTAATATGAACGTCAGAAACGAAATTAAGTCTTACATCGTCCGTGAGGGATTGACAATGAGCGAAGTCGTTGACCTGCTCGTCGAGGAACATGGGTGGAGCAGTAGTGTGCCAAACTTTTCGGGCAAACTCCAACGAGGGAGTTTGAGATACAGCGAAGCTAAAGAATTGGCAGACGTATTAGGCTATGACCTTGTATGGCAGAAAAGAGAACATAAATGGTAAAGATTGGAAATAATCGCGACTTCTTGCGAAAAATATCAAAAAATCAGAAAAATGTATTGACATTCTGTCGAAAGTGGTATATAATATGCTCAGCAGACCTGAGAGGAGGCCTCCGCGTGAAAATCAGTTATAAAAAGCTCTGGATCAGGCTCATCGAAAAAGAAATTTCGCCGGCGACGCTCCGAAAGGATCTGAACATCGCAACGGGGACGATGACGAAAATGCGAAAAAATGAGGAAGTCGCGATGTCGGTCCTGCTGCGGATATGCGAGTATCTTGACTGCAATATCGGCGATATTTGCGACGCGGTAAAGTCGGAAGAATAAGTTTGGAGGGATAAAAATGGCGTATTGCACAAACTGCGGCAATCAGCTTCGCGACGGCGCAAAGTTTTGCGATTCTTGTGGGAAGTCTGTTGCTTCTGTCAACGACTGCGCCCAAAGGCAGACTACCTATGAAGGCAAAATACATAAGTGCCCCAACTGCGGAGAGATTGTCGAGGCATTTCAAGACGATTGCCCGACTTGCGGATATCAGTTTAGAGACACTACTGTTACTTCCTCTGTCAAGGAACTCGTTGACAAGTTACAGCAAATAGAAAATGAACCCAAAGGACTTAACTTGGCAGATTATTTTTTAAGTAACGGATTAAGTCAAAAGGTTCGTAAACAAGTTTCGCTAATAAATAACTACACGATTCCGAATACCTATGAAGACATTTGGGAGTTTTTAATCCTTTCTTCTTCAAGAATCAAAAACGACAATACCGATGTTGTTTCTACTCCGGCCAGCCGTGCGCTGTCCGACGCATGGAAAGCAAAGTTTGATCAAGCCTATCACAAGGCCATGCTTGTAATAGATACGCCGGAGGATATACAAAGAATAAAAGACCTGTATTCTAAGACACAAAATAAAGCAGCAAAAAACCAAATAAAGCGAATGTCGATTATAATTCTGCCTTTTGCAGGTTTGATTTTTATCTGTTTGCTTTTTAATGTTATGGCAATTATATTTTCGGATTCAGAATACAGCGATTATGTTGATAAAGAAAACGAGAGACTTAATGCAATTGTCAGCGAAGTGTATGAGTGCATTGATACAGAAAATTATACATTAGCAAGGACAAAAGCAGTAACGCTTGTATTCAAATATTCTTCTGACAAAACCGAAAGTGATGACGAAGCCCGACAGCAGTGGGACGAAACCCGAGAAGATCTTCTTGAAATAATAGACGAAGCAGAACAAAAGGCGAAAGCCCAAACGAATATGGAAGGAGAATAGAAATGGCACTTTTCAGC
>CANQHA010000011.1 GCA_947623585.1 uncultured Clostridia bacterium | reverse complement strand
TAAACCAAAGAGGATTTTATATGCCCATGTAAACGAAAAAGTAATGATATAGTGTGATAGATATTCCTGCTGTTCGGTAAGTGAATCGGAACGATAAATTCTAATTTGTATGTAAGTTGAAAAAAGCATAAAATACTGAAAATCTCTTCTTGTCGTTACATAGCCTAACAAAAAATAAAATTCGGGAATTTGCTTCCCGAATTTTATTTTTAAATACGATGAAAAGATTATGCGGTTTATCGGAGAGCGAAAATCAGTAGTTTTTAACCGCCGCTTCCTCAGCCTTAAGCATCTTTGCGTAGTTTTTCATATAGCTCTCAAAGCCCTCGACGTCCTTGGGGTCGGGCTGCTCGGTCAGCGCGCTCATGCCGGCGAACACCTTTTCGTCAAGATAGTCCTCGAGGCTCTTCGGGGCGCCGTCGGCCGAATATTTCGCCAAAATCGCCATGCCCCATGCGCCGCCCTCGCCTGCGGTCTCCATCACCGAGACCGGCGTGCGCATTGCCGCCGCAAGCAGCTTCTGACCGACGCCCTTGGTCTTGAAATATCCGCCGTGACCTAAAATTTTGTCGATCCTTACGTTCTCGGCAAGCAGAATGTCAAGCCCTATCTTAAGCGTCGCAAGCGCGGAAAACAGGTTGTTTCTGATGAGGTTGGCAAGGTTGAAGTTCGAGTCGGGAAGCCTCAAAAGCATCGGTCTGCCCTCGTCTAAATGAGTTATCGGCTCGCCCGAGAAATAGTTGCAGCCGGTTATTCCGCCGCAGTCGTGGTCGCCGTTCATGGCGTTGAGAAGAAGCAGGTCATAAAGGTCGGGCTTTCTAATCGGGTGACCCGAAAGCTCGGCGAATTCGGAGAATATCTTCATCCAAGCGTCGAGGTCGGTGCAGCAGTTGTTGCAGTGGACCATCGCGACGGGCGCGCCGCTCGGGGTGGTGACCATGTCTATTTCGGGGTAGAGTTTTGACAGCGGCTTCTCAAGAACTATCATCGCAAAGACCGAGGTGCCGGCCGAAACGTTTCCGGTCCTCACTCTGACGCTGTTTGTCGCGACCATTCCGGTGCCGGCGTCGCCCTCGGGAGGGCAGACTATCGCGCCGGGCTTCAGGGTTCCGGTCGGGTCGAGGAATCTCGCGCCCTCCTCGGTCAGCCTGCCGGCGATCTTTCCCGCGACCGAAACCTCGGGTAAAACGTCTTTCAGCTTCCAGCCGAAGCCCTTATCCTCGATCAGCTTATCAAACTTTGCGAGCATTTTTTCGTCGTAATCGCAGGTCGCCGAGTCGATAGGAAACATTCCCGAAGCCTCTCCGACGCCGACGACAGCCTTTCCGGTGAGTATCTTCTGAATATATCCCGCAAGGGTCAAAACGCTCGCGATATCGCCGACGTGCTTTTCGCCGTTCAAAATCGCCTGATAAAGATGCGCGACGGACCAGCGCTGAGGAATGTTGAAGCCGAAAAGCTCGGACAGCTTCTCGGAAGCCTCGGCGGTTATGGTGTTGCGCCATGTCCTGAACGGAGTAAGAAGGTTCCCCTCGGCGTCAAAGGGCATATATCCGTGCATCATCGCGCTTATTCCGACTGCCTCGACGGTTTCGAGCGGCTTGCCGGTTTTTTGCTCAAAGTCCTTCGCAACGTTTGCATAAGCGTCTCTGAGACCGGTTTTGATGTCGTCAAGAGAATATGTCCACACGCCGTTTTCAAGGCGGTTCTCCCAATCGTGCGAGCCCGAAGCCGCGACCTTGGCGTTTTCGTCGATGATTATCGCCTTGATCCTTGTCGAGCCGAATTCGATGCCGAGATAGTTTTTCATAAAAATCAACCTCCGTAATAAAAATGTTCCGTTTGTGATTCAATTATAACCAATTTGCGGGAATAAGTCAAGGAAGTTTGGGAAGATGGGTGAGTTGAGGACAACAGAAGCTGGTTTTGTTGCCGATCGGGCTTTCGCCGAAAGTCGGAGCAACTGCTTTAAAGGTATTCAATCACTCCTCTACCGAGGGAGTGATTTCATGCTATTTTAAATCACCCCACCCCCACAGTACATTTGTCTAAAAGGCAGCAAAGCGAATGCCCCCTTCCCTCGAGGGGAGGGGCTTCGATGTTTTTCCTGCCCGCAGGCAACATGGTGGGGGTGGGGTGATAGACGATAGTATTCATATTTTCCGGCAGAGGAAAATATGGATACCTTTTAAGCGACTGTTCAAGCTCCGCAGAAAGTAAAAAATGCCGTAAGTCAGGGGCTTGGTATGTGCGCCGAATGGCGCAACGCCGCGCCGTTTCCCTCTGTATAAATTAGCGGCAAAAGACTTTTTGCGAAGGCGCGGCTACCGGCAGCGTTTTAAGGGGAGAGTCAAGAGAGGGGGCCTCGCCTTGTTCCCCCAAAAATCCCTCTCATGACTTCTCGTCATCGGTTTTCGGCGGATATTGTAAAAAATTCGCGAAAAAATTTAAAATTTTTTTAATTTATCTTTAAAATATCGTTGCTATTTTTGAAAAAGCGTGATACAATATATGGTGATTATAAATATTCGGGGCGCACCCCCATTGGAGATAGATAATTTTATGGAAAAGTTTATTATCAGAGGCGGCAAACCTCTTCACGGCGAAGTCGTCATCAGCGGAGCGAAAAACGCGGCCGTAGCTATCGTCGCGGCGGCAATTCTGGCGGACGAGCCTTGCGTTCTTGAAAACGTCCCCGAGATCAGGGATATAAATATATGTATAAAAATACTCTACGAAATGGGTACGGGTATTAAAATAATTGACAAAAATACAATAAGAATTGACCCGCGCGGTATTTCCGATCCGGTCGTTCCGTATGAGCTGGCAAGAGCCTGCCGCGCTTCGAGCTATTTCCTCGGCACCCTTTTGGGGAGATTCCATAAGGCCGATGTTCCGATGCCCGGCGGGTGCGATCTCGGCGACCGGCCGATAGATCAGCACCTCAAGGCGTTCAACATTTTAGGAGCGCGCCACACTATCGACGGCGGCGCGGTAAGCCTTCGGGCGGACAAGCTGATAGGCAGCCAGATTTACTTTGACATCGTAACCGTCGGCGGCACGATAAACGCTATCTTTGCGGCAGTCAAGGCCGAGGGCCTCACCGTTATCGAAAACGCCGCGAAAGAGCCTCAGATCGTTGACCTCGCAAACTTCCTCAACTCAATGGGAGCCGACATCATGGGCGCCGGCACCGACGTTATAAAAATCCGCGGAGTTAAATATCTCCACGGCGTGACCTACGGAATAATCCCCGACCCTATCGAGGCGGGCACATATATGGTGGCGGCGGCGGCGACCAAGGGCGACGTTCTCGTGAAAAACGTAATACCCAAGCACCTCGAATCTATTACCGACAAGCTGCGCAAGGCGGGCGCTTTCGTTGAGGAGTTCGACGACAGCATTCACGTCAAATGCGACAGCAAGCTGATGAAAACCAGCTTCAAAACCATGCCGCACCCCGGCTTCCCGACCGATATGCAGCCCCAGTTCTCAACGATGCTGACCACCGCCGACGGGACAAGCGTTGTCACCGACAGCATTTTTGACAACAGATTCAGATATGTCAACGAGCTTCGACGTTTCGGAGCCGACATCACCGTTGAGGGCACGACCGCCGTTATTCAGGGCGTCTCCGAGCTTTCGGGAGCAACCGTCAAGGCGACCGATCTTCGGGCGGGCGCTGCTCTCGTCATCGCGGGAATGATGGCAAACGGCACCACCGTCGTCGAGGACATCTATCACATCGAGCGCGGCTATGAAAACATCGACGTTAAGCTGCGGGCTCTCGGAGCGGACATCACCCGAGTGACCGACTATGACAATCAGCGAATGGCCGTATGAGCGGCTTCGCGGTCTGCGGAATGAACGGCTCGGGCAAATCCACCCTTGCAAAAGCAGTCGCAAACGCCCTCGGGCTGCGGTTTTTAGACATCGAGGATTATTATTTTCCTCCGGCCGAGCCGCCCTTTTCGGTCGAGCGCGATAAATCCGAGATCGCTCGTCTTCTTCGGCAAGACGCACTTTCCGGCGGCTTCGTTTTCGCCTCGGTCTCGCCCGACGGCTATGGCATAGACGACCTTATTTCGGCGGTTTTCTGGCTCGAGGTTCCTCTTGATGTTCGTTTAAAAAGGATTCGCGCGCGGCACCTCGAACGCTTTGGCGAAAGGGTCCTTTCGGGCGGAGATATGTTTGAAAACTGCGAAGCGTTCATAAAAATGTGCGAAAACCGCGATCCCTCCGAACGAATGGCCCGAGCGATGCTCCCCGAAAAGCCTTTTTTGGAGCTTGACGGAGAGAAACCCACATTTGAAAACGTCAATATTATTTTAAATTATATAAATGAGCGTCGCGAGCTGTCTGTCTGACAGCTTTTATTTTGAAAGGAAGACTGATTTGGCAAGGATATATCCGCTTTTTTCCTCGAGCTCGGCAAACGCGCACTTCGTCGGAACGCCCTCGGGCGGAATCCTCATCGACGCTGGAGCGAGCTGCAAACGGCTTGTTTCTGCGCTTTTGCAGAACGATATCCCCGCAAGCGCGGTCAGCGCGGTGTTTATCACTCACGACCACGCCGACCATATCAACGGCCTGAAGGTTTTTGCAAAAACCTTCAAGGTGCCGGTCTACGCCTCGGCGGGAACGCTTAATTTCCTCGCCGCGCACGACCTTGTTTCACCCGAGACCGAGCTTTATGAGATAGGCTCGGGCGCCGAGGCGAGAGGATTTTTCGTCAATTCTTACCCGACCCCGCACGACGCCGCAGAAAGCGTCGGCTATAAGATACATACGCCCGACGGCAAGATCTGCTGCGTTTGCACCGACCTCGGCCATGTGACCGAAAGGGTCGATTCCGAGCTGCGCGGCTCGGACCTTGTGCTGCTCGAATCGAACTATGACGAGTCGATGCTCCGAAGCGGTCCCTACCCATACCTTCTCAAGCAGCGCATCGCCTCAAAAGTGGGGCATTTATCAAATTCCGACAGCGCGCGCGAGGTCAGGCTTTTGATCGAAAGCGGCACCCGAAGAATAATCCTCGGGCACCTCAGCCGCGAGAACAACACCCCACGGGTCGCGGAAAACACGCTTTTACGCACTCTCGGGGAGGATTTTGTGAAAAACCGCGACTACGTTTTAACGATAGCGCCGGTCGAAACTCAGGGGCTCGGGGTGGTGTTTTAATGCTCGCGGTGAACGTTATTTGCGTAGGAAAGCTCAAAGAATCCTATTGGCGTGAGGCCTGCGCCGAGTATCAAAAACGCCTTGCGGCCTACTGTCGGTTTTCGGTGATCGAGCTCTCGGAGGCGCGGCTCTCTCAAAAGCCGACCGAGGGCGAAATAGCCTCGGCGCTTTCGCGAGAGGCGAAGCTGATGGAGCCGTATATCGCGCAAAAAGTCACTTTCAGCGTTGCGCTCTGCGTTGAGGCGCCGCAGCTTTCAAGCGAGCAGCTCTCGCAAAAAATCGAGGCGGCGGCCGTCGGAGGCGCGGGAACGGTAAACTTTTTTATAGGCAGCTCGTTCGGGCTTTCCGATGAGATAAAGCGCGCCTGCGACTTTAGGCTCGGGCTCTCAAAATTGACTTTTCCTCATCAGCTTGCCCGAGTAATTTTGTTCGAGCAGATCTATCGCGCGCTGAGCATTTCGGCGGGCGCAAAATATCACAAGTGAGGCAAAAATGGTAAAAATTCGCAAAATGACAAGCGGCGACGCCGATGCGGTCAAGGCTATGATGCGCACCTTTTACGCTTCGCCGGCGGTGCTTTCAAACGGCTCGGAGGATATCTTCGAGGCGGACGTTGCGGCCTGCCTCTCGGGCGGCCCATATCTTGAGGGACTGATTTTTGAGGAGGGCGGCAAAATCGCCGGTTATTCAATGCTTGCGCACAGCTTCTCGACCGAATTCGGCAAACCCTGCGTCTGGGTCGAGGACCTTTACGTTCTGCCCGAGCACCGCCGAAAAGGCGTCGGCGCGGCGCTTTTTGAATATCTCTCCGAGCAGTTTTCGGGCTGCGTCATAAGGCTTGAAGCCGAGCGTGAAAACGCTCCGGCGGTCTCGCTCTATGAAAAATGCGGCTTCTCCGAGCTATCTTATCTTGAGATGATAAAGCTGCTCTGAATTTTTTCGTGCTAAGAAAAACCCGAGGACTGCGCCTCGGATTTTTTGATTTATTGTAATGCAATATGATTTTATTTCAATCCCGCAAGCAGCCCCTCGAGGACGCATTTGCTGCTCTCATAGACTTCGAGCGAGCGGCGGTCGAAAAGCCTGAAATCGCGGCCGCCGTTGTCCCACCAGACGACGGGCATTCCGTTTTTTCGCGCCTCGGAGACGAAATACTCCGCCCAGCGGCGCCTGTCGTCGGGGTTGTTTTTGTCCTGCATTCCCATTTCGCCGATGACGACCGGCAGCCCCTTCTTGACGAAGCACCTGTTCAGGCGCTCAAAAATGTCCGAAAGCTCCTTTTCGCCCTGCGGGGTGAACTCGGTCACCGCGGGGTTCGGCATCAGGCTGAGCTCGATCGGCGAATAGGAGTGCACCGATATCACGAGGCGATCGGCGGGGTCGTTTGCGGGGCGAAACGCCGGTATGAAAGCGTGGTGCGGCGCGGCGGCATAGGACGGCGTCATCAGAAAGCGCGAGATGTTGTTTTTTCGGGTCGAGCGCACCGTATCGACGAAGATTTGGTTATAACGATTGATGTATTCTAATGCGTCGAGGCAGACCTTTTCGGAAAAATCAAGGTGCCATTCATATCTGCTTCGGATTATCCTCGGCTCGTTCATCGCCTCGAAGATGAGACGTTCGTCATAGTCCTCAAAGCGCCCGCAAAGCTGTCCCCAGACAGCTTTTATATACTGCGAGCCGCCCTCGAAGCCCTCGGCGGTCGGCTGAAAACGCGCGTCGTCGTGGTGAATGTTGAGAATGCAGTACATTCCGTCGTCATAGGCGTAATCGACTATCTCGTTCACGCGGTCAAGCCACTCGGACGCGATGTTTAAATCCTCGTCGAGGTGCCGGTGCCACGAGACGGGGACGCGAAGCGTCTCGAAGCCGAGACTGTGGATTTTTTTGATCATTTCTCTCGTCGTGACGGGATTGCCCCACGAGGTCTCGCCGGCGGGCGCGTCAAGGGTGTTGCCGAGGTTCCAGCCAAGGCGCATTTTTTTGATCAGCTGCTCAGAAATTATTTTGTCCATAAAAAACGCCACTTTCTGAAAAAAGCAGGTCGAGCATTGTGCTCGGCGCGGTCTATTCCTCAAGCGGAGCCTCGAGCCCCGCCATCAGCCCTTCGTAAGCGCTTTCGCTCTCGGGGAAAATTCTGAGATTTGCGCGGTCGAAAAGCCCGAACGCCTCGCTTCCGGCGACGACGTTTCCGTTATCCCACCAAACGCAGACCTGATTGCGGCTTTTAGCCTTTGCAACGTAATATTCCGCCCAAGCGCGGCGGTCGTCGGGGTTGTTTTTGTTGGTGATGCCCATTTCGTCGATGATGACGCCGACGCCGTTTTTGCCGAATTTTTCATAGTTTTTGTCGATAACGTCGTCGATAGACCGTTTCGCGGCATTATCAAAACTCTTAATATCCATTCTGTCGCCGTTCATCGCAAGGTCATAAGGCGTATAGGCGTGGACCGATATGAGAAGTCTTCCCGAAACGGTGTCGGTCGGCAGAACGTAGGGCTCTTGCAGAGAATAATAGCCCGAGCCGCAGTATACTCCGCAAAGCAAAAATCTGTCGGCGTTTCTTCCGCCCGAGGCCCTTACGACGTCAACGAATTTCTGGTTGCAATTGCTGATTATCTCAAGCGCGTCGAGGCAGTCCTGATCGTTATAGTCTATCCACCACTCATAGTTGGTGTCGGTAAGCCTCGGCTCGTTCATCGACTGGAAGATGAGGTGCTGGTCGTAATCCTTGAAGCGCTCGGCGATCTGAGTCCATATCTTCTCGATGTATTCATAGGTCCTCTCCTCGTGCCTGCGCGAGGGGTAATAAAAGTCGTTGTCGTGGTGAGAGTTTAAGATCACGAACATATCGTTGTCGAGGGCATAGTTCACTACCTCCTCAACGCGCTCGAACCACTCTTCGTCGATGATATAATCGTGCGAGCCCGAGGTGTGAAGCCCCCACGAGGTCGGTATGCGAATGGTGTTGAAGCCGAGCTCGTGAATTTTATCTATCATCTCTTTTGTGGTCACGGGCTGACCCCAAGCGGTCTCGCCCTCGGGCGCGTCAAGCGTGTTGCCGAGGTTCCAGCCGATGCCCATCTGAGACAAAAGGTCGTCCATGCTGAGGCTTTCGGCAGGGGTCTCGGCGTCGCCGTGGGTGTTGCTCGGAACATAAGCCGGCGCATCCTCCTCGCCGCAGGCGCAAAAAGATATCGCGAGCGCGAATATCATAAACAGCGATAAAAATCTTTTCATAGTGTAACCTCCCAAGATAACCGATGAGTTTGCTTTTATTGCTTTTCAAAAGCAGCAACGCCGCATTCATAGGGGTGGTCATAGAACCAAAGCTCTCCCCCACCGCTTTTATACGCCAGCGTTTTGCAGATGATTATAAAGTCCCCTCCGCCGCCAAAGATCATCAACTCGGCGAGCGCGAACATCAAGGGGTCCGCCAGCGCCGTCGAGACGGCGGCAAGTCCGAAACCGACAACAAGCGTCGGCATTGCCGAGCCGAGCACATACTGCCACCTTTTAAGCGGCGAGCAGCAGGCGCAGTATGGTGTAAGCAACGACCAGATTACGCCGAACTGAATCGCTTTGAAGTGCCCCTCGGCAAAAGCGCCCCAGACGAGCCCGTGGATACCCTCGTGAATAACCGCAAGAATAATCATTCCGAGCAATAGCAGCAGATATTTTTTCAGATTTGAAGATGTTTCAAGCCCGTCCACCGGGTTCACCGCGAAGAAAATTATCAGCGCGGCCAACGCGAACGGAAGCATCACAACCAGCGACAGAACGTTCGCCTTTACCGCTCCGATGGTGAGGTCTGTACGCTTGAAGCCGTTTTCGGCCATATTATCGCTCACGCTGAGAAAAATCTCGTTTCGCGCCTTTTCGGCAGGAGTAATCTTTCTTTCCTTCTTTGCCATTTTGCTTCTCCTTATTTGTTCGGGTCGATGGCTTTCCAATAGGCTTTGAGATATTGAAGCCCCGAGCCTGCGGTCAGCGCGGCGGATATCCAGACGAGCGCCGCGGAAATCTGATATATAAACGGTAGCTCGGCTCCGAGGGCTTCTATTCCCCGAAGAAGAAGTATCGCTATCAGCGAAAGCATGGTGAATGCGGTTTTGATCTTTCCGAACCACCCCGCGGGGACGACTATGCCGTTGTCGGACTTGACGACGAGCCGAAGCGCCGAGACCATGAATTCTCGGAACAAAATTATCATCACCGGCACCGACGAGCACCAGCCGAGCTCGACAAACGCGACGAGCGCCGCCATTACCAGCGCTTTGTCGGCAAGAGGGTCTAAAAATTTGCCGAAATCGGTTATCAGGTTGCGCTTTCGGGCGATCTGCCCGTCAAGCATATCGGTCAGCGAGGCCGCCGCAAAAATCAGAAGCGCTATCAAAATATTCCATTTTGTAAACTGCCAGAGAAGAAACAGCGCAAAAATCGGTATAAGTATTACTCGCAGTAAAGTCAGTTTGTTCGGAAGATTCATTCGCTCACCCTCCCCAAAAGGTCGTAATCCATTATGTCGTCGATGTGAACATTGACGTATTCTCCGACAGCCCTCGGGGCGGCCGAGGTGAAGAAAATTTTTCCGTCGATCTCGGGCGCTTCGGCGGCGCTGCGGCCGAAATAGCACTCCGCGTATCTGTCCCACCCCTCGACGACGACTTCGACGTTCTCTCCGAGGCGCTTTTGGTTGAGACGGTCGCTTATAAGCATCTGCGTCTCGGTTATTATGTCGGCGCGGCGGCGCTTCTCCTCCTCGTCAAGCTGCTCGGGGAGCAAAGCCGCAGGCGTTCCCTCTTCGCAGGAATAGGCGAAGCAGCCGAGGCGGTCAAAGCGCGCTTCGTTCACAAATTCGCAAAGCTCCTCGAATTCCTCCTCGGTCTCTCCCGGAAAACCCGCGATGAGCGTGGTCCTCAGAACGATGTTCGGCACCCGTTCTCGCAGCTTTTTGATAAGCCCGATAAGCTCGGCCTTTGTGCTCTTTCGGTTCATTCTTTTGAGGATACGGTCGTTGCAGTGCTGAATGGGTATGTCGAGATATTTTACCAGCTTCTCCTGCGTCGCGATGAGGTCTATAAGCTCGTCGGTTATCCTCTCGGGATAGCTGTAAAGCGTTCGTATCCACTTTAAGCCGTCGATTCGGCAGAGTCTTTTTAAAAGCTCGCATATCTTCGGCTCGCCGTAAAGGTCGAGACCGTAGACCGTAGTGTCCTGCGCGACAAGGATTATCTCTTTATAACCTATCTTTGCGAGCCACTCCGCTTCGGCGACGACGCTTTCTATCTTTCGGCTTCGCAGCTTTCCGCGTATCGAGGGTATCGCGCAATAGGTGCAGTGATTGTCGCACCCCTCGGCTATTTTAAGGTAGGCAAACGTCTCGGTCGAGACTATCCTTCGGGCGTCTATCAAAAGCGAATACTTGTCGCCCGACATATCGACGTTCTCGCCCGAAATGACTTTTTTTATCACCTCGCCCAAAAGCTCGTTTGCGCCGAGGCCCAAGACCGCG
Source organism: uncultured Clostridia bacterium (assembly GCA_947623585.1). GTDB lineage: Bacteria > Bacillota > Clostridia > Oscillospirales > Ruminococcaceae > Faeciplasma. The sequence goes on along the minus strand of CANQHA010000011.1, from coordinate 56,360 downwards.
TCCACCTCGGGAAGGTCTGAGCGTATCTCGGTCTTATATCTCTCGGCGAGGCAGCCGGTAACTATCACTGCCTTGATCCTGCCCTCGGATTTTAAGGTGCAGAACTCCAAAATGGTGTCGATAGCCTCCTGCTTTGCGCTTTCGATGAAGCCGCAGGTGTTTATCACCGCAACGTCGGCAAGCGCGGCGTCGGGGATTATCTCATAGCCCTCCTCGCGGAGATTATAGATCATGTGCTCGGCGTCCACCTGATTTTTCGGGCAGCCGAGCGAGACCATTCCGACACGAACAGGCATCTCTTTCACTCCTCTTCAAATTCTTTGAGCGCGGCGTTTATGTCGTCAAACGAGAAGCCCTGCCTTGCAAGCGCCGCTTTGACCTTGTTAAAGCCGTTCTCCTCGCCGAGCCTGCGAAAATATTTTTTTGAGATAAGCTCGGTTATCCGCTCGACCGTTCCCTCGTCGTATTCCTCGAGGGCTTCGTCGATAAGGCGCGAGGGTATTCCTCGGCGGCGCATCTCCTCGCGGGCGCGATATTTTCCGCGCATTTTTGTGACGATGAAATATTCCGCGCATTTTTTCGCATATCTTCTGTCGTCGATAAGCCCGAGCTCGGAGAGGTTGTTCACGACCTCATAGCAGACGTCCTCGGAATAATTCGGCGACAGCTTTTTGAACATCTCCGCATAGCCGTAGTCGCGCTCGTCCAAAAGATAAAGCGCTCGCTCCCGGGCTCGGCGATAGTCGTTTCTTTGCGCCGCAGCCTCGATATCCTGCTCCGATAAAAACTTGCCCTCGCAAAGCCCAAGGTCGTATGCCACCGAGCTGTTTATAAAAATCGGCTCATGCCCGTCGAAGTCTATTCGCAGGGTGTCTCCCTTGAATTTTGAGACGCCTTCGATCTTAAAATCACTCATCGGTCGCCGGAGTAAACTCCTCGAAATCGTCCTCGGCGTCTACGACCACCGACTGCGGGTGACCCTCTGAGACCGAAGCGGCGGCCTCGGCGGCGCGGTCAAGCTCGGCGTCTTTTCTCGAGCTCTTAGTCGCCATAACGACGGCGTCGCGGTTTTTGAAAATCTTCTCCTCAATCTCGGCTCTCATCTCGGGGTTGTTCTGCAAAAATTCCTTGGTGTTTTCGCGGCCCTGCCCTATCTTGTTGCCCTCATAGCTGAACCATGCGCCGGATTTGTGGATTATATCGAGGTCGGTCGCGATATCGACGATCTCGCCGATGCGCGAAATGCCCTTGCCGTAAAGCATATCGAATTCGGCTTCTTTGAAAGGCGGGGCGACCTTGTTTTTGACCACCTTGCACCTTGTGCGGTTGCCGATAGGCTCCGAGCCGTTTTTGAGCAGCTCGCCCTTTCTGACTTCAATTCTAACCGAAGCATAGAATTTCAGCGCTCTTCCTCCGGGGGTGGTCTCGGGGTTGCCGTAGATAACTCCGATCTTCTCGCGAACCTGATTTATAAAGACCGCCACGCAGTTCGATTTCGAGATGACGCTCGTCAGCTTTCTCATCGCCTGAGACATCAGGCGCGCAAGCTGACCGACATGAGTGTCGCCCATTTCGCCGTCTATCTCGGCCTTTGTGACCATTGCGGCGACGGAGTCTAACACTATAACGTCGATAGCGCCCGAGCGCACCAAAGCCTCGGCTATTTCAAGCGCCTGCTCGCCCGAATCGGGCTGAGAAACAAGCATCGAATCAATGTTGACTCCGAGCTGCTCGGCATAAACGGGGTCGAGGGCGTGCTCGACGTCGATAAAAGCGACCTCTCCGCCCAGCTTCTGAGCCTCGGCGATGATGTGAAGCGCGACGGTCGTTTTTCCCGAGCTCTCGGGTCCGTATATCTCAACGATCCTTCCGCGGGGAACGCCGCCGATCCCGAGCGCCATGTCAAGCGTTAATGAGCCGGTAGATATCGCCTCGACGTTTAGGGTCTTGGTCTGCCCGAGCCGCATGACCGCGCCCGCGCCGTAGGTTTTTTCAAGCTGCTGGATCGCGGTCTCAAGCGCCTTTTTCTTCTCCTCTTTTGTCTGAAGCGCCAAAGGCACCGCCTTTTTTTCGGCTTGTTTTTTAGCTGCCATTTTTCTGTCCTCCGTTTATGAAATGATATTTTTAACTTTTATATTGCAGTCCGTTTTTGCGGACTCATTTTTTCGCATATACCGCCCTATCCTTTCCGGCGGCGTCGGTTTTAAAGGATATATCCTTATACCCCGAAGCGCCGAGCAGCCGGCAGACGTCGTTTTTTTGCGCCGCGCCGATCTCAAATGCTATATGCCCGCCGTCTTTGAGCGAGCCGCGCCAAAGATTCGGTATCGCGCGGTAGAAGTCAAGCCCGTCCTCTCCGCCGAAAAGCGCGGTCTCGGGCTCTTTTTGAACCTCGGGCTGAAGATTTTTCATCTCCTCGGCGTTAAGATAAGGCGGGTTCGAGACCAAAAGATCAAGCCCCGAAAAGCGCTCGGCGATTTTTTTGTCGGTAACGTCGGCGCAGACCGGCGTTATGCCCCCGAAGCGCGAAATATTCTCGCAGAGTATCTCATAGGCTTTCGGGTAAAGCTCGACCGCGAAAATTTTCGCGTCGGGTCTTTTTGAGAATATCGCGGCGCAAATGCAGCCGCTTCCCGCGCAAAGGTCGGCTAACTTCGGCTCGGGGATATTTTTAATCAGCTCGAGTGAAAGCTCTACGAGCGTTTCGGTGTCCTGCCTCGGGATCAAAACCCCCGGGGCGACCTTTAGATCTATGCCGTAAAACTCCCACTCGCCGACGATGTATTGAAGCGGCTCGCCCGACATTCTTCTCTCGGCAAGCTGCCAAAGCCGCTCGAGCTGCTCTTTTTTCGGCTCAAAGCCGCCCTTTATCGCCGACAGCCTGTAATCCCTTCCGAAAACCGTCTCCAAAAGCACGTTCGCCTCGAATCGCGAGTCCTCGGTTATCGCCGAAAGCCGCTCTTCAAGCCGCTTTGCAAGGCTCACCACTTATCCGCGCCCTTTTCTTTTGGTATGCAGGGCAAAAACGAGGCTATCGCGCACTCGATCTGTGAATCGTCCGGCTCGCGGGTGGTAAGGCGCTGTATCCAAAGCCCGGGCGCCGAGATTATCTTTGTTAAAATATTGTCATACCGCCCGGCGAGCTTTATAAGCTCATATGCCACCGAGACGATGACCGGAAGTATCAGCAGCTTGCAAAGAACCCTCAGCCAAAGGTTGCCCCACTGAATGTGAAAGACCGAGGTCACTATTATAGATATGAACAGAACGAGGAACATAAACGACGTTCCGCAGCGGGGGTGGAAGCGGCTGTGCTTTTTGATGTTTTCAACGTTAAGCTCCTCGCCGGCCTCATAGCAGGCGATGGTCTTATGCTCGGCCCCGTGATATTCATAGGTGCGCCTTATGTCCTTCAAAAGCGCGGTCAGACCGATATAGGCGATGAACACCGCCATTTTGATAAGCCCCTCGATGACGTTTTTCGCAATGTCGGGAAGCTCGACGAATTTTGAGATCATCTTTGTTATCGTCGCGGGGACGAGTATGAAAAGCCCGAGCGCCAAAGCTACGCCCAAGACCGAAGCTATCACCATCACAAAATTCATCAGCTTGTCGCCGAATTTATCGGTCAGCCATTTTTCAAACTTCGAGGGCTGCTCAGATTCGGCCCCCTGCATCGACTTGTCGGCCGACTTCGAGAGGCACTTATAGCCGTCTATCATTGAACCTACAAAGTTGAACGGGCCGCGAATGAACGGCACTTTTTTATACCACTTCGCGGGCTTGAGCTCCCACTGCTCGACGTCTATTTCTCCGCTCGGGAGCCTTACCGCCATCGCCTCGACCTCGGGTCCGCGCATCATAACCCCCTCGATAAGCGCCTGACCGCCTATCTGGGTCTTGAATGTTTTTTTATCAGCCATTTTTTCTCCTTTCAAAGAATCCTCACTTTTCCTCGGCCGGCAGAGATATTCTGACCGTGGTGCCTTTTCCGAGCTCGCTGTTCAAAAGAAGCGTTCCGCCGTGCATTTCAACGATCTCGTTTGCGACCGCAAGCCCGATACCCGAGCCGCGCCGGGTGAGATTTGCCTTATAAAACTTTGTTTTCACCTTCGGAAGGTCCTCCGCCGAAATTCCGACGCCGTTATCCGAGATCAAAACTACGACGTCGCCTTTTTCGGCGAACGCTTCGATCAAGACCTTTCCGCCGGCGTTTGAATATTTGACCGCATTGTCGATTATGTTTATGAAAACCTGCCTGAGCCTCGACGCGTCGCCGTAAACGAAGGGCAGCATCTCGGGCTCGTAATATTCTATTTCAACGCCAAGCTCTTTTGCGCGCTCGGTATATATCAGCACCGCGTCGCCAAGCTCGGCGAGAATATCCGTCGTTTCTTTGACGAGCGTGAACCGCCCGTCCTGAATTCTTGAGAAGTCCAAAAGCTCCTCGACCATTTCGGAAAGCCTCTCGGTCTCTCCGGTGATGACCCTCATTCCCTTTCTGAAGGTCTCGGGGTCGTCCTCGATGTTATAAAGCGTTTCGCTCCAGCCCTTGATAGCCGTGAGCGGCGTTCTCAGCTCGTGCGAGACCGACGAGATGAATTCGTTTTTCATCTTTTCGGTGTTTTCAAGCTCCTCCGCCATATAGTTTACCGAATCGCAAAGCTCACCGAGCTCGTCGTCGTTGGTCTTTTCGATTCTCCGCGAGAAGTCCCCCTCGGCATAGCCCCTCGCGATATCGCTTATCTCTCTGACCGGCAAAACTATCGACTTGACGAAATAAAGCCCCGAGGCAAGCATCAAAATAACTATCACCGCAGCGACGGCGGTAAGTATTATCGCTATCTGCCTCATCTGAGCGTCGATAGAATCGAGCGAGGTCATTATTCTCATGGCGCTGTATTCCGGCACCGCCGATTGAAGCGTCACGGTATAGCAGAGAACGTGCTCGCCGTTTGCAAGCGTAGCGTCGGTTTTAAAAGCTCCGTCGGGCGAATTTTTAGCTCCGAAAAAATCGTCGGCTTTAAGCCAGTTCGAGGGCTGAAACCCCGAGCTTGTAAGCGTTACCTTTCCGTTTTGGTCGAGCGCCATGACTTCAAAGCGCTCTTTTTCTGAAAAGCCCTCGACGATGTTTCTGACCTCCGAGCGATATGCCGATTCGCCGGTAAACCTCGAAAGCGCCGCGCTTATCGAATCCATGCGCGAGACGAGATATTGCTCGGCGGTGTTGAGATAGTAGTTTCTTGCCAAAAAAAGGGTCATGATCTCGACGGCGAGCAAAATGACTATGACAAGTCCGAGCGTGTTGAGCGCCCATCTCATTGTTATAGACCTTTTGAAGCCGAAACCGGTCACTTAGATCTGCTCCTCCTGATCGCACCACTTATAGCCGTAGCCCCAGATAGTAGTTATATACTTCGGGTTGGTCGGCTCGTCCTCTATCTTCATTCTTATGCGCCTTATGTTCACATCGACGATCTTTTCGCCGTAATAGCTGTCGCCCCAGATCGAGCGCAGAATACTCATTCTGTCGAGCGCGGTGTTCTGGTTTTTCAGGAAAAATTCCATTATCTGATATTCCACCTGAGTTAGGTCGATGGGCGCGCCGTTTTTGAAAAGCGTTCTGCTCTTCATGTCAATGGTGAACGGCCCCGATTTTATCGTGCCGGAAAAATCCGCGGGGCGGTCGGCGCTCATGTTCACCCGCCTGCAAACCGCGTCAACTCTTGCGACGAGCTCGGTCACCGAGAACGGCTTGGTGATATAATCGTCGGCGCCCATCATCAGCGAGCTGACCTTGTCCATCTCCTGAGATTTTGCCGAAAGCATTATTATTCCGACCTTTCCCGACATCTGCCTCAGCCTTTTGCAGACCTCAAAGCCGTCGATACCGGGCATCATAATGTCAAGCAGGGCAACGTCGAAGTTTCCGCTCTGCTCCTCAAACGCCTTGATGGCGTCTTCTCCGCAGCCGACGTCAACGACGTCGTAGCCGCTTCTTTTGAGGTTTAAAACAACAAACTCGCGGATCGAGGCTTCGTCCTCGCAGACAAGTATTCTTTTCATGTCATCATCTCCGAATCGTTATGCGATCATATGAAAGTTATTTATAATCTCGTCGGCGGTGAGCACAAGCGGCTCGCCCGCCTCGGCCTCGGTGCGGTAATAATAAGCAGCCGTCTCCGAGCCGGATATCTCGGTATAGCCTTGAGAGGGATAAACGCTGTCGCCCGTTTGGGATCTCACAAAGCTGACAAGCGGGGTCATGTCGGCTATATCTCCCTTTTCGGGGTCGAAGCGATAGAAGGTTACCTCGCCGGTCGCCGCGTTTTTCATAACGGTGACCATGTTCAGCCAACGGTTCGGTATCGTGAAGATGTAACCGTCGGCGGCGTTATAGTATGCGCTCGATTTTGCCTTGAGCTCGCCGTCGCTCGGATCAAACGAAAGCATCGTCGCAAGGTGCTCGGCGTCGTTCCACTCGGCCGATTCATAGCCTCTGAAAGCGCTTACGACCGGAATTTCAACGACCCCGTCGCCGTCATAGTCGCATGAGAGATATCCCGCAGGCCGCTGAGTCTGGACCCTAAGACCGTTTTCGGATATCGGGCAGGAAAGCCCCCTGTTTCCCAAAACGACGACCTCGGTGAAAATTCCCCCGCCTTCAAGCGGCAGGTCGAGATACATCGCGGTCTTTCCGTCAAGCTGCCCGAAGCTGCACGAGGCGACCGACGGTTCTCCGGCGTCGATCCCCATGACATAGCTCTGATATTCGCTTCCGCCCGACTTCAGAACGTCGAGCGAAACGCCGTAGCCGCTGCGGCTGACGACGATTATCTCGTCTTCTCCGCAGCCGTCGATGTCTCTCATCTCCAAAACGGTGTAAAAATTCGCATAGCCGAGCTCTAACACGCCGTTTGTATATCTGTAAAGGCAGACGACGCTGTCCTCATATTCCCGAGAGGAATAGCCGACGATCATATCTCCGCCGCAGAACATGACCTTATCGACCGAGCTGCCCTCGCCCGCAAGCTCATACATCGCATACCAGTCTCCGTCCGAGCCCCGGTCCAAAACAGCGGCCTTTGCGCTCGAATCCGCGACGGCGTTCACCGAATAAAAAGCTATCGCCTCTTCCGAGCCGTCTCCGTCAAGGTCTTTGAGAATGAATGCCGAGCGAAAGTCGCCGTTTTTGGGGTAAACGAGCGTTATTCCCCGCCCCGCGCTTTCTATCAGCGCGTTATATATCGCCGACTGCTCGTCCGCAATATTGGGCGCGCTCAAAAGGCTGTCAACCGAGAAGGTCACGGCTTGGCAGCCGCTTAAAAGCAGACATATCAGAAACAGCGCCAGCTTCCGCATCAAAAGACCTCCCGAAAGGAATGCAAAAAATAAGATAGGCTATACCTATCTTATTTTATCACATATAATTCAATTTTTCAAGCGGTTTTGGAAACTTTGATACGGACGTAACGAACACATTCGTGAGCGCCCGAGCAGAGAAGAATTTTGGGGGAAGTCTTGGCGGTGGTATCAGAAGCGCAATGTTTAGGGGACGCCCTCTCTTGCAGGGCGTCCCCTCTTAAAAAAACAATCCACCGGATTGTTTTTTTAATTCACCCCTTGCGGAGCGCACGCTGTAAAGGCTTTCGCAGCCTGCGGGCTGCGACCGGAGGCTGCTCGCCTCCGGACTCTCGCAAGCCTTTTGAAAAAAGGCTTGAGCGAAAACTTTTAATTTTATGTGTTCTGAGCGGATACTCTTGCAAACTTATGCTTTATACCGCCGAATAGTTTTTGGGCTTGCTGATAGATTTGTACGCCGGACGGATTATACGCCCGCCGGTCAGCCTTTCCTCTATCCTGTGAGCCGACCAGCCCGCGATCCTAGCCGTTGCGAACATCGGCGTGCAAAGCTCGTCGGGAATTTTCAGCATTCGATAGCAGATGCCCGAGTACATATCGACGTTTGCGCAAAGGGTCTTCTCCTTGCCGGTGACCTCGGTGAAAACCTCCTGAGCGTTGCGCTCGACGGCTTCAAGAAGCCCCAGCTCGGCCTCGTAATCGGTCCCCGCGGCCAGCTTTTTCGCCTCGGCTTTAAGTATCACCGCGCGCGGGTCGGAAAGGGTGTATACCGCATGACCCATGCCGTACAGCTTTCCGGTGCGGTCTCCCGCCTCTTTGAGAAGTATCTTTCTGAGCATATCGCGTATCTCGCCCTCGTCCTGCCAATTTCGTACATTGGCTTTGAGATAGTCGAGCTGCTCGAGGATTTTTTGATTGGCGCCGCCATGCAAAGGGCCTTTCAGCGCCCCGACGGCAGCGGCATATGCGGAATAGGGGTCGGTGCCCGAAGATGTGAGCACGCGGCAGGCGAACGCCGAGTTGTTTCCTCCGCCGTGCTCGGCATGAAGCATCAGCATGAGGTCCAAAAGGCGGGCTTCCTCAAAAGTGAATTCACGGTCGAAGCGAAGAAGCGAAAGCAGCGTTTCGGCGGTTGATTCCTCGGGGCGGATCTGGTGCATATACATCGTTTTGCCGTCAAAGAACCGGCGCTTGACCTGATAAGCCGAGGCGACGATAACCGGCAGCTTCGAGATTATCGAGATTGCGGTCAAAAGCTCGTCCTCCGGCGTTTTCGTTTCGGGAGAATCGTCATAGGAATAAAGCGCAAGTATCGACCTTGCGATCTTGTTCATGATATCGCGCGAGGGGGCTTTGAGGATCATATCCTCAAAAAATCCGTCGGGCAGCTCGCGGTTTCGTGAAATTGCCGCGTTGAAATTGCGAAGCTCCTCGGCCTCGGGCAGTCGCCCCATCAAAAGAAGATAGACTACCTCCTCAAAGCCGAAACGCTCGTCGGCTTCTACGCTTTTTATAATATCGTTGATATTATACCCTCTGTAATATAATTCGCCGTCAATATTCTGCTTTTCGCCCTCGTTCATGACATATCCGTGGACGTTGCAGATGTTTGTGATCCCCGCGACAACGCCGGTGCCGTCGGCGTTGCGGAGCCCGCGTTTGACGTCGTACCGGGAATAGTATTTCGGGTCGATCCTGTTGTTTTTGACGATCTCGCTTCCGAGCGCTTTTCTGTACTGTTCGTCGATCTTGAGTTTCATGGCGGCTCCTTTCATGCTATAAAGTGAGATATTGTTATTTTAACATATTCAAAAAGCAGTGTCAACCCGATTTTGCATAAAATAATATACAAAAATTCATAAATTGTGCCGTCAAATGGTGTGAGACCCGCATAATGCAAAAATTTTGCAGGATTTCTCTTAAAATGTTCATTTTCCGTTATGCCTTGACATTTTTTGCGCAAAGATTTAAAATTGAAGCAGAGCTTTTGAAAGGAGCGGAAAAAATGTCCAGAACATTGGTCGTTTATTATTCTCTTTCGGGAAAGGATACCGAAAGCGTTGCAAAAAGACTCGCGGAGGAGTTTGGAGGAGATCTTGAGCGCCTTGAAACAAAGACGCCCTACCCCGAGGATTACGAAGCCGCCGTCGAGCAGGGAAAGCGCGAAGCCGAAAGCGGCTTCTGCCCCGAGCTGAAGCCCCTCGCGCACGATCCGAAGGACTATGACTGCATAGTCGTCGGCACGCCGACATGGTGGTATACCATGGCGCCGGCGGTGCTGAGCTTTATGCGCCAAACCGACTTTGCCGGAAAAACTGTCCTGCCTTTTCAGACCCACGCGGGGCAACCCGGGCACGCCATCTCGGACATGAGAAAAGAGACCCGCGGCGCCATGCTTTTCAGCGGTCTGCGCCTTGAATTCGGCAAAAACGGGCTCGTCACCCCCGAAAGCGAGATCGGCGAGTGGATCGCCCACGCAAAAGAAGCGATCAAAGGGTGAAGCGCAGGGCGAGGCGCCATACGTTCTGCGGAGAGGGCAAGGGATTAAAAGGTATTTATGTTGCCCCCGTGAGCGGGTAAGATAAGCGGGTTTTGTTACCAATCTGGCTTCGCCGCCATGTCGAATCGGCGGCTCGTCCTCTTGGACAAAACCCCGCTTCTGTGCGTGGCGCCCCTGCGGGGCTTTTGTGCGCATGGAGCGTTCAGAGACATGGCGCAGAAGAAAAGGTATCCATATTTTCCTCTGCCGGAAAATATGGATACTATCGTTTAGTCACCCCACCCCCGTCAGGCTTTCTACGGGTAGGGACAAATGAACCCGCCCCCGCCCCTCGAGGGGCGGGGGCTTCGATATGTGTTCCTCTCCGCAGGCAACATAGCGGGGGTGGGGTGACTTAAAATAGTATGAAATCATTACCTCGTGAGAGGGAATGATTGAATACCTTTTTACCCGCTCAACGCCCCGGCTCACTATGCTCGCGGAGAAATAGTGCGTCCATGCGATGCAAAGCGCTCGAGCCTTTGCGCATTAAAAATCTTTGCCGCTTCCGAACTTTTGAGATTTTCTCAACTCCGCTGGCGCTTTGGGCACAGCTTCTCAGCCTGTCCGACAGGAATCGTAACCAAGGCGTCGCCGTTACAAAGCAAAAAAGATAACTGCCGTCACGACGCCTCCGCGAAGTCGCCTCGGCTTTGCCTCGGGTCTGCTGCGCAGACTTCCGCCTTCGCCCGACTTTCTTGATATAAAAAGGTATCGACGTTGAGCTTTGACCCCCTCGTGCTCTCGGAGAAATAGTGCGTCCATGCGATGCAAAGCGCTCGGGTTTTTGCACATTAAAAACCGTTGCCGCTTCCGTGCTTTCGAGATTTTCCCAACTTCGCAGGCGCTTTGGGCGCAGCTTCTCAACCTATCCGACACCAAAATAAAGACCACCGCAAGGGTGGTCTTTATTTTGGTCTGTCCGACAGGAATCGAACCTGCGCGCATGCGGTCGGAGCGCATTGCTCTATCCACTGAGCTACGGACAGATGTCGGCGGTCAAGGTTTGCCGCCGAGTTTTTTGGAAAAATACAACACCAGATCGTCGTCGTTGCAGCAGCTCTCATATTCTCCGAGAACGCTGTTGCGATACCAAACGCCGCTGCCGTCGGGGAGATACCCGCGCTTGCAATACATTCGCTGAGCGCTGCCGTATCCCGGGTTGAGCCCGACGCCGAGCCCCACCTCGTCCGAATATCTTCCCGCGATATCTTCCGCGACGTCCATCAGCTTTCCGCCGACGCCGCGCCTGCGAAATTTTTCGAGCACCGCAAAATCCACGATCATCGGGAGCCGACCCGCAAACGCGCCGTGCTCATATTTCGGGTAAACGCTGACATAGCCCGCAGGCTCGCCGCAAAAGTCGGCCGCGAGGCAGATAGCTCTGCCCTCGGCCCTTTCTTCAAGGCGCTTTCTGAGCTTCGACTCGTCGGCTTCCCAGCCCTGAGCCCGCTCGCCCTCGGCAAAAACCTCGGGGTCGCGCTCGTCCATGTCGCGAACCGTGATTTTATCATCTGTATAATATACCATAAGTTGAATCCTTTTAAAATAATACTGTTTGTATTGAACTTTACAGCCCGAAATACTCTTTTATCTGCCTTGCGGCCTCGGAAGCCGGCAGGTTTGTGTTATCTATCCTGAGATAGTTTTCAAAGCCGGTCTCGCCGGGGAGGCTCTCTATACGGCAGGTTTTTTCGTCATATATCAGCGCCTCGGAAAAATCGACGTCGCGCTTGCCCGGCTTGTTCAAAAGTCGGTTCTCGGTTCGGTTGCGCCTAAGCCTCTCCTCAAAGTCTGCGACAAGCTCAACAAGATAAACCTCCGCGCCCGCTTCCTCAAAAATCCTGCTCACGCCGCGGATATATTCTCCGTCTTTTGCCGATGAAAAATCCCAGATATAGGTAAAAACGAGCCCGTAATTATCGCTTTTCGCGAAATTTTCAAAAACCGTCCGCCTAAGCGCCAAAATCGTCTCGGAGTCATAGCGCCCGAAGACCTGCGTTACAAGGTCTATCGTCATGTGGTTGTGAAAAAGGCGCAGCCCGGTTATCCTGCAAAGCTCCTGCCCGACCGTCATCTTTCCGGAGGCCCCTCCGCCGATGATGATAACGAGCTTCATTTATCTGATCTTCGCCCCTGCCGGAACGCTGTCGTCAAGGAAGCAGACCTTTGCCGAGCCGTCGGGCATATCCGCCGCGCAGATCATTCCCTCGCTGAGCTCGCCCGCCAGCTTTGCGGGCTTTAAGTTCGCGACGAACATCACCGTTTTGCCGACGAGGTCTTCGGGCGAATACCATTTCGCGATGCCTGAAAGCACCTGTCTTGTGCCGAAGCCGTCGTTGAGCTTTATTCTCAGCAGCTTGTTAGACTTCTCGACCTTTTCGCAGGAGACTATCTTTCCCGCCCTAAGATCGGCCTTGAAGAAATCGTCGATGGTGATCTCGGGGGCGATAGGAGCGGGCTTTGCCGAGTCTGCGGCTTCGGCTGCGGCAGCCTCGGCGGCGGCTTTTGCTTTAAGCGCCTCTACCTCGGCGTTGAGCTCGGAAAGCACCTTGTCGCTGTCGATCCTCGCAAAAAGCGGCACGGCTTCGCCCACCTTCGTTCCGGCGACATATCCGCCGAAAGCCGAAAGCGTTTCAAGGGTGTTTATATCGGTGTTTATCTGCAAGAGGATCTTCTCGGCGGTCTCGGGGATTATCGGCGAGCAGAGAATGCCGATAAAGCGTATCGCCTCGATGAGTTCATACAAAACGGTCTGAAGCCTCGGCTTGTCGGCCTCGTTTTTCGCAAGCGCCCAGGGGGTGGTCTCGTCGATGTATTTGTTGGCGCGGCGCGCTAAAGATATCACGTCGTCAACGGCGTCGGCAAGGCGGTAAGCCTCGGTGTGCGAAATGAATTTTTTCGCGGTCTCAAGGCATTTCGCCTCAAGGTCGAGGTCGGTCTCGTTTTTATCCGAGGGCGAACCGACGACTCCGCCGAAATATTTGTTTACCATAGCGACGGTGCGGTTGACGAGGTTTCCGAGGGTGTTCGCAAGGTCGGTGTTATAGCGGTCGATGAAGGTCTCGTAGCTTATCGAGCCGTCGGCCGCAAAGGGCATCTCGGAGAGCATATAATATCTCGTAGCGTCGGAGCCGAAGCGCTTTACCATTTCTCCGGCATAGATGACGTTGCCCTTTGATTTCGACATTTTGTCTGCGCCGAACAAAAGCCACGGGTGTGCGAATATCTGCTTCGGCAGCTTTGCGCCGAGCGCCATGAGCCACGCGATCCAATAGATCGAATGGAACCTTAAAATGTCCTTTCCGATGACGTGAACGCAGTTATCCCAATATTTTTTATAGTTCTCCGAGGGGTTCTCGGGGTCGAAGCCGAGCGCGGTGATATAGTTGTTGAGGGCGTCTATCCAGACATAGATTATATGCTTCGGGTCAAAATCGACCGGAACGCCCCATTTGAAGCTGGTCCTTGTGATGCAGAAATCCTGAAGTCCGGGCTTGATAAAGTTGTTGACCATCTCGTTTTTGCGGCTTTCGGGCTGAATGAAATCGGGGTTCTCCGCAAAGAAATCCTCAAGCTGCTTCTGATATTTCGAGAGCTTGAAGAAATAGGCTTCCTCCTTGGTTTTTCTGACCTCGGCGCCGCAGTCGGGGCAGCGGCCGTCTTTAAGCTGTACCTCGGTGAAGAAACTCTCGCAGGGCAGGCAATACCAGCCCTCGTATTCGCTTTTATAGATGTCGCCCTGAGCATAGAGCTTATCAAAGACCTTTTGGAGGCATTTTTCGTGCTCCTCGTCGGTGGTGCGGATAAATTTGTCATAGCTGACGTTGAGGCCGTCTATCTCCGAGCGTATCGCCGCCGAGATATCATCGACGTGCTGCTTCGGGGTTATCCCGCGCTTTTTCGATTCCTCTTCGATTTTAAGGCCGTGCTCGTCGGTGCCGGTGAGGAAGAAAACGTCATAGTCCTGCATTCGCTTCGTTCTCGCAATCATATCGGCGCACACATGGTCGTACATATTGCCGACGTGCGGCAGCTTTGACGCATAGGCGATCGCGGTAGTTATCAGGTAGGGTTTAGACATGGCTTTATCTTCCTTTCGGTTCTATTGAGGCGCTTTTGCGCACCCTTAATATTATACTGATTATTGCGAGTTTGTCAAGACAGCAAAAAACAGAAGTCAGAAAACAGATGTCAGAAAACAGAAGTCAGAAATCTATCTTCTATCCTCTATCCTCTAATTTCTATCTTCTAACTCCTCGGCGCATCATTGTTGACATTATTTTTCACCTATGATATAATATTTTTGCCGCATAACTAAATATTTTTATCGACGTTTGCGCACTTTTTATTATTCACCGCGAAAGCGGAAAGGAGAGGTAATATGAAAACACTGAGAAAAATATGCGCATTTCTGCTTGCCGCCGCGCTGATAACGGCCATGATGAGCTCATGCGGCAAAACCGGCAGCGTTAAAATCAACGAAAAGCACTTTCCCGATATTAGATTCAGAGAATATGTTTCTGACAACTTCGACCTAAACGGCGACGGGGAGCTGAGCGAAGAGGAGCTTTCAGCCGTAAGCAAAATCAAAATAAGCGATATTGAAATAAGAGATGAAGATCTCGAGGAGCCCATCAGCTCCTTAAAGGGCATAGAATATTTTACGAATCTTCAGACCTTGACCCTCAAAGAGAGCTGCGCGTTTGACGAGCTTGATTTAAGCAAAAACACCGAGTTGGTTGAGCTCGTGTGCATTAACTGCGGCGTTTCCAAGCTCGATGTAAGCGGCTGCACGAAGCTGGGAAAACTTGAATGCTGCGTCAACAGTTTGACCGAGCTTGACCTGCGAAATCTCGCGGAGCTGACATACCTTGACTGCAATAACAATAATTTGACCGAGCTTGACGTGAGCCAATGCGCAGGGCTGACATTCCTTAATTGCAGCACTAACAAGCTGACCGGGCTTGATGTAAGCAAATGTACGGGGCTGGAATACCTTTATTGCTCCAATAACGGTTTGACAGCGCTCGATGTAAGCGGATGTACGGAGTTGGAAGATCTCTCCTGCAATAACAACAGTTTAACCGAGCTTAATGTGGGTATGTGTACGGAACTGACGAGCCTTCTTTGCCGCGAAAACGGTTTGACAGCGCTTGACGTGAGCGGATGCACAAGTTTGAGAGAGCTTGATTGCAGAAGCAACAGTTTAACGGTGCTTGACATAAGCGAATGTGCAGATTTGAGAGAGCTCGACTGCATGGAAAACGGTTTGACAGCGCTTGATCTGAGCAAATGTACAAATCTTGGGCATCTTACCTGCACGCTCAACAAACTGACCGAGCTTGATGTAAGCGGATGCACCGAGCTGGAATATCTTGACTGCGGTTACAACAAATTGACCGAGCTTGACATATCTGATTGCAAGAGCTTAGACAGCCGCTCTTTAAACTGCGACGACGGCGTGAAAATCATACAGTGACATCTCATAAAAAGAGCCCCTCGGAGGGGCCCTTTTTTATGCTTATTCTTCTATCAGCCTTGAATTTCTGAAGTAAAGCGATACGCACCAGATCGCACAGAGCGCGACCACAACGTAGATGATCCTTGAGATCAGACCCGCCGAACCGCCGAACAGATAGGCGACGAGGTCAAACTCAAAAATTCCGACCAGACCCCAGTTCACGCCGCCGACGATCAGAAGAAAAAGCGCGATTCTATCCAGTATTTTCACTTTTTAAGTCCTTCCTTTCAACATCAGGGTTCCCTTTTATTTATAAGGCTTGTAAAAGTACAGTACCGACCCGAGCGATCGGTCGTTTATAGTTTTGCCTGATCTTCTCCGCTTTATACCGCCGCAAAAGAAAATCAAAAAATAATTATTTACAAATTATCAAAGATATTGTATACTTATCATAGCTTTATGCGTATTCTATTTTCTGCGGGAGGTATACTTATGAAATTCGGATATTTTGACGACAAAAACAAAGAATATGTCATAACAAGCCCGAAAACGCCCTATCCTTGGATAAACTATCTCGGGTCGAACGGATTTTTCGGACTGATCTCAAACACCGCGGGAGGTTACAGCTTCTATCGCGACGCAAGGCTCAGAAGAATCACGAGATACCGCTATAACAACGCGCCGATAGACATGGGCGGACGGTATTTTTATATCAACGACGGCGGAAACGTCTGGTGTCCGTCGTGGTCGCCCGTCAAGCGCGAGCTCGAAAGCTATTCCTGCCGTCACGGAATGGGCTATACCGTTATTTCGGGAGAACGGGCGGGCCTCAAAGCCGAGATCACCTTCTTTGTCCCCGTTGACGCCGACTGCGAGATACATAAAATCAAGCTGACGAACACCGGCTGGCAGGAAAAGAGCTTTTCGCTTTTCAGCTTCATCGAATGGTGCCTTTGGGACGCCAACGACGATTCTACCAACTTCCAACGCAATTTCAGCACCGGCGAGGTCGAGATCGAGGGCTCGACGATATATCATAAGACCGAGTATCGTGAGCGCCGCGATCACTATGCGTTCTATCACTGCTCGGAAAGCGTCTCGGGATTCGATACCGACCGCGACGAATTCCTCGGGCTTTACAACGGCTTCGACCGCCCCGACGCGGTCTTTGAGGACAGAGCGCGAAATTCTCACGCTCACGGCTGGTCGCCGATAGCCTCGCACCGCCTTGAAATCACCTTAAAGCCCGCCGAGGAAAAGGAGATAGTCTTTATTCTCGGATACGTCGAAAACCCCTTTGACGAAAAATTCAACCCCGACGGAACGGTAAACAAAGCCCGCGCCCACGCGCTTATTTCAAGGTTTGATTCTCCCGAAAAAGCCGACGCCGCCCTTTGCAGCTTAAAAGCCTATTGGGATTCCTTGCTTTCGCAGTTTTCGGTAAAATCCCCCGACGAGCGGGTAGACCGCATGGTGAACATCTGGAATCAGTATCAGTGCATGGTGACCTTTAATATGTCGCGCTCGGCGTCATATTTTGAAAGCGGCATCGGCAGAGGAATGGGCTTCAGGGACTCTAACCAAGACCTCCTCGGGTTCGTTCATCAAATCCCCGACCGGGCGAGGGAAAGAATTATCGACCTCGCCTCGACCCAGATGCCCGACGGAAGCTGCTATCACCAATATCAGCCTTTGACCAAAAAGGGCAACGGAGAGATCGGCGGAAACTTCTCGGACGACCCGCTTTGGATGATACTTGCGGTCGCGCAGTATATCAAGGAGACCGGCGACTACGGAATCCTCGGCGAATCGGTGCCTTATGACAACGATCAAGCGCTCGCAAAAACTCTCATGCACCACCTGACGATGAGCTTTCGCAGGGTGGCGCAAAACCTCGGGCCTCACGGTCTGCCGCTTATTCAGCGCGCCGACTGGAACGACTGCCTCAACCTCAACTGCTTCTCGACCGTCTCGGGCGAGAGTTTTCAGACCACGACCTCAAAGGACGGCAAGGTGGCCGAGTCGGTGCTGGTGGCGTGTATGTTCACCTTTATTGTTCCCGAATATATAAAATTATGCCTGCACGAGGGACTTGAAGCCGAAGCCGAGGAGGCGAAAAAAGCCGTTGACGAAATGGCCGAGGCCGTCATGCGGGACGGTTATGACGGAGAATGGTTCCTTCGGGCTTACGATGATTTCGGCAGAAAGCTCGGCTCAAAGGAAAACGAAGAGGGCAAAATTTTCATCGAGCCGCAGGGCTTCGCGGTGCTTTCGGGCCTCGGCAAAAAGCAGGGCGCCGACCTCAGAGCGCTTGAAAGCGTCAACAAATATTTAAGCTGCGAGCGCGGTCTCGTTCTGAATCAGCCCGCTTTCACAAGGTATTACGTCGAATACGGCGAGATATCCACCTATCCCGGAGGATATAAGGAAAACGCCGGAATTTTCTGCCACAACAACGCGTGGATAATCTGCGCCGAGGCTTTCGTCGGACACGGCGACAGGGCTTTTGAATACTACTCGAAAATCGCCCCCGCCTTTTTGGAGGACATCTCGGAGATACACAAGACCGAGCCTTACGTCTATGCGCAGATGATCGCCGGAAAGGACGCCCCGAAGGAAAAATTCGGCGAGGCCAAAAACAGTTGGCTGACCGGCACCGCCGCGTGGAATTTCGTCGCGATATCGCAGTATATCCTCGGCGTTTCGCCCGATTACGACGGGCTTCGCATCGACCCCTCTATCCCCTCCGAGTGGGACGGCTTTGAGGTCTCGCGGCTTTTCCGCGGAGCGAGATATAACGTCTCGGTCAAAAATCCTCAGAACGTCTGCAAGGGGGTTAAGTCCATCGTCTGCGACGGCGTTCGCATAAGCGGAAACGTTTTGCCGGTGTTTGAAAAAGGCACCGAGCACACGGTCGAGGTCGTTATGGGCTGAGAATATGTCAACAGCATTTTAGCGGTTGATATATTTCCGCGAGTAATAGTTTAATGCATTAACCGGGCGGGTTGTTGAAAACTCGCCCGGTTTTTTATTTTTTGCCGACGTAACCAAGCGTTTTATCAACACTTTCAACATCTTTTTCAACAAAGAAATAAAAATACGCTCTGTAAAACACAAAAAATCCCGCCCTTGGGGAAGCCCTCGGCGGGATTTGTTTTTATCAGTTTTCAGCCCCTCTGACCTATCCAGTCGTACGCCAAATCGAGCGCTTCAAAGAGGCTCGGCTTGACCGCGGTCTTGGTTATTCTCTGCATGACCGGCACGCTCTCGTCGGTCAACATTCGGTAAAGCTGGACCTTTGTAGCGACTTCGACGCCGCCGACGGTTTTTTTGCCGGCAAGCTGCATCATAACGACCTCGGGGTCGCCCATCGAGCCGTAATAGATCTCTCCGCCCTTGCGGACAAGCGGCAGGCCCTTGTATTCAAAGTATTTTGCCATGTTATATCCTCCTTAAAAAGATGAGTTTACCAAATTTCCTGAAGATCGTCCCTCGTTCCGCCGTCGGCGAAAACGTCGAGGTTTTGGCGCAGAACTTTAAGATATCCTATCGGCTGGCTGAACGACGGATGCCCGTTCAGCTTGACGCAGACGCGGTTTGAGCCGATATCGTAAAATTCCAAGATATCCTCGGCGCCGTCGTCGCGCATGAAGTGTATTTTTGCGACGAGGGGATTATTCTCGCCGGGCTCGTCGAAGTAAAGGTCGTCGATCGGGCATTTGAGAATGAACTGATAGAGATATTTGAACTCCTCGGTGTCAAAATCCTCGCCGTTAAGGGTGCCCGAAAGCATCTCGGCGGCCTCGATGTCGGATTCAAGCTCGAAGTAATAGGAAGCGGGATCGTCGCCGAAATATTCTATGTCGATATAATCGAGCGCAAGGACATAGTTTGAGGTCATCATCGGCGAAAGGATGTCTATCGGCATGAAATTCGCAAAGGGTATCTCGCTTAAAGTGAAGGTATAGATAATGTCGATACCGTCATAGTAGCAGTAGTATTCATAGGGGTCGGTGGTCTCCTCGCCGTTCTGGTCGAGGGTGTAAGAGGCGACGTTTCCTATTCTAAGATGATAGCGCTGAAGCTCGGCGTCAAGAATGACCTCGCAGAAGGGGTCGTTAAGACCGTAGGTCTCAAAATCCTCCTCGGTCGGATATACCTTTACGATGTCGGAGGCCGTCAGCCCCCAAAGGCCGTACATTATCGCGGTGGAGTTCGTTATGTCAAGATATGCGTATACCGGAGAGATCATGACCTGCGCCGAAGCCGCCGCAATTTCGTCCGCGTCATAGTTTTTGCTGTCATCGACAAATTCGACGTCATAATCGAGGTCTTTTCTTTTGATGACAAGGTGATCGAGTGTCGGCGCGGTGTTGTTGTTAGTCAGCTCATCGGTGACGATAAGGCTTAAAAAGTCGTCGGCTTTATAGTAGAAATAGCCCGAGGAATTCAGCCCGACGGTATAAACGGTGTTTGAATCCGAAAGGCGGAAATAGCGCGTGTCGCCGTCGGGGGCGTCGTCTCCGAAGTAAACGGTATAAGAGGTGCCGTCTTTAAGGGTAACTGTCACGCTCGATTTGGGAGAATCGCTCGAAAGACCGTATTTTGAAAGGTCCTGAGCGTTTTCCTCGACGAGCGCCTGAGCGTTAAGCGAGGTTACGCAGCGACCCGCGGCGCCCATCGTCGTCGAATTCTGACGAAAGCCCGAATACTCGTCGATGACAAAGCCCGAAACGCCGTTTCTTATCGTGAACTCGCCGTTCTCGTTTTTGATGGTCATCGTGGCGATATTGTCTCGATCATAGCTTAAAACCGAAATCGTCGCCGAGGTCGAGGAATCGGAGCTCTCCTCCTCGTCCTTCGGCTGGGTCAGCAAAAGCACCGTAAGGACTATCGCCATGCTGATTATGAAAACCCCGATGACAAGAAGATATCTGAGGCGCTTGCTCATTTATTTATGCCTCCTTCTTATCCAAACGAAGGTGCCGACCGCAAGCACCGCGACCGGGATTATCACCGCAAAGACAAGGGTGAGGGTGCGGTTTTGCGCCTCGGTGATGTCAAACATTCCCGAATTGACGACCTTGGGCTTTATGGTTATCCCCTCGGACTTGCCGGTGACCTCGTTAAGCATACTGATTATGAAATCGCCGTTGTTGAAGGAAGATCGCGTTGTGAGAAGCGAATTCAGCATGAGGTCGGAGCCGAAGGTTATGACGTTTGTGAAGGTGGAAATGTGCGTGTCCTGATTGATCTTTTTCTGCCTGCCGATGGCGACGGTGGTGAAGCTGCCGCGCTGCTCGGAATCGGCGGGGGTCCAATCCTCCGAATCGTCGAACATATCTTTTAATACCGCCGACGAGGCCGAAGCGATGAGCGGCTCGCAGCTGTAAGTCGAATCGACGTTTTCAAATCTCAGGCTCAATGCTCTGGCGTCGGGAACTACGACCGGCCTTGAAAGGTTTGTGACGTCGGTAAGATAGTCCTCGTTTTCGGTCACTATGTCCTGATAGGTATAGGTGTCATATCCCGAATAGCGCTGGCTCGCGGTCTCATGAACGACCTGATATTCAACGGTAACACCGTATTTATAAAGCAGCGCGTCAAGGTTCGGGGTGCGGCCCTGCTCGACCGAGGCGACATAGATCATATCCTTTTCAAGCCGCCCGCCGCCCTGAAGCCAATTCTCTATCTTTGTTATCTCGGCGGTGGAGTAGTCGATCTTTGGCGCGGGGATTATTATAAGGTCGATGTCGTCGTCAAGCTCGTCCGACTGAATATCGGTGCTCGTGATGACATAGCCGTTGGCGTCCATGAGGTCGGTAAGCCCCGAAACGTCGGATTCGTTGGCGCCGGGATAGCTTAAAACCGAGACGGTTATCGGGTTTGAATCGGTAACGGTCATTATCGCCGAGGTTATCGCCTGCTCGGCGTTCGAGGACTGTATCAGCCCGTAAGAAGCGAGCATGGTGTGAATTCTGTCCGCCCCGTAGTTTGAAACATAGGTGTTTCCGAGGTAATAGCTGTATTCGTCCTGAACGACGATTATATCGGTCAGCGAGACGATCTTTACTCGCTCGTGCTTTCCGTCGTCGGGCTCAATGATGATGTCGCCGTTTGAAAGCTCCTGCGAATAGTTGGCGACAAATTCGGGGTTTGAAAGCATATCTATATATCTCAGCGTTATCCCCGGGTTGTGCTGAGTGTAATTTTTGAGCAGCTCGGCGCACTGAGAAGCATATGCGCTTATCGAGCGATAGGATTCCTCGGTCGCCAAAACGGTTATCGAAACCGGAACGTCGATGCCCTCGATATATTCCGCGGTCTCGTCCGAAACGGTATAGATGCTTCCCGCGGTGAGGTCAAGCGTTATCGGGAAGCGGTCGAAAAGCAGCGTTGCCACTACGTTCACAAGAACTATCGCCGCGATAACGAAGACCGTCAGCGCGGTCGCGAAGGAGCCGTATTTGAGGCGGCGCTTGTTGATGCTGAAATCGGGTTTTTTCATCTTTGGCACCTCCTCAGGACCACCTGCGGCGTTCAAGCACTCTGACGGTCAGAAACAGAAAGACGACCGTTGCGCTTATAAAGAACAAAACGTTTGAAAAATCAAATACTCCGTAGGTGAACGGGTTATATCTTGCCGAGAACGAAAGCCCCGCAAGGATATTCGCTATCCAGTTTATCGGAACTATCTGCGCTATCGTGCCGATAAGATAAAGCACCAGCATTGCGGCAAAGCCTCCGATAGCGGCTATCACCTGATTCTCGGTGAGCGACGAAACGAACATTCCGACCGCGACATAAGCCGCGCCGAGCAAAAGCAGCCCGACGACGTTTCCTATTACGGTGAGCCATGAGACCGCGCCGAAAAAGGATATCACTATCGCATAAACAAGGGTCATCAAAACCCCGAGGCCGTAAATTATCATCGCCGCCAAAAATTTTCCGATAACGAGCGCCGAAAGGCTTATCGGGGCGGTGAGAAGAAGCTGATCGGTCTTCTGGCGCTTTTCCTCGGAAAGGGTGCGCATCGTGAGAATGGGTATCAGCACCAAAAGAATGTAAAACAGCGAGGCGTACATTCCGCTCATGTCGGTCGAGCCGAACTGGAGCGAGGTCACGCTGAAAAGAACTCCGGAAGCCGCAAAGAAAGCGGTCAGAAAAATATATCCGATGAGCGAATCAAAATATGCTCTGACTTCGCGCTTTAAGATCGCAGTCATTTTTCCGCCTCCTCATAATTTTCCTCAAGGTCGGAAGCCTTATCCGCCAAAAATTCGGTGACGCTTTCGCCCATCGTGAGTTTCAGGAAGATGTCCTCCAAGGAAAGCTCGCTTGAACGCAGCCCGAGGATATACCAGTTTCGCGACATAAGCCTTCGGTTCAGCTCGCGGCGGATATCCGTTCCCTCGACCGCCTCGATGTTATATTCCCAAACGCCCTTTTCGCGCTGCAGATCCGCAACTATCGAAACGACCCCGGGAATGGTCTGAACGAGCTTTATCACCTCGTCCTTCGGTCCGTCGATACGCGCAATCAGCTTGTGGTCGGCGGTGAGCTGCCTTGAAAGATTGTCGGCGGTGTCGTCGGCGACTATCTTTCCCTGATTTATGACTATGATCCTGTCGCATACCGCTTGGACCTCGGAGAGGATATGCGACGAAAGAATGACGGTGTGGTTTTTGCCGAGCTTTTTAATGAGCGTTCTTATTTCGATTATCTGCTTCGGGTCAAGTCCGACTGTCGGCTCGTCGAGTATCAGAACGTTCGGGTTTCCGACAAGCGCCTGCGCAAGCCCGACGCGCTGTTTATATCCCTTTGAGAGGTTGTTTATTCTTCGGTCGAAAACGTTGTCTATCTTGACGAGCTCGCAAATCTCTTTTAGGTGAGTGTTTCGCGGCAGCTTGCACCCGCGAAGCTCATAAACAAAATAGAGGTATTCCCTGACCGTCATGTCAAGGTAAAGCGGCGGAAATTCGGGGAGATATCCTATCTCTTTTTTTGCGGCGATAGGGTCTTCGAGGATATCGTGGCCGTTGATATAAGCCTCGCCCGAGGTCGAGGAAAGATAGCCGGTCAGAATGTTCATCGTCGTTGACTTTCCGGCGCCGTTAGGCCCCAAAAAGCCGAGTATCTCTCCGTCGTTGGCTTTAAAGCTGATCCCCGCGACGGCGTGCTTGTCGCCGTAGGACTTCACCAGATTTTTTACTTCAATCATTAAAAGCATCCCTCCGATATGGGAAAATTATAACAAAGTGAAATTTCGCTTTCGGGTTCAGGCTTCGAGCATTTCAATCGAGCGCTTCATTCTTCTGAGCGTTTCGTCTTTTCCGATTATCTCGGCGATCTCAAGAGCTCCGCCCGGGGTGAACTGCTTTCCGCTTATGGCGACCCTCACCGGCCAAAGAACGAAGCCGTTTTTGACGCCCATTTCGGCGATAAGCCCGAAAAGCGCCTCGCGAAGCCCGTCGAGCGACCAATCCGAGAGGTTTTCAAGCGTCGGCAGCGCCTTTTTGAGGACCTCGAGGGCGGCGGCGCGGTCGGTTTTCATCTTCTTGTTGTCATAAAGCGAAAGGTCGTAGCTCGGCATTTCGTCGAAGAAATCGACCTGCTCGGGTATTTCGGACAGCACCTCGGTCCTCGGCTGCAAAAGAGAAGCTATCTTTTTCAGGTCAAAATCGCCCTTGCAGCTCTTTCTGATGTAAGGCTCGGCGTACTCGGCGAATTTTTCGGGCGAAAGCGCGCGGATATACTCGCCGTTTATCGCCCTCAGCTTCATCGGGTCGAAAATCGCGGGCGACTTTGAAAGCCCCGAGATGTCAAACTCCTCGACAAGCTCGGGAAGCGAGAATATCTCCCTCTCTCCCTTTGGCGACCAGCCCAAAAGCGCGATGTAATTTACGACAGCCTCGCTAAGATAGCCCTTGTTTATAAGGTCCTCATACGACGCGTCGCCGTCGCGCTTTGACAGCTTGTGCTGCTTGTCGCGCATGATGTGCTCGACGTGGATATAAACCGGCTCCTCCCAGCCGAAGGCTTTGTATAAAAGGGTATATTTCGGCGCCGAGGCGAGATATTCGTTGCCCCTGACGACGTGGGTTATGCCCATCAGGTGGTCGTCAACGACGTTCGCGAAGTTATAGGTCGGCAGACCGTCGGTCTTAAGGAGAATCTGGTCGTCGAGAGTTGAATTCTCAACGGTGATGTCGCCGTAAAGCACGTCGCTGAAGGTCGTTGAGCCCTCAAGCGGTATCTTCTGACGAATGACGTAAGGCGTTCCGGCGGCCAGCTTTTCTTTGACCTCCTCGGGCGAAAGATTGCGGCAGTGGCGGTCATACATCGGGTTGACGCCCGAAGCCTCCTGAACGGCTTTGAGCTCGGAAAGCCTGTCCTTGTCGCAGAAGCAGTAATATGCCCCGCCGAGCTCGACCAGCTTTTCGGCGTATTCTTTATATATCCCGCGGCGCTCGGTCTGAATATACGGGCCGTAATCTCCGCCGATGTCGGGTCCCTCGTCCCAGTTAAGCCCGACCGCTCGAAGCGTGCGATAAATGACCTCGTTCGCGCCCTCGACATATCTCTCTTGGTCGGTGTCCTCTATTCTCAGAATAAATTTTCCGCCCGCCTTTTTGGCGATGCAATAGGTAAACAGCGCGGTGCGAAGCCCTCCGACGTGAAGATAACCCGTCGGGCTCGGTGCGAACCTCGTTCTTACTTCGTTCATAACCTTACAGTCTCCTTTACAGTGTTTATATCATTCGCAACGGTCTGCCTGAGTTCTTCAAGCGAGCCGAAGCGCCTTTCTTCTCTCAAAAATTCAAGAAGCGATACCGTCGCTCTTTTTCCGTAAACGTCGCCGTCAAAATCAATAAGATGCGTCTCTATGACTATTTTTCCGTCCTCGTGAACGGTCGGCCTTGTGCCGACGTTTGTGACCCCCGAATAAACCTTTCCGTCGATTTCGGCCCGGGCGGCGTATACCCCCTTTTTCGGCAGCGCACGCTCGGGGTCGAAGCCGATGTTGACGGTCTTTATGCCTATCGACGTGCCTATCCTGTCGCCGTGTATTATCTCTCCCGAGAACGAATAGGGATAACCGAGCAGGCGGTTCGCCTCGCCGATCTTTCCCTCCTCGATAAGCGCGCGTATCCTGCTTGTGCTAATCGGCTCGCCGCCGTCAAAAACGGTGGGGACTATGATCGCTTTCGCGCCGGCGCTTTTGCAAAGGTCAAAAAGCTGCGCGGCGTCCGCCGTTCCGCCCCTGCCGAATCTGAAATTTTCGCCGCAGATAACGGTCTCGGCTTCAAGGCGGCCTATCAAAACCTCGCGCACAAAAACGTCGGGCGCAATATCCTTATACTCGGAAAAATCCTTCGAGACGACCTTATCGACTCCGAGGGTGCAAAGCCTTTCGCGCTTTTCGCCGTCGCTCATCAAAAGACCGCGGCGGCCCTTTGTCGTCATCGTCGCCGAGTCGAAGGTGAAAACGGTTTTTTCTCCGCTTTGCTTCAAAAGCTCGCCGACGGCGCTCATGTGACCTCGGTGGAGCCCGTCGAACAGACCGAGAAGCACCGCTTTTTTCCGGCTCATTTCAATCTCCCCAGAAATTTCTGTAAATTTTCAGCGCGCCGTCCGATACCTCGCAGATTCCCAAAAACTCGCTGCCGAACACCCTCACGAAGCCGTTTTTAAGGCTTTCGGGGGCGGCGGGCAAAACGCCGTTTTTATATTTTTTCTCGGCAAATGGGTCGAGGAGCATCTTCGGGTAGCACTCAAAGCAGCGCTCGACCGGCGCCAAAAGGCTTTGCGCCGAGCCGCTTCGGGCGGCTTCTTCGACGGCCTCTATGCTCAGGCAGTCCGAAATATCGAAGCTCTGAGAATAGGTCCGTCTTAAAGAGGTCATCGCGGCAAAGCTGCCGAGCGCCTCTCCGATATCGTTGATGAGGGTGCGGATATAAGTCCCCTTTGAGCACTCAACGCTCAGAACGCCCTTTTGCAGGCTTTCGTCAAAGCCGTCGAGCTTTATCTCAAAAACCGTAACGCTCCGCGAGGGGCGCTCAACGGTTTTCCCCTCTCTTGCAAGCTGATAAAGGCGCTTTCCGCCGATCTTTACGGCGGAATACATCGGGGGGGTCTGAGATATTTCCCCCGAAAACGCGGAGAGAATTTCTTCAAGCAGCTCGCGGGAAATTTTTTTGCCGCCGGTTTTTATGACCGCTCCGCTTATGTCCTGCGTGTCGGTCTCAAAACCGAGGGCGAAGCCGGCGGTATAACGCTTTTTCGGGTCGGGCAGAATGTCCGCCGCCCTTGCGGCTTTTCCCAAAAACACAGGCAAAACGCCCGTTGCAAGCGGGTCGAGCGTTCCCGAATGACCTATTCGGCGCTCTTTGAAAATTCCGCGAAGTTTCGCAACGACGTCAAACGAAGTGAAGCCCTTGGGTTTGTCGATAGCTATAACTCCGCTCAGCATACGGCTTCTTTTGCGGCCGCAAGCAGCTTTTCGGCGGCCTCGCTTTCGGTTCCGCGAACGCTGCACCCCGCGGCTCTGATATGCCCTCCGCCGTCGAATTTTGCGGCGATGGCGGCGGCGTCAACGTCAACGGTTCTTATCGAAGCCTTGAAAAGCTCGGGGTTCTCGGGCTGCTGCTTAAGGGTTATGCCGATTTTAACGCCCTTGACGCAGATCGGTATCCCCGCAAAGCCGTCAAGGTCGGCCCTATCGACGCCGAATTTATCCATAATGTCGTTGGTTATCGTTATCAGCGCAATCTTTGAATCCTCCGAGAAGCGCATATTTTTTATAAGCTGCATCTCGGCAAAAATTCTGCCCTTTGACTTTATCTGGAACATCTCGCGGTTTATCGCGGCCGCGCTCGCCCCGCACGAGATAAGGTCGGCCGCCGCGCGGTGAGCCTCGGGCGAGGTGCCCTCGAACATAAAGCAGCCGGTATCGGTGGCTATCCCGGTATAAAGGCAGTCGGCTATCCGCTTGTCGGGCTTAACGCCCATGACCTTTAAAAGCTCATAGATTATAAGGCAGGTGGCGCAGCTTCCGCCGTCGATATAGCTGAATTTTGCGAAGCTCTTGTTTGAAAAATGGTGATCTATGCAGATATCTGTCCTGTCGGCATAATTCGCAAGGTTTTCTCCGAGCAGCTTCGCGTCGGCGACGTCGACCGAAATAACGCACTGCTCCTCAAAATCCTCGTCGGCGTAATCATAATAGAGGAAATCGAATTTTTTGGGGAAGCCGTCGGAATTTCTGACGTTTGCCTTAACCCCGACGCTTCTCAAAAAATAGCAAAGCCCGAAGCCCGCTCCTATGGTGTCTCCGTCGGGGTGGGCGTGGGTGAGTATCGTAACGTTTTCGCAGCTTTTCAGCTTTTCGGCAAGCTGTTCAAGAGTGTCAATTTTCATCGCTGTCCGTCTCCTTGTCGTCTGAAGGAATGTTCAGGCTTTTAAGCATTTTCGAGATGTGCGCGGAATATTCCGCCGAATCGTCCGCTATAAATCTGAGCTCGGGGGCTTTTCTTATTCCGAGCACCGAAACAATCTCGTGCCTCAAAAGTCCCGAAGCGCTTTCAAGCCCCTTGACCGCCTCCTTGGCCGAGCCTAAGCCGTCAAGGCTTGAAACATATATCTTTGCGACGGAACGGTCTTTTGAAACGTCGGCGCGAACCACCGTCAGTCTTTCGGCGTTTATCCTCGGGTCTTTAAGGTCGCGGAGCTTTCCGCCGATTATCCTCTGAATATCCGACGCGAGCCTTGCGGATTTAAAATCAGACATGGCTGTCTCCTTTGCTTTAAGTCTTTAAAAATCATTTCGCCTCTTCGCTCATGATATATCCCTCAAAGATATCTCCCTCTTTGAAGTCGCTGAATTTTTCAAGGGTGATACCGCACTCAAAGCCGGCGGAAACGTCCCTGACGTTGTCCTTAAAGCGCTTTAAGCTCGACATCTTGTCGTCGGCGATGATGATTCCGTCGCGAACGACCCGAACCTGATCGCTTCTTGATATCTTTCCGTCAAGAACATAGCACCCCGCGACCGAGCCTACGCCGGTGATCTTATATACCTGTCTGACTTCGACGCGGGCGGTATCGACCTCTCTGAACTTCGGAGCGAGCATACCCTTCATGGCGGTCTGGATCTCTTCGATGGCGTCATAGATGACCCTGTAAAGTCTCATGTCAACTCCGTCGCGCTCGGCGTTTGCCTTTGCGACGGGATCGGGTCTAACGTTGAAGCCGACGATTATCGCGTTTGAAGCGCTTGCGAGCATAACGTCGCTTTCCGATACCGCTCCGACGCCGCCGTGAATGACCTTTACTCGCACCTCGTCGTTTGAAATCTTTTCAAGCGACTGCTTTACGGCTTCTACCGAGCCCTGAACGTCGGCTTTCACAACGATAGGAAGCTCTTTCATCTCGCCCTCGGATATCTGGCTGAACAGATTGTCGAGCGTGACCTTCTGATACTGCTTGAAGACCTCTTCCTTGGCCTCCTGCTTTCTCTGCTCGACAAGCTCTCTTGCCAGCTTTTCGTCGGCGACTGCGTTGAAAACGTCGCCCGCCGAGGGCACCTCGTCAAGACCGGTTATCTCGACCGGCACCGAGGGGCCTGCGGCGTTCACCGAACGGCCCTTGTCGTCGGTCATGGTCCTGATTCTTCCGACTGCGGTCCCCGCGATGATGATATCGCCCATTTTGAGGGTGCCGTTCTGAACGAGCACCGTGGCGACGGGTCCGCGCCCGCGGTCGAGCCTCGCCTCTATCACCGAGCCCTTTGCAAGGCGGTTCGGGTTGGCTTTAAGCTCCAAAACGTCGGCGACCAAAAGCACGTTCTCCAAAAGCTCGTCGATACCCTCGCCGGTTTTCGCCGAGACGGGAACGCAAACAACGTCGCCGCCCCAAGCCTCGACCACAAGGTCGTGCTCGGTGAGCTGCTGCATGATCCTGTCGGGGTTGGCGCCCTCTTTATCCATCTTGTTTATAGCGACGATTATCGAAACGCCGGCGGCTTTCGCATGGTTTATCGCCTCGATTGTCTGAGGCATGATCCCGTCGTCCGCCGCGACGACAAGTATCGCTATATCGGTCACCATAGCGCCTCTTAGCCTCATCGCAGTGAAAGCCTCGTGGCCCGGGGTGTCAAGGAAAGTGATGTCGCGTCCCTTGACGTTCACCCTGTAAGCGCCGATGTGCTGAGTGATGCCGCCCGCCTCGGTTGCGGTGACGTTTGCATGGCGGATTTTGTCAAGCAGCGAGGTCTTTCCGTGATCGACGTGTCCCATGACTACGACGACCGGGCTGCGCTCCAAAAGATCCTCCGGCTTATCATCCTCATCGACGATAAGGCGCTCCTCGATGGTCACGACGACCTCTTTTTCGACCTTTGCGCCCAGCTCCTCGGCTACGAGCGCCGCGGTGTCGAAGTCAACGGTCTGGTTTATCGCCGCGAAAACTCCGAGACCCATCAGCTTTTTGATGACCTCGGTAGCGGTGACTTTCAGCCTTGAGGCAAGCTCGGCGACGGTGATCTCATCGGGAATGGTTATTCTTAACTGCTGCTTTCTTGCGCGTTCAAGCTCCAATCTGCGGAGCTTTTCGGCCTCGGTCTCGCGCTTTGTCGAAAGCTGCTGTTTTTTCTGCTGCTTTGATTTTTGGACCAGCTTCTGCTTTTTCTGATAGTTTTCGCTGCCCTTTCGGCCGTTGTCGGCAAGGTTGTCGTAGCGGTCGTTATATTTGTCGATATTGACGTAGCTTCCGCGGGTATCCACCACGCGCTGATTCTCGTTCGCCGAGCTGAGCGCGCCGCTTCCGCTTGAAATCAACTTCTGGCGCTCGCCGTGCTCCTGCTTTTTGGCGGGCTTTTTCTCCTCGCGCCTCGGTCTCGGCTGAGGCTTGGGCTCCTCTTTTTTCGCGGGCTCGGGCTTTTTCTCTTCTTTAGAAGCCTTTTGCTCCTCGGCGGGCTTTGTTTTCTTCTCGGGCTTTTCCGCCGCCTCGGGGGCGTCTTTTTTAGCGGTCTTCGGCTCGGGCTTCTTTTTGGGCGCGGGCTTTGCCGACGCGGTCTTATCCGCAAAATAGCCGTCGAAGCTCTCGACCTGATTCCGCTGAGTCAAAACCTCGAAGACGTAATTCACCTCGTCGGGGCTGAGGCTCGAGCCGGTTTTTTTCGCGCCGAACTCGGCCGCCAAAAGCTCGATTATCTCGTTGGCGGTCATTTTCAGGTCTTTGGCAAGGTCGGAAAGTTTATATTTTGTAATCATAGGCATAGCTCCTTAAAAGTTAGATTTGAAAGTTCGATTCACTGATTCAGCTTTTTTGTTATCGCGCCGGCAAAGCCTTTATCGGTCACTGCCATGACCCCGAACCGTTTGCCGATCGCGCCGCCGATATCGTCCATCGTCTCCGCGATAGTTAAAAGCGGTATTTTTTCCCTCCGGCAGACCCGCGAAATCTCTTTTTTCGACTTCTCCGAGAAATCGCTCGCCGTCAAAACCAAAAACGCGGTTTTTCTTTGGCACGCCGACTTTACCTCGTCGGCCCCGCAAATGAGCTTCGCGGCACGTCTGCACATTGAAAGCGTTCCCGTTATATCAGCCATCGTGCGCCTCCGCAAGCTCTTTTTCAAGCGTTTCGTAAACCTCGGGCGATATCTCCGTCTCGAGGCTTTTTTCGAGCCGCCTGTATTTTCTCGCTTTTTTAAGGCACTCCGCGTCGGGGCAGATATAGGCGCCTCTGCCGGGCTTTTTGCCGACCCGGTCAAGGCTGACCTCGCCCTCGGGCGAACGCACGATCCTCAAAAGTTCTTTTTTCGGCTTCGATTCCATGCAGCCCACGCACGAGCGCATCGGGATCTTTCTTTGCTTCATCAGCCGTTCTTCCTTTCAACCTCCCCCGCGCAAAAAGCCGTGCGGGGCGGGATATGTCATTCCTCTTTTTTGCCGAGCGGGATAATATCTATCTTATAGCCCGTAAGCCTTGCCGCCAGCTTTGCGTTCTGACCCTTGTTGCCGATAGCGAGCGAAAGCTGGTTTTCGGGGACTATAACGGTGCAGCTCTTTTTCTCGCCCTCAAGTATCTCGACGCTCACGACCTCGGCGGGGGCGAGGGATTTTGCGATGAATTCGGCGTCGTCCTCGCTGTAACTTATAAGGTCGATCTTTTCGCCGCCGAGCTGCTCCATGACCGCCGATATCCTCGAGCGCTTGGGACCGATGCAGGCGCCTATCGCGTCAACATCGGGGTTTTTCGAGGCGACGGCTATTTTTGAGCGCAAGCCGGCCTCGCGAGAGATAGCCTTGATCTCGACGGTGCCGTCGTAAATTTCCGGCACTTCTATCTCGAACAGGCGCTTGACGAAATCCTTATGCGTCCGCGAGACCTTTACCGAGGGCTTTTTGTCGGGGTTCACGACTCCCACGACATATACCTTGATAATGTCGCCCGCTCTGATGACTTCGCCGGGTATCTGCTCGACGCGTGGGAAATAGACCTCGTCCTTGTCGATGGTGATTATCGCGTTTCCGGTGCCGGGCTCGACCTTCTGAACGGTCGCGGAAACTATCTCGTGCTCCTTGTCCTGATACTGGGCCACAAGCCTGTCGCGCTCGAACTGTTTTATATCCGAGCGGATAGACTGCTTCGCCGAGCTTGCCGCAACTCGTCCGAAAGCGGACGGGTCGAGGATGATCTCAAGCTGCTGACCGACGGCGATCGAGGGGTCGCGGGTGCGGGCCTCGTCAAGGCTGATCTCGTTTGCGGGGTCGTTCGGCTCGCCGTCTACCACCGTTTTGAGGATCGCCATTTCAAAGGTCTCGGTGTTCGGGTCAAGGTCTATCCTGACGTTTTCGGTGTCGGGATAATCCCTCTTGACCGCTTTGAGTATCCCGCTTTTGATTTTTTCAATAAGAACGTCTCCCGGCACTCCGCTTGCAAGCTCTATGCCTTTAAGCGCCTCAAAAATTTCCTTGCTCATAATTTTGCAAACATTCCTTCCCTGTTATAATTTGTCATTCAGCCGAATCTTTTTCTGCCGAGAAAAGATCCGCGTCGTCGTTCAGCTTGATATATGCGCAGTCGGATATCCGAACGACCTCACGTTTTCCTCCGACCTCCACCGCGACCGAATCCCCGAGATATTCCTCAAGGGTGCCGACGAGCTCTTTTTCGCCGTCTCTCGGGCGGATAAAGCGAAGCCTTATCTCGTCGCCCAGGCAGACCTCGAAGTGCTCGGGGCGTTCCAGCTTTCTTCCGAGCCCCGCCGAGCAGACCTCGAAGATATAGCTTTCGGCTATCGGGTCGGTCTCGTCGAGCAGCTTGTCGAGCGGGCGGTGAAGCGCTTCGCAGTCGTCGATGGATATTCCCTCGTCGCTGTCGATATATACCCTCAGATATTTGTTTGCGCCCTCTTTTTCAAACTTAACGTCCCACAAAAACAGCCCGAGCCCGTCGCAGAGGGGCTTTGCGAGCTCGCGTACTTTTTTGACGGTCGCACTGTCTGCCACTGCTTTTTCCTCCTTTGTCCGAAATTCCGAAAGCGTTATTGCGCGGTTTTCTTTTATAAGCCGAAAGGTCGGAATTTCAATTCCAACCTTTCTCATAAAACTATTACCTAAACTATTATATCACGAAATTTTCGTTTGTCAACCCTTTTCGGGCTTAAAATTGACTTTTTGCGCCGCAAAATTGCGGTTTAAAACCCGATGCGCGCCTTGATATACTCTCCGACCTCGCTTATCGGCATTCTTATCTGCTCCATGCTGTCGCGGTCTCTTACCGTCACGCAGCCGTCGTTTTCCGAGTCGAAGTCATAAGTCACGCACCAAGGCGTGCCGATCTCGTCCTCGCGGCGATATCTTTTGCCGATCGAGCCGGTCTCGTCAAAGTCGGTCATGAACAGCTTTGAAAGCTGCTCGCAGACCTTTTCCGCTCCGCCCGAAAGTTTCTTTGAAAGCGGAAGCACCGCGCATTTATAAGGGGCGACGGCGGGGCTGAGGTGCAAAACTGTGCGGACGTCGTTTTTCTCGGCGTCGATGACCTCCTCGTCATAGGCCTCGCACAAAAGCGCGAGAACGGTTCTGTCAAGCCCGTAGGTGGACTCTATGATATAAGGTATGAATTTCTCGTTGGTCTCGGGGTCGAGATATCCCATGTTTGTGCCGCTGTATTCCTGATGGCGTGTCAGGTCGAAATCGGTGCGGTTGTGGGTGCCGTTGATCTCTCCCCAGCCGAACGGGAACAAAAACTCGATGTCGCAGGCGGCCTTGGCATAGTGCGCCAGCTTCTCGTGGTCGTGGAATCTCAGATGCTCGGGCGCAAGTCCGAGGTCCTCGAAATACTTTCTGCCATATGCCTTGAAGTATTCATAGAGGTCGCCGTCGGTCCCCTCTTTGCAGAAGGTCTGAAATTCCATCTGCTCAAACTCGATGGTGCGGAAGGTGAAGTTTCCGGGGGTTATCTCGTTTCTGAAAGCCTTGCCGATCTGACCGATCGAGAAAGGCAGCTTTGCGCGCATGGTGCGCTGAACGTTCAAAAAGTTGACGTATTCGCCCTGAGCGTTTTCGGGTCTCAGATAAATGACGCTCTTTGAGTCGTTTGTCACCCCGCGGAAAGTCTGGAACATGAGGTTGAATTCGCGGATATCGGTGAAATTATGCTTGCCGCACTTCGGGCAGGGAATGTGATGGTCCTTTATATATTGGAACATCTCCTCTTTGGTCATGGCGTCGGCGTGAGCGTTCGGGTCGAACGCCTCGATGAGATTG
Organism: uncultured Clostridia bacterium; assembly: GCA_947623585.1. Taxonomy (GTDB): domain Bacteria; phylum Bacillota; class Clostridia; order Oscillospirales; family Ruminococcaceae; genus Faeciplasma. The sequence goes on along the minus strand of CANQHA010000011.1, from coordinate 22,222 downwards.
TCGGCGCGGTGGCGGGTCTTGCACTCCTTGCAGTCCAAAAGCGGGTCGGAGAAGCTGGCGACGTGCCCCGACGCTTCCCAAACTCTCGGGTGCATCAAAATGTCGGCGTCGACCTCATAGCTGTTTTTGCGCTCCTGAATAAAGCGCTTGCGCCATGTGTCCTTGACGTTATTTTTGAGTCGGGCGCCCAGCGGGCCGTAGTCCCATGTGTTCGCAAGCCCCCCGTATATGTCCGATCCGGGGAAAATGAAGCCCCTGCCTTTGCAAAGCTCAACTATCTTCGCCATGCTTTTTTCTGTGTTTTCCATACCGATGCTCCTTTACAGCCTGTATATTTTTGCAAAAATATTCATATCTGAAAATTCCGACATATACTATAATAACCCCCGAATCCAAAGAAGTCAATAGCTTTTTTGCACTGCGCCCGGGCATTTGGGCTTTAAATCACAAATAAAATTTAGAAAATTTTGAGAAATTCCGAAAAAACGCTTGACATTTGCATGATTTTGTGGCAATATATTTCATAGACGAAGCGATGAAAAATCGCTTCCCTCTCCTTAAATTTTGACATCATCGTAATTGTATAAACCACTTCTTGCACTGAGAGCGTCCTTTTGGGCGCTCTTGGTGTTTATACGCGCGCGTGCTTTAGTCCGCGAATCAGCATAACATACAAATCCGGCGCTGTACTGTGCTAAAAGTTTTTGTCTTTGACAGGTTGACACTTGTGCGCCGAGGGAGTATAATCATTACAATCACAAAATATCGGAGGAGATAATCATGAGAGTATACAATTTCAGCGCGGGTCCTGCAATGCTTCCCGAGGAGGTTTTAAAGCGTGCGGCGGACGAAATGCTTGAATACGGCGAGAGCGGTCAGTCGGTAATGGAAATGTCGCACCGCTCGAAAGAGTATCAGGCTATCATCGATTCCGTCGAGGCCAAATTGCGCGAGGTCATGAAGATTCCCGAAAACTATAAGGTCCTGTTCTTGCAGGGCGGCGCTTCAAGCCAGTTCGCAATGGTGCCGCTGAACCTTATGAACAAATCGGGCAAGGCCGACTTCGTTCTGACCGGACAGTGGGCGACAAAGGCCTATCAGGAGGCTTCGAGATACGGCGAGTGCAACGTCGTCGCAAGCTCAAAAGACAAGACCTTCAGCTATATCCCCGAGCTTGACAAGTCAAAGTTCACCCCCGACGCCGACTATTTCCACATCTGCTATAACAACACCATCTACGGCACAAAGTTCCCCGAGCTGCCCGACACCGGAAACGTTCCCCTCGTCGCCGATATGTCAAGCTCCATTCTCTCCGAGCCGGTCGACGTCTCAAAGTTCGGCGTTATCTATGCCGGCGCTCAGAAAAACATGGGCCCCGCGGGTCTCACTGTCGTTATCATCAGAGAAGATCTCATCGGCAACGCGAGAGACATTACCCCGACGATGTTCAACTATAAGACCCACGCCGAAAACGGCTCGATGTATAACACTCCTCCGACCTACGGCATCTATATCCTCGGCCTCGTCCTCGACTGGGTAAAGGAAAAGGGCGGGCTTGAAGCCATGGCAAAGCTGAACGCCGAAAAGGCAAAGCTGCTCTATGACTTCCTTGACGGCTCGAAGCTGTTCAAGCCGACCGTTCACGGAAAAGACCGCTCGCTGATGAACGTTCCGTTCGTCACAGGAAACGAGGAAACCGACGCCAAGTTCGTTTCGGAGGCCAAGAAAGCGGGGCTTATCAACATCAAGGGTCACCGCTCGGTCGGAGGAATGAGAGCTTCCATCTATAACGCCATGCCGAAAGCCGGCGTTGAGAAGCTGGTCGAATTCATGCGCAAATTTGAGGCCGAAAACGCATAAGGAGATTTGCTATGTATAAGATTCTTACTTTAAATAAGATTGCCGCCTGCGGCACCGACCTTTTTGACAGGTCGAAATACACCGTCGCCGACATGGAGACCGAGCCGGACGGCATAATGGTTCGCTCGGCGAATATGCTCGAAGAAGAATTCGCGCCGACCCTTAAAGCGATAGCAAGAGCGGGCGCGGGTGTCAACAACATTCCCGTTGACCGCTGCTCGGAGCAGGGTATCTGCGTGTTCAACACCCCGGGCGCCAACGCAAACGCCGTCAAAGAGCTCGTCATCGCGGGGCTTCTGATGACTTCAAGAAAAATTCCCGCCGCTATCGACTGGGTCAAGACCCTTAAAGGCAAGGGCGACGAGGTCGGAAAGCTGGTTGAAAAAGGAAAAGCCGCCTTTGCGGGCCCCGAGATCATGGGCAAAACGCTCGGAATCGTCGGACTCGGAGCTATCGGCGTTAAGGTGGCAAACACCGCGCTTTCCCTCGGAATGAAGGTCGTCGGATACGACCCGTTCCTCTCGGTCAACGCGGCTTTGAACCTCAAGCCCGGCGTCAGCGTAGTGAAATCTCTCGACGAGGTTTACGCCTGCGCCGACTACATCACCCTGCACCTGCCTTATAATAAGGATACAAAAGATACCGTCTGCGCCGAAAGCCTCGCAAAGATGAAGGACGGCGTGAGGATTCTCAACTTTGCAAGGGGCGAGCTCGTCAACTCGGGCGACCTTCTTGCGGCGATTTCAAGCGGCAAGTGCGCGGCTTACATCACCGACTTCCCGAACGACGAGATCATCGGCGTCGAGGGCGTTGTCGCGGTGCCTCACCTCGGAGCCTCCACTCCCGAATCTGAGGACAACTGCGCGGTCATGGCGGCCCGCCAGCTTATCGACTATCTCGAGACCGGAAAGATCGTCAACTCGGTCAACCTGCCCGAGTGCGAGCTTGCAAAAACCGCCGACTGCCTCGTCTGCGTAATTCACAAAAACGTCCCCTCGATAATCACTCAGATCACCGGCGTCATCTCGGCCGGCGGAGGAAATATCGAGAACATCGCCTCGAAGTCCAAAAAAGACTGGGCCTATACGATGCTCGACGTCACCGGCGTCGTCACCCCCTCGGATATCGAAAAGATCGAGGGCGTCACCGGAGTCAGAGTTCTCTGATAAAAATGCGCAAAAAAGCCACCTGTCCGTTTTTCGGGCAGGTGACGTTTTTTCAAAGCGAAATTTCCTTTGTCTCTCCCGGAGAGACCTCGAGCGCCTTTTTGTCGGGCAGCTCAAGCCAGACCCTTTTCGCGGTGGGATTATAGACCCTCTTGCCGTCGGCCGAGTATTCAAGCGATCTCGCCGCAAGGTCGTATTCGCAGATCTCGATGTTTTCGGCGAACCATATATCCTCTCTCCCCGAGACTTTTTTGAGGATATCCTCGATGAGGTCCCAGTTTCCGTCGCGGCGAAATTCGGGGGTGTGACCCCAGATATAAAGCATACGCGGGTTTTCGGGCTGCTCGTTCAAAAATTTTTCAAGGAGCTCGGGCAGCTTCGGGTCGTTGTGGTGGGCGGTCGGGCGAAGCCTCAGCCAGTCGGCGGGAAGCTCGAGAGAATAATCCGACCAGACGGTGCGGCAGTATTTTATTCCGCATTTTGCAAGCGTTTTAACGCTCAGGTCGTTGAAGCTGCCGTAAGGATAAGCCGCGCCGCGAACGACGGTTTTAAAGGTCGATTCAATCGCCTGCTTGTCCGACATTATCTCATAGATAAGCTCGGGCTCGGAGATTTTTGTGAAATCGCGGTGACGAACGCCGTGAACGGCGACCTCAACGCCCTCGCGGGCATAATTTTCAAGCTCCGAGGGGCACATTCTCTCCCAAGGGCCGCAGGGCTCCTGCCCCTCGGGGCGGGTGATTCCCGAGCTTATATTGAAAGTCCCCTTGATTTTATATCTTGACATCAGGTCCAAAAGTCTGATATCATCATAACAGCCGTCGTCATAGCTGAGGGTGAACGCCTTTTTAAGGCCGTTCGGGAAAAGCGTTTTAAGCATTTTTAACAACTCCTTTTTACCTCGTCATATTTTCATGTTCAAGCGCTTCAAGCTCCTCGCGAAGCCTTTCGGCGTTCGTCTCCTGCTCGGGGAAGCCCTTTCCGGCGACCTTTCTTGCGACGGTGAAGCAAAGCCTTGCCTTTTTGCCGCCGTCGGGTTTGAAAATAAGGTCGGCCGAATAGCCCATTATCGCGGCGTGAAGCCTTATTTTCGAGAGATCGGCGCCGCTAAACGAAAACTGCTCTTTTGAAAAAAGCCCGTATTTAACGCCGATCATCCGCCTTTTGTCGGTCATGGCGACGTAGCCGTTGGCGTAAGTCTGGCTCGCCGCGCCCGCGATCGTGAACGCGCAGTATACCGCCGCGACGACGCTTTCATCTGGCGAAACCATCGCCGAAAGCACGGCGTTCATATCCTCGGCGCTGTAAGTTTTTGTGATGTTCATTTCGCTCCCGCCTCCCATACATATTTATATTATTATAGCATACGGTTTCTTTTAAGTCAACCGAAAAGAGGTCCTTTAAAAATGCAGACAGCGCGAATTTTTGACACCCACACCCACTATGACGACCCTCGCTTTGACGACCCCGAGGGGCTTATATCACGACTTTTCAGAGAGGACGTCAGCGGAATAATTCACGCCTCGACGGATATCGCCTCGGCCGAGTTCGGAATAAAAATGTCCGAAAAATTTCCGCGCTGTTACGCCTCGGTCGGAATACACCCCGAGTACGCCGCGGAGTTCTCCGAAAAAGACGTTTTGCGCCTTGAAGAATTGGCGAAAGCCTCGAAAAAGGTCGTCGCGGTCGGAGAGATCGGGCTCGACTATCACTATGAGGGCTTTGATAAGGCGGCGCAGATATCGCTGTTTCGCGGGCAGATCGAGCTTGCGAACCGGCTTTCGCTGCCGGTCATCGTTCACTGCCGCGACGCCGTCGGCGACTGCGTTGAAATTTTGCGCGAATTAAGGCCCAAGGGCGTCATGCACTGCTTCTCCGGCTCGTGGGAGACCGCGAAGGAGATACTTTCGCTCGGAATGTATCTCGGCTTCACCGGGGCGCTGACCTTTAAAAACGCGAAAAAAGCGCAGGAGGTCGTAAAAAATATGCCGCTCGAAAGGCTGCTTTTCGAGACCGACTGCCCCTATATGGCCCCCGAGCCGCACCGCGGAGAGGTCTGCCACAGCGGTATGATACGCTTTACCGCTCAAAAGGCCGCCGAGCTAAAAGGCGTCACGACCGACGAAATTCTTCTTTTGGCCGAGGAAAATGCCGGTCGGCTTTTCGGCATTTTTAATGAATAAATGCAAAAGTAACAAAAAAGCGGACGAAATTTCCACCGGTTAGCCGCCGCTTTTTTCGTTTTGCCACTTGATATTCTGAATTTTATATGTTATACTTCTGTTGTATGTATATGTCCGACTGTGACATTTTTAATATTTGAAAGGATTGATATTATGAAAAAACGCGCAAGCACCGTTCCGTTCCGCGGAACCCCCGAGCAGGAAGCAAAGCTCAGAGCGGTAATCAACGAAAAGAAAAACGTCGAGGGCTCCCTTATGCAGGTAATGCAGGAGGCTCAGGAAATCTACGGCTATTTGCCTCTTGAGGTTCAGCAGATCATCGCCGAGGGAATGGGCGTTTCGGTCGAGCAGGTATACGGCATCGCCACCTTCTATGCTCAGTTCGCGCTTTCTCCCAAGGGCGAGCACCAGATCTCGGTCTGCCTCGGCACCGCCTGCTATGTAAAAGGCTCGCAGGAGATAATCGACAGGATCTCCGAAGTTCTCGGCATCGGCGCCGGCGAATGCACCCCCGACGGAAAATTCTCACTTGAGGCCTGCCGCTGCATCGGAGCCTGCGGACTTGCCCCCGTTCTCACCGTCGGAGACGACGTTTACGGAAGGCTTACCAAAAACGACGTAGATACCATTCTCGCCAAGTATAAATGATCGCTGAAAGGATCTGCCAATGAAGATTTCGGATATCAAGGCGCTTTTGAACGCTGACGTTGTCTGCGGCGAGGAAAACCTCGGGCACGACGTCTTTTCCGCCTGCGGAAGCGACATGATGAGCGACGTTCTGGCTTATGTAAAAGATCAGGCGGTGCTGCTCACCGGACTTGTCAATTCACAGGTCATTCGCACCGCCGAAATGATGGACATGGTGTGCATCGTTTTTGTGCGCTCAAAAAAACCTACCGCCGATATGATCGAGCTTGCCCGCGAAAGCGGAATAGTTTTAATGACGACGGAAAAAAGAATGTATGAAGCGTGCGGTCTGCTTTATAAGAGCGGGCTCGTCGGAAACGGAGTTCATCATGAGTGAGTCCCTCAGATTCCACTTTGACGTCAACGGACAGAGCTTTACCTCAGCCGGTCAGGCTTCGGTTCAGGTCAAGAAAAATCTAAGGGAGCTCGGTATTCCCGCCGAGGCTATCCGCCGCGTTTCCATCGCAATGTATGAGGGCGAGATCAACATGGTGATCCACGCCCACGGAGGCGAGGCCGACGTTATCGTCTATGAGGACCGCATCGTCATCATTTTGAACGACCACGGCCCGGGGATTCCCAACATCGAGCTTGCCATGAAAGAGGGATATTCCACCGCGCCCGACAATATACGTTCGCTGGGCTTCGGCGCCGGAATGGGACTTCCGAACATGAAGCGATATACCGACGATATGAAGATCGAAACCGAGCTCGGAAAAGGCACCTGCATAACCATGACGGTAAAATTCTGAGCGCGTCCGATAATTCTTTGGTGAAATTATGAATACATACGAACATTCCGTCTCGCTTGACGCTTCGCGCTGCACCGGCTGCACCACCTGCATCAAACGCTGCCCCACCGAGGCGATAAGAGTTGACGGCGGCAAGGCTTCGATAAACCCCGACCGCTGCATCGACTGCGGAGAATGCATAAGGGTCTGTCAGCACCACGCAAAAATCGCTACCTGCAACAAGCTGGACCACCTTTATGACTATAAGTGGCGCATCGCCCTACCCGCGCCGACTCTTTACGGCCAGTTCGAGGGGCTCGACGATATCGACTATGTCTTGCAGGGACTTCTGGACATGGGCTTTAACGACGTCTATGAGGTCTCTCAGGCGGCAGAGATAGTTTCGGAATATACAAGACTTTATCTCAAGACCGAGGGCATAAAAAAGCCGGTAATAAGCTCGGCCTGCCCCGTCATCGCAAGGCTTATCGCGCTGAGATTCCCTTATCTTAAAGACAATCTGCTGCCTATCCTCCCGCCGATGGAGATCGCGGCTATCGAGGCTCGAAAAAAAGCCCGCCGCGAGCACCCCGAGCTTAAAGACGAGGATATCGCGGTATGCTTCATCTCGCCCTGCCCCGCGAAGACAAGCTATGTCAAAAACGGCTTCGGCTCTTATAAATCCGCTATCGACCTCGTCGTCTCGATGAGCGACATATATTTCTCTCTTTTAAACCTCATGAGCCGCGACAAGGCGCCACAGCCCGTCTCGAAATCGGGGATGATAGGAATAAGCTGGGCCGCGAGCGGCGGAGAGGCGACCGCTATCTTCAACGACAAATATCTGGCGGCCGACAGTATTGAGAACGTCGTCGAGATGCTCGACCAAATCGAAAACGGCACCATTCCTCAGCTTGAATTCATCGAGCTTAACGCCTGCCCCGGCGGCTGCGTCGGCGGCGTTATGACCGTTGAGAATCCGTTCATCGCAAAGGCGAGGCTTCAGACTTTAAGACGCTATCTTCCCGTCTCGCAGAATTTTCTCGGCGAAGACGAAAAATACATTCCGCCCGAATATTTCTTCGAGGACGTTCCCGACTACAAGCCGATGAACCGCCTCGGAGCTTCCATCGGCGAATCCATGAAAATGATGTCGGACATTCAGAAGCTGAGAGACGAGCTCCCCGGGATCGACTGCGGCTCGTGCGGAGCGCCCAACTGCCGCGCTTTCGCCGAGGACGTGGTCAAGGGCGAGCGCTCGCTTGAAAGCTGCATAATCCGCGCCCACAGGCTTGCAAACGGCGAGCCGGTGCGCCAGATCGACGATTCTTTTGAAAGAAAGGTTGACCCGATATGACCGTGAAACAGCTTTCGGAGCAGAGCGGTTTTTCCGCCGTCTGTCTTCCCGAGCCCGATCGTGAGATCTCGGGCGGATACTGCGGAGATCTTCTGAGCTGGGTCATGGGCAGAGCAAAAGCCGATCAGGCGTGGATAACGATAATGACAAACATGAACATCGCGGCGGTAGCCACCCTCTGCGACGTTTCGGCGATAATCCTCTCTGAGGGCGTTCAGCCCGACGACGGCGTTAAAGAAGCCGCCGAGGCGCGAGGGATAAACATTATTTCCACCGAGCTGCCGACATTTGAGGCGGCAAAACAGCTTGCGAGGCTGATATGAGCAGATATACATATGATTTGCACATACATTCCTGCCTTTCGCCCTGCGCCGATAACGACATGACCCCTGCAAACATCGCCGGCACCGCGACCCTCGCCGGGATTCAGATAATGGCGCTGACGGACCACAATTCGGTGAAAAACTGCCCGGCTTTTTTCAAAGCCTGCAAAAAATACGGCGTGATACCCGTCGCCGGAATGGAGCTTACCACCGCTGAGGACATTCACGTTGTCTGCCTTTTCGAGCAGCTTGAAAACGCCCTCGCTTTCGGAGACGAGGTGGATTCGCGGAGAATAAAAATCCCCAACCGCGTCGATATTTTCGGAGACCAGCTTATCATGGACGACGAGGAAAACGTCGTCGGGACCGACGATTTCATGCTTCCGAACGCGACGGAGATAACCGTTGAGGAAGCTCCGGATATCGTCAAAAAATACGGCGGCATATGCTATCCCGCGCATATCGACAGGCAGGCGAACGGCATCATCGCCGTTTTGGGCACCTTCCCCGAGACGCCGTTTTTCGGCTGCGCCGAGCTTCACGACAAAGAGAAGATCGCTTCGCACCTTGAAAAATACCCCGTTCTCGAAAAAATGCAGATAGTAATAAGCTCGGACGCCCACTATCTTTGGGACATAAGGGACGCCGACGCATATTTCGACCTTGACGACGAGCCTTATTCCTCCGCGCTCGTCAGAAAAAGACTTTTTGAAAAGCTGAGAGGTGACGCCAAATGAAAGAGCTTTCGCTGAACATTCTTGACGTCGCAAAAAACTCGGTAAAGGCGGGCGCGAAAAACGTCGTCATCTCAATTGAGGAGACCGAGCGCACCCTTGAAATATCCATCTCGGACGACGGCTGCGGCATGACGCCGGAATTTTTAAAAAACGTCGCCGACCCTTTCTGCACCACAAGAACCACACGCTCGGTCGGGCTCGGGATACCTCTTTTGAAACTTCAGGCCGAGCAGACGGGCGGAAAGCTCGAAATAACCTCGAAGCACGAAAGCGCTCACCCTTTGGATCACGGCACAAAAACCACGGCGCTGTTTTATAAAGACCATATCGACATGACCCCGCTCGGAGACGTTTGCGGCTCGGTGGTGACCCTTATTCAGGGCAGCCCCGACATTGACTTTCTGTTCGTACACAAAATGCCGGACCGCGAAGTCAGGCTCGACACAAAGGAGCTTCGTGAGGTCCTCGGCGACGAAGTTCCGCTCGACAATCCCGAGGTTTTGATGTGGATAAGCGAAAACCTCAAAGAGCAATATCATGAAGTCAGCTAATAAAATCATTATAAAAACTTTTGAGAAAGGATAGATCAAAATGAAATCATTAGCAGAACTCGCAGCAATCAGAGAAAAAATGAAGGACAGAGTCGTTTTGCGCGAAGGTCAGGGCGACATTCGCGTAGTCGTCGGAATGGCTACCTGCGGAATCGCAGCCGGAGCCAGACCGGTCCTTTCGGCTTTTGTCGAGGGCGTCGCAAACGCGGGGCTTTCCGATAAGGTAACCGTCACCCAGACCGGTTGCATCGGCATCTGCCAGTACGAGCCCGTCGTCGAGGTCTTTGAAAGCGGCAAGGAAAAGGTCACCTATGTGAAAATGACCGCCGACAAGGCAAAAGAGGTCATCGAAAAGCACCTCAAGGGCGGTTCTCCCGTCGCGGAATACACTATCGGGCAGAACCAGTGATCAAAGTATAATTTTTAGGAGGTATATAAAATTATGATTCGTGCACAAGTGCTGATTTGCGGCGGTACAGGCTGCACCTCTTCCGGCTCGAAGGCGATCCAGCAGGCTTTTAACGAGCAGATCGAGATCGCGGGACTTTCCGAAGAGGTCAAATTGGTGCAGACCGGTTGCTTCGGTCTTTGCGCCCTCGGCCCCGTCGTGATCATCTACCCCGACGGCACCTTTTATTCGAGAGTAACGACCGACGACGTTCCCGAAATAGTTTCGGAGCATCTTCTCAAGGGAAGAGTCGTTGAGCGCCTTGTCTATGCCGATACCGGCGCCGAGAAGGTCGATAACGTTGCCGACGTCTCTCTTTCCGACACCGCTTTCTATAAGGCGCAGCACCGCGTCGCGCTCAGAAACTGCGGCGTCATCAACCCCGAAAACATCGACGAGTACATAGCCATGGACGGCTATCAGGCGCTCGGAAAAGTCCTCACCGAAATGACCCCTGAGGAGGTCATCGACGTGGTGCTTAAATCCGGTCTTAGAGGCCGCGGCGGCGCAGGATTCCCGACCGGCAGAAAATGGTCGATGGCGAGAACTCTCGTTCCCGACGCCGACCAGAAATACGTTTGCTGCAACGCCGACGAGGGCGACCCGGGCGCATTTATGGACCGCTCGGTTTTGGAAGGCGACCCCCACGCAGTCCTCGAGGCAATGGCTATCGCCGGATACGCTATCGGCGCAAATCAGGGCTTCATCTATGTAAGAGCCGAATACCCGATCGCGGTATCAAGACTTAAAATCGCTATCCAGCAGGCACATGAATACGGACTTTTGGGTAAAAATATCTTCGGGACCGGCTTTGACTTCGACATCGAGTTAAGGCTCGGCGCGGGCGCCTTCGTCTGCGGAGAAGAGACCGCTCTTATGACCTCTATCGAGGGCAAGAGAGGCGAGCCGAGACCCCGTCCTCCGTTCCCTGCCGTAAAGGGTCTTTTCGGCAAGCCTACGATTTTAAACAACGTCGAGACTTACGCCAACATTCCTCAGATAATCCTCAAGGGCGCGGATTGGTTCGCCTCAATGGGTACCGAGAAGTCTAAGGGCACAAAGGTGTTCGCTCTCGGCGGAAAGATCAAGCACACCGGCCTTGTCGAGGTTCCTATGGGCACCACCCTTCGCCAGATAGTCGAAGAAATCGGCGGCGGAATCCCGAACGGCAAAAAGTTTAAAGCCGCTCAGACCGGCGGTCCTTCCGGCGGATGCATCCCCGCAGAGCACCTTGACGTTCCGATCGACTATGACAACCTCATCGCTATCGGCTCGATGATGGGCTCGGGTGGACTTATCGTCATGGACGAGGACAACTGCATGGTCGATATCGCAAAATTCTTCCTCGAATTCACCGTTGACGAATCCTGCGGAAAGTGCACGCCCTGCCGCGTCGGCACAAAGAGGCTTCTTGAAATGCTCACCAAGATCACCGAGGGCAAGGGCACAATGGAAGACCTCGACGAAATGGAAGAGCTTTGCTATTACATCAAGAACAACGCCCTCTGCGGACTCGGGCAGACCGCTCCTAACCCTGTTCTTTCCACCCTCCGTTACTTCAGAGACGAGTATGTCGCGCATATCGTCGATAAGAAGTGCCCCGCCGGCGTCTGCAAGAAGCTGCTGACCTATAAGATCGACAGAGAGAAGTGCATAGGCTGCGGAATGTGCGCAAGACAGTGCCCTGCCGCCGCCATTTCAAAGACCGATTACACTGCTCCCGGCAAAAAGCTGCCCGCTATGGAGATCGATCCGCAGAAGTGCGTCAAGTGCGGCGCCTGCATGGCGGCCTGCAAGTTCAAGGCCATTTCCAAGGAATAAGGAGGAAGTCGCGTAATTATGGATAAAATGATAAATCTAAAGATAGACGGCGTCGCCGTCAGCGTGCCCGACGGCACCACTATCCTTGAGGCCGCAAGACAGGCGGGCATAAACGTTCCCACCCTTTGCTATCTTAAGGATCTCAACCAGATAGGCGCCTGCCGAATCTGCGTTGTTGAGGCAAACGAGGGCAGAGGCTTCAGAACCGTAGCCTCCTGCGTATATCCCGTCACCGAGGGAATGGAAGTTAAAACCAACTCGGTCGCGGTCCAGAAATCCCGCAAAATGACCCTCGAGCTTCTCCTTTCGACCCACGACCGCAAATGCCTCTCCTGCGTGAGATCGGACAACTGCGAATTCCAGAAGCTCTGCCGCGATTACGGCATCGAAGACGAGGGCAAGTTCGACGGCGAAAAGCCTCACTATGAGCTTGACGCCTCCTCGGCCCACATGATCCGCGACAATAACAAGTGCGTTCTCTGCCGCCGCTGCGTAGCCGCCTGCAAGGCTCAGCACGTCGCAGTTATCGGCACCAACGACCGCGGAATCGACACCAACATCTCCACCGGCTTCGGCCTTCCGCTCGCCGACGTCGGCTGCGTAAGCTGCGGTCAGTGCATCGTTGCCTGCCCGACCGGAGCTCTCAGAGAAAAAGACGATACCGACAAGGTGTTCGCCGCCATCAACGACCCCGAAAAGGTCGTCATCGTTCAGACCGCTCCCGCCGTTCGCGCCGCTTTGGGCGAAGAATTCGGCATGGAGATCGGCACCGGCGTTGAGGGCAAAATGGTCGCCGCGCTTCGCCGCCTCGGATTCGACAAGGTGTTCGATACCGACGTCGGAGCGGACTTCACCATCATGGAAGAGGGAACCGAGTTTATCCACCGCCTCAAAAACGGCGGCGTTCTGCCGATGATAACCTCCTGCTCGCCCGGCTGGGTCAAGTTCTGCGAGACTTATCACCCCGGACTCATTCCCAACCTTTCAAGCTGCAAATCTCCTCAGCAGATGTTCGGCGCTATCATCAAAACATGGTATGCCGAAAAGAACGGAATCGACCCGAAAAACATCGTTTCCGTCTCGGTCATGCCCTGCACCGCCAAGAAGTTTGAGATCAAGCGCGACGATCAGTCCGCCGCGGGACTTCCCGACCTCGATATTTCGATAACCACCCGCGAGCTTGCAAGAATGATCAAGAGAGCCGGTATCGACTTCAAAAACCTGCCCGACGAGAAGTTTGACAGTCCTCTGGGAGACGGAACCGGCGCGGGCGTCATCTTCGGCGCGACCGGCGGCGTTATGGAAGCCGCGCTCAGAACCGTTGCCGAGGTCATGGAGGGCAAGGTCATCGACAATGTTGATTACCACGCCGTTCGCGGCACCGACGCCATTAAGGAAGCCACTCTCAACATCGCCGGAACCGACGTCAATATCTGCGTTGTTTCGGGGCTCGACGCCGTGCACGAGGTTCTCACCGCTGTTGAAAACGGCGAAAAGAACTATCACTTCATCGAAGTCATGTGCTGCCCCGGCGGCTGCGTAAACGGAGGCGGCCAGCCGATTCAGCCCGCTTCTATCCGCTCGACCGTCGATATCAAGGGCAAGCGCGCCAAGGCGCTTTACAGCTATGACGCCGCAAACGTCAAGCGCAAGAGCCACGAGAGCGAAGCCGTCAAGACGATTTACAAAGAGTTCTTCGGCGAGCCCGGCAGCCACAAGGCCCACGAGGTTCTGCACACAAGCTATGTAGACCGCTCAAAGAGCGTTGTGAAGTAATAAAAAAGTCCCTCCGGTCAGCTTCCGGAGGGATTTTTATTTATTTGATTGCGAACGTAAATTATCAGCTCCTCGGGTTCGGGCGGGCCGCTCGGAAAGTCCTTCCAAGCGGGATTCGAGCGGTCGTATGCCGCCGCGATGGCCTTTTTCATTTCGCTTCTAACCTCGTCTACGGTTTTTCTGTTTTCTTTTGCAATATCCGCTATCGTCGCACGTGCAAGATTTAAATCATTTTTAGTCAATTTACATCACCCTTTATAAAATATCACAACTTGAGAACTATGTCAATATCACAAAACGTGATATAATATAATTAACGCATAGAAATCCAAAGCGGGTGAAAATATGCGTTTAAAGGACATTCGCGAAGACAGCGACATATCTCAAAAAGTGTTGGCAGCTTATCTGCACGTTCGACCGAATACTTATTCACAGTATGAAAATGAAAAACGTCAGATACCGATAGCCGCATTGATAGCGCTGGCAAACTTTTACAACGTATCGGTCGATTACCTTCTCGGCCTGACCGACGTGAAGACGCGCTATCCAAAAAGAAAATAGCCTAAAACGCCCTCCGGCAGCCAACCGGAGGGCGTTGATTTTTTATATTTGCGCCGAATCGGTCAAATATCACAATACCATAATATTTATATATTGTCAAGCATTATGGGTAAAATATATTGTAATATTTGATTGGGGTGATACTATGCTGGGGCAGATGATAAAAAAGCTGCGGCTCGAAAGGGGTCTTAAACAGGAAGATCTCGGCAGGAAGGTCGGCGCAAGCAAGCAGAGCGTTTCAAACTGGGAAAACGAAAACATAATGCCGTCGATAGATATGCTTTTGCGGCTCGCCGATTTTTTCAACGTAACGACCGATTACCTGCTCGGCAGAGAGCCCACGCGGAGCCTTGACGCCGAGGGGCTCGACGGCGAAACGCTTTCGCATCTTCAGCTTTTGATAAACGACATTCGCTCAAAGAAAAGCCCGTAGCTTGCGCTGCGGGCTTTTGGCTTTTTCTCACATCAGCTTGCGATAAAGCTGCTTGATCTCCTCAACGCTCGTCTCACGCGGGTTGCCGGGGCGGCAGGCATCGGCATATGCCGATTCCGAGAGGAACGCAATGTCCTCCTCTTTGAGGATTCCCTTGAGGTCGGCGGGGATACCGACGTCGGCCGACAGCTTTTTGACCGCGGCGATAGTCGCTTTTGCGGCCTCGTCGTCGTCCATCATGTCGATCCCGGCGACCTCCATCGCCTTGCCGATAGCGCGATAGCGCTTTCCGGCAACGGGAGCGTTATATTCAAGTCCGGTCGGAAGGATTATCGCGCAGGCAACGCCGTGAGGTGTGTCGTAAAGCGCGCTGAGGCCGTGCGCCATCGAGTGAACGATGCCGAGGCCGACGTTTGAAAATCCCATTCCGGCGATATACTGGCCGAGCGCCATGCCCTCTCTGCCCTCGTCGGTGTTTTCGACCGCTCCTCTGAGATTTTTGGAGATAAGGCGTATGGCTTCAAGGTGGAACATATCGGATATTGCGCAGTGGCCCGCGGTGATATAGCCCTCGATAGCGTGGGTGAGAGCGTCCATTCCGGTCGCCGCGGTAAGGCTTTTCGGCATGGTAGACATCATGTCGGGATCGACGACGGCTATCTCGGGGATATCGTTTACGTCAACGCAGACGAATTTGCGCTTTTTCTCAACGTCGGTGATGACATAGTTGATAGTGACCTCGGCGGCGGTGCCGGCTGTGGTCGGAACTGCTATCGTGAAAACTGCGTGCTTTTTGGTCGGGGCTACGCCTTCAAGAGAACGGACGTCGGCAAACTCGGGGTTCTCGACGATGATGCCGATAGCCTTTGCGGTGTCCATCGCCGAGCCTCCTCCGACGGCGACGATGCAGTCGGCCTCGCTTTTCTTAAAGGCCTCGACGCCGCTTTTGACGTTTTCGATGGTCGGGTTCGGCTTTATGTCGCTGAAGAGAAAATAGGGGAACCCTGCGGCGTCCAAAAGCGAGGTGACTTTTTTCGTCACTCCGAATTTAACGAGGTCGGGGTCGGTGCAGACAAACGCCTTTTTAAAGCCGCGCGCGTTAAGCTCCGGCAGAACGTTTTCAACGGCTCCCTTGCCGTGATAAGAAATTGTGTTGAGAACTATTCGGTTTGCCATTTAAAAAACTCCTTTCAGATTCGGTTTCCGCCCGAAATTTATGATAATATTTTACCATGTTTTTCGCTCAATAGCAATAGATTTTTGTGAAAATCGCATGAAAAATTTGTCATATCATATCTGCTCGCCGTCGTGAGGCTTATAGCCCTCGCCGAAGACCTCGTTTGCGGTGGAGATTATCGAAAACGACTTTTCATCGACCGCCTTGACTATTTTCATAAGCTGCGGAAGCGTCCATTTTTTCACAACGCACATGATTATCTTCTTGTCGCTGCCCGAATATGCCCCGCTGCCCTGCAAAAACGTCGCGCCGACGTCGAGGTCTTTTAAAATTCTGTCCGCGATCTCCTCGTTTTTGTCGCTGACGATTATGACCAGCTTGGCCTGATCCCGCCCGTAGATAATCATGTCCATGATGCTCGACGAAACGATTATCGTCACGGCGGCATAAAGCCCCGCGTCGATGTTTTTGAAAACGAGCATCGAAAGAAGCACTATCGCGCCGTCGGATATAAGGAAAAACCTGCCCGCAGAGACGGCGCGGAATTTTCTTCTCAACAGCTTAACGACGATATCGGTGCCGCCGGTCGTCGCCCCCTGCAAAAGAACCAGCTCGAGCCCAATCGCCATCAGCGCCCCGCCGGCAAGAGAAGCGAGCATAAGATTGTCGGTCAAGGGTCCGAAGGGCATCAGAACGTCCATCATTATCGACGACGCCGCGACGGAATATATTGTGGTGCCCAAAAACCTCAGCCCGAAAACGAAAATTCCGATAACGAGCAGCGGAATGTTCAGGATCAGCGTGAAGGTTCCGGTCGGAATCGGAACGAACTCGCCGAGGATCATCGCAAGGCCGGTGAAACCGCCCGGAACTATTCCGTTCGGGTCGAGAAAAAGGCTCACCGCGGCGGCGTATATCACCGAGCCGACGGTGCAGAAAGCAAGCTGTTTAAAGATATTAAAAGATTCGTTTTTCATATCAAAAAGGTCTCCTTTGAACCGATAAGTTTTGTGTAAAATCTTGATTTATCGGGAATTCTCTTGAAAAAAGCGCGGCGAGGCGGTATAATAAATCAAGTGCGCCGCAGACGCCCGATAACAGTATATCACATTTTGCGGCTTTCGGGCAACACATTTTGCGGTAAATTTTTCTCGGTTTTTCAAAGAGGTGCTTTATGGCTGAATTCAGAAAGGGCAGAAGGCTTTATCTCGGCGCTGCGCTGATTTTTGCGGTGCTCGCCCTGATCGCATATAATTTCGGCTCGTTTTTTGAGGACGGCGCGCTGAACGTCGAAAACCTTGTAAGGTGCTCGGCGGTCGTCGTTGCAATGTCGGCGGCGCTGATCATCGAGATCAGACTGCCCGAAAAAATCGAAAGCGCGCTGGCGCTTGCGGCGTTTGTCTCGGGGCCGCTACTCACCTTTGAGACGGTCAAGCTGATAGTCGGCGTCGAGCGCTATGCGAGCGGCATTTATTGGCTCAACGTCCTGTTTTATGCGGTCTTGCAGGTCGCGATATTTTTGCTGACGCTTTCGACAAGGACGGCGGTCTGCGTTTCGATGGCGGTGGGCTGCCTTTTGAATTTCATCAACGAGATCGTTCTTCTGATACGCGGCACGCCCCTCGTTCCGACCGACCTTTACGCCATAGGCACCGCGATGAAGGTCACCACGACCTCGGACTGGCATTTCAACGCCGATATGCTCACCGGGCTTTCCGCCTGCATACTTTTTATCGCGGTCGTTTCGGAGTTCAAATTTGAATATCCGAAAAAGTGGCTTCGCCCCTGCGCCGCAGTCGCCTCGGCAATCGCTTTGGCGGCAGGCTGCGCCGCTATCTATGACATCGACTATGAGAGCTTTTCGACCTCGACCTTTGACACCGAGTCGACAAACAACGTCAACGGCACCGCGCTGAGCTTTTATATCAACTTCCGCAAAATGGGCTTCGACGCGCCCGAGGGTTATTCAAGCGAAAAGCTCGAGGAATATCTTTCAAGATACGACGAGCAGGAGCCCGACGGCGAGGAGGATTATCCGAACATTATCGTCATCATGAACGAGAGCTTTGCGGATCTAAGCTATATCGGCAGGCTCAGGACCGACGTGCCATATCTCGACTATTTCAACAGCCTGACAAGAGACTGCGTAAACGGCAGAAACCTTGTTTCGGTCCTTGGCGGAGGCACCTGCAACACCGAGTTTGAATTTCTGACCGGACTTTCGATGATGTATATGCCCGACGGCTGCTATACCTATATGCAGCATATAACCGGCCCCGTCGAATCTATGGCGACGCACCTTAAAAAGTTCGGCTATGAGACGGTCGCGATGCACCCGTTTTACGAGGTCTGCTGGAAGCGAAACTCGGTCTATAAGTTCATGGGGTTCGACGATTTCATCAGCGGCGAGGATATGGCTGCCGGAGAAGCGGGGCTTTACGTCAGCGCCGAAAGGTGGGAAAAAGGCTTCGGCGACAAGGTGGAATATATCAGAACGCTTATAAGCGACAGCTTTTTCTATCGAAAAGTTATCGAGCAGTTTGAGAATAAGACCTCGGACCGAATTTTCATCTTCGGGGTGACGGTCCAGAACCACTCGACCTATGAATACGACGGCGACGATTTTGTCTCCGACGTTCATATTCTCCGCCCCGAGGGCGAATATCCCCGCGCCGAGCAGTATCTCTCGCTGATAAAGGATTCCGACGAGGCGCTCAAAGAGCTCATCACATATTTTGAGGGCGTTGACGAAAAGACGATGATTGTTTTCTTCGGAGATCATCAGCCCAACGTAGAGGCCGAGCTTATCGAAGAGCTTGCGCCGAACCGCAGCCTGTTTGTGAATTCATATCTCACCCGCTTCGAGACGCCTTATGTCATCTGGTCGAATTTCGAGCTTAACGACGAGGATATAAAGCAAAACTTCGGGGTCACAAGCGCAAACTTCCTCGGTTTGAGGACTCTTGAATACGCGGGCATTCCGCTTTCAAGGGAATACAAGCTCATTCGCGACGCCGAAGATATCGCCCCCGCGATGGCGACTTGGGGCTATTACGACCGCTTCGCCTCGTGGAACGAACGCGCCGACGTCTATGACGACGAGGTGCTGAATATGTATAACTACTTAACTTATTACCGCCTGACCGGAAAATAGCCGGAGAGCGGAAAAATCAACGGCGCAGGGAAAACCTACGCCGTTTTTATGTCCTCTTTTGAGAAGCGGGGTGCTAAAACTTTGAATAAAGCTCCTCGAAGCGTTCGCGGGTGCAAAACGCGGTGCCCTCAAGCTCGACCGCGCCGGCGGCGGCGCAGCTTCCGCAGCGAACGATATCCGAGGCCGACATTCCGTGCATTATCGCAAGGCAGGCCCCGGCGACCATGGCGTCGCCCGCGCCCTGAGCGCTTTTCGGAACTATTCCGAGCGCCGGCACCCTTGCGATGTTTTTTTCGGTGACTGCCATCGCGCCCCCTGCTCCAAGCGAAACAAGAACCGTTTCGACGGAATATTTTTTGATTATGTCTCTTGCGAGCCCGGCTATCTCGCCGTCGTCCGACAGCTTTACGCCGAAGGTCCTTTCAAGCTCCTCGATGTTGGGCTTAACAAGGCAGGGCGAGGCCGAGAGCCCCTCCAAAAAAGGCTCGCCCTCGGAATCCAAAACGATTTTCACCGACGGATTCGCCTGCCTTGCCGCAAGCGAAAGCTGCTTATAGATATCCTTCGGCACCCCTGCGGGCACGCTGCCGCTCAGAACGACTACCCTGCTCCCGACGGCGGCGTTTTTGAATATCTCGGTCAGCTTCAAAAGCGCCTTTTGAGGAATAGGCGGGTTCTGCTCGTTAAGCTCGATGGTGTCCCCCTCGGCCTCGTCGTAAATTTTAAGGTTCGTGCGAATCCTCCCGGGGCATTTTATGGGCGCCGCCTCGACGCCCGCACGGTCCAAAGCCTCGCCGATAATGTCTCCGCCGTCGAAATTCATGTAAACGGCGCGGCTTTTGATCTCAAGCGCCGCCAGCGCAAGGCAGACGTTAATGCCCTTTCCGCCGGCGTCAAGCCTTGAGCTTTCGACCCGATTCATTCTTTTGGGGTCAAAGCGCCTTACGGTCACCGTTTTGTCGATACACGGGCTGAGCGTTACGGTCGTTATCATATTCTCACCTCAGATATATTTTATTCACTAAATTTCGGTATAGTCCGCATGAATCGTTCCGAGCGCCGAAAAAGCCGGGGGCGTTTTTTCGCGGCAGGAGAAGCCTCGGGAAAATTCGGTTAAACGCCTTAGCAAACAGTAGATTTCTTCACGTTCGGATGGTATAATGGTAAATGTTGAGCGGGTGACTGTTCGATAAACAAAGAAAACGGAAAGATTTAGCACGCAAGAATTATAGGAGACTCAAATGAATGTATGATAATTCATTTTAGGTGAAAGGAGTAACATAATCATGAAAAAGATATTATTATATTTCGCTATTATTTTTGCTCTCATTTTTTTCTTGTGCGCTTGTTCCGGGCAGGATTTAGCGGACATGACCTACGGAGAGGGCGACGGATATGCAACGATAGTATGGGGTGACAAAACCTATCTGCCCTACGGCGCATTATCCGAATATGGCGAGCGCGGAAAGCAAATCGGAATCGTAGACGGAAATAAGGACGACAGAGTTTATGAATTAAAAGGATATTCGTCTGACGAATGGATCGTAAATTCATTTTCTCACGACGCGGCTATGCTGCTAAGAGAAGTAAATGTCACAGACATACCCGACGGTTGGCAGTCGGAATACGAATGGAACAACTAAATTCAAGTTTGTCGGAAAGTCGCAAAACCCTTTAGGAACTAAAGCACGCCGACCGAGCCGACAGGCAAGACCCGCACTCGCCGAACAAAAGCCGGGGCTGAGGAGGAAATTGTCGCAATGGCAGAAGAGCAGTCTTTTTAAATTATAAAATATATCCTTTTCGGTGTCAAGGAAAATCGTGCGGTACCGTGCTCCGAAAAACAAAAAAGCCCGCCGGAAAGCTCAAGCCTTCCGACGGGTAAAAATTATTCTTCAAGCTGCCGCCCGAGAAACATCGCCGCAGTCTGCGCAAGGGTCAGTTGAAGCTGAGTGCCTTTCGAGCCGTTCTCGGGAGCCATGAAGCACACCGCCCCCGCGATATCTCCCATCGCGATTATCGGAGAAACGGCGACCGCGTGCTTTTGCACTCCCTCGACGGGCAGCAGCGGCTTTCCGTCGCCCTCATAGACCCAGCCCTTGCGGCTTTCAAGAAGCTCCTCGAGCCCCTGCGAAAGCCTGCGTTCTGCGTACTCCTTTTTCTGAAGCCCCGACACCGCCACAACGTGGTCTCGGTCGAATATCACGACCGGCGCCGCCCCCAGCTTGTGTATCACCTCGGCGGCAGACCCCGCGCTTTCCGACATCTCGCTTATCGGCGAGTATTTTTTAAAAATGACTTCGCCCTCGCTGTTGGTGTATATCTCGAGCGGGTCACCCTCGCGAATGCGCATGGTTCTCCTTATTTCCTTGGGAATAACGACCCTGCCTAAATCATCGATTCTGCGAACAATACCTGTTGCTTTCATATTGACCTCCTGTATGCTTGGAAGCTCGGCTTCCGAAATTTTCGCGTGCTTGTATTATTTGCCGAATTCGGGGGAATATGCACACGCGCATACAGACCCAAATTTTTGACGCATATATTTAAAAAAGAGCACGGGCTTAGCCGCACTCTGCGCGAGATTTTTTAAAAATTTCGTTTCTGCGAAGGCCGTTCTCCCCCTCACTCCTGCTTTACGCAGGCGCACGTTCCGGGCGAGGTTTGCCTGCCGCCTTAACCCCTGCCGACTCAACCTGCTTTACGCAGGCGCACGTTCCGGGCGAGGTCTCGGTCAGGCTGCCCGTGAGGCGAAAATATCCGCAAAAGCCACAGCGGCACATGAGGTCGGAGCTGCCGCCGAAGATCTTTATGCGCTCGCTCATCTCGGTTGGCGCAATATACCCGTCCGAGCAGGAGAGCACCGAGACAAAATTCTCGCACATCTCCCGATCCGCCGTGACCGTTTTCTCGTCAGCGGAAAATCCTCCTGCGGCCTTTTCGAGATCGTTTTCGCCGAGCTCTTTCACGCCGCCCTCCCCGCTTTTGTCAAGCCGGCAGATAACAAACGTTGACGGCGCGCTGTTTCTGACGGCGTGGGCGCAGCAAAAGCAGCACTTTTCGGCGGGCTGAGAGGCCGACGGAGAAAGCTCAAAGCTGTCGCAGCAGGCATAAACGGGGCGATATTTTTCGCTCCCCGAAATTTTCTCAAAATCCTTACCGTCAAATTCTTTCACAGCGTTTCTCCTCGTATAATAAGATTTGCAGAAAGTTTTAAGTGCATCTGCATAGCACACTTGGATTTAGGTCAACAGGTT
>CANQHA010000010.1 GCA_947623585.1 uncultured Clostridia bacterium | reverse complement strand
CGGCTATGTGGAGATGTCGGCTTTTTATATTGCGGCGATTATTTTATTGCATATGTATTCTTGTTTTCTCTCAGAGCTGCAAGCATTGAATTAAAAACTGGAATTAAAGCAGCGGCTTCTTCTTCGCTGCAATCTTCAATTATAAGTCTTAATTGCCGAAGCGAAGGACTGTCTCTTTGAAATTCGGGATTGAATATTTCCCTCGGATCTATTTTCAACGCTCGTATAAGCGGAAATAAAACTTCCAGTTTTGGATTGCCCTTATAGTTTTCAATGTTGAGAATTGTTCTCTGCTCAACGTCAATTCTTTCGGCAATTTCACTCTGAGTTAATCCCATTTTTCCACGGGCGCGCTTGACGGCGTCGCCCAAAATTCGCGTATAATCTGTCATTGTAATTCACCTCTAATATATTCTACAATACACTTTGCTCCGATTGTATTCCACATGATTCACATCTTATATGTATCAAAATACATTTTAAAATGTTAGGAGGTCATAAATTATTAGAAAACTAAGAAAATTTTATAACAATTTAGATGTGAATTTCAATTCATCAGTATAGCCATACTGCGCTCAGAAATATGTAGCAAATTTCACATTTCAAGCAAATATCCTATAAAAAATATCCGTCTGTCAGTTTCAGACGGATATTTTAATTTAATCATGCTGATGTTGGGAAACGCCGAAGTTTTTCATAAAAAATTTTTCTCCTTTTTCGGTTGCTTTTTTGCCGTCTCGGGTGTTACTGAGACGAAAGGGAGGAAAACCACCACCTGCCAATCGGCGAAAGGGGGTGAGTAAAATGAAAGACTCCGAAAAGCTGCGCATACAAAATCAATTCAGTGCATTTTGCATCAAGGTTTTGAAAAACGCGGCAAGAAATATTCAGCGTGAATACGCTCTGAGCCGAAAGTACCGAAAATCACTGAGTGATCTTAGTGAAAAAGAACTGGAGCAGATTGCTCAGACGGATATGTATTTTATGTCTGAGCATATTTTCGACGTCTTTGGATTGCCTGTCGTTGTGACCGGAGACGCTCTATCCGAAGCATTGCAACGTCTTGAAAAGAGAAAGAGGGACATTATTTTGATGCACTATTATCTCAGAATGACCGACCTTGAAATTTCCAGACATTTAAATGTTGTCAGACAGACGGTGACGAAAAACCGTCATGCGACGCTCAGAGAACTTCGGGAATATTTAGATAGGGAGGAACTTTAATGTCGGCAAAAGAAACTCGTATACCTGTGTCTGTGATTCTTGCAGCGGCCGATGGTGACGAAAAAGCGCTTGCCGCTGTTGTACGCCATTACAAAGATTACATACAGGCGCTGTCCTTGCGAACGCTCCACGACGATTACGGCAACGAATATTATTTCGTTGATGACGACATTCGTCTCAGACTGGAAACAAAGCTGATTCATAGCATTATGACAGATTTTAAACCGCTGTCTAAATAGCAATTTACAAGTTTATCCCTTTCCTTGAAATTGCTGAACTTTTTGTACCTTGACAAATATGCCCGCAAGATAACGGCGGTGCATCATATGGCAAATCAGATACGTTCCTTTTGCAACGAGCCGTTTGACCGACGCGCCATGACGCTGTTTTAGAACAGCCGAGCGATAGAGCCGCGACATGAAACAGGGCGGGCAACCTTGTGGGCGACGATGTGCAAAAGGTATAATGATACGCACCTATAGTCATAGCTTGAGCGTGGGTCGGGGTCCCCGCAAAATCGTAGATTTTGTGGGGTGACGATAGCGTCGCACGCATTGAGTAGGTCTGCCTTAAATGAGCAGGGGTGAAAGTCCCGTGGAGCTGAGCCGAAAAACTTTCCGAAAGGAAAGTTCGCAGCCGTCTGATTTGCTTTTAGTAAAAATCCTAATCCGATTATTTTATGTAATAGCGGACTTGCATCTGAACATAAAGTATAACAAACTGCAAGAAAGGGAGTATTTCATGGATAAAAATGATACCGTCAGTGTGAGTAAGGACTTATGCAAGAGTGTTTTTAAAAGCGGCAAAAGCACTCCGTCGGTAAGCGACTTTACTCAAAAATGGATAGAACTTATAAATAATCGCGAAAAAAAGAAAACTTTTTCGCTTTAAAGTAGTGACAAACTGTTTCAACCGTGGTATAATGTCACATAGAAACAGCTTGTTCTGTCTCATAAAGGAGATATGAACATGAAAGTAGCGATTTATTGCCGCTTGTCCGAGGAGGACAGAAACAAACAATTTGAAACCGATGACTCGAACAGCATACAGAATCAAAAAGCTATGCTGATTCAGTACACCATGGAACAGGGGTGGGAACTTTACAACATTTACAGCGACGACGATTATACAGGTTCAGACAGGCGCAGACCGCAGTTTAATCGGCTTCTTGAGGATGCGAAAGCGCGTAAGTTTGACATCGTTCTCTGCAAAACTCAATCGAGATTTACGCGCGAGCTTGAACTGGTAGAAAAGTACATTCACGGACTTTTTCCGATTTGGGGCATACGGTTTATCAGCATAGTTGACAATGCCGATACCGCAAACAAGGGAAATAAAAAATCCCGTCAGATAAACGGGCTTGTCAATGAGTGGTACTTAGAGGATATGTCCGAGAACATTCGCAGCGTTTTGACGAACAGGCGCGAGAACGGTTTTCATATCGGCGCGTTTGCACTCTACGGATATATGAAGGATCCGAATCAAAAAGGACACCTCATTATTGACGAAGAAGCCGCCGCGGTAGTCAGAGAGGTATTTTCACTTTTTGCGCAAGGCTATGGCAAGACTACAATAGCAAAAATGCTAAACGACCGCGGAATACCAAACCCGACGGAATATAAGCGCCTTAAAGGACTTCGCTATCAGCAACCCAAGACAAAGCAAAGCACACTTTGGAAGTATTTTGCGATTTCCGATATGCTTATAAACGAGATCTATATCGGAAATATGGTTCAAGGCAAGTACGGCAGCGTATCTTATAAGACAAAACAGTGCAAACCTCGGCCCAAAAGCGAATGGTATATTGTCGAGGGAACTCATGAGCCGATCATAGACCGCGAGCTTTGGAATAAGGTTCAGACGCTTATTGCTCAGAGGGCAAAACCGTTTGACGTCGGCACGATAGGCTTATTTGCCAGAAAAGCAAGATGCGCTAATTGCGGATACATAATGAGGTCTCACAAAAAAGGCGAAAAGCGGTTTTTGGAATGTACGAACCGTCATTTCTCTAAAGACGCCTGCGAGGGAGCGTTTATATCGGTTGACCGACTTGAGGGAATGGTGATAGCCGAGCTGAACCGTTTGTCAAACGAATATCTCGACAAAGACGAGCTTTTAAGAAACGTTGAATTCAGCAGGAATCTCAAAGAGAAAAAGAATCAGTTGATTTCAGACAAAGCTATGTATGAAAAGAAAGTCGAGGAATATTCAAAAGGCATACGCGAGCTTTATATGGATAAGGTCAAAGGACTGATTTCGGAAAGCGATTACCTTGAAATGTCAAAGGAATTCACCAACGAGCGCGACCGCTTGGAGCGACTGATATGCGAATGCGAGAATAAAATAGACGGCATTGACAAGCAAATAGCTCTTGGCGACAACCGCCGCGAACTTATCGAGCAGTACACAAATCTTGAACATCTTGACAGAGAAACCGTCGATACGCTGATCGACTACATAAATGTCGGAAAAAGGATACCCGGAACAAGGGACGTTCCGATAGAAATCCACTGGAATTTCTGAAAAAAGTTCTGCTTATATTATTGTAGCTTCGGCTCCCATATCCTCGCTGAGGTCGGCGATGGGGTCGCCGGTAGATTGGAAGATGTCGGCCGAGAACGGATATCCTGCCGCGGCGGCGGGATAGAGGCCGTTTGTGTGATCGACAAAATATGCGTCGAAGCCGCTTTCCTTGATCTCCTTCGGGGTGAGGTCGCGGGTGAGCTGATAGATCACCGAGCAGACCATCTCCATGTGACCGAGCTCCTCGGTGCCGATGTCGTTGAGTATCGCCTTGACCTCGGGGGTGGGAGCGGTATAGCGCTGGCTGAGATATCTCATCGCCGCGCCAAGCTCGCCGTCGGGGCCGCCGAACTGCGAGATGATGATTTTTGCGGCGGTGGGATCGGTTTTCTTGATCTTTACCGGATATTCGAGTTTCTTCTCATATTTCCACATAACTTAACCCCCTCTCAGTTTGCGCAGGCTTCCCAAGGGAAGGGACCTTCGACCCATACCCAGCGCGTGTTGTTCTGCTCCGAGTCGATGTCGAGCGGTCCGTATGCCGCTTCGTACTGTTCTTTTGCCTCGCGGCAGAGCTTTTTGTATTTGTTGTAGTATGCGAGCGCCTCGGCGCAATCGGGGTGAGTATCCAAAAACAGCGCCGCGTCGGTCACGGCAAACGAATACATCTGTACTTTTTTAAGGAGCTTCTGTCTGTCGTTCATACCGGTCTCTCCCCCAAAAAAGGCTTGTCAAGGTCTTCAAAGACCGTTCCGCGGTCGAGCGCCACGGAGGGATCGTATACGTTTTTCCACTGCTGATACGGAACATATGCCATTCCGACCGGGGTCTGAGCGGGAAAAGCGCTCATTTCGGAATTTTTCCGGCAGTCGGAGCAGGGGACCTGAGACGAAGCGGTCTCAAGCATATCTGTAAGGTTCATGAGCTATCTGCCTTTCATAAAAATATCCCGAGGGTTTTGTCCCTCGGGATCATATTATGCCGGAACGCGTCTTGGGGTGACAGGCTTTGCTCAGCGGTTTTTTCTCGCCGAAAAAAACAAAGCAGATGAGCGTTTGCACAAAAAGCAGGGCGGTTATCGCGGCGCCGACGCCGGTGAGGTATTCTGCCCCGAGCATCGCGGCCGGCATCAGCGAGGCCAAAAGCGCCGCAAGCGACACCCGGCGCAGAGCTTTGAGCAGACCGCTTTTATCGCGGGCGGCGTAAATTATGCCCAGAATCAGCAGAGGCGCCGTCAGCACGGCAGTGATGAGCGGGCCGAAGTTGGCATATCCGAAAGGCGTCAAGCTGAAATAAGGATATGTGTATTTTATCGAGTCATGCGGCCCGGCGGCCATATGAAGCACGGCTCCGCTCGGCAGCAGCTCAAGAATGACCGCCGCCGCAGGCAGAAGACAGGTAAAAAGCGCGTTTTTTAATTTTGTCATCGTTACCGCTCCTTTTGTTATAAAAATATCCTCAGTAAACGAGGACATTTTTATCGGTATATCAGGCTCCGGCTTCGGCGGGCTGCTCTTCGGCGCTTTCGGCCTCGGGGGCTTCTGCTGCCGGAAGCTCGGGGAGATGTTCTTTTGCCGCGGCGTTTTTCTGCTCCTCGGCTTCAAGGGCATATGCGGTCTCGAGCTTTTTCAGCAGCTTAAGCATATCCTCGCTCTGGCGCGGGGTCTTCTTGTATTTTCCGAGAACGCCGACCAGCTTGCGGGCGCGTTCCTTTTTGTGCAGCCTAAGATATACCAGCCCGAGATAAAGCCCCGCCCAAACTCGCACCTCGATCGGCTTGCAGTCCAAAAGCTCCTCGAAGCCCTCTTTTGCGCCGTAGTAATCCTTTTCGGCGTATTTCAGAAGCGCGGCCGTCAACTTCTGCTCCGAGCGGTCGGGGTATTTCGAGCAGAACGGCTCGCCGAGAGAAACGGTGGACTTTGCGCTGTTGATATCTCCGGTAAGCAGGAAAAGATATGTATAGAGGTTGTAATACTCGGCCGCCATTTTTGAATCGAAGCTGTCAAGGTCGATATCGCGCAGAACGCTGAAAGCGTCTTCATAACGTCTGCCGTCGCAGTATGCCTTTGCGATGCAGAGGTCGTTCTTTGCTCCGAGAGAGGTTTTTGACAGCTTTCTCTTCTTTTTTTCGAGAAGCTCGAAATACTCCTTTGAATAGCCGGTCTTGCGAAGGACTTTTGCGGCCTTATGCCTTTGAAAGCGATAGACGTTAAGCACGACGACATATATAATATGAGCGGCGAGCGCGATTATCGCTATCAGCACCGCAAGCGAGCAGGCAAAGCTGAAGTTATCGGTCAGCCACGAGGGAAGCTCTTTTCCGAACGCGGTGCCCGACAGGGTCAGATCGAAGTTGAGAAACGGCAGCAGGCGATAGAACCTCGCTTCGTTGTAAAAGCCGAAGAACCTTGAGGATATCAGCGCGCCGGAAAGAAAAACGACCGCGCAGAAAAGCCAGATCCGCAGCGACCTTGCTTCAAGTCTGCTTTTTATCATTTTTAACACCTCTCATGAATTTTGTACGTTACTGCTATTCTATCACACTTGTCCGAGAATTACAAGAGAAATTTGCGGCTCAAAAAAGTTTCGGCGAAAAAGCCGGCAGAGTGCGGGGGCGAAGCCCCCCGGCGCGGAGCGCCGGGCGCCCGCCCCGCAGGGGCGGGAGGCGTCCCTGCGGGACGCGGGCTTCGCCCTGCGCGCAGACCTGCGGCAGGCGCAAACGTTTTCCGAAAGCTCGCCGCAAAACTTTTTCGCCCGAAACTTGTACCCCCCCGATTTTTTGCGCCGCCGCGTCTGCGCCCCTCCGCTCGGCACGGCTTTGCGGCATCCTTTGATATTTGTTTAAAATGCATAAAATATTACGTTAAAACCGTCGCAATTTCAACACTTAATCCCTTGACAAATCAACAAAATTTAGGTATTATTAGCATGCTAATGATTAGCAGGTTAATTATGATATTTTTGTGATGAAAGGATGACATTTCCATGAAAAAGGAAACCGCAAGACAGCAGAAAATCGGACAGTTCATTCACTCTTTCCTCCACGTCAACAGGCTTCGCAGAGTAATGGTAGAAGCGGAGATATCAAAGCTCGGGATCCATTCGAGCCAGTATCATATGCTTTCTCTGATTGCCGGAAGCAAGAGCATCTGCCAGAAGGAGATCGCTCAGAAGCTGGAGATCTCTTCCGCAGCGGTCGCGGTGACCCTCAACAAGCTCGAGGCGGCCGGACTTATCAACAGGAATCAGTCTTTTGACGACGCAAGAATGAACCACATCACCATCACCGAAAAGGGCGCGGAGCTTCTTAAAACCACCAAGACCATGTTCCACTCCCTTGACGACGCCTGCTTCGACGGCATCTCCGACGAGGAGATCGACCAGATGCAGCAGCTTTTGGAGAAGATGACGGAAAACTTAAAGCCTGCCGAAAAGCATTGATTCTCATTTTCCGCAAGGAGGCGGCAGTAATTGAAGAAAAACAAATGGCTTAAATATATTCTGCCTTACCTTCCTTATTTCATCATCGGTCCTTTATGTATGGTAGTCGAGGTCATCGGCGAGGTCGTCATGCCGGTGTTCCTCGCTACCATAATCAATGAGGGGAACGCGGGCGTGCTCACCGTTAAAACAAGCCTTTTGATGACCTTGGGCATGATAGGCACCGCGATCTTGATGATGATAGGAGGAGTAGGCGGCTCGTATTTCGGCGCAAAAGCGGCGGTTAATTTCGCCGGAGATTTAAGACGCGATATCTTTTATAAGGTCCAGAGCTTCTCGTTTGCAAACATAGATAAGTTCTCGACCGGCTCGCTTGTGACGAGAATGACAAACGACGTCACACAGCTTCAGAACTTTGTCAATATGGTGCTGAGAATGGCGATAAGAGCGCCCGGAATGCTCATTGCGGCGCTTATTATGGCTATATCCCTCCAGCCGAGCCTTTCGGTGGTGTTCGCCGTGGCGATACCCGTTTTGGTGTTCGGAATAGCGACGGTGATTTTCCTCAGCTTCTCAAAATTCTCGGCCGTTCAGAGAAAGGTTGACGGACTCAACTCGACGGTTCAGGAAAACGTCACAAACGTTCGGGTGGTAAAATCCTTTACCCGCGAGGAATTTGAGACCGAAAAATTCGGCGCGGCAAACGCCGACCTCAAAAACACCGCCATGGGCGCCATGAAGATAGTCATCTTTATGTCGCCGATAATGACGCTTGTGATGAACGTCACCGTTATGTGCATAATCTTCTTCGGCGGCAGGATCGTTTTGGACAGCGGAATGCAGGTCGGAGACCTTTCAAGATTCATCACCTATGCCACTCAGATACTTTCCTCTCTGATGATGGTCTCGATGCTCTTCATGGTGACTTCGCGCGCGCTCGCCTCGGCAAAGCGTATCCGCGAGGTGCTCGACGAAGTGCCGGACATTTCCGATGAAAACGCTCAGAAATACGTTTTGGACGAAAACGGCAAGCCCGTTATCGACGAGGTCACCGGCGAGCCCAAGCAGCTTACCGTTGAAAACGGCGAGATAGAG
Organism: uncultured Clostridia bacterium; assembly: GCA_947623585.1. Lineage (GTDB taxonomy): Bacteria > Bacillota > Clostridia > Oscillospirales > Ruminococcaceae > Faeciplasma. The sequence goes on along the minus strand of CANQHA010000010.1, from coordinate 59,503 downwards.
TTCAAAAACGTAACGTTCAGATATTATAAAAACAGCGAGCAGCCGGTTCTTGACGACGTCAGCTTAAAGATACCCGCAAGGTCGGTCGTCGGCATCGTCGGCTCGACGGGCTGCGGAAAAACCACCCTTGTTTCGCTTATTTCAAGGCTTTATGACGTTGACAGCGGAGAAGTGCTCGTTGACGGAGTTGACGTCAGGGACTATTCGGTATATAACCTCCGCGAGGGCGTCGGAATGGTGCTTCAGAACAACACTCTTTTCAGCGGCACGATTTCGGAGAATCTTCGCTGGGGCGACGAAAACGCCACCGACGAAGAGGTCGTCGCCGCGGCTGAAAGCGCTCAGGCCGACAAATTCGTAAGCTCATTCAAGGACGGCTACGACACCCTTATAGATCAGGGCGGAACGAACGTCTCGGGAGGACAGAAGCAGAGGCTTTGCATAGCAAGGGCGCTTCTCAAAAAGCCGAAGGTGCTTATTCTTGACGACTCGACCTCGGCGGTTGATACCGCCACAGAAAAGCAGATCCGCGAGGCTTTCAGAAACGAGCTTGCGGATTCGACGAAGATCATCATCGCGCAGAGAATAACCTCGGTTCAGGACGCCGACATGATCGTTGTTATGAACGAGGGAAAGATCGCCGGAGTGGGAACTCACGACGAGCTGCTGCGCGATAACGAAACATATCAGGAAATCTACTATTCGCAGAACGACTCCGAAAGAAAGGAGGCCGGAAAGTAATGGCAAGATCTCTTGAACAGCTTCAAAAGCAATACAACAAAACGGCTTACGCTCACCGACAGCGCGGACCCGGAGGCGGCAGAGGCGGCCCGAGGATAATGGGCGGCGGAAAGATGAAAAACTCGCGAAAGACCATTGCGAGGATGTTAAGCTATCTCAGCCCCTATAAATTCCGCCTGATCGCCGTGCTCGTCTGTATGCTATTCTCGACGGTAACTTCTCTTTTCGGCTCCTATATGCTCGCGCCGGTCATCAACCGGCTGACGGTGTTTATCACCGGTCATGAAATGGAGGGAATGTCGGCGATGGAGGTTGTTGCCGACAGGATAATCCTCGCCTTTGCGGGACCCTCGGAGACCGGCGAGGCCCGCGCGGACGCGCTCGGGTTCATAGTCTGGGCGATAGCTATCCTCGCGGTTATTTACGGAATAGGTATAATTTCAAACTATCTTCAGGCAAGGCTCATGCTTTCGATATCTCAGGGTTCGATCGAAAAGATCAGAAACGACCTGTTCACAAAGCTGCAAAGGCTCCCCGTGAGATACTTCGACCAGAACCCGACCGGAGAGATAATGTCGAGATTCACAAACGATATCGACAATATCGACGTTATGATAAACAACTCGCTGACCTCGCTTTTCTCGGGAACGGTGACGCTTATCGGAACGTTTATCTTCATGATAACCACCAACTGGATACTCACCGCGGTGACTATCGTTTTCATTCCGATCTTTGCGCTCGGCGGAAGCGCCATTGCACGGCTTTCGTCAAGATATTACAGCGGTCAGCAGGCCGCTTTGGGCGCTGTGAACGGATATACCGAGGAGACGGTAACGGGTCAGAAGGTCATCAAGGTGTTCAACCACGAGAGCACCTGCGTTGCCGAATTCGACGAGCTTAACGACGATATGCGCGACAAGCAGTTCAAGGCTCAGTTCTGGGGCGGCGTTATGGGTCCGATAATGGGCAACACCTCTCAGATAAGCTACGGCGTAACGCTCGGCGTCGGCGGAATACTTATGGTGTTCGGTCTTTTGACACCGGGAGCGCTGACGCTCTTTGCAAACTATTCGCGCCAGTTCTCTATGCCGATAAACATGATATCTCAGCAGATGACGACTATCTTTGCGGCGCTCGCCGGCGCGGAGCGAGTCTTTGAAGTGATGGATACCGCTCCCGAAGCCGAGGACGTCCCAGACGCTTCGACCGAAACAATCAAGGGCGACGTTGTTCTTGACGACGTTACCTTCGGGTATGTTCCCGGCAAGACCGTTCTCAAACACATAAGCCTTTATGCTCACCCCGGCCAGAAGATCGCCTTTGTCGGCTCGACCGGCGCCGGAAAAACCACCGTCACCAACCTTTTGAACCGCTTCTATGACATTGAAGACGGCGAGATAACCATCGACGGCAAAAACATAAAGGATTACAGCCGGGATTGGCTGCGCGAGAACATCGCCATGGTGCTTCAGGACACCCACCTGTTCACCGGCACCGTTAAGGACAATATCAGATACGGACGGCTTGACGCCACCGACGAGGAGATCGTTGCCGCGGCTAAGACCGCAAGCGCTCACAGCTTTATCATGAGGCTCGAAAACGGCTATGACACCGTTTTGGAGGGCGACGGCGCAAACCTCTCGCAGGGGCAGAGACAGCTTCTCAACATCGCAAGGGCGGCCGTTTCAAAGGCTCCGATACTTGTTCTCGACGAGGCGACGTCGTCGGTCGATACGAGGACCGAGCGGCACATCGAGCACGGCATGGACCGGCTCATGAAAAACCGTACGACGTTTGTCATCGCGCACCGGCTTTCGACGGTAAGAAACTCCGACGCGATAATGGTGCTCGAGCAGGGCGAAATAATCGAGCGCGGAAGCCACGAACAGCTTCTCGAAATGAAAGGTCGGTACTACGAGCTTTACACAGGCGTCAAGGAACTTGACTGACAGGACCCCCGAACCGTTTTGACGGCTCGGGGGTTTTGAGGTAAAGGTGTTTTTTTGTGAGGCCGTAGCAGTGAAAAGATGATGGGGTGAGGGGTTATACCTGCGGTTGGCGGGAGGCAGGCTGAGCGGAGAAAAGGTATTTATCTTCCCCATTATTCTCCCATGTTGCACACCGCCCCCGCCTATCCCTTTTCCGACAACATATGCAAAAATTCCCCTCTCCCCCTTGACAAATACCCCGCGCGGGTATATAATATAAATACCCCCAAGGGGTATTCGTGAAGTAAAGCGAATATTCCCCGAATAACGGGCAAAACTGAACGGAGATGATCTTTATGGATGAAGAAAAAGAATGTTCATGCCGCGGAAGAAAAACCGAGCGTACCGAAGAGGAAAGGCGCCGCCTTGTGAACCGTCTGAGCAGGATCGAAGGCCAGATCAGAGGGCTTCGCGGAATGGTCGAGCGCAACGCCTACTGCCCCGATATATTGGTGCAGTCGTCGGCCGTTTCCGCGGCGATAAATTCGTTTAACCGCGATCTCATCGCCGCCCACATAAAGGGCTGCGTGGTGCGAGATATCAAACAGGGCGACGAAGACGTCATCGACGAGCTCATAGATACCGTCCGCCGCCTGATGAAATAAGAGGCGCGTCATGACAAAGTACAACGTTACCGGAATGACCTGCGCCGCCTGTGCGGCAAGGGTCGAAAAGGCGGTAAAAGGCGTTTCGGGGGTAAGCGGCTGCGCCGTTAGCCTTTTGACGAACTCAATGGGCGTCGAGGGCAGCGCGAAGCCCTCCGAAATAATCAAAGCCGTTTCAAAGGCGGGCTATGGGGCTTCTCTTGCCTCGGGCGGAGCAGCAAGCTCGGCAGAGCCGCTTGCGGACACCGAGACCCCCAAGCTGAAACGAAGGCTCATCTGGTCGGTTTGTTTTCTTGCGGTGCTGATGTATTTTTCGATGGGTCATATGCTCGGTCTGCCGCTGCCCGCTTTCATGGACGGAAACCACCTTATGCTCGGGCTTTTGCAGATGCTTTTGACTATCGTCGTCATGGTGATAAACCAGCGGTTTTTCATCAGCGGATTTAAAGGGCTGATAAACCGTGCGCCGAACATGGATACCCTTGTGGCGCTCGGCTCGGCGGCGGCTTTCGGATATTCCGCAGCAGTGCTTTTTCTGATGACCGACGCCGTTCACAAGGGCGACGAAGCCTCGGCGGCGCGGCTCATGGAGGAGCTTTATTTTGAATCCGCGGCGACTATCCTCACGCTTATAACCGTCGGAAAAACGCTTGAGGCGCGCTCAAAGGGAAAAACCACCGACGCGCTGAAAAGCCTGATGAAGCTGGCTCCGAAAACCGCCACGGTTATACGCGGCGGGGTCGAGACCGAGATGCCCGTTTCCGAGGTCACGGTCGGAGACGTTTTCACCGTTCGCCCGGGCGGACATATACCCGTTGACGGAAAGGTCGTCGAGGGTGCGAGCGCGGTCGATGAATCGGCGCTCACCGGCGAAAGCATACCCGTCGATAAAACGGTCGGCAGCGCCGTTTCGGCCGGAACGCTGAACAGCTCGGGCTTTTTAAAGTGCGAGGCTTCACGCGTCGGCGAGGACACTGCTCTTTCACAGATAATAAAAATGGTCTCCGACGCTGCCGCGACGAAAGCTCCTATTGTGAAAATCGCCGACAGGGTGTCGGGGGTGTTCGTTCCGGCGGTGATAACCGTTGCGCTGATAACTACGGTAGTTTGGCTTCTTTTGGGTCGGGGCTTCGGCTTCGCGCTCGCAAGGGGTATATCGGTTTTGGTGATAAGCTGCCCCTGCGCCCTCGGCCTTGCAACGCCGGTCGCGATAATGGTCGGAAACGGCGTAGGCGCGAAAAACGGTATTCTCTTTAAAACCGCCGTCTCTCTTGAGGAGACCGGCAAGGCTCAGACGGTGGTTCTTGACAAAACCGGCACGGTGACCCTCGGCGAGCCGCGTGTTACAGACATTCTCCCCGAGAACGGTTTTTCGGAAACCGAGCTTTTGAAGCTCGCCTGCTCGCTTGAAAAACTGAGCGAGCACCCGCTTGCAAAGGCGATAGTCGGAAAGTGCGCCGAGCTTTCTATCGACGAATTGGGCGCCGAAAAATTCGAGGCGCTTTCCGGAAACGGCCTTAAAGGCGAGCTCGGCGGAAAGGCGCTTATCGGCGGAAGCCTCAAATTTATAAGCGAAAACGCCGAGGTGCCTAAGAGCGCGGTAAATGCCGCCGAAAAACTCTCTGAGAGCGGAAAAACGCCGCTGCTGTTTTCCTGCGGCGGAAAACTTGCGGGTATCGTCGCCGTCGCGGACGTCATCAAGCCCGACAGTCCTTCGGCAATAGCCGAGCTTAAAAACATGGGCATAAAAACCGTCATGCTGACCGGCGACAACGAAAAAACCGCCGCGGCGATAGGCGCGCAGGCGGGGGTAGACAGCGTTGTCGCGGGGGTCCTGCCTCAGGGAAAAGAAGCGGTGATAAGAAAGCTCAAAGCCCTCGGCCGGGTGGTCATGGTCGGAGACGGTATCAACGACGCTCCCGCGCTTACCTCGGCAAACGTGGGCATGGCTATCGGCGCGGGCACCGACGTCGCTATCGACGCCGCCGACGTTGTTCTTATGCACAGCCGCCTCAGCGACGCCGCCGCCGCGATAAGGCTGAGCCGCGCCACCCTCAGGATCATTCACGAAAACCTTTTCTGGGCGTTCATCTATAACGTCATAGGAATTCCGCTCGCAGCCGGCGTGTTTATCCCTCTCGGGATAACCCTGAACCCGATGTTCGGTGCCGCCGCGATGAGCCTTTCGAGCTTTTGCGTCGTGACGAACGCGCTGAGGCTCAACCTTGTAAACGTTCACAGCCCCAAGCGGGACAGAAAAATCAAAAACGATATGACTTTGGAATTTAAGGAGGAAAAGAAAATGACAAAAACCATTAAAATCGAAGGAATGATGTGCGAGCACTGCGAGGCCACCGTCAAAAAGGCGCTCGAAGCGGTCAAGGGCGTTTCATCGGCCGAGGTCAGCCACACCGCCGGCACCGCCGTCGTCACCCTTGCCGCCGACGTCTCGGACTCCGCCCTTAAAAAGGCGGTAGAGGATAAGGAGTATACGGTCAAGGGGATAGAGTGAGAGAGGAGCCCATGAATGGGGGAGGGGCAAGAGCTACCAACGTTTGTGGGCTAAAAGGTATTCCCATTTTCCTTGCGGAAATGGGAATACTATCGGGAATCACCCCACCCCCGTCGCACTTTCTACGAGTGGGGACAAATGAAACGCCCCCTCCCCTTTAAAGGGGAGGGGGCTTCGATATATATTCCTCTCCGCAGGCAACGTAGCGGGGGTGGGGTGACTTAAAATAGCATGAAATCTTGCCCTCGTGAGAGGGAAAGATTGAATACCTTTTTGCAAGCCGGTTCGGCTCCCGCCAAAAGTAGAAATAACTCCTCACACCCGCAAGCCGCATCCGCCCCAAAAGCACAAATCCGGAAAGATTTCCCCCCCATTCAAAATTCTCCCCGCCCTCTCCTCAGCGGCTTTCGGGCGGGGTCTTTTTCTGCTTTTCTTTTCTCAGGGCCTTGAAAAATTCGCTCAGAAGCCCCGCACATTCGTCCTCAAGAACGCCCGAAACGGCTTCGGGGCGGTGGTTATATCCGAGCTCAAACATATGCTGCACCGATTCTATCGAGCCGGCTTTCGGGTCTTTTGCGCCGTAAACCACCCGCTCTATCCGGGAATTTATTATCGCGCCGGCGCACATCGGGCAGGGCTCGAGGGTCACGAAAAGGTCGCAGCCGATGATCCTCCACCCGCCGAGGCGTTTTGCGGCTTCGTCGAGAGCAATAAGCTCGGCGTGAGCAAGGGGCGATTTTTTCGTCTCGCGGCGGTTATATCCCTCGCCGACTATCTCGCCGGTGGATTTTTTGACCACCACCGCGCCGACCGGCGTTTCACCCTCGGCGGCGGCCAGCTTTGCGAGTTCTATCGCCCGGGCCATATATTCGGCGTCAGATCTCATTTCGGTTCTCCAGCGCTTTAAAAAGCGTCACCTCGTCGGCATATTCGAGTATAGCCCCGATGGGAAGCCCGAAAGCGAGCCTTGTGACCTTTATTCCGAGGGGCTTTAAAAGCCTTGAAATATACATCGCGGTCGCTTCGCCCTCTGGGGTCGGGTTGGTTGCCATTATGACCTCTTTGACGCCGCCGCTTTGAATTCTTTTCAAGAGCTCGGTGACCCTCAGCTTGTCGGGCGTAATGCCGTCTATCGGAGAAATCAGCCCGTGAAGCACATGGTAAACGCCTTTATATTCGCGGGTGCGCTCAAACGCCGAAACGTCCTTCGGGCTTTCGACCACGCATATCGTCGAGCGATCGCGGGTATCGTCGCCGCATATCGGGCAAATTTCGCGGTCGGTGAGGTTTTGGCATATTTTGCAGGCGTGAACGGTTTTGTGAGCATGGATTATCGCGTCGGCAAAGGCTTTCGCTTCGCTGTCGGTCATCGACATGACGAAATAAGCAAGGCGCTGCGCAGTTTTCATTCCGATGCCGGGGAGCTTGGCGAACTGCTCGGCCAAAAGAGTGAGAGGAAGCGCGCCCGAGCCGTTTTGCGCGGACATCAGAACAGCCCCGGCATATTCATGTTCATTCCGCCGGTAATTTTGTTCATTCCCTCAGCGTTTTCGCTTTCAACGTTTTTGACTATCTCGTTGACCGCGCTCGCAATGAGGTCCTGAAGCATTTCGGGGTCTTCGGGGTCGATGACCTCGGGCGAAATGTGAACGCCGAGGACCTCTTTTGCGCCGTTCATCGTTATCTCAACGGCTCCTCCTCCGACCGAGGCTTTGAATTCGCGGGCCGCGAACTCCTCCTGAAAAGCCTCCATTTCCTCCTGCATCTTCTGCGCCTGACGAATCACCTGATTCATGTTCGACGGCGACTGCATACTCTGAGGGATCCTTGCTTTCATCTTTTATTTCTCCTTTAAAAATTATTCGTCAGTTTTCGTCAACCGGTATCTCAGCCTGCCGCGCCCTTTCGATAAGTTCGCTCACGGCGTCGTTTTTTGGGGGAGCGTCTTCGTTCTTAACGCATTTTGCGTGCAGAGAATAGCTGATCCCGGTGACGTCGTATGCCGCCTTTTTGAGCGACGACGCATTCTCGGGGCGTTTGAAAAGCCATAGGAAGAACTCGTTTTTGACTAATATCATCAGCGCGTCGCCCCTGACGTAAGCCTCCGAGCCCTGAAGCGCGCCCGCGCAGCCGGGGTTAAGCTCGGTCAAGCGGTCGAGGACGTCCTCCCAGCGGTTGAATTTTTCAAGCGGAGCTTCTTTGACCTCGGGCTGATTTTTCGGAGAGGTCTCGGCTTTTTCGGGCGAAGGTTCTTTTTGCGGCTCGGCCCTGCCCGCCGGCTTTTCAAAAGCCGCGGCGCCCGAGCGAAGAAGGTCTAATTCTCTTTCAAGAGAAGCTATGCGCCTTTCAAGCGCCGAAGTATCGCCCTTTGAGGTCGTCTCGGCGGGCTTTTGTGAGCAGAGCTTTACTATCGCCATTTCAAATTCGGTGCGCTTTGAGACCGCCCTCGGAAGCGCTTCGGCGCAGTCGCTTACGACGCCGAGCTTTGAAAGCACGCCGTCGAGCGTTTCGCCCGAGGCTATTTTTTCAAGCCTTTGCGCCTCGCCGTCAAGGCACGAGAGCAGCTTGCGGTTTTCGGGCACGGTTTTTATCAGCATAAGGTTGCGGAGCTGTATCAAAAGCTCGTCGCAGAGCCTCGACATATCCTTTGACTTTGAATAAAGATCGTCAACGATTCCGAGCGCTGCCGAAACGTCGCCCTTTGAGGCCGCTTCAAGGATATCGAAAAGATAGTCTCGCCCGGCGACGCCCGCCGCGTTTGAGACCACCTCGGGGTCGATGTGCTCGGAATAGGCTATGCACTGGTCAAGCAGCGAAAGCGCGTCGCGCATGGCGCCGTCGGCAAGGCGGGCGATAAGAGCCGCCGCTTGAGGCGTAAGGTCGATTTTTTCGCACTTTGAGATATACATAAGTCTATCGACGATGTCCTCCTCGCGTATCCTGCGAAAATCAAACCGCTGGCAGCGAGAGATTATCGTCGCCGGGACCTTGTGGACCTCGGTGGTGGCGAGAATGAACTTGATATGCTCGGGCGGCTCCTCCATTATTTTTAAGAGGGCGTTGAACGCGGCGTTCGAGAGCATATGCACCTCGTCGATGATATAGACCTTATAGCGGCAGAGCTCGGGGGCGTAGATCGCCGAATCCCTCAGCTCGCGGATATCGTCAACGCCGGTGTTTGAGGCTGCGTCGATCTCGATGATGTCGGAAAGCGTTCCGGCGTCGGCCGCCCGGCAGATATCGCATTCAAGGCAGGGCTTGCCGTCGTGAGGGTCAAGGCAGTTGACCGCTTTTGCAAGAATTCTTGCGCAGGTGGTCTTTCCCGTTCCTCTGGAGCCGGTGAAAAGATAAGCGTGAGCGGTCTTTCCCTCGGCGACCTGCCTTGAAAGAGTCGCGGTGATATGGGGCTGAGAAACGACGTCGTCAAAGGTCATCGGGCGCCATTTGCGATAAAGCGCGGTATACAAGTTCTCAGCTCCTTTTTTATAAAATCCGCCGATCCGACATATAGACGTGCGGGCGAAGCTGCGTCACACAAAGCAAACCGCTTAATGCTGCTCGGTTCCCCGCCTGACATGGTTCACAGCGCCCCGTTGCACAGGACCCGCGCGCCTACATCTCGGATCGGCAAAATCATTTTATCATATTCTTACCGCTTTTGCAAGTGATATTTAAAAAATATTCGCCCTAAATTTTTTGTCAAAAATTTCACGCGCATATTGAAATAATCATAAGGCGGTGTTATAATGTTTTCGGATATTTCTCATGACGGAGGTATTTAAAATGTCTGACGGATATGTTAAACTTTACGCTTTCGCCGACGAGGCGGGCGCTTCGGTATCGTCTCAGATAAACGCCGTGAAAAGAAACGGCCTTTCGGGGATAGAGCTAAGAGGCACCGAATTCGGAAACGTCTCCGACCTTTCCCGAGAAAAGGCGAAAGAGCTTGCAAGGCGCTTTGACGGCGAGGGAATAAGGGTCTGGACGCTCGGCTCGCCGCTCGGAAAAATCGGCATTAACGACCCTTTTATGCCCGAGATTGAAAAGCTGAAAAGAACCCTTGATATCGCCTATATATTCGGCGCGGCAAACATCAGGATATTCTCTTTTTACATTCCTCACGGAGAGGACCCCGCCGCTTACGGCTCGAAGGTGATAAACAGGCTCGGCGAAATGGCCGAGGTCGCCGACAATTTGCACACCGGCGTCACCCTCTGCCACGAAAACGAAAAGGGGATCTACGGAGACAGCGCCGAACGCTGCCGCGAGATCCTTGACAGCGTGCCGGATATCCTCGGAGTGTTCGACCCCGCAAACTTCGTTCAGTGCGGCGTAAACACCCTCTCGGCGTGGAAACTTCTCAAGGACAGGATAAGATATCTTCACATAAAGGACGCGCTTTCGGACGGCAGGGTCGTTCCCACCGGAAAGGGAATAGGAAACGTCGCCGAAATTATCTCGGAATATCTTTCGGCCGGAGGAACGGCGATGACCCTTGAGCCGCATTTGGCGGTATTTTCGGGGCTTTCCTCTCTTGAAAGAGAGGGCGAGCGCTCGAATATCTCGGAGTTTACATATCCCGACGCCGACTCGGCTTTCGACGCCGCCTGCGCGGCGCTCAAAGGTATCATCTCGGAGGTGTGACATGAAAATAGGAGCGCAGCTTTACACCGTCAGGGCGAGCACCCAAACGCCCGAGGATTTTTCGGAGACGTTAAAAAAGGTCGCCGACATCGGATATAAAACCGTTCAGGTCTCGGGCACCTGCGCGTTTGAGGCAGAATGGCTTCAAAAAAGGCTTTCCGAGAACGGTCTTGAATGCGCGGTGACGCATACGCCGGCCGAGAGGATACTCACAGAGCCCGAAAAGGTCGCGAACGAGCATAAGATATTCGGCTGCCGATACTGCGGGCTCGGCTGGACGAGATTCGATCTTTCGGCGGAGGATTCGCCCGAAAGGTTTTCGGAAAAATATCTTCCCGCCGCAAAAAAGCTCGCCGAAAACGGCGTTAAATTCATGTATCACAACCACGATCAGGAATTTCAGAAGATCGGCGGAAAGACCGTTTTAGAGCTCCTTTCGGAGGAATTTCCGCCCGAGCTTATGGGCTTTATCGTCGATACCTTCTGGGTTCAGGCGGGCGGCGCCGACCCCGCGGCGTGGCTGAGAAAATTGGCGGGCAGAGCGCCCTGCATTCACCTTAAAGACTTCGCCTACGGCAGAAAATACGCGGTTTTGGGCGAGGGAAACATGAATTTTGACGCTGTCTTTAAGGCGGCCGAGGAATCGGGGACGGAATTCATGCTCGTCGAGCAGGACGACTGCTATGGCGAGGACCCGTTTGAATGTCTCAGAAGAAGCTATGAATTTCTCAAGGCCAACGGTTTTGAGTGAATCAAGGAGGATATGACATGGAAAAAATCAGGCTCGGAATAATCGGAATCGGAAACATGGGCTCGGGCCATGCAAAGAGGATAGCGGAGGGAAACTGCCCCGATTTTGTTCTTTCGGCGGTAGCCGATATCAACCCGAAGCGCCTTGAATGGGCAAAAAACGAGCTCGGCGAAAGCGTTAAAAAATTCGACAGCGCCGAGGCTATGCTCGATTCAAAGGAAATCGACGCCTGCATCGTCGCGGTGCCGCATTACGATCACCCTAAATATGTTATCGAGTGCCTCGAGCGGGGAATCCACGTTATGTGCGAAAAGCCCGCCGGAGTTTATACAAAGCAGGTCCGCGAGATGAACGAGGTCGCAAAAAAGCACCCCGACGTTGTTTTCGGAATGATGTTCAATCAGCGCACCAACTGCGTTTACAAAAAAATGAGAGAGCTGGTGCAGTCGGGTGATTTCGGACAGATAAGGCGCACAAACTGGATAATCACCGACTGGTATCGCCCGCAGGCATATTTTGACTCGGGCTCGTGGAGGGCGACATGGTCGGGCGAGGGCGGCGGCGTGCTTTTGAATCAGGCTCCGCACAACCTTGACCTTTGGCAGTGGATTTGCGGTATGCCGTCGAAGATCTCCGCAAGGATGAAGTTCGGAAAGTGGCACGATATCGAGGTCGAGGACGATGTTACCGCCTACTGCGAATATCCTAACGGCGCGACGGGGGTTTTCATCACCACCACCGGCGACGCCAAGGGCACCAACCGCTTTGAGATCCAGCTTGACCGGGCAAGGATGATCGCCGACTATTCGGGGCTTTCGGTGCTCGAATTCGATATGCCCGAGCCGGAATTCTCACGCACGAACAAAATACCCTTCGGAAACGTCGGGGCGCACGAGCTTAAAATCGAGCTTGACGGCGCGAACCCGCAGCACGACGGCGTCTTGCGGGCGTGGGGAGGAGCAATTCTTCGCGGAGAACCCCTTGTCGCCCACGGAAGCGAGGGGATTTTCGGGCTGACTATCTCAAACGCCATGCACCTTTCGGCATGGACCGGGCGCGAGGTTGACCTTGCGGAATTCGACGAGGACCTTTTCTATGACGAGCTTAAAAAGCGGATAGCCGTTTCAAGGAGAAAGGAAAACGTCGTCGAGCAGGTCGCTGACACCTCGGGAACATATGCGGGAAACAAATGATGAAAAGCGTAAGACTCGGCATCGTCGGCGTCGGCGGAATAGGCTCGGCGCACTTAAACTGCATAGCCTCGGGAAAAATTGACGGAATGAGCCTCGGCGCGGTATGCGATATCGATTCGTCGAGGATAGACTATGCAAAAAAAGTCGCGCCCGGCGTTTCGGCCTTCGACGACTGCAGCGAAATGTTCAAAAGCGGAAAAATAGACGCGGCGCTGATATCGGTGCCGCACCCGCTTCATGCCGAAATTGCCGTTTCGGCGTTCGAGGCGGGGCTTCACGTTCTCGTTGAAAAGCCCGAGGACATCAGCGTTTCGGCCGCAAGGCGCCTTAACGCCGCCGCCGAGGCTTCAAAAAAGGTCTTCGCGATAATGTTCAACCAGCGCACAAACCCGGTCTTTAAGCAGGCGAGAGAGATCGTTTTGTCCGGCAGATTGGGCGAGCTGAAGCGCTCGGTCTGGATAATAACGAACTGGTACCGCACTCAGCATTATTACGACTCGGGCTCGTGGCGGGCGACGTGGTCGGGCGAGGGCGGCGGAGTGCTTTTGAATCAGGCTCCGCACAACCTCGACCTTTGGCAGTGGATATGCGGAATGCCGGAGGAGATCACCGCTTTTTGCGACGTCGGAAAATATCACCGAATAGAGGTCGAGGACGACGCGACGATTTTTGCAAGATATAAAAACGGCGCGACAGGGGTTTTCATCGCCTCGACCGGCGAGCTTCCCGGAACGAATCGCCTTGAAATAAGCGGCACAAGGGGTTCTCTTGTCGTCGAGCAGGGAAGGGCGGTCTTTCGCAGGCTCGGCTTTGACGAGCGGGAGATCTGCCGCAGCTCGTCAGAAAGCTGCCCCTCGTCGGATCACGAGACCGAGGTGTATCAGCCCAAAGGTCAAGGGAGCGCGCACGCGGGGATAATTCAAAATTTCTGCAACGCGATACTTTATAACGAGCCGCTTATCTCTCCCGGCGCGGAGGGTATCAACGAGCTGACTATCTCAAACGCGGCGTATCTTTCATCGTGGACGAATTCGGCGGTCAGGCTGCCCTTTGACGAGGAGCTTTTTGACAGGCTGCTCGATGAGCGCCGAAGCGCCTCGACGGTGAAAAACGCCGACGGCATTCAGACCCACCGCGATTACAGCGAGCGCTGGCAGGTGAGGTTTTAGGGGGAGTTCAAGCGCAAAGCCGTCGGAGTGAGGGTTTTTACCTGCTCATGGCGTCGCCCCTCGACGTATATCTTACCCCGCTGCATTATCTCCCGCATTTTGATCCGTCACCGAAGGCGACACCTTAAAACTCTAACATCTAATTTCTAATTTCTATCTTCTTGATGTGGCCGTTTCGGACACATCAACGCCCCCGCTTGACATTTTCGACGCTTTGCGGTATTATATCATTAAATCCAAGTCGGACAGCGAACGGAAGGGAAAAAATATGCAGACAAGAGACATTTTATACGTTCTCTGCGGATATCTTTGCGGAAGCGTTTTGTTTGCAAGGATCTTCGGCAGCGTGTTCTGCCGCCGCGATATAACCGAGGACAGCGAGGATAAAAACCCCGGCGCCTCGAACGCTTTCAAATACGGCGGATTTTTGTGCGGAGTGCTGACGCTTTTGTGCGACCTTGCAAAAGGCATAATTCCTGTACATATGTATATAAAAGGCAGCGACGACGGCGAGTTCGGGCTTGCCCTTGCCTTTGTGATGGCCGCGCCCGTCATCGGGCATATTCTGCCGGTGTTCTATCATTTCCGCGGCGGAAAGGCGATAGCCGTTTCTTTCGGAACGCTTTTGGGGCTGTTTCCGATTTTTCTGATGCCCGGGCTGATACTTGCCGCGGCGTTTATTTTCTTCTCGATAGTCGTGAAGATCTCTCCGCACTATTACCGCACTATCGCCGCATACGGCGCCGCTGTGGTCGGAGTGTTCCTCTCGGGAGTGCCTTTTGCCGTTTCGGTGGGATTTCTCATCTCGGCGGTCACGATAAACATAAGGCTGCTGCGCAGCACCGAAGAAAAAGAAGATTTAGAGGTTAAACTTGCATGGAAGCACTGATACTTACCTGCTCGACGGGCGGAGGGCATAACGCCGCCGCCTATGCCGTTGCGGAGGAGCTTATTTCAAGGGGACACACCGCAAAGGTGCTTGACCCTTATTCTTTGATAGGCGAGCGTCTGGCAAAAGCCGTCGGAGGAACCTATGTCAGGATGGTGCAGATCTCTCCGTCGCTTTTCGGCGTGGTCTATAAGCTGGGAGACACCTATCGCAGACTGCCGGTGAAATCTCCGGTATATGCCGTGAACGGAAGAATGGCTAAATATCTCGACCGGTATTTTCGTGAGAATAAAACCGACGTCGTTTTATGCACCCATGTTTTCGGCGCGGAGATGCTCACATATATGCGCAAGCACGGAATGAACGTTCCGCCGACCGTTTTCGTCGCGACCGACTATACCTGCATACCCTTCACCGAGGAGACCGAGTGCGACTGTTACATCGTCCCCTCGCAGGATCTCAACGACGACTATATTCGCCGCGGAGTGCCGGAGGAAAAGCTGGTCATCGGCGGAATACCCGTCAAAAAGGCTTTTCGCGACGGTATGTCAAAGCAAAAGGCACGCGAGAATCTCGGGCTCGACCCGAATTCGGAATATCTCATTCTTTCGGGCGGAAGCATGGGCGCGGGCAAGCTGCGCACCGCGATAAGGGTGCTCGAACCGATACTTGAAAGCGAGGATAAGCGCCTCATTGTTCTTTGCGGAAACAACGGCGGGCTTTACGGCTCGCTAAACGACAACTACGGCGGAAATTCTCGCATAACCATAATGCCGAGCACCAACGATATGCCGACATATCTTAAAGCGTGCGACATTTTCATCGGCAAGCCGGGCGGTCTTTCCTCGACCGAATGTGCAAGCGCCCGCGTTCCGACGATATTCATTTCGCCGATACCCGGCTGCGAGACGTATAACTGCAAATTTTTTGTCGGCAGAGGAATGGCGCTCTCGGTCAGAAGCATAAGGCACAGCCTGATACCTGCGGTCAGGCGGCTTGAAAACGATTCCGCCGTTCAGAAGATGAAGCGCCAGCAGGAAAAATACATCTCAGGCAGGGGCGCCGAGGCCGTTTCGGACCTCTGCGAAAAGCTCTGCCGCACCGAATCTTAAAATAAAACAAAAACCGCCGCGCCCCCGAAGGCATAAGGAGCGCGGCATTTTTATATGTACGAAAACGAATCGGCTTTATTTGAAGATGAATCTTAAGAAATTATAGATGTGCGGGTTTATCGTCGAGCCCCAATGCTCGCCGCCGGTGACGGTGTGCCAAATGTGCGGCACCTCGTTTTTGGTGAAGATGTTGTGATAGTTTTCGGGGTTGCTGTAAACGACGGTGTCGTTGGTGCCGGCGCTTATCATCAGAAGATAAGGCTCGCTGCCCTCGGCAAAGACCATTTCGTCCTCGCTCACGCAGTCGGGAATAAGCCCGGGAGCGGGGCATACGGCTCCGATATAGCCGATCTTGTCGGTCAGCTTCAGCCCGATGTTAAGCGACTCGCGCCCGCCCATCGAGAAGCCGGTTATCGCGGTATTCTCACGCCCGGTGGCGACGGAATAATGCTTCTCGATATAAGGCATCAGCTCGTTCTGAAGCTCGTCGATAAAAGCGTCATAGGCCTTGTTGTTCTCGTCGTTCATTCCGTCGCAGTCCTCTTTCGAGGGGTGGCAGAAGATATCCGGGAAAACGACGATCATCTCGGCGGCCTCGCCGTTGCTGATGAGGTTTCCGAGCACCTCGCGGAATTTTATGCTGCCGTCTCCCTGATCGAGGAGGGAATACTCGTCTCCCCAATAGCCGTGAAGCGCATAGAGAACGGGGTATTTTTTCGATTCGTCATAATCGGCGGGCAGCAAAACGTTTGCGTTTCTCTTGCGGTCCAAGCCCTTCGAGCGATAAGTGATGTGCTCGAACTCACCGTATTTGTTGGTGACCACAAGCTCGGAAGCCATCGAGGGCGTAAATTCCGACAGGTTCTCCTCGGCGTATTTCAAAAGATCTTCGGGCGACATTCTCACAACTTGTTCCTCCTCTTCGGCTGCGCCTCCGCTTTTTCCGGCAGCGCCGCAGCCCGATGTCAGCACGGCGACCGCCGCAAGCAGAATGATGAACGCTTTCCTCATTTTTTCCTCCATGATATAATGTTCCAAATAAATGTCTTTCTCAATTAAAGTATACCACCTCGGCGCAGCTTTCGCAAGGGATATAGTTGACATATTTTAATCACTTTTATTGTGGAAACTATATAATACACGAATTTTCGCATATGATTATTGATGTATTGTCATGGGAGTAAGGGAAAATTTGCTCTGTTCTTCACCCCCACGAAAATTTCCCCCTCTCCCTCTTGACAAGAAAACTTGTCACGGCAAGGAGGTCATATCATGAACAAAGAAGAAATTTTGGCGAAAAGCAGAGAAGAGAACAAAAACAGGGATATCTACGGGCAGGAGGTCTCAAAACTTGCGAACTCGGTCGCGGTAGTGGTGATGCTGGTTCTTGCGGCGGTCTTTTTCATCGTTCAGATCGCTGTCGGCGGCGGAAAGAACTATGGGCTTTGGGCGCTTGTTTTCGGAGCCGACATGGCGAATCACTGGGTCAGATATATAAAGCTGCGGCTCGGCGGAGAGCTTTTGGCGGCGCTGATCTATACCGCGATAGTCGTTCTGCTTTCGGTATGCCATATTTACAGCCTGACAGCTTTGATATAAGGCGGTGTGCGGCTTGGACGACAGACTTATTTTAAAGAACCGTCTGAAAGAGGTTCGGGCGGAGCAGGGGCTTTCGCAGCAGCAGCTCGCCGAAACGGTCGGCGTATCGCGAAACACGATAAGCTCGATAGAGACGGGGCAGTTCAACCCGACGGCGAAGCTGGCGCTGATACTTTGCATAGCCTTGGACAAAAAATTCGAGGAGCTGTTTTACTTTTAAACAAATTTTAAAAGTTTTCGCACAAGCCTTTTTCTAAAAGGCTTGTCAGGGTCGAGGGGTGAACCCCCTCGTCGCAGCCCGCAGGCTGCGAAATCTCCTGCGAAGCAAAGCGCAGGAAGGGGAGCGAAAATCTGTCCTGTGGACAGTTTTAGCGTGGGGGAACCCTCGCCGGGGGTTCCCCCCCTTTGCCGAGCGTTGAGCGAGGCAAACGAAAAAGCAGTCCGTCGGACAATCTGTCATCTCCATTTCGGGCGAAGGCGCAGCCTTCGCGAAACGATGCCCACAAACTACCCTTTCCGCAGAAAGTGCGAGCATCGTTGAGCCCTGCAAGAGAGGGCGTCCCCTAAACATAGCGCTTTCCGCTACGTCTCATTTGCCGAGCGCTGAGCGAGGCAAATAAAATAAATGCCGTCAAAACCAACCCGCCCGCAGAAAGTGCGAGCATCGTTGAGACTTCGCGCACTTGACAATCCGAAAGAAACGGAATATACTTTAAAAGTAATTATCCTTAAAATGGGATAAAATTGAAAGAAAAGGAGCAGACGCAAAATGATATCAAGAGAAATATGCGCCCGGGTTCTTGCAAAAGCGGTTTCGACCGGCGCCGATTATGCCGAGATCTTCGCCGAGTATACCGTCGAGCACAGCATCTCGATGATCGCGAAAAAGGTCGAGACCATTTACGACGGAATCATCGCGGGCGCCGGAATACGCGTTTATAAGGGACTGCGCAGCGTTATGGCGTCAACTGTCGATACCAGCGAGGCGGGGCTTCTCAGATGCGCCGAGAGAGCCGCCGACGCCCTCGGTCAGGGCAGCGCCGAAATTTCCGTAAACCTCCGCGAGAGGATTTTCGGAGATATTCACCCGATAAAGGTCGTTCCCGCAACGGTCTCAAACGCTGAGAAGATCAAGATACTCAAAGA
The DNA here is from genome assembly GCA_947623585.1 of uncultured Clostridia bacterium. Lineage (GTDB taxonomy): Bacteria > Bacillota > Clostridia > Oscillospirales > Ruminococcaceae > Faeciplasma. The sequence goes on along the minus strand of CANQHA010000010.1, from coordinate 41,154 downwards.
CGGCTATTTTGCCGCCATGGACTTCGATCCCTGCATTAAACAGGTCTCGGGCTCGCTGCTTGACATCGACCACAACATTCTCATCGCTTCGACCGACGGCATCTACGCTCAGGACAGACAGATCCGCACGAGAATAGCCATACAGGCCGTCGCCGAGAAGAACGGCGAGACCCAGACCGGCTTTTACGGCCCGGGAAGAAGAATGGGCATGGAGATGTTCGACGAGATAAACGCTCACGACGTCGGCATTAAAGCCGCGCAGCAGGCCGCAATAATGGCGGGTGCGGGATATTGCCCCGCGGGAGTTATGCCGGTGGCCATCGGAAACGGCTTCGGCGGAGTTATCTTCCATGAGGCCTGCGGTCACTCGCTCGAGGCTTCGAGCGTGGCTTACGGACTTTCGCAGTTTGCCGGAAAGCTCGGGCAGCAGATCGCCAACCCGAAGGTCACCGCGATAGACGACGGCACCATTCCGAACGCTTGGGGCTCGATAAACATCGACGACGAGGGCACCCCCGCTCAGCGCAAGGTGCTCATCGAGAACGGTATCCTCAAGACCTATATGATCGACAAGTTCAACGGCAGGAGAATGGGGCTTGAATCCACCGGTTCTTCAAGAAGAGAATCCTATTCCTACACTCCGACTTCGAGAATGACCAACACCTTCATCGCCGAGGGACCCGACGAAAACGACGATATCATCGCTTCGATGGAATACGGACTTTTCGCAAAGGAGATGGGCGGAGGCTCGGTGAACCCCGCTACCGGAGAGTTCAACTTCGCCGTAAACGAGGGCTATATCGTCAGAAACGGAAAGATATGCGAGCCTGTGCGCGGCGCTTCGCTTGTCGGCAAGGGCTCGGAAGTGATCATGAATATTGACATGGTGGGTAAAAATCTCGACCTCGGCACCGGAATGTGCGGCGCTTCGAGCGGTTCTATCCCGACTACCGTCGGCGAACCTTTGATCCGCGTTTCAAGCATAACCGTCGGCGGAAGATAAGGAGGTAACGTTTATGGATTTCAACAGATTCAAACAGGCTGTCATCGCAGCCGCCGAGAAGCTCGGTGTAAAAGAATACGAGCTTTATTACAGCTCCTCCGAGAGCACCGACGTCGGCACCTTCAAGCATGAGATAAACGAATTTTCAAGCTCGGTAGACGGCGGCGTATGCTTCCGCTGCCTTGTTGACGGCAAAATGGGCTATGCCTCGACCGAGGCGCTTAACGACGCCGAGGCGGAAAGCGTAGTCGCAAGGGCCGTCGAGAACGCGAGATCGCTTGAAAGCGACGACAAACAGTTCCTCGTTGCGGGCGGTCAGAAATATCAGACCATTGAGAAAAAGAGCTATCCTCTGCCCGACACCGTAAAGCTCGTCAAAACCGCGCTCGATGTTGACGCGGCGTTATATGCCGCCGACCCGATGATAATCGACGGCTCGCAGGGCGGAGCGGGAGTATCGGTCGGAAAGATCGCCATTTACAACTCGAACGGCCTCGACCTCAGCTATGAGAACAGCGGTTCATATTTCATCGCCGCCGCGGTCGTCTCACAAAACGGCGAGATGTCGGACAGCTATGAGTTCAGGCTCGGCTCGCTCGACGATGCGGACATCGCCGGAGCGGTCAAAAAGTCCGTAGACGACGCAAAAGCCATGCTCGGCGCCGACGTTGCGCCGACCGGAGCATATCCCGTCGTTTTCGCACCGAGGGCAATGGCAAGCCTGCTGTCGGTATATTCCTCCGCGTTTTCCTCCGAAAACGCCCAGAAAGGGCTTTCGCGCCTTGCCGGCAAAGAGGGTCAGAAGATAGCTTCCGATATCGTCACCATCGTCGATGATCCGTTCTATAAGGATTCCGCGATGCCCCGCAACTTTGACGCCGAGGGCTCGCCGACATATACTAAGAACGTCATTGAAAAGGGCGTGCTCAAAACGCTTCTTTACAACCTCAAGACCGCAAACGTCGCCGGCGTTAAGACCACCGGCAACGCCTCGAAGGGGAGCTATTCCTCGTCGGTCGGCATAAAACCGTTTACGTTCTATATCGCCCCCGGAGACGTCACCGAGGAACAGCTCATTGAAAAAGCGGGCAACGGCGTTTACATCACCTCGCTCGGCGGGCTTCATGCCGGCGCCAACGCGGTTTCGGGCGATTTCTCGCTTCAAAGCTCGGGCTTCATGATCGAAAACGGCAAAAAGACCGACAAGGCGGTGAAATCCTTTACCGTCGCGGGGAATTTCTATTCTCTGCTCGGCCATATAACCGCGATCTCCGACACCGTTGAAAAGCCGCGCTCGGGCGGCTCGACCGCTTTCTGCTCGCCGGCGGTGCTCGTCGAGGGCCTCACCGTCGCGGGAAAATAATTTTTCGCGAAATATTTAAAAAGAGGGGGAGACCCCTCTTTTTTTGTGTGGGAGGGTGGTGAGAGGGGAAAAAGGTATCCATATTTTCCTCTGCCGGAAAATATGGATGCTATTGGGAGTCACCCCACCCCCACCATACTGCCTGCTTAGCGGCTTATTTTGTGAAGCCCCCGCCCCTTGAGGGGCGGGGGCTCTCATACTTAGCCATTCCTCAGGAAGTGTAGCGGGGGTGGGGTGATAAGCGATAGCATTCATCTTACCAGCGTGAGCGGGGAAGATGAATACCTTTTCTCCGCTCAGCCTGTCTCCCACCAACCGCAGGTATAACTCCCCACCCCATCATCTTTTCGCTGTGACGCTTCTCAGCAGCGGGTAAGACGAATCCCTTTTTATAGGTCGTCTGCCCTCGGAAAATTGTTTACATATTTTACATTTTATTACAAACCGGCGCGTATTATATATAACAAGGTTTAACGTAAAGCTAACACCTTTTACAGTTTGAAATATTAAATTTTGAGCAATCTGTACAAAATTTCAACAAATTTTTTCGTAGAGGGGTAATATTATTGACAAAGTTGTACAAAAGTGTATAATATATTAAGAAACATTATGGGCGGTTGCGCCGTTTTTTATCGGCACGGCTGCATTTTGCGGAGGCGTTTGAGTTATGGCATATATGCGAATCGGCGACTTGCTTAAAGCTGCGGGGATAATCGACGATGCCCAACTTCAGAAAGCGCTTGAGATCCAAAAAACAACAAAGCAGCGCCTCGGAACCGTCCTCATCGAATCGGGAATAATCACCGAGCGCGATTTTATCGACGCGATGAGCCAGCAGCTCGGCATAAAATATGTCGATCTCACCAAAGAGCATATCCCCACCGAAATGGCGAGGATACTTCCGAAAAACATCGCAAAAAAGCACAGTGTCGTTCCGCTGAGGCTGAATAAGGACGAGCTCGTTCTTGCAATGGTCGATCCGATGAACTTTGTTGCGATCGACGAGGTCAGAACGGCTACGAGAAAGAGAATATCTCCGGTAATAGCGCAGGCCGCCGCGGTCGATAGGGCGATAGCCACCCTCTACGGAAACGAAGGCGCCGCAAGGGCTATCGAGGATATGCGGAGCGAGGGCGGATATGCTTCGGGCAGCGCCGCGACAGAAGCTCAGGAAATAGTTGACGATGGAGCCGCATCGGCGCCGACCGTAAGGCTTGTCAACTCGATAATAGAGCGCGGAGTGACCGAGCGCGCTTCCGATATACATATGGAGCCGAGAGCCGCCGACATGGTGGTGAGAATGAGAATCGACGGCGTTCTGAGAAGGATACTTACGGTCCCGCGCGATCTCATGGGCTCGGTAATATCAAGAATAAAGGTCATGTCGAACCTCGACCTAACCGAGAGACGAGCCCCCCAGGACGGACGAGCAAACGTCCGCGTAAAGGGCGTCGAGATAGACCTGCGTGTTTCAACTCTGCCGACTATTTACGGCGAAAAGGTCACAATCCGTATTCTCAACAAAAGCGCCCAGCTCCTCAAAGCCAGCGCGCTCGGGCTTATGGGCGAGGACCTTGAAAAGTTCAACCTTTTGATGAACAACTCCGACGGAATGGTCATCATCGTCGGGCCTACCGGCTCGGGAAAATCCTCGACGATGTATACGATGGTCGGAGCGCTGAACACCGAGGAGGTAAACCTTGTTACGCTCGAGGACCCTGTCGAGTATGACATCGACGGCGTAAATCAGGTGCAGATAAACGATAAGGTCGGAATGACCTTTGCGGGCGGTCTGCGTTCAATTTTGCGTCAGGACCCCGACATTATCGCGGTCGGAGAGATACGCGACGGCGAGACCGCCGAGATAGCCCTCAGAGCCGCTATCACCGGTCACCTTGTGCTTTCAACGCTTCACACAAACAGCGCTATTTCGCTTCTTGACCGACTTCTTGATATCGGCTGCGAGCCTTATCTTATCGCCGAGGCGTTAAAGGGCGTCATCTCTCAAAGGCTTGTGAGAAGAATTTGCCCCGACTGCCGCCAGGAATACATCGCCGACGAGGAAGAGCTTGAAAGAATGGGGCTTCCCGTCGATTCAAAGGACGTTAAGATCTATAAGGGCAAGGGCTGCCCGAACTGCTATCACACCGGCTATCGCGGAAGGATTGCGGTCTTTGAAATTCTCATCATGAGCCGCAAAACGAAGCGAATGGTCGCCGAAAACGCGCCGCGGGCCGAGCTTATGGAGGAATTTGTCAGAGAGGGGCATTACCGTTCTCTCAAAGACGGCGCGAGAGACCTTGTTCTCAACGGCATAACGACCGTCGCCGAGATGACGAGAATTCTCAACGCGGTAGAGACCGACTGATTTTTCGGAGGATTTTATGACTGAACTCACAAAGGTTATTCAGGACGCAAGAGCAAGAAAAGGCTCGGACATACATATTGTCAGAGGGCTTCCTATAAGAATAAGAATAGACGGCGACCTTCAGAACTATGACGACCATATCATGACCGACGCCGAGTGCGAGGCTTATGCCCGCGAGATGGCTGGCGAGGATTACAAAAAGATAGAAAAAATGGGCGAGCTCGACCTTGCCATCACCTTTGACGGCGGAATAAGATGCCGTATCAACATTTTCAGGCAGCGCGGGGCGGTCTCCTCGGCGATACGTCTTTTGTCCGAGAAGATACCCGACCTTGACGCGCTCGGGCTTCCCCCTGCGGTTCAGAGATTTCCGGCGCTCAACAGAGGCATCGTTCTCGTGACCGGAGAGACCGGTTCGGGAAAATCCACCACCCTCGCCGCGCTTCTTGACAGAATAAACCACAACTATCCGAACCACATCGTCACCCTCGAGGACCCTATCGAGTATATCTACACGCCGGACAAATGCACGATAAACCAGCGCGAGATAGGAACCGATACCGAAAGCTATGAAAGCGGTCTGAGAGCTATACTCAGAGAGGACCCCGACGTTATACTCATCGGCGAGATGCGTGACCTCAACACGATAGAGACCGCGCTTACCGCCGCCGAGACCGGACACCTCGTTTTCGCCACGCTTCATACCAATTCGGCCGCCGAAGCCGTTGACCGCGTAGTTGACGTCTTCCCCGAGGGCAGGCAGAAGCAGATAAGGCTTCAGCTTTCGACCACCCTGATGGCGGTGCTTTCTCAGCAGCTTCTTCCCCGAAAGGGCGGGGGACGCGTTTGCGCCTGCGAGCTGATGATAGTTACGCCGGCCATAAGAAACCTCATTCGCGAGGGCAAAACGCCTCAGATAATCAGCGCTATATCCACCTCGGCCGCCGAGGGAAGCATAACGATGGACAACGCGCTTATTCAGCTTTTCAAGAACAAGACTATCGACGCCGATACCGCAAGAGGCGCCGCAAGAGATCCCGAATACGTCAAAAGGGGCACTATGTTCTGATTTTACGAGACCTGCGAGGTGAACGTTCATGACGACATTCAAATATCGGGCGAGGACCGCCGAGGGCACGCTTGTCACCGGAGTGGTGGAGGCTTACAGCGAGTTTGAAGCCGTTGAGCAGATAAAACGAAGCTGCACCATCGTTGAAAAAATAACCGAGGTCAAATCCGATAAAAAGGCGCACTTCGATATCAACGAGCCGCTTTGGGTGGCAGATAAGACCCTTTCGCTGACCGCTTCTCAGTTTTCGATAATGCTTCGGGCGGGAATCTCTATCGGCAGAGTGGTCGAGCTTATCGCGGCGCAGACCACCGATAAGCTGATGAAAAGGATCCTCACCGAGTGCTCGGCCGACGTCAACGCGGGCTATTCTTTGGCGCAGAGCCTTGAAAAAAACGGCAAAAAGATCCCCGCGGCGTTTATCGAGACCGTTAGGGCCGGAGAAGAATCGGGAACCCTTGAGATCTGCTTCGACAGGCTGACGAGCTATTACGAAAAAGCCTATAAGGTCAAGAAAAAAGTGCGCTCGGCGCTGACATACCCTACGGTGGTAATTTTGCTTTCGTTCGTTGTCGTCGGAATCGTTATGGTGGTTTTGGTGCCGACAATGATCGACCTTTACGGAAATATGGGTCAGGAGCTTCCGATGATAACCCGAATACTCATCGCGGTGTCTGATTTCTTCGTCGGATATTGGCCGTTTTTGATAGTCGGGCTTGCGGTGATAATCATTCTCTATAAAATGTACAGCAAGACCACCGGCGGCGAGCTTAACGTTGCGAAGCTGAAGCTGAAAATACCCGTTATCGGAAGGATCAGCGTTATGAACTCGGCGAGCCAGTTTGCAAACACCGTTTCGACGCTTTTGACCGCGGGACTGCCCGCCGCGAGGGTTTTGACGATAGTCGCACGCGTTATGGATAACCGCGCCGTGGGGGTCGAGCTTGAAAAGGGCGTGGTCGAAATCGAATCGGGAAAAGGATTCGGAGACGTTTTGCAGTCTAATTCATATCTGCCCGAAATGCTTGTTGAAATGGCAAAGGTCGGCGAGGAATCGGGCTCGCTTGAAGAAACAATGGATACTATCGGAACGTATTACGACGAAGAAGCCGTTGCGGCTTCGGATAAAGCGCTTGGAATGCTTGAGCCGATGATAACCGTTTTCCTCGGAATTTTCGTCGGATTCATTCTTTTGGCGGTTTATCTTCCGATGTTCAATATGTACGGAGGTATCGCCGCTTCATGAACAAACGCGGATTCACACGAATTGAGCTTGTCAGCACAGTGATCATCGTTTTGGTGCTGATCGCAATAAGCTGCCCGGTGATATTTAATTTCGTCGAAACTCAGAACCGCTCGAAAGACCGCCAAAAAGCCGTTCGGGCGCAAGACCTTGCGCGGCAGGAATTTATGCTTTCGCATTATGACGGCGAGCCGATAGTTTATACCTTCTCGGGAAGAAGCGAGGTCATGGCTATCGTTTCTCACGAATATGTTTCGGCCGAGGCTGATTTCGGGACGCTCGTTCTCCCGAAAAAGGACGGATTTAACGACGGCGGAAGCACCGCTTATACGACCTTGAATGATTTGGCAAAGGCAAAAAGCCGCAAGGTCGGGGAGAGAGAGCTTTATGTCGTTGTTGCCGAAGACGGCAGGATATTATATAATTCATGGCTTGAAATTTTGCTTGACTGATTTAAGGTTTGATTAACTTCCCGCAACCCGGAAGTTTTCAAATAAATTGAAATTCTTTTGAAAGGAAGATTCTATTATGAAAAGGCTTAACAAAAAGGGCTTTACGCTTGCTGAGCTGCTGATCGTTATCGCTATCATCGCGATTTTGATCGCTATCGCTATCCCGGCGTTTAGTGGGCAACTTGACAACGCTAAGCTCCAGACCGACCATGCAAATATTCGTTCGTGCTATGCTTTAGTACAAACCGCAAACCTTCAGGGCGGTATTATTATCGATGACACCGCAACATTAGTCGATGGCGCCGCCCTCGGTACTGATGTGGTTTACTTCTGCAAAGATGGTTCACTTTCTAAAGGCGCATCAGCTCCTACCAATGGTTATAAGATGTTGACCAGCGGAGATACAGATCCCGAGGGAAAATGTGCAACGTCTGCTCCTTGTCTTTCTACTTATGGGGATTTCACCCATACGAAAGACAACTACATCGTTATAACTTATGCAGTACCCTCGGGCTCATCTTCTTCTGACAAGATGTTCGTTCTTATCAATAAGGCCTCATAATTGACAAAACAAAATCGGAGGTAATTTGTAGTGAAAAGAAATAATAAGGGCTTTACCCTTGCTGAACTTTTGATCGTTATCGCTATCATCGCTATCCTTATCGCTATCGCTATCCCTGTCTTTGCGGGTCAGCTTGACAACGCCAAGCTCCAGACCGACCACGCCAACATTCGTTCGGCTTATGCTCTTGCCCAGACTGCTAACTTGCAGGGTGGACTTATCATCGACGATACTGGTGCTAAAACATCGGGTACCTTTATTTTCTGCAAAGACGGTAGTTTAAAGGCCACTGTCACTGGTACTGAGGCATATACACTCATGACATCTGGCGGCACTGGAAAATGCGACACTTCTGCACCTTGCCAAAGTTCATACAAGGGCACCTTTGAGCACACTAAGGACTTAGGACTTGTTATTACCTACAATGGCACCGATAAGGCTTGGTATGTTCAGAATGCGGGATAATCTCCCCTAAAACTTTTTAACGTGCACGTTAATTAAACCCAAACTAATCCCTGCGCCTCTTTGGGTTGCGGCGCAGGTTCCCCGCGGAAGCGGGGGCGAGTAGAAGACAGATGATTAGATGAGCAGAAGATAGATGAGGGCTTAACGGCTTTTGTCGGGTTCGTCACTTTGTTAAGCTGTGAACCTCTATCCTCTATCCTCTATCCTCTAACCTCTAACCTCTGACTTCTGTTCGCCCCTGTTTCCGACAAGCGAAAGGAAAAAAATCATGTCTTTATTCATTTTCTCTCCTTTTTTGACCGCCTATATGCTCGCGCTGGCCTTTGTGGTCGGCGCGTGCATGGGCAGCTTCGTTCTTTGCGCCGTCACCCGCAAAATCGAGCGCAGGTCGATGTTTGAGAGATCGTGCTGTCCGTTTTGCGGCCGCAAGCTGTCGGCGACGGATCTTTTTCCTATTTTCAGCTTTTTGTTTCTCAAAGGCCGTTGCCGTTATTGCAAGCAAAAGCTCGGCGTTAAATATCTTTTGGTCGAGGTTTTGTTCGCGCTCGGTTATCTTGGGCTTTTCGCCCGTTTCGGCCTGAGCCTTGACGCGTTGAAATTCATAATTTTGTTCACGCTTTTGGCGGCGGCCTCGTTAAACGACATTATCACAAACGAAATTCCCGACCTTCTTCTGATTTTTTCCGCCGCAGATTTTTTGGTTTTTTCTCTTCTCGGAGCAGAGCCTTTAAAAACGGTTCTTTCGGGAATTTTGTGCGGCGTCGGCTTTGGCGCGGCGATACTGATTCTGGTTCTTATAATGGACAGAATTTTCAAGCGCGAGACTATGGGCGGCGGCGACATAAAGATGTTTGCCGTTTTGGGGCTTTTCTTCGGCCCCGCCGAAATGCTTCTTTTAATAATCTCAAGCTGTGTTTTCGGGCTGATATTCTCGTTTGCCTCAAAAAAGGGCCTGTGGAAAACTTTCCCCTTTGCGCCCTCGCTCACCTTGGCGGCATATTTCTGTGCGCTTGCCGCAAAACCGATAATAAGTTGGTATTTCGGGCTTTTTGTCCTTTAATGCATTGAATTTTAGGAGGAGCTATGGCTAAAAAAACTGCCGGTTTTGATATCGGAAATCACGCGGTGCACATTGCGCTGGTGAACAAAAAGGGTCTGAAAAAGGTTTTCTCCGAACCCCTGCCCGAGGGTGCCGTCCGCGAGGGAAGGATTGTTTCATACGAGGCTTTGGGCGATTTTCTGAAACAGACCTGCAAAAAGCGCAAGATCCGTTTCGACGACGCCGCGGTAATTTTGCCGGCGGGGCTGTGTTTCTGCCGCAGGCTCAGCACCCCCGTGATGACTCACGAGCAGTTGACGGTGAACCTGCCCTATGAGTTCCGAGATTTCATCACCGCCGAAAAAGAGGCATATTTTTACGACTATGCGGTTTTAAGGGTGATAAAAGACGACAAAGACCGGCCCTCCGAGCTTGACCTTATGGCCGCGGCGACCCTCAAAAGCACCATCTCCGACTATAAAAATATGTTCCGCCGCGCGGGAATAAAGCTGAGAACTGCCGTTCCCGTCGAAATGGCCTATACCAACCTTTTAAGAAAAAGCGCCGAAGACGAAAATCACTGCCACTGCATCGTTGACCTCGGGCACACGTCTGTCCGTCTTATGATGTTTGTCGGCGGCAGGTTCGAGTCCTCTCACCTTGTCGAATACGGCTGCTCGGCGCTTGACGGAGTTATCGCCGAGGCGCTTCACATCGATCCGTTTATCGCGGCGTCTTACCGCGAAGCCAATCACGACGACTGCCAGTCGCTCCCCGAGTGCATAAACGTCTATCAGAGCATTGCAGCCGAGCTTCAGCGTGCGATCTATTTCGTGAGATACAACAATCCCGACGTTGAGCTCGAGCATATCCATATAACGGGCGGCGGCGCAAAAATAACGCCCCTGCGCGAAACGCTCGAGCAGACCCTTTCGGTGCCGGTGCTCGACGCCTCCGAGATACTTGACGTGCCGGGCGTAGATATCGAATTCGGTCTCAGCGCTGCCGGCGCGGCGATGCAGTAAGGGGGTCGGAAGATGAAAAAAACCAAGCTGCCTTCAAAGCAAACGCTGAACCTGATGATCAAGGTCAAGACCCTTGCTCATCCGACGAGGCTTATACCTATTCTTCTTCTGATATTTGTTTTTGCGGCGGCGTTTGCTAAGTTTGCCGTAATAAACCGGCTCGAGCAGGTGAAAAAGGCCGAGGCCGAGCTTGCCGAGATGCACCGAAACCTTGAAATGATCGAGAGCACCTATGCCGATTACGACGAGGTGCAAAAGGAATACAACCGCTATACCTATCAGAATTTCGACCGCTCGATAGCCGACAGGCTCGACGTTCTTTCGCTCATCGAAAGGCAGATTTTCCCCATAAGCGTCGTTCAGAGCCTTTCAATATCGGATAAGACCGTTTCAATGACGATAAACGGTCTGACGCTTGAGCAGGCTTCGACCCTTTTGGATTCGCTTCTTTCCGAGCCTTTGGTCGCCGACGTCGATTATTCGTCTTATGTTGACAATACCGACCGCGATCAGGGCGGCGACGCCACAACTACTATAACCATGACGATCACCCTTGCCGACGCTTCCGAGGTCAAGGCCGCCGAGAAAGCCGCCGAAGCAGAAGAAAACGGAGGTGCCGAATAATATGCTGATGCACCGTTTTACCAAGCGCGAGAAGGTTATTATAGTCATTCTCGCGATAGCGCTTGTGGTCGGGTTTTACTTCATGGTGATACACTATCCGGTCAAAACGCGGCTCGAGGAGATCGAGCTTGAAAAGCAGCAGGTCGATGACGAAACGACCGTTGCGTTGGCCGTTGCGGCTCAGTATAAAAACATGAAGACCGAGCTTGAGGAGATATTCGCCCTGCCCGAGGACGAGATAACCGTCATGCCGGAATATGACAACAAGCAGACGCTTATCCATTATTTCAACAGCGTTTTTGCGGATACCGCGCCCGACCTTCGGTTCAGCGGAGTGAAGACCGAGGGCTCGATAGCTTCAAGAACGATAGGCTTTAACTTTACGTCGCCCGATTACGCCTCGGCAAAGGATATTTTGCGCAAGCTCACCGGCACCGGGTTCAGGTGCCTCATGCAGAGCGTTTCGCTTTCTCCCGCCGAGGGAAGCGTTGAAGACGACGAGCTGAGAATTTCCGGAAACATAATCTTTTATGAACTCATAGGCTGATAAAATATTTCTTGATGATGGGGTATATCCTATGAAACTGCTTAGAAAACTGAAGGAGAAAAAAGGCTTCACGCTCGTTGAAATGCTTATTGTAATAGGCATTCTGACGGTGCTTATGTCCGTTGCCGCTCCCAATGTGGTTTCATATGCAAAGCGCATCAAGCTCATGGAGCTTGACGATTCCGCGCGCTCGATTTTCATGGCCGCGCAGAACCGGCTCGTATCCCTCAAATCCGTCGGCACAGATATCACTTTCGGCGATGCAAGTATAGAAGTCGCAATAGAAGACGTTCCTGATGAATTCAAGGATCTTTTGAAGGACGAGGCCGGTAATAAAATCGAAGGTTCTTATATCGAATATACCTCGCCCAAGGTCAGAGCAATAAAATCTGCCGCAATAAAATCGCACCAAATCGAAGACCTTTCCGGCGAAAATATCGTCGGGCTGAGCTCGATCGAGGGTCAGCTTTACAATAACAACTTCGTCATCGAATACGACGCCACGACCGGCTTTGTCTACGGCGTTTTCTATTCCGAGGAGGACGATCTGGCCTCATATAACATGAAAAATCAGGAGCGCGACTTTGAGGATCGCCTCAAAGCCGAAAAGCTGGTCGGATATTACGGCGGCGGAAAGCTGGTTGAAATGCCCAAGGGCGGCACCGTTGACGCGCCCGAGGTCGAATACTATGACCTTGAAAAGCTGGTATTCTATGTTAAATGGCCCGAGGGCAACACAAGCGATAAGCTGAATTTCTCATTCACGATTTGGCAGCTCGACGAAACGACAGGGAAAAGAGACGAAAGCACTAAAGTCGTTATAGTCCCGGAGAGCGCAAACGAGGGCGAGTGCTATTATATTACAAAAGATCAAACTGCGACTATAATCCTTGACTCGTTAGCGCCCGGTCAGGGAGCAGACAATGGTAAGTGGAATCTTCCGAGCGGCCGCGATATGTCCGACTATGTTTTGGAGCGCGATTTCAAGGGCTGGGTGTGTAAAAATTCAGACGGAACAGTCGGTGCCCTGAATAGCGATATGTGGGAAAACAACAGCTACCCCATGAAAGACGCTTTGGACTATGTTACAAGCGTTGATTACAAAATAGACCCCGGCGCCAATATAGTTGTTGAGATCAAATTCTATGACGGAACCGCTGTTCAGGACGATTGCACAAAGACTTACGGCGAAGACGGAAATAAAATAAACAGCTATTTTGCTTCTCTTGATAACGCAAATGCCGGAATCAAGGCGGGACGTCATCTTCAGAATCTTGCAAACTATGTTGACGGTAAACTTGTATCAACAGCCGAGCTTCTCGACACAATAGATTTCAGCCTTGACAGCGGAACTTATGCAACATGGAACTCTGCCGTTACCTATAAAGGCACCGATAAAAGCGAAAGGGCAAAATATCTTTATGACTTCAAACCGGTGGGAAGCCAGTTTGTAAAAGATTCAATATTCCTCAGATCCTTTGACGGTCATTATTCCGACAAGGGTTATATGATCAAGTATTTAAGGATAAATGCCGATCCCGATATCCACCCAGAATATAAACAAGCGCTCTCGGATATTTATAATAACACTGCATTCTTTGCGCCTTTTTTAAATAACCAAATCGGCAATATTTGCTTCTATTGTCCTGTTGTAAAAGGCTACGGCGAGTATACCGGCGTGTTCTACGGTCACAGCAAAGTAGGTACAAACATTTCCGACATCACGGTCATCAACCCGATAGTTGAGGGGCCCGGCTATGTCGGCGGTATTGCAGGCGCTCATTCCGGCGGCACCACGCTGACCGGTTGGAAGGTAGTCGTCGAGCCGGTCGAGCATTATTTTGATAATTATAATTATGATTATCATAACGATAACAAAACTGTGACTGATTCCGACGGAAATATAATCAGTTGGGGCAATGCCACAACGGAAGATTACAGCGACTGGAACGACCCGTTCACCGACCCCTATCAGCGTTTTGTTGTAAGGGGTACGACCGAATATAAGACCGGCAAGAACGGCATACCGGCAATTAAGGATGAAGATATCATTGCGCCTCTTTCAACAGAAGCAGACGGCGAGCAGAAAGGCCCTTATGCAGGAGGATTTTTCGGCTATCTGTCGGGCGTGTTCAAATTGGCCTCATCTTCTGTCCGAGTTGAATCAAAAGGCTACGCGGGCGGTATTGCCGGCTATATGACAGGTAATGATATGAGTAACTGCTATGTCGGCGGGCACACCTTTAACGGCAGTTTCACCGGAACATATAACGGCAAAGAGTATAATCTTATCAACATATACGGCGAAAAAGGCGCGGGAGGACTTGCCGGATTCACTGACAGTGTGGGTCTTAACGGAACCGGAATTTACACCTCTTGCTCGGTGGGAAGCTCACCTGAAAACATTGATAACGCCGATACTGTTTTCGGTGTGTTTTCAACCGGCGAGCGCAATTACGGTTCTAACTCAGCTTACAGCGTAGGATATATTTATTCGGCTAAACTTGAAGACGGCGCTTTTACAAATGTCAAGCTCGAAAAGATGACATCAAGAAGTGATAATATACTTTCTAAGCAATCAAAAAGCATTAAATATCCCGTCGAAAATCAGGTCGTGGCCGAGACATACGATCATACCCTCGCGAACAAATACCCCTATTGGAACGAAATGGGCAGTCATATCGGCGACTGGCCGGTCGATCCGCCTGTCTTCGGCGTGTTCTATTGGGAGAAATCCGGCGGTGAATCCCGCTATATCCTCAAAGGCTATAACGCCAAGGGCGACGCTGATGGCAAAAAGGATATTGATATAGATACCGTCTCGGGAAAAGAAACCGGAACGATAGATGATTACGGCTACGGTTATTTCTATACCGAAACCGTCGAAAATGCGACCTCGACAATGCTCGACGGGGTCGGTAATGTTGCCGAAATCTCGGAAATAAGTGAATATATCAAGGAAAACTATGAAGTTTTGCCCGAGATCGTTTTCGTCAGCACACAGGGTAAAGCCTCGGGCGGGCGCAGTCTCACCTTTGAATATTCATACCCGGGCGACCCGGATAGCAGCAAGACCTTCTACTTCAACCCCGATTTCTGCGGCGTGAGCGTCGAAGACGACCTCGGCACCGACGACAAACCCTATCAGATCCGCCACGTTTCGCAGTTCAAAAACATTCCCAATGCGCAGACGTCGAGCTTCAAGCAGACCCTCGACCTGACGTTTGATAGTTATGTCCCCATATCCGGCGACACCGTGTCGGCGTTCTCGGGAAAATATGACGGAAACAACCAAACCATCACGGTTGAATCTTTCGGCAGTGCGACCGGCTGCGGGTTCGGTCTTTTCGGAGTGACAAACGGCGCCGAGCTTTCTGAAATCAAAGTTACATACAGCGCGGGCAACCAGCTTTCCGCAAAAGCAGAGAAAGCGAAAAACGGCTTCGGCGGAATCGTCGGCATAGCGGTCGGCGGCAGCATTAAAGACTGCGCCGTCAGCGGTTTTGCAAACAAAATGGAAACTCTGCAAGGCGAGACCGCAATAGGCGGTATCGCGGGTTACAGCAGCGCCGCGATCTCGCACTGCACCGTGACCGACGGCAGTCTTTCTGCGGTCGCAGATCCCAATAAGCCCGATTCGGCTGTTTATGTCGGCGGCATAGCAGGTTCAGCGAGCGGAGAGATTTCGGATTGCAATGTTTACGACCTGAAAACCGAGCTCAACCGTAATAGCGGTCTTGTCATTGCGGGAGGAATCGTCGGAAACAACGTCGATTTCATCGGCGCAACGACCCTTTCGGTGACAAATTGCACCTCGACCGCCGCGCTTAGAAGGTTAAGTGCTGTCGGAGGCAGCGTTTTGCAGAACGTTATTATCCACCCGATCGCGCCGACGAAAATGGTAGTTGATTTTAACGATCTTGATTATTATGCAAATGAATATTTCAGTGGCCGCCCGACTTGGGACGGAAGTTTATGGACTTATCCCGCCTATTTATATAATCTATATAAATATTATAGAGACGATGTTGATTATGAGCAACTCTATAACTGGCAGCAAGGTATTAGAAATACTTATATCCAAGCGTGGAAAAATACTTTTAATGACGATTATTTTATTGAAAGTGGTAAGGAACTTAAAGATAGCGGTTGGTTCTCGAAACAAGACCCCATATATGAGCTTCCCAGAGTTTGGTTCCTCACCGGAACTGGAATAAAGCCAAGGGCAAATACAGAAGTTTTGCCCGAGCTTGACGTTACCATATCAAATTGCAGCTTTGCGCAGGGCAGCGAATACTATGATTCGCAGATTTACGGATATACTCAAAACGGCGACAATATCTTCGGAATAAGCCCCGAAAACGTTGCCAAAGTAACGACCAAAGGTAGCCTCACTACTCTCGACGACGTATATCTCACGACTATTTCGGGAGAAATGCTGAAGTATATTGAATATAACCTCAACAAGCCCAAGGTCAAAATTTACAGCGTTTATGAAAAAATCAGCGGAACAAACACCGCCGAAAAAGCTATAAAGGTTTACGACGAGGGAACTACCGCCATATCCGGCGAGAAAAAAGACGGCCCCTACTATCCTATCGGCGAATACGGCCTGCTCGTCACCTTTGGCAGAGAGAGCGACGTGTTCGTAAACGGCAAGCCGATCAGTCTCGGCGAAGGATATAAAGAAATCCACAACAACGATGTGAGCTTCTCCGACGGAACGTTTTACAGCTTCTCCGGCGTCATCGCCGACCTTGAGCGCAGCAAGTCTCAAACCCTTGCTGTGACATATCATACGCCCTCGGGGCTCAATTCTATCCTTAATGTGAGCATCACCGCTCCGCAAGAGACCCCAGACGCCGGCGTTTATGAGGTCAGAAAGAGGAGCGACAACTCATATTATGTCACCGGCTCATATATGTATAACGACAAGCCCGCCCAAATGACGGCCGCCAACGAAAACGACGGCTATAAAGGCGAGCACGGCCTGATGTTTGAACATTCGGTCTATAATCCGTTCGATATATCGAAATTCACCGCCAGTATCATTTGGACCGACAAGGGCGAGGCGCATAACGAAACGGTCAATTACGATAACCTCAGTTTTGTCGGCACAGCCGCTTATAATGATATCTACTACGGCGCTATCCGCACCCAAGACAACGGACGGTATTACGACTTCTACGCTTTCGACGAAAAAATCGAAGATATCATCAAAAAAATACCCGAGGGCTGCGAGTATACTGTGACCGTTATTGATCCTTCAAACGGAGCAGGAGCGCCCGTCAGCGCGACGTTCACCAAAGAGATCAAGATTCCGTATTTAGGCGTTTACGGCGTTCACGGGGTCAGATATGTATTTGATGAATGGTCAAAAAATGAGAAAAACTTCATTCAGTATATTGTCACTAAAGATAATATAACGGAGAAGTCTGCGACTGAGTTTAAATATAATGCTATCTCGGAAGAAGTTTCCCGCGAACCTCTTGACGAGCAGCGCTACGGCATAATTCTCGAGGACGGCTTCGACCTTGAAAATATTACTGTCAAGCTGACCGGCGGCGTTGAGAATAAAGAGATAAACGGCAAAGACCTTGTTTTGGACGACGGTGCTTATACCGACGCATCTATTGAGGGGGAGAACGTTTTCTACCCAACCATAAACGGCAAAACGCTGAATCTCTACTACATTCCGCTTGATCTCGTTCCCGAAAGCACCAACAAGATCACCGTGACTTATTCGGGGTATGAAGTCTACACCGCCGAGGCAGAGTTTAAAGATCTCGGCGTCGAGCCAAAGGGTCACGCTCATGTGTATGATGTTTGGGAGAGCGACAAAGATTCGCACTGGCGTAAATGCAAGGCTGAAAACTGCCCGCAAGCAGGAGTAGAGCTTGACAAAGCGGCTCATACTTTCGGCAAGTGGGAAGAAAACACCGCTACTCACCTTTGGTCTCGCGTTTGCTCAGTGTGCGGGTATCCTGAAACTGTCACGCATGAGCACGACTTGGAATGGGTCAACAGCGACAGCGTGCACCACTGGCAGGTTTGCGAAGACGAAGACTGCCCGATCAAGGGCGAGCCGATAGGCAAGGAAGCGCATGAATTTGAGTATGCAGGATATGATGATGTAAACCACACTAAAACGTGTACTAAGTGCGGCAGGGAAATTTCCGAGCAGCATAAATCATCGGGGGGGGGTACAGTAAGCGAGGATAAGACTGAGATTACATACACCTGCGAATGCGGATATAGCTGGAAAGAAAACTATGTTCCGAAAGATTTAATGCCAAAAATGGCATTGCTGATAATAAATGCCGACGATATCAGTGACTATTATATTAAATTCTTAGACAGCAGCGGCTTTAGCGAAGTAAGACAAGAATATGAATTAAATGACAAAAAAGTCGAGGTATACCTATTCATAGAAACTGAAAGATTGAGCGACAAATCGTCGATTGAAATCGTAGATAAAAACTACGAGCCTAATCAACTATATCTTGATGAATGTGAAAGCATTGATTATAATATTCCTGAGTTGAGTAATTATACAGTTATCCGCAAGGGTAAAGATAATGTATACGGAACATATAATCATCCGTTTAGAATAAAGTATCAAGGAGTAACTGTAACATTCTAATACCCCCCGAAAGGCGGTGCGCCATGTTCTCTGCAATAAAACAAAAACTTAACAGCCGCAGCGGAGTGACCGTGGTGCTGGCGCTTTTCCTGCTTCTTATTTGTGCGTTCGCAGGGTCGGCGGCAATCACCGCTGCCGGCGAGAACGTCGGACGGTATCAGAAAAACCGCGACTATCAGCAGCAGTATCTCTCGATCACCTCCGCGGCAGATCTTCTCAGAGAAAAGCTCGACGGCACCGTCACCGGCAAGTTAGAAAGCGGCTCTTTTAAAACCGAGCCGCTGTCCGGTATTTTTGAGGTGATGAACAAGGGCTCGGACATCGGGAGCGAAAACGCGATAGATAATATGCTCAAAATCGCCGCCTGCAATGAGGGTATCGAGGGTATCATTGAAGAAAAGCCCGCCGACCCCACCGACCTTAGTTTTGAAATGTCGGTAGACGGCGACGATAGGTTTGGCACGGTAGTTGTTACGATATCTTACCCGAAAAATGTTAAGCAGCATCAAACCAACACCATGCAGGTGAAACTTTCGCTCGGCGAGTATAATATATCGTTCGACGTTTCTGTTGAAGTGGGCGCTAATGAATCGAGTGTAACTCTGACATTCAAATCAAAAGACGCGAGAATCATCTCGGGTTAGAGAAGCGAGGCGGGATCATGAAAAAAATTTTTAGCAGAATGTGCTCAAAGCGCGGAGAAACGCTTGTCGAGATGCTTGTTTCAATCCTCCTGCTCGCGCTTGCGATGACTATTTTAATGACCTTGGTCATGGCGTCATACCGAATGAACGAGGCCGCCCGCGGCGCCGACGAGACTTTTTATGAAGAACTCAAAAAGGCGGAAGAAGCTGCCGATTCGGTCGGCTCGGGCAAAGTGATAATTAAATTTAATACGTCCTATGCAGAGCAGGAGTCGTTTGACGTTAAATTTTACGGCGGAGAAGAAGACGGCAGTCTGAGATCATATAAGCTGAGCTGATATTTTTTAGGCGGGAGGTCCTCGCGATGATAAAAAAATTGAAAAGCCGCGCCGGACTTACGCTGACAGAGCTTTTGGTGACGACGCTTATTCTGACGATGTTTTCCTCGGCCTGCCTTGTCGGCATAACCACCGCGATATCCGTCCGCAGGGACAGCATTATGATCGCCGACGCCGACGTTTTGAAAGCGACGGTCACTCAGCTCATCTCAAGCGAGCTGAGGCTGTGCACTAAAGGCAGCGGCGTAAATGTAACAGGCGAAGTCAAATCTGAAGATGTTAAGTTAGAGGACGAGGACGGAAGAATCATTTACGGCGGCGGACTTTCTATCGACAACAAGTCTCACGGCATGAGCGAGCTTTGGCTGAGCACCGCCGACGACGTTTCAGCGGGCAAGGCTGAAAACGAAGGCTATCTGATGAAAAAGATAGGAAACATCGACCTCAAGTATCAGCTTCTTGCCGAGTCGGCATATACTAATATGCGCCTTGACAATCTGAAATTTGAATTTGTTGACGCCTCAGGCGCCGCCGACGACGAGCAAAGAGGCTGGATCAAGGTGACATTTGACGTTTGCGAGATGGGCGAAGACGGCTCGGCGGGCAGAGTAATAACCTCAGCCGATTTCACCGTCAAGCCGATAAACGACATTTCAAAGAACGAAACGTAATAAGCGCAATTTTATGCCGCCAATGACGATGTTGGCGGCTTCCGCTTTTATTGACTTGACATTTTTTCGCGGCGCTGATATACTTTTAATACGCACTTCAAAAAATTACCGAAAGGACGGTTTTATGCCGGAGCTTTATTATAAAGACGCGCTCAAGCTGGCTCAGAAAGAAGTCAGAGCCCGCGTCGCGAGGGGAGAGCACCCTTATCTTTTGCAGCTTGACGATATCCTTTCGCCCGACAAAATTTCAAAGGGCGCAAGTCTCGGCACGAAATGGATACCCTCGGAGCTGATAATCGGAACGCGAAACGCCGCCCGCGCAAACGCTTTTGCGAGGAATTTCATGCCGCTTCTTGACGAACGTTCTGAGTTTGCGAGCAAGTGGCAGGCGCTTTGCGAGGCTCACATCGAAGAGGGCATTCGCGATTCGATACTCTGCTATGAATATATGAACCGCTATTACGTCGAGGAGGGCAACAAGCGGGTCAGCGTGCTGAAATTCTTCGGCGCGCCGACGGTCTATGCCCGGGTGATAAGAATAATGCCCGAGCAGAACGGCTCGAAAGAGGTCGAGCTTTACAACGCGTTTTTGGAATTCAACAGGTGCAGCGGAATGCATCTGCCCGAATTTTCGCGCCCGCAAAGCTATCAGAAGCTGCAAAGGCTTCTCGGGAAAGAGCCCGAGGAGGTTTGGAGCGACGACGAGCGCAAGGATTTCACCGCGGCTTATCACTATTTCCGCGAGGCTTATGCGCCCTCGGGAAATCAGGCCGACGTTTCGGTCGGAGACGCGCTTTTGGTCTATATCGAGGTCTACGGCTATCAGAATCTTCGCGGAAAAAGCATCGGAGAGATAAAAAAATCGGTCGCCAAGCTGAAAGAGGAGATATCTTTGGACCGCGAGGACGACCCGATTGAGATTAAGCTCCACCCGCAGGATATGGTCGAAAAATCGGGCGGGCTTCTCTCAAAGGTGCTGCCGAAAACGCCGCTTAAGGTCGCTTTCATTCACGATAAAACGCCGATAACCTCGGGCTGGACGCTTGCCCACGAGGAGGGCAGGCACCATGTCGAGCGCGTGTTCGGCGACGAGGTCGAGACCTCGGTCTATTACAACGTCTTGGACGACGGCGACCCCCTCGACGAGATAGAAAAGGCGATTGCCGACGGTAACAGCGTTATCTTCACGACCTCTCCGAGGCTTCTTTCGTCAAGTCTTCGCGCCGCTGTCGAGCACCAAAAGGTCACCGTTTTGAACTGCTCGCTCAACACCTCGCACCGATATATAAGGACCTACTATGCGAGAATGTACGAGGTCAAATTCATCATCGGCGCCATCGCCGGGACCCTTGCTCAGTCGAGCGACGTCGGCTATATCTGCGACTATCCGATATTCGGTCAGGTAGCGGGGATAAACGCCTTTGCGCTCGGCGTTCAGATGGTGAACCCGCTCGTCAAGGTGCGGCTTGAATGGTCGTCGGTCGGAGGGACGGAGGCCGCGGTGCGCAGGCTTCGTGAAAAGGGCGTAAGGCTTATATCTACGCAGGATTCAAAGAGCCTTCTTGACAATTCGGGCGCAAGTCTCGGGCTCGCCATCATCGACGATAACGGTCAGACCCAGCTTGCAAGGCCGGTCTGGAAGTGGGGCGTTTATTACGAGGAGATGATACGCGCCATTCGCGACGGCTCGTTCAAGACCGATTATGAGATAAGCAGCCGCGCCCTGAACTATTATTGGGGGCTTTCGGCGGGGGTCATCGGGCTCGAATGCTTCGACGTTCTGCCCGAAAGCGTAAGGCGCCTCGCGGGCCTGCTTCAAGACAGTATTTGTCGGGGAGTAGATCCGTTCTGCGGGCCTCTTTTCAGGCAGGACGGAAGACAGATAATCGACGAAAAACAAGCGCTCAGCCTTGAGCAGATAATAAGCATGGACTGGCTTGTTGAAAGCGTCATCGGGGCGATACCGAAATACGACGAGCTTGACGAAACCGGAAAAGCTACCGCCGACGTGGTCGGAGTCGAACCCTCGACAAAGGAAAAACAGTCTCAGCAGGACGGAAAGGGCTGATCAAAAATGCGGATACTCGCGGTTGCGGATACGGTATCAAAGTATCTCTATGACTATTATACCCCCGGCAAGCTGAGCGGCTTCGACCTGATACTTGCCTGCGGCGACCTCAGCCGCGATTATCTTGAATTTCTCGTAGACGCTTCGCAATGCCCGGTGCTTTATGTCAGGGGAAACCACGACGATTCGCTTGAAGACGACCCGCCCGGCGGATGCATCTGCATTGAGGACACGCTTTATAACTATCGCGGCATAAGAATAGTCGGGCTGGGCGGCTCAAACAGATATCGCGAGGGCGGCAATATGTATACCGAAAAGCAGATGGAGCGCCGCATAAAAAAGCTGAGAATGAAGATTTGGAAAAACGGCGGATTTGACATTTTGCTGACCCACTCTCCGGCGAGGCATTTAAACGACTTCGACTCTATCTCGCACCGCGGATTTGAATGTTTTAACGAGCTTCTTGAGAAGTATCGCCCGAAATATTTCGTTCACGGGCATATCCACAAAAACTACGGGCGAAACATTCCTCAGCTCACCGAGCATCACGGAACAACGGTCATAAACGCCTGCGACTATTGCATTTTTGAATATGACGACGGCGGCAATGCCCGGCAAAAAAGCGGGTAGGCGTCAAATCAAACAATTTGAATATTGATTTTTATACATAATGACGAATTTCCCTTTTCGACATTTTTCGACGGCAACGCCTCGAAAAAAGCGATATAATGCAAAAAAACGATTTACTCAGAAAGGGGAGCCGTTTATGTTCGACTTCAACGACAAACTCACACGTCAGATCTGCAATACCCTGCTTCGACTCGGAATACCGCCGCACATACTCGGATACGGCTACCTTGTCTGCGCTATAAGAATGGTCGCAAACGACCCGAGCTATCTTCGGGAGATCACAAAAAGGCTTTATCCCGACGTTGCGGCCGAAAACGGAACGACCCCGCAAAGGGTCGAAAGGGCGATAAGAAACGCCGTCGAAATAGGCTTCAGCCGTTGCAAGATAGACGATCTCAACCGGTTTTTCGGAACGACCGTCATGCAGTCGAAGGGAAAGCTGACGAATTCGGAATTTATAGCCATCGTCGCGCAGAGGATCACTTTTGAGATATCTCCGCTGATGGAAACTCAGTACAAAGAGGGCTGATTGATTTTAAGCGCCGCCGGATGATTTCGGCGGCGTTCTTGATTTATTGTGAGGAGCGCTTTTCTCATATATCAAAGAGTTTTATAGAATTGTTTATAAAAATTGCAGGATAATGTTGACATTTATAAAATAACGTGATAGAATAATATGTAAATCTCCCCACCGGTGGAAAATCGGTTCGGGGGGGGGGTAACTTAACGGTCAACGCCGCCGGGTACCTCCGGCGGCATTCTTGATTTATCGTGAGGCATGGCCTTGCGATTTTTGCCGTAATATAAATTGTAATAAAACTTTACGCACAATGTTGACATTTATAAAACAATGTGTTAAAATAATAAAAGATATAAAATTATGCTTTAACTGGGATTTACTGCTTTGCTTCCCGGAATGATATTAAGGAGAAAGCCGATAATGGATATTCTGAGAGACGACGCTGCCATATCAGATATGATCTTGATCGTTGACGATGATGATATAAATCGCGGAATACTCGACAATATTTTTTCACAGTATTATTCGATAGACGAGGCCGAAAACGGCAGAACGGGTCTTGAGAAAATTTTAAAGGACCCCGACAGGTACTGCGCCGTTCTGCTTGACATTATGATGCCCGAGATGAACGGCATCGAGGTTTTAAAGAGGCTTCGCGACGAGGAGCTCACCGAAAAGATACCGATTTTTCTCATAACCGCCGAGGCTAACAACGAAACGCTTCACGAGGCTTACCGGCTCGGAGTTATGGACGTTATCTTAAAGCCGGTCACGCCCTATATCGTTTTGAGAAGAATAAATTCCATCGTCGAGCTTTTCAGAGCCCGAAAGCGCCTCGGAAACAGGGTCGAGCGCCAGAATGAAAAGCTGATAGAAAGCGCGAAGAAGATCATCGAGCTTAACAAAGGAATGATCGAGGCGCTTTCCACCGCGATAGAGTTCAGAAACGGCGAATCGGGCGAGCACGTCAGAAGGATACACGACATCACCGAATTTCTGCTCAAAGAGACCGAGCTCGGCGCCGGAATGACCTCTGAGGAGATCGCAAACATCGCGCTCGCGTCGATAATGCACGACGTCGGCAAGATCGCCATTCCCGACAATATTTTGGGCAAGCCGGGCAGGCTCACAAAAGAAGAATTCGAGATCATGAAGACCCACACCACTCAGGGCGGGCTGCTTCTTGAAAAAATACCTCAGCTCCGCGATTCGGGCGTTTATTCCTATGCCTATGATATCGCGAGGCATCATCATGAGCGCTGGGACGGGCGGGGATATCCCGACGGGCTTAAAGGCGACGAAATATCGCTTTGGGCTCAGATCGTCTCGATAGCCGACGTTTATGACGCCCTGAGCTGCAAGCGGGTTTATAAGGACGCTTTCCCTCGCGAAAAGGTCCTTCAGATGATAAAAGACGGCGAGTGCGGAGTTTTCAACCCGAAGCTGCTTGACTGCTTCTTCAGGGCCGAGGAGACCCTTTGCAAGCTCTACACGGCCTGACATTGACATTTTAAGAGGGGGTATCGCCCGATGAGTCCGGGAAAACGCGAAAGACTTGTTTCGGCAGGAATAGACGTTGACGAGGCGCTTTCAAGATTTCTTGACAACGAAAGCCTTTTTGAGCGCTTTTTAAATAAATTTCTTGAGGATCGCAATTATCTCAAGCTCGGCGAGGCTATCGCCTCGGGAGACAATGAGGCGGCGCTCGCCGCTTCGCACACCCTGAAAGGTCTTTGCTCGAATCTTTCAATGAAAAGGCTGACAGAGCTTTTCACCCTTCAGGTCAAGGCTTATCGCGCCGAAGATCCCGATCTTGCGGCTTCGATGATGCCCGAGATCTCAAAAGCATACGACGAGACGGTTGCTGCGATAAGCGAGTGATATCAAGAGGAAGGAGCACTGAAATGCAGAAGATAACCTCATATTTTAATGAAAAACGCGAGCGCGAAAAAATGTATCTCTCAAAGGGAAAACGCGCCATCGCAAAGCATAATATAACGGTCCTGTGCATGATGTCCGCGTGGGCTTTCTGCCTTACGCTGGTATTCATGGTCGCGGCGTTTGCGCTTTTCCCCGGGTGGAGGCCCTCAATATCGCACATAGCGTTTTTGCCCGTCTCGGCGATATATTTCCTTGTGGGAATGCTTTTCAACGCAAAAGTCAAAAGCCCGAGAATGATATCGGCGCTTTGCTTCTCGTTCAACGTCGTCGTGGCGATATCCGTTATCCTCGTTGATATTTACAGTCACCCCGAGACCTTTGCCTGCTTCATGCCGGTCGCGATAATCGCCCTTTCGGGAGGATTCTTCTATTCGACCAAGGTATCGAACATTTTCAACATCAGCTTCGCGGCGGTATATATCTTCTGCGATATGATGCACAAGGTCGATTACGAATACATCTGGCCCTTCGACGTTTTCATGGCGATAGTCGGAGTGTTCATAGCCGCGGGCGTCGGAACGCATTTCCGCTCGATACAAATAGTCAACTTCGAGTCGAAGATGAAGTATAAAAACCTCAGTATGCGCGACCCGCTGCTCGAAAACATCTTCAACAAGCGCGGATATGAGGACGCTATCGACAACTATCTCGTCTCGAACAACCCTAACGTCAGATGCGCGTTCATCGTTTTGGACCTCAACAACTTCAAGCACATCAACGACAACTACGGTCACGATATGGGCGACAATATTCTCCGCTGCATGAGCAGCACGCTTCTCAGCCTGTTCAGAGACAGCGACATTATCGGCCGTTTCGGCGGAGACGAGTTTATCGTTTTGGCTGACGGAATGTGCGATGACGAGACCGTTGAGAAAAAGTGCCTTTACATTGCCGAGCTAATCGGCAGAAAGGCTCAGGAGGCCGGCGCCATCAAGGTCTTCTCGAGCCTCGGCGCGGTGCTTTGCGACGGTCAGAACGTCGAATTCGAGCGCCTGTTCCAGATCGCCGACGAAGCGATGTACGAGGCCAAGGAGATGGGCCGCGACGCCGACAGATTTGTTCTCAGGCATTACAGCGACGAGACCCCCTCAAAGTAAAGATAAAAAATCGGCAGCTCCGTATAAATCGGGGCTGCTTTTTTGTGCGTTCAAAAACAAGGGGAGGGGAAGTACACTGAGGGGAAACGATGTGCGCTGTTTTTTGCGTAGAGGCTGGTTTTTGTAAAGTTCCCGGCCCCTTGTAGGGTCAACATAAGCGGGTTTTGTATCCAATCGGGCTTTTGACGCAAGCCGAGCCAACAGCTTTAAAGGAATTCAATCACTCCCTCTTACGAGGAAGTGATTTCATACTATTTTAAGTCACCCCACCCCCCGCCGAGGTTTGTAATGAAGCACTACATAGCAAGCCCCCCGCCCCTCGAGGGGCGGGGGCGGTCTCAACGATGCCCGTACTTTCTGCGGGTGGGTGAGTTTTGCCGGCATCGTTTCGCGAAGGCTTGCGCCTTCGCCCAAAATGGCGGTGACAGACCGTCCACTGGATTGTTTGTGCTTGCCCCCTCAACCCGACAAGCCGAAATATGCGTTATTTCTCCGCAAGCTCCCCGAGCCAAACCGCATCGGCGAGGGAGAGCGAGCGGCAAGCAATAACGCATATTTTTTGAAATAAGGCTTGACCGAAAACTTTTAATTTTGCGGATACTTCCGCTGCCCCTCTCAGTCCGTAACTATCTCTGCTCGGCTGCCTCCCGAGCGATCCTTTTTGACGACGATCTGCCGAGCGATCCTGCGTTTGAGGTCACCGACGTGCGAGATTATTCCGACAAGGCGGCTGCCCTCGCTAAGCTCGTTAAGCGTCTCTATTGCCTGCGAGAGCGACTGCTCGTCGAGCGAGCCGAAGCCCTCGTCAACAAACATCGTGTCGATTTTGATTCCGCCCGAGGACGACTGCACCTCGTCGGCAAGCCCGAGCGCCAGCGAAAGCGACGCCTTGAACGATTCTCCGCCCGAGAGTGTTTTAACGCTTCGCTCCGCGCCTATCCGCCTGTCGATGACGTCGAGCTCGAGGCCGCTTTGCCCGCGCCCCGCGCTTTGCTGCCTTCTTATAAGCTCAAACTGCCCGCCGCTCATTTTTATAAGTCTGAGGTTTGCGCGCCTCACGATTCGGTCGAAAAACGCCGTCTGAACATAGGTCTCAAGCATGATCTTGTCTCTGCCGGGAAGCGTGCCGTTGGCGGTTTTCGAGAGCAGCCCGATAAGCGCCGATTTTTTCTCGGCCTGTGAAAGCTCGCCGAGCTTTTCTTTGAGGTTTCCGAGCGCCTCGGAATTTGTGCCGATGCGAAGATTGACCGCGTCGCGTTCGCTGCCGAGCAGGCTTTTTTCCTCGCTGAGGGCTTTCAAACGCTCCGAAAGCTCGTTTTCGTCGGCGTCAAAGTCATCGGGCAGCTTTTCAAGGCTTTCGATGCCCGCCTTTATCTCGGCTATCCGTCGGTTGCTTTGCAAAAGGCTTTCATGCGCCGAAAGTATCTCTTTTTCGAGTTCAAGGCAGCGGTTTTCGAGCAGCTTGACCTGCGATTGCGCCTCGCTGCGGCTTTTGAATTCAAGCCCCGAAAGAAGCTGCTCCGCCTGTTTTGAGGCTTCCTCGCGGCGTGAAAGCGCCGCCGAGCGCTCCTTTTCAAATTCGGCTATCCGCTCAAAAAGTCCGTCCGCGGCCTTTTGCTTTATGGGTATCTCCTCGCCGAGCCGCTTTTTGCGCTCGACCTTTTTCTGTTCAAGGGTTATCTCGCCGTCGATGCGTTTCAGCTCCTCTTTTTTGGCAATAGCCTCGCGCTGCGCGATCTTTTGCGCTTCATCGACTTTTTCTGTGCCGGTGAGGGCCGGCATCTCGTTTTTGAGAGACTGCAAAAGCTGGTTCAGCGCGGCTTTTAAGGCGCTCGCCGCCTCGCTTTTTTTGCCGGCCTCCGACCTTGCAACGTCCAGCATTTTCGCAAGCGCTTCTATCTCCGCCCTTTCGGGGACGTTTTGCTTCAGCTTTGCGGGTCTTGGGTGCTCGGTCGAGCCGCAGACGGGGCAGGGCGCTCCCTCCTCAAGATATTTCGCAAGGATCCCCGCCTGACCGTCCAAAAAAGCGCGGTTTTTGGCATTGAATTCGCTTTCCGACTTTATCATCGCGTCGCGCGACGAAGTATATACCTGCTTTGCTTCCTCGTAATCCTTTGCTTTTTTGAAGAACGCGCCGATGTTTCGGCAAAGTGCGTCGAGCCTCTCCGAGTCGCGTTTCAGCTGCTCGCGCCGCCCGATTAGCGCCTGACGGTTTTCGGCGGCGTTTTCAAGCTCCGAAAGCTCGGCTTTCATCTTCAAAAGCTCGTTTTGCGCCGCTTCAAGAGCCTTGCGTTCGGCTGCGGCGGCGTTTTCGGCCCGATTTGCCGTTTCAAGGTGCGCTGCCGCCTCGGCCGATTTTTTGTCGGCGGCGTCGTAATCCGAAAGCCGTTCTTTCATGCCGATCGCCTGCTCGCGCAGCTTTTCAAGCAGCTTCGCGCTTTCCTCTGCCTTTTCGGCCGAGGCTTTCAGCTTCTCGTTCTCGGTCTGCTCCTCGGCGAGGGCTTTTTTTGCACTTTCGATTTTCTCAATGGTGCGCTTTCTCTGCTCGCACTTTGAGAGCTGCGCCGAAACCTCAAGGAGCGCTTTTTCGACGTCCTTGATTTTTTCGTCCTGCTTTTTGAGCAGCTCGCGGTCTCTTTCGAGTATATTTTTTATAAGCCCGAACGCGTCCTCAGAGAGCATTTCCCCCGCCTTTGCCCGCTCAAGCGCCGGCGCGTCGGGGTCGTCAGTCTTGCAGACCGCCCCGCCGATATACTGCATAACGCCGGAGCGAAGGACCTCGCAGTTGTGAGAAATTTCCGACGCCTCGGCTTTAAGGCGCTCCTGAAGCTCGCCGTAAAGACCGGTGCTGAAAAGCTCGCGGAAGATGTTGAGCCTGTCCTTTGTGTCGGCGAGCAGCAGCTTCATGAAATCGCCCTGAGCTATCATCGCTATCTGCGAAAACTGCCTGCGGTTTACGCCCAATATCTCGCGCAGCTTTAGGTCAACGTCGCTGAGCTTTGCGATGACTGCGCCGTCGGGCAGGGTAAGCTCGGCCGAGGCTTTTTCGGCGACCAGTTTTTCGCCGTGCTTTGACGAGCGCATATATTCGGGGCGCCTGATCACCTTATACTGCCGTCCGCCGTATGAAAATACGAGCTCGACCTCGGTGGGAACGTCGGGCGGGGCGGCTTTTGCGCGAAGCATAGAGGGCTCGCGGCTGTTTCCGCTCGCTTCTCCGAAAAGGGCAAAGGTTATCGCGTCGAAAATAGTGGTTTTTCCCGAGCCGGTGTCTCCGGTGATGAGGTAAAGCCCCGAGGTGCCGAGGCGGTCGAGCTCCAAGACGGTTTTCTCGACATAAGGCCCGAAAGCCGACATTGAAAGTTTAAGCGGTCTCATTTTTGTCACCCCAGATCTCTTCGATAAGTTCAAGGCAGAAAGCCCGCTGCTCGTCGTTCATCGGCAAGCCGTTCTGATGCTCGAAAAGCTCGTCGAAAAGCTCGAGCGGCGAGCGTTTTTCATCGGCCTCCGAAAGCGGCCCCGCGCCCTCCGCCAAGGCTTCAAGGCGTGAATAATCGAGCGCCATAAGGTTCGGATAAAGCACCGACAGCTTTTTCGCGGCGTCCTCGATGTAATCGGGGTCGTCGAGTATGATATGAACGTAATCGTCGGTCTCGGCGCCCGATCTCGCCCTTGCGGTCATAATTTCCTCATAGCTGCCCCTGATCTCGCGCAGGTCTCGCTTCGGCAAAAGGGGGATCTCGGTTATCTTCACTTCTCCTTTATCTAAAAGCTCGGCCAGCGTCGCGGATTTTCGGTCGTTAATTTCGGAGAAGGAATATTTCAGCGGAGTGCCGCAGTATCTTAGAGTATCTCTTCCGACCTTCTGCGCCTTGTGAAGATGACCGAGAGCTACATAGTCGAAGCAGTCGAAGACCGCGGGGTCAACGCTGTCGAGCCCTCCGACCGATGTCTCCTCAGAATCCGAGCGCAGCCCTCCGGCGACGAACTGATGGGTCACCAAAACGTTTCGCCTCGAGGGGTCGACGTTCATTTTCGATATCGCCGCCCTGAGCGCGTCGGTATAGTTTTCGATCTTTTCGTCTGGGAAAAATCTTCTGACCTCGGACGGTCTTAAAAACGGCATCAGGTAAAAGCGCACTTCTCCGAAATTATCTTCAATTATTGTCGGAGAAACGTCGCCGTCATAAGCGCGGGATATATAAACTCCGCGTGCGCTCATCAGCCTTCCGCCGAAAGACAGCCGCTCGGCCGAGTCATGGTTTCCGCTTATCACAAAAACTGCCTTGACCAGATTTGAGAGCCGATACAAAAAGCCGTCGAAAAGCGTGACCGCCTCGGCGGGTGGTATCGGCTTGTCATAAACGTCCCCCGCGATAACGCAGACGTCGGGCTTCTGCTCGCCGACGGCCTCGAGCATTTTATAAAGAATATATTCCTGATCCTCATAGAGCGAAAACTCGTTGAGCCGCTTTCCGAGGTGGAGGTCGCTTATGTGAAAAATTTTCAATTAAAACCCTCCCGAAGCGTTTTTTTCAGTATAGCACAGAAGAGGGAAAAATGCAAACGGAAGCGTTTTTTGTTTGCCTCGCTCGGCGCTCGGGAAAGGGGGCCCCCGGCGAGGGTTCAACGATGCCCGCACTTTCTGCGGGCAGGTGGGTTTTGGCGATATTTATTTTGTTTGCCTCGCTTGCCGCTCGGCAAATAGGGGACCCCCGGCGAGTAATACGACGCTTTGTTTAGGGGACGCCCTCTCTTGCAGGGCGTCCCCTTTTAAAAAAACAATCCACCGGATTGTTTTTTTAATTCACCCCTTGCGGAGCGCACTCCGTAAATTCTTCCGCTGCCCAAGGGCAGCGGCGGGGGCTTCGCCCCTCGACCCTGACAAGCCTTTTGAAAAAGGCTTGACCGAAAACTTTTAAAAAAAGCCCCGAAACGGCTTCGGAGCTTTAATCTTTACAAATTCAATTTTCCGGCATGATGGGCTTGACGTATTTGTTGAGATAGTCGTGAAGCTCGTCGCGGAAGTCCTGAGAATCAGCCGCGTGAGCGGTATAGGCGTGCTCCTCGGCGTTGATGTCATAGCTGTGCAAAACGCTGAACGCAATGTTCGAGCAGTGGTCCGCGACGCGTTCGATGTTTATCAGCAGGTCGCTGTAAACAAAGCCGGTGAGGATAGTCGAGGTGCTCGATGAAACGCGGTCGATGTGGTTTGCTCGGAGCTGCTTTGTCATCTCGTCGATGGTCTCCTCGAGCGGCTCGACCTTCAGAGCAAGGTCGCGGCGGCGTTCGCTGAAAGCCGATCTCGCAAGCCCGATGATCTCCTTCGCAGCGTCTATCAAAAGAAGTATCTCGCGTTTTGCGTCGTCGGGGAACTCGATTTTTTTCTCGTTGATCTCAAGCGCGGTCTCGGCGATGTTCTGCGCGTGGTCGCTCAGACGTTCAAAGTCGCCTATCGCAGATAAAAGCTCGCTTGAAAGCGCCTGCTGCTTGTCGCTCAGGCTGTTTTTTCCGATCTTGACGATATAATTGCCCAGCTTGTCCTCATATTTGTCGCAAAGGCTCTCCTTGTCGAGCACCTTCTGATATTTCGAGCGGTCGAACTCGGTGATGAGCCTCAGAGCGCGATAGATGTTTTTCGTCGCGATATCGCACATTCTCTGCGTCGCGTTCTTTGAGAGCTCAAGCGCGGTCGGAGCATAGTTTAAGAGGCTGTCGTCGAGGCTGTCTATCTCGAACATATCCTCGCTTTCGGCGGGGTCGAATTTTATTATAGTATAGCAGATCTTCTCGATCAGTTTTATCATCGGCATAATCAGCACCGCGGTGAACAGCTTGAGGCCGGTGTTCATAACGGCGATTCCGAGGACGTTCGACGGATTGCTCATGAAATCAAGGTCGAATATCAGCGACGCGGGGATATATACGGCGTAAGTCGCCAAAAACGCGATGATGTTTATTACAAGATAGGAAAGAGCGGTGCGCTTGCCGTTTTTGTTAGCGCCGAGCATTGCGATCAGCACCGGCGTCGAAGCCCCGATGTTTATTCCGAGGATTATCGGCAGGCAGGCCGAATAGGGTATCGCCCCCGAGACCGAGAGCGCCTGAAGAATACCGACGCTCGCCGAGCTCGACTGAGTTACCGCCGCGACGATGATTCCGGCGACGATGCCGAACAGCGGATTTCCGAACAAAATAAGAAGCTGAGCGAACTTCGGGCTTTCTTTTAGCGGGCTGACCGATTCGCTGATAAGAGACATCGCAAGAAGCAGCGTAGCAAGCCCCAGTGCGACGTTTCCGACGGCTCGGTTAGAGCTTTTATGCGAAAAAAGAACCAGCGCGCACCCCGCCAAAGCAAGCAGAGTGATGAGCATGGTCGTGAAAGAGCCGCTGTTTGAATTTGAAAGCGTAAGTATCCAGCCTGTCATCGTCGTTCCGACGTTTGCGCCGAGAACTATCGCGACCGACTGTGAAAAGCTCATCATTCCGGTCGAAACGAAGCTGATCACCATGACGGTGGTCGCCCCCGAGGACTGAATGGCGGCCGCGGCAAGGGTGCCGAGCAAAAAGCCTTTAACGGGCGTTGAAGACAGCTTCCAAAGAATTGCTTCCATTTTGTTTCCGGCAAGCTGTTTAAGACCCGTTCCCATCGTATTCATTCCGAACAGGAAAAACGCGACCCCGCAGAGAAGCGATAAAATGTTCTCAAAATTCATTTCTTTCCGCTCCGTTTCTTCTAAAAGCGAACTTAACCAAAATACTCTGAAATATCACAGATAAATAATAACAAATTTCGGAGCCTTTTTCAAGACCTCGGCGCAAAAAAGTCAGTTTGCATAAAATTTGATATCATGTCCGGCAAAGATATGGCAAAATTCAGCATTCGGCTTCGGCTTGCCGGAAATAAAAGTTATCTAAAACTGAAATAATTTGTGAGAATTTCTGAGAAAATGTTAAAACCCCCTTGCAAAGAAAAGACATATGCGTTATAATCATAGCATCAATACCGATAGCAGGAGATTGATTTATAATGAAATTTATGAAAAGGATTTTGGCAATGGCAATTACAGTTTCAACCGCGGCTGCTTTATGCTCGTGCAAGGCGTCGCCAAGCGATTTCACATTTGAAGGTCAGCTCGTTCCCTCTCAGGATTACGGCTATAAAGTGGGAGATACCCTCACCGAAGCCTTCAAAGCCCCCGATGAGAACAACCCCGTTTCGTCCGACATTTTCTTTGCCGACCCCACCTCCGTCGAATATGACGGCAGGCTTTACATTTACGGCACTAACGACTCACAGGAATTTGACAAAAAAACAGGCTTCGGAAGCAACAGCTACGGCGGAATAAATACGCTCGCCTGCTATTCGACTGACGATATGTCAAATTTCCGCTATGAGGGAACAATACCCGTCTGCGAGATAGCGACGTGGGCGGGCTGCTCGTGGGCGCCGTCTATCGTTTCAAGAGAAGAGTCGGACGGAAAGACGCATTTTTACCTCTATTTTGCAAACTCGGGCGCAAACATCGGCGTTCTGACCTCCACCTCTCCGACCGGTCCTTGGAGCGACCCCGTCGGCGGGCCTCTCGTATATAACGAGATGGAGGGCCTTAAAGACGACCCGGTGGTTTGGTGCTTCGACCCCGGCGTCTGCATCGACGATAACGGCGTCGGCTGGATAGCCTTCGGCGGCGGCAAGGGCGAGCATCAGAGCGGCCTTATGACCGGAAACTGCCGCATAGCACGGCTCGGAAAAGATATGATATCGATCGACAGCGAGATTGTTAAGGTGCCGACCTATTTCCACTTCGAGGCGAACGAGCTCAACTTCATCGGCGGCAAATATGTTCTGACCTACTGCTCGAACTATGAGGACCGCAGCGTATTTCCGGTGACACTCGGCGCCGCGCCTCAGACCTGCTCGATGTGCTATATGGTCGCGGACGATCCTCTTGACGCCGACAGTTGGAAGTGGGGCGGAGAATATCTCACCAACCCGAATCAGCACGGCTATCCCTTCTCGAACAACCACTCGCACCTTCAGAAGTATGGCGACAAATATTATCTTCTCTATCAGAACGTCTCGCTTCTTGAGAACATGGGCAAGCTGTCCACCGCCGACGGTTTCCGCAGCATAGGAATCGACCTTTGCGAGGTTGACGAGGCAAACGCCGTAATTTCGCCCTCGAAGATGAGCGACGCCGGCGTTGAGCAGATAAAAGACCACAGCGCGTTTGAGATCACCGAGGCCGAGACCGTTCACACCACGGCGGGGCTGAAATATTACACCGACGAAGAGGGCAGCCTTTTTGTGACCTCTATCTCGGACGGCGACTGGCTTGAGGTGACAAACGTCGATTTCGGCTCGGGCGCAAATTCGTTCG
Source organism: uncultured Clostridia bacterium (assembly GCA_947623585.1). Taxonomy (GTDB): domain Bacteria; phylum Bacillota; class Clostridia; order Oscillospirales; family Ruminococcaceae; genus Faeciplasma. Next base: position 6,458 of record CANQHA010000010.1, on the reverse strand, counting down.
CGGCGAGGGTACGCGGCAGGGGGATCATCGAGATAAGGCTCGACAAGCCCGACGCAAAGCCGGTCGGCTCGATCCAGTTTGAGACCGGCGACGAGGTCCTCGCAATATCGGGCGCCCTCGACAAAACCGTTTCGGGAACTCACGACCTTTACCTTGTGTTCGGCGGCTCGTTTGTTTTCGACAAATGGCAGTTCGCCTATACCGAAGAATGACCTATCTTAAAGACCCCTCGGGCGCGGAAAGTCTGCGCTCGGGGGCTTTTTGCTTTAAGATTATTATTTTTATATTAAGTTTTCCTTAATTCGATTGACTTTACGCTTTTTGGCTGTTAAAATTCTCGCAAAGGAGTGATTTTAATGGCGAGCAAAAAGCGTTATTATTTAAAAGCCCCCGCGAAGATTCTTATAGCCGCGGGCTGCCTTATTGTTTTGATAATTTTGTTCAAGGTCTGCAACGGCAGCGCGCTTTTAAGATATTTTTTCGGCGGAAAGACGTATTCAAACGCCGACTTCGGCATCGAGGACTATATCAGCGAAACCGACCGCGACGGCGACGGAATAGACGATCAGACCGACATTTTAAACGGCGCGAGAAAATATGTCGCCACAAAGCCGCAGTATCTCAGCAAATATTATGAGGGCGGATATCCCGACGACGGATACGGAGTATGCACCGACGTTGTGGCGCAGGCGCTTAAAAGCGCGGGTTACGACCTTATGCTGCTCGTCGCGGAGGATATTTCAAAGGACCCGAGCGATTATGACAGCGACGTCGGCGACATAAACATTGATTTTCGGCGAGTGAGAAATTTAATAGTTTATTTCAGGCATACCGCGACAGAGCTGACTCAAGACCCTGAGGATTTCGGGGAGTGGCAGGGCGGCGACATCGTCGTTTTCGAGGGGCACATCGGGATAGTTTCGGACAAGCGCAATAGGCACGGCATACCGCTCGTTATTCACCACGGAAGCGAAACGCAAAGGGACTATGAGCAGGATATTTTGGAGCTTCGCAAGGACATCATCGGACATTTCAGGGTTGGGTGAGGGGGAGACCACATTAAATTAAAAGTTTTCGGTCAAGCCTTTTTCTAAAAGGCTTGCGAGAGTCCGGAGGCGAGGAGCCTCCGGTCGCAGCCCGCAGGCTGCGAAATCCCATGCGTAGCGAAGCGCAGAAAGGGGAGCTAAAACTGTCCGGTGGACAGTTTTAGCGTGGGGGAACCCTCGCCGGGGGTTCCCCCTTTGCCGAGCGGTGAGCGAGGCAAACAAAAGAATCTTTACGAAGAAAGCGCGGGCATCGTTGAGACCTGCAAGAGAGGGCGTCCCCTAAGCAAGGTATTCGCAAAATCCCGCCTCGGGGCGGAATTTTAGCGAATACTATCGCTCATCACCCCACCCCTATGAAAGGCACAACGGATAGGAACATTTTATGAAGCCCCCTCCCCTCAAGGGGAGGGGGCCTTGCATTTGTCCCTCTCCGAGAAACTTGCGGTGGGTGTGGGGTGACTAAAAATAGTATGAAATCATTACCTCGTGAGAGGGAATGATTGAATCCCTTTCCCCCGCTCGAGGTGCCTATCCTCACCATTTTAAACCGTCTCCTCAACCGCCTCCTCGAACTTCCGCCGCTCCCCCCCTGCTTTCTCGACGCGCCTGCATCCGCCTCATTCTCTCAACTCAAACTTGACTATCCCGCGGGAGTGTGATATACTGATTTAAATCATATCAGCATTTCCAAAGGAGCCTTTAAAATGAACAATGATCAGATTTTTTCGGATACCGAAGACACTAAGCTGAAACGCTTTCTCAGCGGGAGCAGGGTTTACTCACAGCTTGCCGTTTTGATAATTTCGGCTTTGGTCTTTATAATAACCGTCGCGGGAATGGCGAGCGTTTACTCAAACATCAGCGAGGCGAAAAATGTTCAGGACCTCACCGGGCTGAACATCGACCGCGATCTTGAGGGGCAGTATGTAAAGGGCAACGCCTATAAGTTTCTCGCCAAGCTGGGTTATATCGCTCAGTCCGAGCGCGCTGCTACGCATTTTTATTATTTAATGTATATCGACGCTTCGGACGGCGACCAGCACTTGACGCTTGTTGAAGCCCCCAAAGAGATGGACGAGCACATTCAGGCGGTCATAGATTCCTATCTTTCATATGCTCAGAACCCCGACGGCGGCTATACCGGCGGAGCTTTTGAAGACCTCACCGGAAGATTCAAAAAAATGACCTCGTCGGAAGAAAGGCTGATGTCCTCTGGAATAAGCACTTTGGGGCTTCGGCAGTTTGACACGGTCGATTATACCCTCAAATTCGGGCCAATCCCCAAGGCTTCCGACACCGTAGCTTATTGGTTCATCGCGATACCCTTCGGAATAGCGCTCGTCGTCAGCGCGGCGCTTTTCGTCTACGGTTTAAAGCTCGAGGGTAAGCGCGCCAAAGCGACCGAGAGCCCTTACCCCTACTATCAGAACAGGAAAAAGAAATGAGATTTGAGATTTTTGAGGGTACCGTTCCGAAAGAGGCGGCGCGGCTTCGGCAGGAGGTTTTTGTTGACGAGCAGGGCTTTTGCGACGAGTTCGACGAGTTCGACGCCCGCTCGACCCATATTGTTATGTTCGACGGCGACGAAGCCGTCGCGACGCTGAGGTTTTATTTCGAGGGAGAAGATTCCTACCACGTCGGGCGGGTAGCCGTCAAAAAAAGCAGGCGCGGCGAGGGTCTCGGCAGGGTGATAATGTCCGAGGCCGTCGGCGTGGTTTCACGGCGCGGAGGAAAGTTCATGACCGTCGGCGCTCAGGAGGACAAGGCGGGGTTTTATTCTCGCTGCGGCTTTGTTCCGACCGGCGAGCGTTATTTCGAGCAGGACTATCCGCACGTCGCCATGAGGCTTGAGATAAAAAATCCGTAAATAATTCCCCGCTCGGAGGTCTCCGAACGGGGCGATATTTTGGACGCGTATTACAGTATTGACTTCCGTCGTCATGAATGGTAAAATATACGCGTAAACGACAGCATTTGCAGGGGAAGTGAGAGCTTGAAGCAAAAATGGATAATCATTCTGTTCGCAGCCGTTTTTGCGATATCGGTCGCGGTCGGTCTCGGGGTAAGGGCAAACCTTAACTCCGACCGTCAGGCTTATGCTTCGTCGCCCGAAAGCTCGGCTTCCGAGCTTACTTTGCCGCCGCCTCAAAGCGAAAACGTCCCCGACGAGACCCTGCCGCCCGAGCCCGCAATAAGCGAGCCTCCATCTGAGCCCGAACCCGAACCCGTTTTTCCCGAGCAGGTCGCTCAGCCCGAGCCCCTCGGGACCGTTCGTATTTGCGTCGGGGGAGACACGTCGATCGACGCCGAATTTGCCGATTTTGCAAAGCTCAAAGGCGTAGACTACCCTTGGCTGGAGATATCGGAGCTTATGAACGCGGCCGACATTTCGGTGGTGAATCTTGAGACCTGCGTGAGCGAGCGCGGTGTCTCGGAGAAGAAAGAGGGCTACGGCTTCAGAACCCCGCCCGAGATGCTCGACGGCTTTAAAAACGCGGGTATAGACGCCGTGAACCTTGCGAACAACCATGTCCGCGACTTCGGCTATGACGCGCTTCTGGACACTTTTTCAAACCTCGACGAACGCGATATATCCTATTTCGGCTCGGGCAAAAACGCCGACGAGGCCGCAGGGCTTAAAATTTTCGAGGTAAACGGCGTGAGGGTCGGATTCACCGGCGCGAACAGGGTCTATCTCACCGCCGACTGCGCCGCCTCCGCCGACCGTGCCGGAGTTAATATGATAGGCGACGTTGGAAGCGACAGCGCGCTTTTATACATCGAAAAGCTCAGAGAATACGACGCCATGTGCGACGTTTTGATAGTATTTCTTCACGCCGGCACCGAGGAGGTCTTTGACGTCACGTCTTATCAAAAGGACATGGCGCGGGCGTTCATCGACGCGGGCGCGGATATCGTTGTCGGAGGGCATTCGCACACCCTCCAGCCGATAGAATTTTACAACGGCAAGCCGATAATTTACAGCATCGGAAACCTCATTTTTTGGCACATCGACGACGATATCGACGGTCTGACGGCGGTTTTCGATATAACTGTTGACAAAAACGGCTTCGCGGGGCTTCGGCTCCACCCGCTTTTCATAAAAAATTATAAGGTTTATTATCTTTCGGACGGCGAGGGTAACTATCCCGACAGATACCGTCAAATAATCAAGCTGATGAACGATCTCTGCGAGCCGTATGACATATGGTTTGACGGCGAGGGGAACCTTTTGCGCGGAATACCCGAGGGGATTCTTGAAGCAAGGCGTGCTCAGCGCGAGCAGGAGGCTCGGACAGAGGCCGCAGAATAATTACCCTGATAAAATATAATATAATTTAAGTATGATATAATTTAAGGAGGACGTTATGGCTTATCAGAAAATCATGATAATCGATTTCGGAGGGCAGTATAACCAGCTCATCGCAAGGCGCGTGCGCGAGTGCGGAGTCTATTGCGAGGTAGTGCCTTTCGGAAAGGTCACGGTCGAAGCCGTTGAAAAAGAGGCCCCCGCGGGCATAATTTTCACCGGCGGGCCGAACAGCGTTTATCTTGAGACCTCTCCGCATATCGACCCGAAAATTTTCGCGCTCGGAATACCGGTTTTAGGAATATGCTACGGCGCTCAGCTTATGGCGCACACTCTCGGCGGAAAGGTCGCGACCGCTCCGAAAAGCGAATACGGCAAGACCGAGACCGAGTTTGATTCAAGCGCCTTGATGTTCAGGGGACTTCCCGAGCGCGGGGTCACATGGATGAGCCATACGGATTATATTTCCGAGGTCCCGCAGGGCTTTGAGATCTGCGCTCACACGCCGGTATGCCCCGTGGCGGCGATGCAGAACACCTCGAAAAAGCTCTATGCTACGCAATTTCACCCCGAGGTGAATCACACCGAAAAGGGGAGCGATATGATAAAAAAATTCCTCGTTGACGCCTGCGGCTGTACCTGCGACTGGTCGATGGGCAGCTATGCCGAGACCGCGATAAAAAACGTCAGAGAAAAGGTCGGCGACGGCAGGGTGCTTTTGGCGCTTTCGGGCGGAGTTGACAGCTCGGTGCTGGCGGCGCTGCTTTCAAAGGCGGTCGGAAACAGGCTCACTGCGATATTTGTCGATCACGGCTTTATGCGCAAAAACGAGGGCGACGAGGTCGAGGCGGCGTTTAAGGGCTGGAACATAAACTTTGTCAGGGTGAACGCAAAGGACCGCTTTATGGCAAGGCTGAAGGGCGTTTCCGACCCCGAGACAAAGCGCAAAATAATCGGCGAGGAGTTTATCAACGTTTTCGAGAGCGAGTCGAAAAAGCTCGGCAAGGTCGATTTTCTGGCGCAGGGAACAATTTATCCCGATATTATCGAGTCGGGAGCAGGCGACGCCGCAGTGATAAAAAGTCATCACAACGTCGGCGGGCTTCCCGATCACGTTGATTTCAAGGAGATAATAGAACCGCTCAGACTGCTTTTCAAAGACGAGGTGCGGGCACTCGGCACAACCCTCGGTCTGCCCGAAAACATAGTATGGCGTCCGCCTTTCCCGGGCCCCGGTCTGGCAATAAGAATTATCGGCGAAATTACCGACGAGAAGCTCGAAATACTCAGAGAAGCAGACGCTATCTTCCGCTTTGAACTCGAGCAGAGCGGCTCCGCAAAAAACATAAATCAGTATTTCGCCGTGCTGACAAATATGCGCTCGGTCGGCGTTATGGGCGACGGCCGGACCTATGACTATACCCTTGCGCTCCGCGCCGTCACCACCAGCGATTTCATGACCGCCGACTTTGCAAAGATCCCTTACGATATCCTCGAACGCTGCGCCGGCCGCATCGTTGGCGAAGTCGCCGGCATAAACCGCGTGGTCTACGATATCACCACCAAGCCCCCGGCAACGATTGAGTGGGAATAAATTTCTCGTCCCCGCAAACCCTTTATTATAGGGCATTTACAGACTTTACCCACTCCTTTTGATAACAAAATGATAACACCACTCTTATTTGCGATTATCGCAGCAATCGGGTGGCTTTCGGGTGCGGAGTAAAACCGCACGGCTTATAACTGTATTAAAATCCCTTAATCGGCTTAACCGACTAAGGGATTTTTTGTCTTTATTCCTTATATCTAATCTTCTTATCCCGCTTTTTCTTAACCTTTGGCGGTTCGGGAACGTCAAGCAGGTAGTCCATCAGCTCCTGCGACGGCACTTTAATCCACTGTCCCGAGGTGTCGAACGACGGATAGTTATACCGCCACTTGTCATATTCTTCGCGGGTTATCTGCCCGGTCCGCAGCTTTTCCCTCTCGGTCGCCCATGCCTGCACCGCTCGGCACACGAATGTCCCATGCTCGCCGTTCGGTCGGACAATCAGCCTGTACGACCCCTCCTCGACGATCGGAACAAGTCCGCTGGTATCTTC
>CANQHA010000009.1 GCA_947623585.1 uncultured Clostridia bacterium | reverse complement strand
CATCTTGATTCCTCGGCAAAGATACTTTCCCCTCTGAGCATTGTCATAAGACTGAGAAACCAGACGAGGGGAGCTCTTTGCACCTGCTTAATGGCGGTGGATTACATAAATAACGATACGCCGCTAATAATCGCAAACAGCGACCAGATAATCGACGTTGATTATAAGGACGTCATCAGCCGTTTTGACATGGCAGAAGCAGACGCTGGAGTCATAACATTCCCGAGCATTCATCCGCGCTGGAGCTATATAAGAAAGAGCGGCGATGAAGTCGTTGAAGTCGCCGAGAAAAGACCTCTTTCAAAGGACGCAATAGCGGGATTTTACTATTTCAGAAAAGGCTCGGATTTTATTGAGAGCGCAAAGAATGCGATCATAAAGGACAACTGCCTTAACGGAAAATTCTATATATCCGCTTCAATAAACGAGATGATACTTATGGGCAAAAAGATTTCATATTTTGAAATTCCGAAAGAAAAATATCATTCGTTCTATTCTCCCGAAAAGATAAAGGAATATGAGGAGGGAAGAGCCTTATGAAAACCGCGAAGCTAAGCGATATGACAAAGGGCTGGTTCGTCGGCAATTTCGAGCCTACTCTCTATAAGACAAACGACGTCGAAGTCGCGGTAAAGTCATATTCCGCGGGAGCGTATGAAAAGAAGCACTACCACAAAATAGCGACGGAAATAACGGTCGTTACAAAGGGAATTATCCGAATGAACGGCGTAGAATATTCGGCGGGCGACATTATAATAATGGAACCGAACGAAGCTACGGATTTCTATTCCGTGACCGACGCCGAAAATGTCGTGGTGAAGTTGCCCGGAGCAAATAACGATAAATACGAGGTTTAAGGAGATAATAAAAATGCTCAATATAGTTATACCCATGGCAGGTCGTGGAAGCAGATTCGCAAATGCAGGATATGAGCTTCCGAAGCCGCTTATAGATGTTAACGGCAGACCGATGATAGAGGTCGTCACGAGAAATATAGCTCCGAAATGCGAGCATAGATTTATCTACATCTGTCAGCAGGAGCATCTTGAAAAATATGGCCTTGCCGAAAGGCTTGAAAAGATTTCTCTGAACTGTGCGATAGTCACGGTAGATCATATAACCGAGGGCGCCGCCTGTACCGTTCTTTTGGCGGAGAAATACATAGATAACGATGAGCCTATGATGATTGCGAACAGCGATCAATTTGTGGATACTGATATAAATGAATATCTTTCTGCGATGGGTGACAGCGACGGGCTTATTATGACTATGCCCGCGGACGACCCTAAGTGGAGTTTTATTAAGTATGACGAAAACGGATACGTCACAATGGTTAGGGAAAAGGAAGTCATCTCAAACGAGGCAACAGTCGGAATTTACAATTATGCCAAAGGCTCCGATTTTGTCAAGTATGCTAAGCAGATGATAAAAAAGAATATCCGCGTGAACAACGAGTTTTATGTCGCGCCCGTCTACAACGAAATGATAGAGGACGGGAAGAAAATTGTTTTCAAAGATGTTGGCGAAAAGATGCATGGTCTCGGCACGCCGGAGGATTTGGAAAGGTTTTTGAAAAGAGAGGATAACTAATGCCTAAAACAAGAGAGTCTAATTTTGATCTTCTGAGGATAATTTCTGCTTTTGCAGTGATAATGCTGCATATTTCGTATTGGTTTCTGAGATTTGACGAGACGGAAGTTTTCGCTAATTGTCATTTTCCAACTCTGTTTATGACGAGCATAACCCGTTTTGCCGTACCTTGTTTTTTCATGCTATCCGGAGCATTTATTCTTGCCGATGAGCGTAATGCCGATTACAAGTATTTCTACAAAAAGTCAATAAAAAATATCGGCATAACGGGAGCCATATTCTGCGCGCTTTATGTACTGTATAGGATTGTCAAACTTATCGCAAGTGTTTTAATTTTACATAAACACGGCGTCGATGATATGCTATATGGAATGCTAAATATTATAAAAAGCATAATAGTGGGCAGTCCTGCCGGACATTTATGGTATCTTTTTACCCTCGCCGGATTATATCTTGCGGCTCCGTTTGTGATACGTCTCGCCACAGATTTACGCGGGGGGGGGGGTAAACCTATACGGCATAATAACGACAGTATTTCTTGTTCTTGCAAGCACAAGCTACATAACGAGTGAACATATTTTGATGTGGGATATAGGCTGGCAGTTCTGCTTTCTGAGCTATTTCATGATGGGATATAAGCTTCGCCAATGGGGCAAATCCAGAAAGAATAATAAGATTGCACTTTTGCTGATTGCAGCAGGGTTTGCTGTTAATGCAATTCTTGCATATATAAACTATTTGCGGGGATTAAAAGGACTGCCTATCGATGTCATTCAGTATTATAAAAATCCGATTTCGTATATGCCGCTTGCGCCAATCGAAGTCATAGCATCTTGCCTGATTTTTGCAGGGTTTTCAGTTTTGGACATTAAAAAGGATTATTCTGAGTTGGCGGGATATACTTTCCTGATTTATTTGTTCCATATGGGCGTCTGGGATGTTTTCTGCAAAGTCGTAGGAGAAAAACTGATTGGTAATTTAGTTGTCGAAGGTGTTTCCACGGTATTATTGTCAGCATCAGTATTTTTTATCTCTTTGTTGATGTCTTATGTATATCGAAGGATGCACTTAAAGATAAAGAGACAGTTTGATTGACATGAAATCATTATATTCATAATGTATGAGAGGTTTTTGGCAACTCATAAAGTAATGAGAGCAACATAATTAAATAAAGAAATGAGGTCACCCCATGAAAAAAGCACTCATCACCGGAATCACAGGTCAGGACGGAAGCTATCTTGCCGAGTTTTTGCTTGAAAAAGGCTATGAGGTCCACGGCATAACCCGCCGCGCGTCGATCTCTAACACCGGCCGAATCGATCACATAAAGGACAGGCTCACCCTGCACGACGGCGACCTGACGGACAGCTCGTCGCTCATAAGAATTATTTCGGAGGTCCAACCCGACGAGCTTTACAACTTGGCGGCGCAAAGCCATGTTCAGGTCAGTTTCGATGTTCCCGAATATTCCGGCGACGTTGACGCGATGGGCACGCTGAGGATACTCGAAGCGCTCCGCATACTCGGGCTGACCAAGAAAACAAAGGTCTATCAGGCGTCTACCTCAGAGCTTTACGGCAAGGTCGAGGAGGTCCCGCAGTCGGAGACTACGCCGTTCCACCCATACAGCCCCTACGCCGTCGCGAAGCAGTACGGCTTTTGGATCACGAAGGAATACCGCGAGGCTTACGGAATGTTCGCCTGCAACGGAATCCTCTTTAATCACGAATCTGAGCGTCGCGGTGAGAATTTCGTCACCCGAAAGATAACCATTGCGGCAGGGCGAATCGCCGAGGGCTTGCAAGACCATTTAGAACTCGGCAACCTTGACAGCCTCCGCGACTGGGGCTATGCGAAAGATTATGTTGAGTGTATGTGGCTCATCATGCAGCAGGACAAGCCCGACGATTTCGTCATTGCGACCGGCGTTCAGCATACCGTCCGCGACTTTGCGGAGAAGGCGTTCGCCGCGAACGGCATACATATCCGCTGGGAGGGGAGCGGTCTTGATGAAAAGGGTTATGACGAAAAAATCGGCAAAATGCTCATCTCGGTCAGCCCGGACTTCTACCGCCCGACCGACGTCGTGAACCTCTGGGGCAATCCGACTAAGGCAAAAACCGTCTTAGGTTGGAACCCGCAGAAAACGAGCTATGAGGAGCTTATAAGAATCATGGCGGAGCACGACAGAAAAATGGCGAAAAGAGAAAGAGCCGCCAAACTCGCAGAAAAGGCATAGGTGGAAATCATGATAGAAGTTGAAAAGACAAGTCTTACCGGCGTTTACCTTGTCAAACCGAAAGCTCATGAGGACGCACGAGGGAACTTTTACGAAACCTATAACGAAAAGGATTACAAGGCGGCAGGGCTGACGGCGGATTTTATTCAAGACGACATTTCCTGCTCAATAAAAGGCGTATTAAAGGGAATGCACGGCGATGCGGGAACTTATAAGCTCGTGCAGTGTGTGAGCGGAAGCGTTTATGCAGTAATTCTAAACTGTGATGAAACATCGCCTGATTTCGGGAAATGGCAGTCGTTTATTCTGTCAGATGAAAACAAGTACCAGCTTTATATCCCACCGATGTACGGAAACGGCTATTATGTGCTTTCGGACAAAGCTGTTTATTCCTACAAGCAATCCACCTATTATGGAGAATATAAGCAGTTTACATATAAGTGGAACGATGAGAGATTTAAGATTGAGTGGCCTGCAGAGGCGACGGTAATATCCGAGAGGGACAAGTGATGAGCCTGTATAAACTTCTTAATGCGGATTTTGAACACGAAGATGACCGCGGCAAGCTTGTTCAGCTCGTTCACGACGGGTATAAGCAGGTAAACATTCTTTACAGCAATAAGGGGACGCTTCGTGGAAAGCATTATCACAAGATTTCAAATGAAGCTTTTTATGTGATAAGCGGCAGTGTAAACGTTGAGTTGAATCGCGACAGAGTGACCGAGCAAGCGCTATTTAAAAAAGGAGATTTCTTCCTGATCCCACCTTACACCATGCACAGCATGAACTTTGAAGAGGACTGCGTAATGGCAGCGATGTATGATATACCTGTTGAAAAGGAAAACGGGGAGAAAGATATATTTAATTAAATAAGGAGCAAAAATGTCGAACAAAATACACCTCTTAGACTGTACCCTTCGCGACGGCGGGTACATAAACGACTGGGAATTTTCACGCGGGATATATGACGCCGTGTCGTCGGAGCTCCAGCTCGCAAACGTTGATTTCATCGAGCTCGGGATCATGGGCTCTCATGACGCAGATCACTTCAAGACCAAATTCCGAAGCCTTGAAGAGATACCTATCCCCCAAAAGACCGGCAGCTCTCTCTTCACGGTGATGATGACCGGTACCGAATATAAAAAAATGACCGTTCCAAATCATTCGGAACAAACCGTGGACGCCCTAAGATACGCATTTTTCAAAGCCGACGCCAAAGAGGCGCTTGAGCATATGCGAACGCTCAAGGAAAAGGGCTACAAGGTCTTTGCCCAGACAATGGCTACTTTCCAATATTCCGACGACGAGCTGATCGAACTTGTAAAGGAAATTAACAAAATAAAGCCCTATGCTTTTTACATTGTGGACAGCTTCGGCACGCTTTATCCCGAGGATATCAAGCGGCTGTATCATGTTGTGGATGATGTTATGGACAAGGATATTTTCTTCGGGGTTCATGCTCACAACAATCTGCAAATGGCGAACGCGAACGCGATCACATTCATAAACGAAGCAAAAGATCGGGACATTATTGTCGACGGTTCAATTTACGGAATGGGCAGGGGAGCCGGTAACGCACAGACTGAGGTTCTGATGCACTATCTAAACAAAGACGGCGAGATTTACGGCGAGGACAGGGTCTGGCAGCTCTATACCGATTGGTTTGCAGACATAAGAAGGCAGTTTGATTGGGGCTATCTTCCAGAGCAGTTTTTGGTGTCGAAGTATAAGACAAATCCGGCGTATGTCTGGTATTTGTCCAGAAAAGGCATAACGGATTTTCATAGGATAAAAGAGGTCCTTGAGCGGATACCCGAGGAGAAGAGGTATACGCTGTTTAAGGACGAGGTGGAGAAACTGCTGTGAGCGGAGGATCATATGTATAACTTTACTTTAAATATTCCCACAAAAATAATGTTTGGAGCAGATCACAGAAAGGTTTTGCCTTCGACGGTCTTAGCATATGGGAAAAGAGTATTGCTTGTGTATGGCGGGAATGCAATAAAGAACATCGGTTTGTATGACGAGATAGTCAATGCTTTAAATGATGTCGGAGCGGAATTGTTTGAACTCAGCGGAGTTAAATCAAATCCGAGGCATGAAAAGGTGGACGAGGGAGCAAAAATCTGCCGTGAGAACAAAATAGAAGTTATTTTAGCGATAGGCGGAGGTTCCGTAATTGACTGCGCAAAAGCAATATCCGTCACGGCTGAATCGGGGGCAAAATGCTGGAATATTATTACTAAAAAAGTAACGGTTGATTCTGCAATTCCCGTAATAACGGTTCTGACCGTTGCGGGAACCGGCTCCGAGATGAACAACAGCTGCGTTATAAGCAACGAGGAATTAAAAATAAAACGCGGATTTTCAAACGATTTGCTTTTCCCGAAAGCTTCTTTTTTGGATCCGCTGCTTACATATTCGGTCTCACCTTTTCAAACCGCTTGCGGCTGTGCGGATACTTTATCCCATGTCTTGGATACAGCATATCTTATGCCGGGAGACAGAATGGACATGCTTTGCATGGTCATGGAATCGGTAAGCAAAACCGTCATTAAATACGGACCAATTGCCGTGAATGAGCCTTCAAATTATGAGGCTCGCGCGAACTTGATGTGGGCTTCAACCTTTGCATTGAACGGCATTTTAAAAAACGGAATCCGTCAGCCCGCAGTGTGTCATATTATAGAACATGAGTTATCAGCGTACTATGATATAAATCACGGTCTCGGCATGGCTGTAATTTTGCCGAGGTGGATGAGATATGTGCTTGACGACGAAAATGAAGCAATATTTGCAAGATATGGCAGAGAAGTATTTGGTATTGCGGAAGCCGATGACTTGAATTGCGCAAAGAAGACATCAGACGCTTTGGAAGACTTTATGTACAATAAATTAGGACTTCCGTCATGCCTGGGCGATTGTACAGACGCAGATAAAGATTTAGAAGAACTCGCGCAAAATGTTTGTTGGGGCGGTTCGGTGGGAGGAATCAAAGAGCTTAAGCCTTCCGACATAGTTAATATTTTGAAAATGTGTTTTTGAACTGTGAGGATTATGTGATGTGTAAATCTTTAAAATCCCTCCGCACCCGCCTACTTGAAATATCCAATCTCGGTCACGACGGCAATCTTCAAAGCTGCTTCTCTTCCCTCGAGATTCTCTATGCGCTTTACCACGGCGTGATGAACTGGTCGTCCGAAACTGCAAAATCCCTCGAGCGCGATTATTTCATTCTCAGCAAGGGTCAGTCGAGCCTCGCGCTTTCTGCCGTGCTTGAAGAGAAAGGACTGTTCAGTAAGGACGAGCTTAACACCTTTTGTAAATTTGGAAGTCGGTTTAGCATGCAGCTTGACCGCACGAAATTTTCCGAGGGCGGAATAGAAAACTCCGCAGGCTCTTTGGGACACGGTTTTCCGATGGCAGTAGGTCTTGCGAATGCTTTGAGGATAAAAGGCGGCAAAAACCGCGTATACGTCCTTGCAGGTGATGGAGAGATGAACGAGGGTACAATGTGGGAAGCCTGTGCCTTTGCAGGCGGGCATAAGCTCGATAATCTCACGCTTATAATCGACGATAACGATTCAATAGGACGCATGCTCGACTTGTCACCGTTAAAAGCCAAGCTTGAAGCCTTTGGATTTTCGGTATTCGAAGCCGATGGACATGATGTCGAGCAGCTTAAAAACGTTCTCAATGAGTACAAGAATGTTGTTGGCAAGCCGCAGGCAGTAATTGCCCACACAGTTCGCGGATACGGCTCGAAAACTCTTATGAGCGACAATTCATGGTTCCACAGGTCGCCAAATGACGAAGAACTTGAAATGCTTAAAAAGGAGGTTGAAGCCTTTGAGAAAAGCGATGATTAAAGCCGTCGGCGACATGATTAAAAACGAGATCGACACCTCTCTTTTTCTCGTTGACATTGGCGTCTGGGCATTTCGGGATATTTTGCGTGAATTCCCCGACAGGGCGATGAACATAGGGATTTTCGAGGATGGCATGGTAAGCCTTGCCGCGGGAATGTCCCTCGGTGGAATTATCCCGACTGTATACGGTATTTCTCCGTTTATTGTGAATAGGGCTATGGAGCAGCTCAAACTTGATTTTGCGTATCAAAATCTTCAAGGAAACTTTATAACGACAGGTGCGTCGTATGATTTCTCTACCCTCGGATATTCGCATTATTGTCCTGAAGATATAGGCACAATCTCCATGATACCCGGCTTTGAATTCATAGCTCCGGGAACGGCTTCGGAATTTACAGAGCTGTTTTCGGAAACGAGGCGCGACGGCAAACCCACATATTACCGCCTCAGCGACCATGTAAATAAGACCGAAGTCGAGGTGGAATTCGGCAAGGCGGCGGTGATTAAGACAGGAAGCGAGGCAACAGTTATAGCCGTGTCCACCACTTTGGATATGGTTATGGAGGAGTGCAGTGATAAAGACGTCAGCATTCTTTATTATACGACGCTTATTCCGTTTGACAGGCAGACGCTGAGAGAACATTATAACGGCGGGGAAATCCTCCTCTGCGAGCCGCACTATGAGGGTACGTTGGCATATGAAATTTATAAGACATTTGAGGACAAACCTGTGCAACTTTCCTGTGTCGGCGTAAAACGCGAGATTTTAAGAAAATACGGTACTAAAGCGGAGAATGATGCATATAACGGACTGACCGCCGATAATATTTCCAATGCATTATGTAAGTTATTAAAATAGTTTCGGAGGCAAAATGAACATCATCCTACTCTCCGGCGGCTCAGGCAAGCGGCTATGGCCTTTGTCAAATGACATCCGCTCGAAACAGTTTATTAAAATATTCCGGCGCGGCGACGGCTATGAATCAATGGTTCAACGCGTTTATAGGCAGATATTATCAGTGGACAGCTCCGCTTCCGTCACCGTCGCGACATCGAAAACTCAGGTCTCGGCGCTGCACAATCAGCTCGGCGAGAGCATAGGCATTTCGGTCGAGCCCTGCCGCCGCGACACTTTCCCCGCGATCGCCCTCGCAACGGCGTATCTGCATGATGTAAAGGGCATTTCTGAGGAAGAATCGGTAGTTGTCTGCCCGGTAGATCCGTATGTCAACTACGACTATTTCGAGGCATTGAAAGAGCTTTCAAATCTTGCGGACAAGCCGGCAGCCAACCTCGTTTTAATGGGCATTGAGCCGACCTATGCTTCGGAAAAGTACGGTTACATAATCCCTAAAACCGGCGAAAATGTGAGCGAGGTCAGCTCATTTAAAGAGAAGCCCGACACGAAAACTGCTCGGGAATATATTTCCCAAGGGGCGCTTTGGAACGGCGGGGTGTTCGCATATAAACTCAAATATGTGCTTAATAAAGCTAAAGAATATCTCGGCACGAGCGACTATAAGGCGCTTTTTGAGGGCTATGCCGACCTTCCGAAAATCAGCTTCGACTATGCCGTTGTTGAGAAGGAGCCGAGCATTTCGGTGATGCGCTTTTCGGGCGAGTGGAAGGATCTCGGCACATGGAATACGCTGACCGAAGCGATGGAGGACGACATTGTCGGCGAAGCGATGATGAGCGACGACTGCAAAAACGTCCACATCGTCAACGAGCTGAGCGTGCCGGTCCTCGCGATGGGCTTAAAAGACGTCGTGATCTCGGCAAGCCCCGAGGGGATACTCGTCTCGGATAAAAATAAGTCAAGTTACATAAAGCCGTTCGTCGATCAGATCGACCAGCAGATCATGTTTGCGGAGAAGAGCTGGGGCAGCTATCAGGTCGTCAATGTCGAGCCGGAGAGCCTGACGATCAAGGTCACGCTGAACCAGGGGCAGGGCATGAGCTATCACAGCCATAACCACCGCGACGAGGTCTGGACGGTGATCTCCGGCGAAGGCGAAGCAACCGTTGACGGCAAGACGTTCGCAGTGCATAAGGGCGATGTGATAAAGCTGCCGAAGGGTGTGAAGCATACCGTTAAAGCTAAGACTGCGCTGAAGATTATTGAGGTGCAGATAGGGAAAGAGATAAGCGTGGGGGATAAGGAGAAGAACAATATGATAAGTTAATCAGTGCTGCCAGTAGTTTTGGACGCTGTAATCTAAAGCGGTTATAGGGGTCTTATAGATTTGCTGATGCACATTATTGCTTTAATCAGAAAATTAAAAATAGGTAGTAACAAATGAGATAAAGTGTGATATAATAAAAACATCATCGCCCGGGGAGTTATTCCGACTGGCTTGGTGATAGCAAAGTCTGATAGCAAAAGACAGGCGAAACAATATTTTTCGTATAATTTGTGTCAAATAAAATAATAAGAACCAAATCACCTATACAAAAATAGTTAAGTGAAAGGTTCACTTTGCAAGTGGGAATAACACACCTCAAAATTTTGAGCTATCAGATTCGTTCTGATAGCTCATTTTAATTTATTATTCTGTTTCCGGTTCGTCACTGTCCGTCTCAAGCTGATTGATATTATCGTCTGGTATAATTGTGAATTCAACTTTGTACGATTTTTCCCCAAGTTCATTTATACTTTCGATATATTCTTTCAGCAAATCTTTTGCCCTTTGTTGAGCTTGCGCAATAAGCATTGTGTTGTTGGAGGCTTCTTCTCTTAATTCGTCTTGAGCTTGCGAAATTGCGGTTTGTTCATCTTCGGCAGTTATTTTAGCAGAATCTTCAGCTACTATGTACTCAAAATCTTTAGGATCATCAATCGTACAATCAAGCAGTTTTGCTTGAGGAATTGATACAGTAATTATATCATTCTCTATTGATATTTTCAGTTTAGAAACATCTATTCCATATCTTGCAATCGCATTGTATTCAATCCAGAATTGCCTGTCTTTTTTCCACCATAAGTGACCTTCAACATCAGGTTCATAGCTTTTTGCTATGTTATGATAGTAACAGTCGATGACGGCGAGTTCACATATGGACTGCATTCGCGATATATCGGGGACAATGTCAACCGATGTATTGTCATTCGGATTATTTTCGGCGCACGACGAAAGAGACATTATTATAATCAAAACTAACAATAATGAAATTATTTTTTTCATATTATTAACCCTTTCTGAATTCAAGCTCGTATCCGTCGAAAAGTTCGTCGATAATTGGCTGAGTCAGCGCTCGTATAGTGTCTTCGATACCTTTTTGCGCTAAATCGAACATTTTATCGTTTGATTTACATTCATTTCTGACATCTTCAACGCATTTTTCATATGCTGTTTGAAGCGCTGATAATTCGTTTGCCTTTTTGTTGTTGAAAATAAAGTCTAAGGATTCAATATCAACAGATGTATCTGTGATTTCGGGCGGCGGTATAGTGACATATATTTTCTTTGCCTCGGAATCTTGTTCCAGCGAGATTTTGTCAAAGTCAACGCCAACGCTTACTATTGATTTGTAAGATACATAGTAGTCTGTTTTATTTCCGCTTGAGACATTTGTTGAACCGTTATATACAAATTTGACTGTTGACAGCTTGCTGACATTTACGATTTTTTGCAGAGTAGATATAGTGACAATCTCCGGCGAATTCGTATTAGTTGACGATTTCTTTGGCGCTGAGCAAACAATAGCTATGGCTATTATAATTGCTGATATTATAATAGCTCCCGTAAGAACTTGCTTAAATGTAGGTTTAGCCTTTTTTATCTCCCACGCGTATTTTGAATCAGCATCTCTTTGTACTCTTTCGTACTGATTTAGCTCGTCAGTAATGATGTCGGTTCTTTTTTTAATCCTATTATCTGAGTTATTACCCATTATGCTTCACGCTCCTTTCATTATAGAGTGTGTTTTCTTTACGAATCATCTCAATGCAAATAGTATAAATAATTATACATTGCATATCGAATAATGTCAATAATTGTCGAAAAAAATTTTAAAAAAATAACCGTCCCGGCACCGTCTGCGGCAACAGACGCGGGGCAGTCAAACAAGTACAGTGACATTTTATCAGATTTCGGCGGCGATGTAGATAAGCTGCTGCCCGAGGCAGGCGCGCTGGAATCAGCGAAAACATACCGTGAGAAAAAGGCAAAACCCGTGCTTGAAAAGGCGGTCAGGCTCATCAAGTCGCTGTATCATCGGTGCTTGATTTGCAAGCCGAGAATCGCGATTTAAAGGCGAAATTCGACCGAAAAGAGAACAGTTACGCGCGGGTAGCGGAGCATAATAAAAAGCTGCTCAAAGAGAACGTCGAGCTGCGTGAAGACAGCAAAAAGCTGCAAAAAATTAAGGTGGCGATAGGGGAGGACAGGGCAGCCGAGCTTTTGGCGCGGGATCAGAAATCTGAAAAAATATTATAAAATTTTGATTTGGGTATTGCATTTAATATATATTTAAGATATAATTTTCTTAAGACATTTATTGATTAGAACAGAAAAGAGCGCTATAATAAATCTTTTTTTAGCCTATGAATAGGGGGTAGCAGAATTGAGAAAATTCGTTGTTACAATAGAAGAAATGGTTTCGCAGGATTTTGAAATTTTAGCGGAGAATTTTGAACAGGCAGAAAAGATAGCAACTGAAAAATATAAAAACGGTGAGTTTGCGCTTGTACCTGGGAACTTGGTTGCTAAGCAGATGGAAATACATAATGTTACAGATGACGTGTGGACGGGATGGAATGAGTTTTGATAAACCTTAATTTTGACATTTCTCTTGCTGATACATATAAAAGCAATTCGCAAAAAATCAGAGTAATGAGCGAATCTTGGATTGCAAAAAATATGTACTGCCCTTGTTGCGGCAATCCTCATATAAATAAACTTGAAAACAATTCTCCCGTAGCCGATATGCAGTGTGATAACTGCGGAGAAATATTTGAATTAAAAGCAAAAGAAGGGACATGCGGGAAGAAGATAAACGACGGAGCTTATGCTACTATGATAAGCCGTATCACGAGTGACACAAACCCTGATCTTTTTATAATGAACTACAGTTCGGAATTATATATTACTGACTTGGTATTAGTGCCAAAGTTTTTCTTTGCCCCGCAAATTATAGAAAAAAGAAAAGCACTTGCGCCTACTGCTCGCCGAGCAGGATGGACGGGATGCAATATTCTGCTTTCGGAGATTCCGTCACAGGGAAAAATTGATATCATAAAAAGTGGTCAGATGCTTTCTGCTGACGATGTTGTAGACAGATATGTAAAAACTGCAAGGCTTAAAACAAAGGACATTGAATCACGGGGTTGGCTGTTTGATATTCTTAACTGTGTGAACGATATTAAAAAAGATGAGTTTTTACTCACTGATGTATATGACTTTGTTGGAACGCTAAGGAAAAAGCATATTTCAAATAATAATATTGAAGCAAAAATCCGTCAGCAACTACAGTTATTAAGAGACAAAGGCTTTATAGAATTTTTAGGTAGAGGGCATTATAGAAAAATCAAATGACTACCCACTGGTCGTTTCCGAGGCGCGGGGATTGGGCTACTCACGACGCCAAATGGCGCGGGAATTGGTCGCCCTACATACCGCGGAACATTATCCTGCGCTACTCAAAAGAGGGCGATACCGTCCTCGACCAGTTCGCAGGCGGCGGCACCACTCTCGTCGAGGCGAAGCTTTTAAACCGCGACATCATAGGCGTTGACTGCAACGACGGCGCGCTTGAAAGATGCCGCGAAAAAACGGATTTTGACTATCCCCCCGCGCAGGGAAAGGTCTATCTTTATAAGGGCGACGCCCGGGATCTGTACTTCCAGAGCGACGAATCTATAGATTTAATCTGCACCCACCCGCCCTACGCGGACATAATTCAGTACAGCGACAATATCCCCGAGGACCTGTCGCGGCTCAAGGTAAAAGATTTTCTTGAGCAGATGAAGCCGGTCGCCGAGGAGTGCTACCGAGTTTTGAAAAAGGACAAATTCTGCGCGATTCTGATGGGCGATACCCGCCAAAAAGGCTGCATGGTGCCGCTGAGTTTTGAGGTCATGAAAATTTTCGAGAGCGCGGGGTTCAAGCTGAAAGAGATAATCATTAAGGAGCAGCACAACTGCCGGGCGACAGGGTACTGGAAAACAAACAGCGTTAAGTATAACTTTTTGCTTATAGCGCATGAGTATTTGTTTGTGTTTAGGAAGTGAGGAAAAGATAATGTTACGAATAGTTAATTGCAGCATAAATAGGTTTAGATCTATTTTATCTATGTCTTTTGATGTTGATAAAGAGCTAAATTTGATAGCTATATGTGGTCAAAATAATGTGGGCAAAACCAATACTTTGCGTGCTTTAAATTTGTTTTTCCATCCAGAAAGCTATACTATTGAAATCGACATGCCTAAAATCAAGTGGGCAACTGGAGGACAATCTTATTCACCCTAAAATTGAAATAACTTTTTGGGATGATAAAGATAAGAAATATTTTACAGTATGTAGAAACATGAAAGACTATTTAGAAGCTGATCCAAGCAAAAGTTTATCGGGCTATTCATACGAATTGCATGGAAAAAAGAAAAATAATAAAGTAGATCTAACAAAAGATGAAATTTCATCGTTAATGGATAAAATAGAATTCGTATATATAGAATCAATCAATACTTTTATTCCAGAGTTGATAGATAATATAGCAGACGGTATTATAAATGTTGAATATGATAGGGCGAGATTTTCACAATCGAAAAAAGAACTTAAAGATGCGTATGAAACGTATATTGATGGTCTAAATTCTATCTTGGAAGTATTTGCAAATACCATTTCTGGCACATTCAGAAGATTCAAAGAGGAGTGGAAAGTTCATTTTATTGTGCCAAAGAATTCAGATTCGTTTAGAGATCTAATATCTGAAAACGTCAATTTGTCATTAGATGACAATGGAAGTGTAGGAATTCTGGATAAAGGAGCTGGATTACAAAGGTTAGCAACTATTCTGTTAAATTTTGAAATGCTTGCAAGAATAAATAGAAAGAAAAGCATAATAATTTGTATTGATGAGCCAGATGTTTATTTGCATGAGGGACTGCAGCTGAAATTAAAGGAACTTTTTGACGAAAAGAGCAGTCAAATGCAGATTCTCTTTACTACTCATTCAAAAGTATTTATAAATGAGTATAATATGAGAAATGTATTTCTTCTTGACTCTAATCAGCATTCTCAATATTCTGCAAGGCAGAAAAAGGATGTTCAAGTTACAGAAACGGTCATGATTAATATTAACGATCAGAGCGGTTATGATAGGATTTGTTCACATTTAGGAATAGAAGCTGTGAAATATGAGCTACTGCGCAAAAACAACCTCTTGGTCGAAGGAGCATGTGATAAAAAGTATTTGACAGAATTGTTTAATTATTTTTCACTTCCATGCCCAAATATAGAAGCACTTAATGGCGCCGATAACGCTTTAAAATATCTTGAATTTTATAATTCATATTATCGAAATAATACAGCAGACTTTAAACCAAAAGTTAAAGTTTTACTTGATAATGATAATAAGGGAAGAGAAGTATATTTAAAAATTAAAAATGAAACGTACACATATATCGATGTTACTAAGATTTTGCTTCAAAACCACTGCAATTGCGGCGAAATAAGAACAGAAAATAACAATACAAATAACGAAATTGAGGATTTCTTATACCCAGACATAGTTGTATACTTGATTAATTTGCTTTTAGAAAAGAAGAACATGAATAAGTTAAATGTCAAATCTGTGTGTAATAAAATTCATAGGGCGGCATTTTCAGAAAAAGGGATTCTTAGTTTATGTGAGTATGAAAAGAATAACAACAATCCTGATAACGGCGCTGAACTTTCATTTGTATCTTCCGGGAAGACCACAAATAATATAAAAGAAGGTTTGGCTGGAATGTTCAACTTAAAAGCAAATAAGTATTTACTTTCCTTGATGGGCTCCTGTGATAAGCGTTATCCTGCTGTAAGAGAGATTCTGGAGAACCTTTCTTATTTTGATGATGGCATTTAAGCATTTTTTCTAAACTTAACGAGTAATTTCAAGAAAAAGCTAATGTGATTGTATATAATTATCCGAAAGCGCAGACTATTTAGCATATGTTTGTAACGTTCCTGCTTTTAAATTATATATAGCAAAAATTCTTTAATCGAATATCAATAAAGGGGTAAAATAATGTCCATTGTTCATGAAATATATACCGGTAAATTAACATATAAAGAAATAGAGTTTTCATTTGTGTTTGATTCTGGATCATTGCGATTGATACCACCTGCTGAAAGAAAGCATGAAGTATGTATGTGGTTCATGAAAAAATTGGCAGATGGCGCTTATACATTTGGCGATCTGGTATATATTGAAGACGATTTTTTAATTGGCAAATGCAACGAGAATTGTCAGAAAATAATTTTTCTGCCCAAGTCCACAAATATTAGTAGAAGTAATTCTGTTTTAATTGTACAAATAGAGGCGTACATAATGCA
This sequence comes from uncultured Clostridia bacterium, assembly GCA_947623585.1. Classification (GTDB taxonomy): domain Bacteria; phylum Bacillota; class Clostridia; order Oscillospirales; family Ruminococcaceae; genus Faeciplasma. The sequence continues at coordinate 52,571 of CANQHA010000009.1, read as the reverse complement.
AAATTGTGAAAGAGAATGGATAGATAGGTTGGGATTTAAGAGCCAGGAGGTTGACTGCATTTTTCCAACAAGCAAAGCCTTAGAATCTTCAAAATGGGCTGAAGATGGTATTATATCCGTCACAACTAAAGATTTTGACAATACAACAAGCCAGACACAATATTTTTCTGTTGACGGCAAAAAGGTAGCTGTATATTTCGGAATATCAAGGATGATTTCACCCCAAATCGGTAAACCGCCATTAGAACTTCATTCTGAAATGTTTTTCGAGTTTGAAAAAACAAACGACTATTTGTTTATGTTAAGACTTTGGCGTATTGCAAGGGAGTTTATTCAGTTTTTGTGCTATAGGAAAAATGTTAATTTATTATCAGCCGACATATCAGCTCCCTACAAAGGTGGAAAACACGAAAAATTCGCAACACTATATTTCGTAAAAGAAAATATAGACACCGAACCGGAAATTCTTGAAAAGAAAAAATATATAAAGCAAGAGTACATTAACGGTTCAGAAGGTAAAATATTAAATGATATTGCAGAAGATAAAATATACTTGCGGCATCTTCCGGATACATACCGAGCAGGAAGGAGTATAGATGCTGCGCGTTTTGTTATGATTACTGCGGCGTTTGAATGGACATTTAATAAAAACTACCCTCATGGTATTGTCAAAAAGCTTGAAACAATTAAGGCGGAGAAAACAGCCGCAGAAACTTTAAACGAATTAGTCAATAATTCAAGTGGGAAATTAAAGAAAATATATAAATTTCTAAAACAACAAATAGGGGTAAATTCTCTGCAAGCTGAAATTGAACAAATCGGAAAAGACTATGCAGATTTAGTTAATATTTTTGGAAATCATCTTTACTCAATTAATAATGAAAAATTAAAATACAGTGAGATGGGATTGCGTCTATCACAACAACGGAATAATTTTGCACATGGGAACATAGATAAAGATTTTATAGGTTTGTCATTGCTTGACTTAATATATCTGGAATATATTATTTACGCTATGCAACTTAAAGAATATGGGCTGAATAAAATATCAATTCAGCGAGCAATTAACGATTTATTTGGAAGTTCACTTGCCTTATAATGGAATAGTCTTACTAAACTTCACTTAGGAATTAGATTATCAAAAGTAAAAGTTCAAAACATGATTACAATATAGCAAGTCAAGCTAAACTCAAGCTGACGATATAGATCCATTGGCAACCAAATGGCAACAAAAATCAGATAGCCCATGCTCTCTGAATAATGGAAAAAATATGAATACCTCGTGCTAAGCTCTTATAGCAAATATATTTAATATTGTGCTATCGGTAGCGCGCGGAAAAATTAAATTCCTTTTCCCTGCTCAGCCGCCGCTGGCGCAAATGCAACCTCAGCGCTCGTTGCTTTACACTTACTTTCGCCGCAACCTGAACCGACCGCTTAAAAGGTATCCATATTTTCCTCGCCGGAAAATGTGGATACTATCGTTTAGTCACCCACCCCCGTTCCGCTATCTTCCTGAAAGCTCCATGCGCACAAAGCCCCGCAGGGGATTTGTGCCACAGAAGCGGGTTTTGTCCAAGAGAACGAGACGCCGATTCGGCATGGCGGCGAAGTTCGATTGGCTGCAAAACCCGCTTATGTTGCCCTCGAGGGGCGGGGGCTCTCTCACTTTCCCCCCCTACATCTCCTTCCTCTCAAACCTCGCCGCTGCCGCAGCATACAGCCCCGCGTAGACCGCCGCCGCTGCGGCGAGCAGTGCCGCGCCGCACAAGACTGCGCTTTTTGCGCTCAAATCCATCAGCGGGAGCTGCGCCGCTTCATCGCTTTTCGTGTGCAGTGCAAGCTGCGGCAGAAACATTATCGCAAGCAGCGCGATAATATACGCCGCGCTTCTTGTCTTCGGGTCTGAGATGATATAATAAACCGCGACCAGCAGGCTGTACACCGCGCCGACAAAGATATCGAGCGCGACGAACATGAATATCTGCGCGGGCGACAGAATATTATCCTCTTTAACGAAAAGGGTGTTTATCGCCATGGCGACGGTAAAGACCGCCGCGGTGCCGAGGTTTACGGCGGCGGACTCCGAAAACCTCGCCGAGACCTGCGCTTTTCGGCTCATGCCCGAGGCGGTGAGATATTTCTCCCAGCCGCAGCCTTCCGCGATCTGAGCGCGTTGAAATATCGGGAAATTAAACATTGCAAACGGAAACAGCGTCAGAAGCGGGGGCATTCCCACGCAGACAAGCACCGCGAAAGTGAGCATAAAGATCATGTAAAACACGGTAGACGCCTTTGAGCAGTAAAAATCGCTTTGAATAACAGCTTTCATAATTAAAACTCCCTTGTTTTATAGAGCGCCGTCGAGGCGGCCCACGACGCGGCAAACACCGCCGCGCTAACGGCAAGAATTATCAGCGTTATATTCGCGGGTATATTTATAGCAGGGAAGTCATCGCCGCTCAATGATGAAATAATTCCGCAGCCCATGCCCGCCATTACGCAGAGCACCACGAAAGCTATCCGTCCCTTTTCAAACCCAAGGCGGAAGATAAACGGCATACACAGCGACGCAAAAGAGGCCGTCAGCGGCAAAACGCTCAGCGCCGATAACGCCTCTGCGAAGGTATATCCCTCGCCGGCAAGAGCAGGGTTGACCGTTCTTATAAATCCGGACAAAGCGAGCACCGCCGCCGAAAAAGCCGCAAGAATAAGCGTTAAAATATATTTTGCCGCGACCACCTGGACCCTTGTCACCGGCAGGGTATCGGCGAAAATATGCCATTTTGCCCGCTCGTCGGTCGCAAGAACGTTCATCGACGCCATCGACATAAGATACGCTCCGACAAGAATAATAAACGGACTTGCTCCGCCAAACGCCACTATTGCGCCGAAGAATATCAAAACCAAGAGATAAGGCCAGCAGGTACCCGCCGCAACATAAAAATCTTTAAGCAATAAACCTTTCATAATTAACCCTCTTTTCTCACCATAAAAACGAACAGCTGCTCGATATCCACCGCGCCCGCTTCTGCTCCCGAGGGCACGGCGTTTTTGTGAACGATAGCCTCGACCCCGTAAGGCGTGACTTTTTTGCCGATGACGGCGCTTTCGGGGATATCCGAAATATCCTCTTTCGAGCCGCGGACTATCCTGTATTCTTCCTTGAGACGGTCCTTTTCCTCGCAGAGCATCAGCTTGCCCTTGTGCAAAAAAGCGATATAGTCGCAGAGCTTTTCAAGGTCGCTGACTATGTGTGAAGAAATAAGTATCGAGTGATTTTCGTCGCGGGTGAAGTCGTTGAACATATCAACCACCTCGTCGCGCACAACAGGGTCGAGACCGCTTGTCGGCTCGTCCAAAATCAGCAGCTTCGGGTCGTGCGACATCGCTATCGCGATGCCGAGCTTCATTTTCATTCCTCTTGAAAGCGCCTGAAATTTCTTTTTTTCCGGCACCGCCAGCTTTTCAAGATAGTTTGAATAAACCTTTTCGTCCCAGTTTTTAAAGATGTTCGCCATGATTTTTCCGACCTGTTTTGCGTTAAGCGAAACAGGAATACCTATCTCGTCCGGTACCACGCCGATGTCTTCTTTTGCGAGTTTGATCGATTCGCGGTTGTCTTTTCCGAAGAGCTTTATCTCGCCGCCGTCGCGGGAAATCATATTTAAAATCAGCTTCAGGGTAGTTGATTTTCCCGCGCCGTTCTCGCCGATAAGACCCATAATGCAGCCCGAGGGCAGGTTCAGCGTAATGTCGTCAAGGGTAAAGTCCTTGTATTTTTTTGTGAGATTTTTGATTTCAACAGCGTTTGTCATCATTTATTCCTCCGTTAAGTTTTTAATCATTTCAATAAGGTCGTCTGTTGTAAGATTGGCGCTCGACGAGAGCTTTATGATCTCGTCCATTTTGTTTTCTATCTGCCTTAAGGTTTCTTCGCGCAGAAGCTCCGTGTTTTTAGGCGCAACAAAGCAGCCCTTTGCCGCAACGGTATAGATAAACCCCTCGCGTTCAAGCTCCTCATATGCGCGTTTTGTGGTGATAACGCTTATTCTGAGGTCTTTCGCAAGACTTCGTATCGAGGGCAGAGCGTCGTCCTCTTTAAGCTCGCCGCTTATTATCGCCGCCTTTATCTGAGAGTAAATCTGGTCATAGATAGGCGCGCCGCTTTTGTTGTCAATAAAAATGTTCACCGAAAAGCTCCTTTCCGTCAGTTGCGCAAACTGTATATTCACAGTATACACAGTAATAACAGTTTTGTCAATAGGAAAATAAAAATTTTCTTGACAATTTATTTAACGTCTGTTATAGTTAAAAAAGGATCGGAGAAGACACTCATAACAAAAAACGAAATCCGCGTCAATAAAGGGGGTCGGAACCCATAGAAAAAAACATTTCCGTTATCGACGAAAAAGGTAAAGAATATGAAGCGACCTACCCGAAAAGGGCAAGAGGTCTTGTTAAAAAAGGCAGGGCACGCTTCGTAGACGATAATACGATTTGCCTTGCGTGTCCGCCGGATATTATGGAGGATACAAAAATGTCTGATAACAAAATAAAAGCAAACGTCAATGAAACTGTCAAGCCGGTCGAGCCCGTCGCGGAAGCTATCGAAGAAATCGAGAAAATCGAAGATATCGAAGAAATGAGCGGCAAGATGAGCGGCTCAGAACCCGAACTCACCGTCGGCTACATTCTTTCGCAGATCGAAAAGATTCAGCAGGACAACGAGCACATCTTTAAAGCGATTAGCGTTTTGGACAGTCTGGTTTTAGACGACGGCGTCGGCGACATTGCCAATCAGGCAAGGTGTGAAGCCATTCGCGACGTAGCGGTACACCGCGAAGCCACGAATCAGAAGCTAATCGCGTTTTACGAGAAGCTCTACGACGACATCAAGCCGGAACCTGTCGATTTCAATCATTTTTCATTGGAGCAGATCGTCAACGCAATAGAGCGGTGCGACGCAGGAGTAATGAGCGGCGAGACCTCAAAAGCGCTGAAATCGGTTCTGCTTGACAGGCTCAGAGCAACGGATATAAACGACAGCTACAAGCTCAAGTTTGAATCGTTAGCCGACTTGATTACCTCGTATAACGAGCCAAGTATCAGCGATTTGCGCAGCCTTGCTCAGTCGCTCAAAAAAGGGTGATTCAACCGTTTAAACCCACCCCCCGAGGGAGACCTCGGGGGCATTTTTATACAAAAGTTGACATAATCTGCCAAGCGTGATATAATGCAAAAAGCAGAGAGCCGTGGCGGCGAAGCCTCCGAAAGGAGGTGGCGCGAATGGAAGAGCTGATACTTATCATTATTTTGGCATTTATCGTGCTTGAGATATTCAAAACCATAAAAAAGTAACCGCCAGACTCTACCAAAGTGGCGGTTACTTTCTTTTGAAATAATCAAAACCGGTTGAGCCGTACGGCTCTCTGCAATTATGATACCATAATTTCTGTATTTTGTCAAGTACAAAATAGAAATAACCGCCCAGCTCTACCAAAGCGACGGTTATTTCTTATAATCATAAACTTTCGGTGAGCCGTACGGCTCTCTGCTGTTATTATAGTACACGTTCTCCGCTTTGTCAACCCCCGATACCTCGGGGGCTAATTTTATTCATCTTCGATTTCCCTTGCCTGCTCGACCCTTCGGCTCAGCCTTTTCAGCTCGGCGATTATCAGCCTTTTGATATAAGCCGGCGGCTCGGTCCTTCCCGTCTCCCAATTTTTCAGCGTTCGCGGAGGGATCCCGAAAATTTTCGCCATCTGCGGCTGAGTGAGCTTGCAGCGCTCGCGCCAATAAACGAAATCGTTCGCTATCTCGGGAGCGCCCTTGGGCTCGAACCCGTCAAGAAGCGCGTCGGCGATCTGTTCGGCGGCGATATGCGGCCTTGTGAGCGCCCGCGACATTTTTTCGAGCTGCTCGCCGTCCGAGAGCAGTTCTCTGCACATTTCGGCGATATTTTCCTCGCCCTCTGCCGTAGCGGCGGCGCCCGCATCGCAGAAGAATTCAAGGTTATACTGTTCGCAGCCCGATACCGCGTTATCCAAAAGCATCGGCAGGCGTTTTATCGAGGCCTCCGCGGTGGAAAGCCCGCCCGGCTTTGTGATGAAAAGGTCGGCCGAATCCATCAGCGTCGGGATATCCTTAACGAACCCCAGCACTCTGACGTTTCCGACGGCGGCGAAGTCCTTCTGAAGCCTTTTGAAGACCGTTTCGTTAGTTCCGCAGACGACGGATAAAAACGAATTTTCGGGCAGCTTCTCCGAGATCAGTTGCGTCAGCCTCGGAATGGGGCCGCAGCCCATCGAGCCGAACATCATGACGGCGTGTCGGCAGTCCTCGGGAAGCCCTATCTCGCGTTTTGCGGCGGCTTTTTCCTTTTTTTGATAGAAGTCCTCTCTGACGGGTATTCCGTCGGTGACGACGATTTTTTCGGGAGATATCCCTATCGCCTCAAAGTCGGGCGCAAGCTGTTTTGCGGGGATAAAGTACAGGTCGAGGTCGCTTTCGTCGCACATCGGCGAGCAGGTATAATCGGTCGCGATAAAGCAGGTCCTCAGCGCCGCCTCGGGGTATTGTCTTATCGTTTCGGTGAGCATAAGCCCCGAGATAACGTGCGGGCAGATAACTATCTCGAAGCCGCCCTCCGAGATGAAGTTATAGAGCTTGTCAACGCCGAGGCAGAGCAGCTTGTGAACGGGGGAGCGCCTGTCAAAAAGCTCGGGGTGCTGTTCGATGAAGCTGTAACCGTTGCTTGAGGTCTTCGGAAAATATCGGTAAAGCCTTGTGTGCCATTCGCAGATGGTTTTTGAAGCCCATTCCGACACAAATCCGAGGGCGTCGGCGGTCTCGCACAAAACGCCTCTTTTCGAGAGCCTGAGCTACCGCGCCCGAGACCGAGTTATGTCCCTGACCGGTGTTGCAGGAAAGAATAAGAGCCTTCATAATGTCACCTCATTTTTCTATAATAGCGGCGAAAAAGCCTTCGTAAAGTCTGTCCGGCATAATTAGAAGCGCTTCGGGAATTTTGCAGGGAAGCCTTTTTGCGCCCGAAAAAGCGTTTTCGGGTATCGGCGCCAGCTTAGCCGAAAATTTCGGAAGTATCTTCAAAAGCAGGTTTTCGTTCTCCTCGGGGAGAATGGAGCAGGTCGAATAGACCATTCTGCGCCCGGGTTTAAGCAGCCTGAGCGCTTTTTTGAGCAGCTCCGCCTGAAGCTCGCAGCATCGCCGATAAAGCTGCTCGGTGAAATCGCATCTGCGGTTTGAGGCGGTTCCGCTGCCGCTGCAAGGCGCGTCAAGAAGTATCTTGTCGAATAAGAAGCGGTCGTCCAATTTTCGAGAATCGCAGACCATCACGGTGACGCGGTTCGCGCCCTGCCTTTCGAGGTTGAATCTGAGGCGTTCGGCGCGAATTTTGTTTTTCTCGCAGGCGGTGATCGCTGCTGCTCCGCCAGAAAGAGCTGCAAGCTGAGTGGTTTTTCCTCCGGGCGCGGCGGCCATGTCAAGAATAGCGTCCTCGGGCTTCGGGTCAAGAAGTATCGGCGGGATCATCGAGGAAAGGCTTTGCAGATAAATTTTGCCCTCCCGATAGATGTCGAGCCGGCGTATATCGCTTTCATGCGCATTTTCGATGATGACGGCGTTTTCGCTCCACGCCGCTGTCGAGAAGCGGATATTTGCGGCGCGAAGGCTCTTGAAAACATCGTCCGCGCAGGTTTTCAGCGTGTTGACCCTGAGCGTGGTGAGCCGCTCCTCGCAAAGCCCCGCAACGGCCTCGTCGGCGCGATCGCCATAGCTTTCGCGCAGAATATCGCACAGCGCCCGAAAATTGCCGTTTTCCAAAGCCTCGCCCCCAAAAATTTCTAAGAAAATTCTAACACACGCCGCCCCGAAAGTCAATTCAAAATTATTTTCAAAAACCCCTTGCTTTTTTCGCCCCGATGTGCTATAATACTCTGCGGCGTTGAAAAAGCGCCGAGATCTGGGTGTAGCTCAGCTTGGTAGAGCGCTACCTTGGGGTGGTAGAGGCCGTGGGTTCAAGTCCCGTCACTCAGACCAAACAAAAATCGGGCACCGCATAGTGCTCGGTTTTTGTTTTGATATGAAGTCGTCAGGGCGCAGAGAGCACGTCAAAGCGCAAACTTATTATAAAAAACACAGAATTGCCGACGATTGCAAAGGTATCAAATTAAATATACTTGCGAGCGCTTTGGATCGTATGGACGCGCCTGCTTTCCAGCAAGACGACCGAGGCGATTCGGCATGGCGAGGCAAGTCGAGCGGTTAAAAGCAGCGCCTCCATTTGGGTTACAAGTCCCGTCACTCAGAACAACTAAAAATCGAGCGCCGCACGGTGTTCGATTTTTGTTTTGGTATGAAGTCGTCAGGGCGCAAAGTCACGTCAAAGCGCCTCGAAAGATTTCCATATATCAACTTTTGCGCGCTTTGATCGTATGGACGCGACTGCTTTCACGCAAGACGACCGAGGCGATTCGGCATGGCGAGGGAAGTCGAGGGCAAGAAGTAACGCTTTTTCCTCATTTTCCCTGCAAAATCTTGCGACTTTGGGGGTACCTGATAAAAAACTCCCCCATTTTCTAAAGCCCCATAATCTCCCTATTCCCGCTGACCCGCCAGCAGAGCCACTGCATAAAGTCCGCGCCCGCGAGATAAATTACAATCGGCAGGGCGAACGCCGCGAGTGTGATGACCGTCGCCGCCGTCGGACTTTTGCATTTATAAGAGATGAGTAGTACGAGCTCTGCGAAAACCGTTAATGAAATTATGCGGTAGAACGTAAGCAAGATTAAATATCCGAAAACCGACAGACCGCCTAATTTTGCATACGCCGATATCGCGGAAACCGGCTCAAAAAGCCCCTGCGAGCCGTAGGTCAGAATCATCTCGACATAGTGCGGAACATATACCGCGAGACAGGTCATCAGTGTGAAAATCGCCGCGACTATTGCGTTATGCTTAAAATAAGTGCGCTTTCCCGCCTTGGTCGTGTAGAGCAAAAAGCCTATTCTTGCGCGGTTGTCATAGGCTATAAGCGGCGAAATTGCGAGGCAAATGCCCAAAATCGCGACCAACCCGAGCCGGTAGTCGGTTTTGAGCCCGTTTATCCCGAACATCTCCTCCCAGCCGGTGGTGTAATACATATAATTCTGAACGTCTTTGCCGTCCGAGGCCTTGAACGCGTTGTTATACTGATTAACGAGTTTTTCAAATCCGCTGCGCTTAGACCAATATTCATTGTCGGTGAAAGCGCCTGACATCGCGGCTTTATAGCCCTCGGCGAGCTCGTCGGCGGTGGATTTCATGTACTCGTAAACATCGGCGGGGCTTTGCTTCGAGTACGCCTCGGAGGCGTAGGCGCGGTAGTAGTTGTCGCTCGAGCTGTACGGACGGACGTAGTTATACTCACTGTAAAGCGAGAAAGCAAGCACGGCGGCGAGAATCAAAAGCCCCTTGTGGAGCACGAATTCCTTGTGGAGCGCGTATGCAAAAAGCCGTTTCGGAGGCTTTAATTTTATAATTTTTTTGCGAGATTTCTTGATTTCGGATATTGATATATTCTCATAAAGCCTCGCTGCAACAAAAATTAACAAAATTATCAATATGGCGAGCACTGCCGTCGTCGTTCCGAGAAGATTTAGCGGGAAGCCGAACAGGTTGATGTTTGCATATGTTTTGAACAGGTGCGCCGAATTGATAAACGCAGCTAAGTTTATTTGCTTTATCGGCGATAGCACCGACGTCTCGCCTATGAGAAGATACAGCGCGGTCTCGATACCACCCGCAAGCAGGAGAATGAAGTATGACGTTGTGTTTTTGAGACGTATAAACAGGCTTTGTGCGATTAGTGCGCAGACAAACATCGCCAAAATCTTGTAGATGAATATGAGCGCCATCAACTGTCGGACGCTGATTCTGAGGTTGCAGCCAAGGAAGCCTTTTAAAGACTGCGCGGGTCTCGACAGATTCCCCAAGGCGAAGCGAACCGAGCCTATCCAGAGATTCAGAAGAAAGAATCCGCCCCCGAAGAGTAAACATACAGAGAACACCGCCGCCGTTTTTGACAGTGCAAGTCTAGTTCTGCCATATCGCAGAGGTTTGACTAATCCTACTATGCCGCACTCGCGGTCTTTATAGAAGATAACCGTCACGGCGGTGAATATTATGAATAATAAAAGTATATCCGACGGCGTATTTTCGATTGCCAAAAGCACGCCGTTCGAGGGCGCAAAGACGGGTTGAACGCTTCGAACACTATCATACGCGGCCGGAGTTTTTACAATATTTCGATAGGCAAAACTGTCGGGATCGGCAAAAATCGAGACCGCGGTCATCGTCGCCGCTGCGTCGTCGATCGACTGCAAATACTGATGATACGTCCCGACCGCCTTTAGCTGCTCGATCTCGCGGTTCATCATCTGCCGGACTTCCCACTTGCCGGCTTCCCACCCGCCGAACATATTGTCCCGCCGGGCGACCGAGTAGTCGTAGGCTTGCTCAAACGTCTTGCCCTCGGCGAGGGCGTAGTATTCCTTGTACTCCCGCGCGGGGCAGTACATTCCGAAAGTCTGCGAGCAGGATATGTAAATGTTCAGCAAAACCGCGCAAACAGCCACTAAAGCAAACATTTTTGTGTGCGTGAGCTTGTAGATTTCGTTTCTGAAAATCATAGTTTTAACCCTTTATTTTTGTTGAGGCTTCAGCCTTGAGGGGAGCCGGGGGGACGGTAGTCCCCCGCCAGCTTCTTTTTTGCATAGCTTTTTTCTTCTCGGAAGAAAAAAGCGGAACCCCCTATCCCTCCCCGAGGGGTAGGGGCAGGGGTGGGGAGGAAATTATTCATCGCCGTAATATTGCATATACAGATTTTCCAGATTCTTCTCGCCGGTTTTAACCTTTTCGCATAATTCGGGGACCGTTCCCTCGTCGATGAGCTCGCCTTGCTTTATGAGCAAAATGCGGTCGGCGATAGTCTCTATGTCGCTGACAATATGCGTGGAAATGATAACTATCTTATCTTTTGAGAGGCGCGAGATTAGGTTTCTCGTGATGACCCTCTGTTTCGGGTCGAGGCCCGCCGTCGGCTCGTCCAAGATCAGCAGCTTCGGGTTGCCGAGGAGCGCCTGCGCTATCAGCACCCGCTGCTTCATTCCTCCCGAGAAGCCGCCTAACTTCTGATCGGCCTGCTCGGAAAGCTCCACCAAATCCAAAACCCGCTCGACTTCGCTGCGGATTTTCTCCTTTTTAATGCCCTTGAGCGCGGCGAGGTAGCCGACGAACCGCGAGGCGGTGAAACTCGGGTAAAGCTCCTGCTGCTGGGGCATAAAGCCGATTTTGCGGCGGTATTTCGCCTGTAATTTTTCGATATCCTCGCCGTTCCATAGAATTTCACTGTCGGGGTCGGCGGGGATATTTTGAGTAATCAGGTTCATCATCGTCGACTTACCCGCGCCGTTTGGACCGAGGAGCCCATAAACGCCGTCGTGGAAGTCGTAATCAAAATCTACGAGCGCGTGATTTTGGCCGTAGTGCTTGTTCACACCGTTAAGCGATAATGTGTTCATTACTCACTCCTTTTTAAACATCTCATCTTCGGGGACTTTCTTGAAATTGCTGCCGCCTAACTGGCTGTTAATAATATAGCTGCCGTCGTGATAGCAAAGAACATAGTTGTATTTGGGGATAACGCCCTTGTTGATTTCAAGTATTTCACCGGTCGAAAGGTCGATAGCGGTGCCGCTGTCGGGATTGAAGAAATAACCGTTGACGGGTAACACGGCGATGTTATCGGGCAGCGCATAGTTTTCAAAAACCATTTCGTTGCCTTCGCTGTCAACTATGACCGCATTGTCGCCGTCCATATAGCCGTAGAATCCGCCGCTTGCAAACATCGGCTTCGTTCTTTCGTATTCATTGAGCGAGGATATAGGCATATCCCAATCGGTTATCTCGTTTGTTTCGAGGTCTAAGCGAAGATAAAGACCGTCATGATCACGAATATACAGACCGCCGTTATATTCGCCGAGTATATCCGGGCGGGCGGGATAATCTGCAAGCTGCCGTTTATTGTACTTTTCATTTGCAAAATCATAGCTGCAAATATACGCCGCTCCGTTACCCGTTGCAACGCCCGTTTGAGCCTCTTTCTCCTCCTCAATAACGGTAAAATAGGCAACCGAGCCTTTCACCACAAGGTCCTGAATGTAGTCAATATCTTCAAGGGTGTCGATCTTTATCCTCGAGCTGCCGTCAAGCTCCGCTTTATAGATATCCTCATATCTGTGCAGCTTTTCGTCTTTGTCCCACTCGGAGCGAGAGAGGAAAAAGTAAAGATTATTCCCTACGACTGTCGGGTGATTATCCATTCGGAAAGAGGTGCAGGTCTCGGGGTCGTCGTGCCGGCAATTCGGCTTCGAGCACATTATTGCCGACTTCATCGAATCGAAGTCGAAAAACCACAGCCGCTGAGCCGAAAAACCGTCGCCGTCGTAGTCCTCGGTATAAAACATACCGTTGAGATTGAGGTTTGAGAATCTGCTGCTCCTGCGAGCGGTCTCATAGCCCTCGGCGTAATCGGCTTTCTTTTCTGCGCCGCAAGCCGTCATAAGCAGCAGCGCGGCCAAGATTACAGCAAATAGTTTATTCATATAAATCACCTCTTTAAATATCATATCACAAGCCTATAAGGCTGTCAACAGCATGATTATTTCTCCTTAAAAAGCTCATCGGGCGAGACCCTGCGATAGCTCCCGTAATCAATACCCGTTCTCACTATATAGCCGCCGTCGCGATAGTCTAAAACAAAATCTCCCGAAGTCACAACATCTGCGCTCAGTTGGCGTATCTCAAGCGTATTTGTATCAAGCGCCATGCCGTAAAAAGGGCTGAACAGAAATCCGTTTACAAGGCAGCTGCCTATATTCGGAATAAAGTCGGTTTCCACGGCGCCCTCGCCCTGCCGCACAATGAAACTTTTCTCGCCGGTTTGGAAGCATAGCATACCGCCGCTCGCAAAAAATTCTCCCAGCGGGTCGATATCATACTGCGGCTCTCCGAGATTTCCGTCTGCCAAATCATAGGTTTTATATTCGTTCACAGTCATTTTCTGACCCTCGTCGATATAGGCGTTCCAGTCCTCATCGGTCGCCGTCGAGAAGTCGATAGGCTCCTGCTTTTCGTTTTTATAGCTCGCCCTGACATACAGTTTTCCGTCAAAATAACCTTTTATTTCGGCAGAAGTATCATAGCCCCGGCAGATCTCGCAAAGCGTCTCGGCCTTGTTTGTTTCGCAGTTAAACGCGCACAGCCTGACGGTTTTAAGCCCGCTTTCGGTAAAGCCGTCGTCGTTAAATTCCGACTCGGAAACAGTGAAATAAAGCGTTTTACCGATTATTGCGATAGGTGTGAGCGAATCCGAAGCGCAGTTTTTGATTTCGGCAAGTTTAATTCTCCCGGTGCCGTCCATGTCCGCGCTGTAAATTTTGACAGCCTGTTCGGGACCCCACTCCGGGTCGTTTTTCATAAAATAAATTTTTCCGTCGACGACGACCGGGTGGTTCCCCATGCCGAATGCCGAGCAGGTCTCGGGGTCGTCATGCGGACAGTTCGGCTTCGAGCATATGGCAGTCGATTTAAGCGTATCGAAGTCGGTAAAATTCAGTCGGAAATCCGCAAACTGCGCGGTCATCACCTGCTCGGTGTAAAACTCGCCGCCCTGCGCTGACATATGGGTGTTTGTGTTGATGACCGATGTTTTGTCGGTCAAAACAACGGGCGCCGGCTCAACCGTATGCGGGCCTTCCGATTCTTTTTGCGCCGTTTCGCCGCAAGCCGTCAGAAGCAGCGCGGCCAAGATTACAGCAAATAGTTTATTCATATAAATCACCTCTTTGACATTATACCCCCCCGCGAAAATTTGTCAAGAGGCGAGAGGGGTTATCCCTCGGCCTTGAAAAGCTCATTTTCAGCTATTTTTCTGTATTCGTACTGCCCCGAATCTTTGTTCAGCCGTTTAACAATATACGACCCGTCCAAGTAATATATTATATCGTCGTATTTATCTATTCCGCTGACGGCATAACGGTCGCCGCTGCTTATTTCAACGGCAAATTTGTTTTCCCCGTCGATTATATAGCCGTCGATAATGCTTACATACGTTGAATTTTGCGTTATGTCGGGAATATATATTTCTTTGCCGTCCTCGATATAAAATGTCGCTCCCTCGTCCTCATAGTGAACGAGGCCGCACTCGCACGGGTAATAATCGCCGTCGCGCTCGGAAATTTCGCTGTTTTGGCGGTTATATTTGAAAGTCTCTCTTAGGCTAGAGGGAATATTGTTCGGATCGTAGACAAACTTCTCTTCCAAATATGATACCGTAAAATATATATCTCCGTTATATTCTCCGTCGATTTGTATGGCGCAGCTGTAACCTTTTTTCATTGAGAACAGCTCCGAAAGCAGACCGCTTTCAAGGTCATAGGAAAACAGCTTCGCGGTCGGCTCGCTGTGATCGAGAGACAGATCGGTATATCCATGCGTCCTCATTCCGAAATAAAGAGTGCTGCCGATAAGTAAACAGTCTGACGATTCTTCCATATCTTCCAAGGTCAGAAGCACTTTTCTGTTTGTACCGTCGATGTCAGCGCGGACGAAATTCATGTTGTAAACAGGCTTGTCTTTTTTCATGTAAGAGTCCGCTTCAAAGAAATAAATATTGCCGTTATAAATGAACGGATCCGCATCCATTCCGTAGGACGAACAGTCGTGCGTATCGTGACGGCAATTCGGCTTTGAGCAGATAAGCACCGAATCCATTATCGAAAAATCAAAGAAGTTAAGCCGCGCCTGCGAATCTATAAACAGCTCGCCGTCGTTAGATATAGCCATGGACTGGCCGTATCTTTTGCCGTCGAATTTTGCGCCGTCGGATTGAATATCCCCGCCCGCAGCCTCGGGCATGACGCCATTTCCGGTATTTCCACCGCTCTGCGAAACGGCTTTGCTCTTTTCGCCGCAGGCGGTGAGAGGTATCAGCAAGCAAATAAGCAACAATAATAATTTTTTCATATAAATTCCGCCTTTCATGTTTTAACATGATTATAGCGGAATCGGCGGTTGCACGCTACCAACCGAAGGGTATTTCAAGTCAACCCGCGGTTGCAAATTGGGGTTGCGAAGGGGATTGCTTTTTAATAAAACCGCCTATTTAAATATCATACGCCCAAGAGGCTGTCAACAGCATGATTATTTCTCCTTAAAAATCTCACCAACCGCCGCTCTCCCGTCCCTCATCACGATTTTTCGCTTACACATATCCCCATAGCGCTCCTCGTGCGTGACAAGCAAAATCGTTATGCCCCTCTTATTCAAATCAATTAGCAGCGCCATAATTTCGTCCGCCATTTTGCGGTCGAGGTTGCCGGTCGGCTCGTCGGCGAGGATAATTTTCGGGCTGTTGATGAGCGCCCGAGCAATCGCTACGCGCTGCTTCTGGCCGCCCGAAAGCTGGCTTGGAAGGTGGTCGAGCCGCTCTTCGAGGCCGAGATAGGAAACGATTTCGCCAAACCGCTTTTTGTCCACCTTTTTAGAATCAAGCAGCAGCGGCATGATGATGTTTTCTTTGACGGTGAGTATCGGTATCAGATTGAAATCCTGAAAAACATAGCCGATCTTCTGCCTGCGAATACGCGCGAGCTCGTCCGAGCCGGCAACGGTGATGTCCTCTCCGTCGATGAAAATATCGCCCTCGGTGGCTTCCTCGATTCCGCCTATGAGGTTCAAAAGCGTGGTCTTTCCCGAGCCCGACTGCCCCGTTATCGCGAGCGTCTCGCCCTCGGCAATCTCAAGACTGACGTTATCGACCGCCTTGATTTCGGTATAACCCTGCGCAAAAGTTTTTGTGAGGTTTTTAACTTCAACGATCTTCATTTTTCAGCCCTCTTTCCGAAATTTTCTTTTAGAGCGCGGCGGATCGGCAGCATAAACGCGCAGACCGTCAACGCGCTCACGCAAAAGTATACCGCGCAGAGCGAGAGGTCGGGCGACGGTTTTATCGCGGCGGGGATAGTTGCCAAAAGAAGCAGCGCTATGCTTAAAACCGTCGGCACAAGCGTTGCCGCCGCAGCCGATGCCGCCGATTGCCTGAGATACGACGAGGTTACGACCCTCTCGGCCGCGCCGAGGGTCGAAAGCGTTCGTAGCGTCTTTTTGCAGTCGTCGATATAGTCGCGCAGCTTCATATAGACTATAACGGCGTTAAAAACAAATATCGCCGAGAAGATGAACGCCAGCATTAAATAAATACCTTTCGACATTTCCGCGCCCTGCTCGGCGACCGCCTGAAAGTTGTCGATCGTATATTCCATGCCCGCAAAACGGCTTTTCAAAAGGCTTTCGACCTCTTTATGGAGCTCGGGCGAGGTCAGCTTTATCCTCATTTGGTCTATCATCAGCCCGCCCGCATCTTTATTGAAAAGCTCGGTCGGCGCGTCTTGTCGGCAGTCAACCGCTTCGACCTCGGGAAGCGAGCTTACATAGTCGATATCCTTTTGAGAAAAGCCGCCGAAGGTCGCGTCCTTTGTCAGCCAAAGCTCATATTCGGGCGGCTGCGAGACAAATTCGGCGTCGAGCGAGAGATAGCCGAACAGGAAAAGAAACACCGTCATCAGCGGTATGGTGACCCAAAGGCAGCTTGCGTGTACGCGGTTGGTTCTTTTCAGCCAAAGCGAGGCGAGGGTGTTTTCAGGTTTCGCTTTGATTTTCATTTTCGGCAGCTTCTTTTTCAACTCATGCGACTGAATGTCTCCCCGCATCGCCGAAACCGTCGATTCTTTCGAGGCTTTCACGAGCGTTCTCATAATTACAACGAGCAGCACTGCGAAGAAAAATGCTATGTGAAGCATTGTGCTGAGTGGGTTTATTTTGAATATTACCCACGCGAGCCCATCTACGCCGTTTACCTCAAGATAGGCCGAGAACAGCAGCTTCATGACCCCAGCCGATATCGCGACTGCCGCAGCGGCGGACATCGCAAAAACGACTGCGAACTCGCAAAGGAAAATCGCGTATATCTGCTTTTCCTCTGCTCCGAGAGAACGAAGCACCGCCATATCCGCAGAAAACCGCCGAATATGGCTTTTATACGCCGAGCCGACCGTCAGCGACGAGATGAAAATGATAAACATATTAAGCGCCACAAGCGACACCTGCTGCAAGTTTTGCGAAGCGTCGGGGATCGCATTGGCGTAGTCATATTCAAAGCAGCGGAGCATAAGACGGTTCTCGGCGGCGCCGCGGATTATATCGGAGATCTGCGACGAATAGCCGTCTAACGCCCAAAAATCTCTCCACTCGTCCTCCGAGAGAATGTGAAGATAGATAACGCCGTCTTCATAGAACGGCTCTGAAAGCCCGCGCAAGCCCTCAAAAAGCGAAAGGTCCTCCTCACGGGCGTTCAAAATGTGAAAGGTCTCGCCCCGGGTCTCGGAAAGAATTCGCAGCCGCTCGCCGTATTGGCTGCTGTCGCGGTAAATCGAAATCAAAAGCGGCAGGATAAACGCGCAGACAAGTATCACAAACAGCGATAAATGGCGCTTCGGCCGACGAAGAAGCGAGCGTTTTAAATATAAAAGACAACACATGAAAAACCCTCCTTTGAAAATATTGTAGCACGTTAAACGAATTGAGGCAAGAGGGGAATTATTAAGTTTTAATGAAGATTGAAAGTATAATGTTCTGAGATTGCGGAGATGAGCCCCGAGATTTCGTGCCTTCGCACAAAAGTGCAGGGGGGAGTATGCCGCCGCGGGGCTGCGGGGGCGAAGCCCGCGTCCCGTAGGGACGCCGCCCGACCCCGCAGAGGTCGGGCGCCGGCGCTTCGCGCCGGAGGCTTCGTCTTGCACTGAGTGCGGGTTAACGCCAATCGAGGGAAAGCGGCAAGCCGGCAGGCTTTGTGCGCGGCGAGTGGGTAAAAGGTATCCATATTTTCCTCTGCCGGAAAATATGGATGCTATCGCTCATCACCCCACCCCCGCAGTACGGACTGCGGGGCGGTCGGTTTTTGTGAGGCCCCCGCCCCTCGAGGGGCGGGGGCTACTCAATTTTTCCGTTCCGTAGGAAGTATAGTGGGGGTGGGGTGTCTCAAAATAGTATTCAATCACTCCCTCGATAGAGGGAGCGATTGAATACCTTTAAAGCAGTTGCTCCGCTTGCACCAAAAGTTAAATTGTCTACAAAACCCGCTTATGTTGCCCTCGCGCGTGGGGAAGAAGAATACCTTTTAATTGCTCGATAGGAGCTCCTCCAAACGCAGGTATAACCCCTCAACCCGTCGGCTTCGCGCTTTGACGTCGGCACAACAGCGGGCAAGCCAAATCTCTTCTCCCATTCTCTCCCTCCCGCCGCTCAGCCCCGAACAAAATAACCGAAAATAGCGTTGACAAACGCGTTTGGCGCTGTTATAATAATCTCGACGCGAAGAGCGAATTTTGCTTGACGGAGGTAATTTTATGCCCAAAAATCTTGGAAAAACACCGCCCATGGGTTGGAACTCGTGGAACACCTTTAGCTGGAACATCGACGAAAATCTCATCAAGGGCGCGGCCGACGCCATGGTCGAGACGGGTCTCAAAGACGCCGGTTATGAATACGTCGTCATCGACGACTGCTGGAGCCTTAAAGACCGCGACGAGAACGGCCGCCTTGTGCCCGACCCGAAAAAATTCCCGAACGGTATAAAGGCCGTCGCCGATTACGTCCACTCAAAAGGGCTTAAATTCGGCATCTATTCCTGCGCCGGAACTCATACCTGCGCAAATCATCCGGGCTCTTTCGAGCACGAATTTCAGGACGCCGAGACCTTTGCAAGCTGGGGCGTAGATTTCCTCAAATACGATTACTGCTTCAAGCCGAAGGGCATTCCCGGCGAGGTTCTTTACAGGAGAATGTCAATGGCGCTTCGCAACTGCGGCCGCGAGATACTCTTCTCGGCCTGCAACTGGGGCAACGACGGCGTTCACGATTGGATCAGAAACACCGGCGCTCAGATGTTCCGCTCGACCGGAGACATTCAGGACACATGGAATTCTATAAAAAATCTTGCGCTTTCTCAGCTCAATATGCGCCAAAGCCAAGCCGGAGTGTACTGCTGGAACGACATTGATATGCTTGTCGTCGGCATGAGCGGCAAGTCGGACAACTCGTGGATCGCCGAGGGAGGCTTCGGCTGCACCACCGAGGAATATCGCACCCACTTCTCGCTTTGGGCGATGATGAATTCGCCCTTGATGATCGGCTGTGACATCAGAAACATGACCACCGAGACGAAGGAAATCCTCACAAATAAAGACGTTATCGCAATAAATCAGGATCCCGAGGGCAGGGGACCTATCGAGATAGACCACTGGTGCAACGAAAGCTGCAAGGGCCTTGTCAAGCCGCTCGAAAACGGCGACTATGCGATTTTGCTCGTCAACTTCGCCGACGGCGAGCACCCCGCGCAGTTCAGCTTCAATTTCTGGGATATGGGTCTGCCGTACGCTTCGGGCTATGCTCTTGAATTTTACGACGTCTGGAACCACAAGACCGTCGGCACTTTCAAAGAGAGATACTGCACCGACCTAAAGCCCCACTGCTGCGAGATGTTCAGGGTCAAGCTCGTGAAAGCGTGATGGCCGACTTTCATACCTGCAAAAAGTGCGGCGCTCCGCTCGGTCAGGACGACATTGCGATCTATAAAAAAATGGTGCTGCGCACCGCCGATGAATTTTTGTGCATCGACTGCCTCGCGGAATACTTCGGCGTTTCCCGCGAGGCCATTGAAGCCAAGGTAAGGTATTTCCGCGAAAGCGGCACCTGCGCGCTGTTCAGGTGAGGGGCGGAAGATTGGCGGATTAGCTGCGTTTGTAGGGGACAGCGCTGAGCGGGGAAAAGGTATTCAATCTTTCCCTCTCACGAGGGCAAGATTTCATGCTATTTTAAATCACCCCACCCCCACTATACTTCCTACGGAACGGAAACACGAATCCGCCCCCTCCCCTTTAAAGGGGAGGGGGCTTCGCTTTGTTACCTTTTAAACAAGCGTACTGTGGGGGTGGGGTGACTCCCAATAGCATCCATATTTTCCGACTGAGGAAAATATGGATACCTTTTAAGCGGCTGTTCAAGCTCCGCAGAATGTGTGAAAAAGCGCTGCAAGTCAGGTGCTTGCGGCCGGCGCGGCAGTGGAAAGATGATATCTTTCCCTCACTCCGCCGCCGCTCACACACCCCGCCCTCTCCTCTCGCTTCCCCCAGTTCGCACCTGCCCGCACTCGGTGCGCGGCGAAGCCTCCGGCGCTTCGCGCCGGCGCAGACCCCCTGCGGGGTCGGGCGGCGTCCCTGCGGGACGTGGGCTTCGCCCCCCGCAACCCCGCCTCGCCGCACAAATCATCAAAAAAGCAGCCCTCTCGGACTGCTTTCTTTTTCGCTACTCCATCTTTCCTCGCAGAAACGACAGTATCTTTTTCTCTCTGCGAGAGACCTGAACCTGCGTCATTCCGAGGCGCTCGGCGGTCTGCTGCTGGGTGAGGTTTGCAAAAAACCTCAGATAAATAAGCCCGCGGTCGCGGCTGTCAAGCTCCTCGAGCGCCTGCGAAAGCGCTATCGAATCGGTTATTTTTCGGTCGGGAGCCTCGACGGGAACATCGATCTCTCCTCCGCCGTCGTCGCCGTCTCGGGTAAGGCTCACGACCGGCTGCATAACGCATATTGCCTCGGAGACTTCTTCGACAGAAACGCCGGTCTCGGCGCTGAGCTCTGAAACGGTTGCTTCTCGCCCGAGAACGTTTTCGAGCCGCCTTGCCGCGGCCGATATCTTCATCGCGCGCTCTTTGAGGCTTCGGGAGACCTTTACCGAGCCGCCGTCGCGAAAAAGCCGCCTTATCTCTCCCAAAATGACCGGCACCGCATAGGTCGAAAAGCGCACGCCGCGCTCGCTGTCAAAAGCCCTGACCGCCTTGACGAGCCCCATGCAGCCGGCGCTGTAAAGCTCCTCATACTCGATGCCCTTGCCGCGAAATCTCCCCGCGCAAAGCCTTACAAGCCCGAGATTCTCCTCGACCGCCGCGCTGAGCGGGTCGGCGCAGACTTCATTGGTTTTATACATAAAACTCCTCAGATCTTTGTTCTGAGCTTTTTTGTCATCGTAACCGCCGTGCCCGAGCCGGGCTTGCTTCTGACGGCTACGCTGTCCATAAAGCTCTCCATTACGGAAAATCCAAGACCGGAGCGCTCCTCTCCGGGAAGAGTGGTGAAAAGCGGCTCCATCGCCTTTTTCACGTCCTCGATCCCGCAGCCCCGATCGCGGATCTTTATGTATAAAACGCCGTCGGCGAGCCTTGCCGTCAGTTCTATTTTTCCGACCGCGTCGCGGTAAGCGTGGACGATGCAGTTTGTGACCGCCTCGCTCACCGCGGTTTTTATGTCGTTAAGCTCGTCGATGCGGGGATTCGCCCCGCTTATGAATCCCCCGACGGCTATCCTTGCAAAGCTCTCGTTCTCCGAAAGGCTCGGAAAAATCAGCTTCATCTCGTTTGACGGCTTTTTCATATCTGCCGCTCCTTTCCTTCGCTCAAAAGCCTGTCCATTCCGGCGAGGCTCATTACCTTTTCTATATATTCGGGCATGTTTATCAGAGAAACGCTGCCGCCCCTTTCTCTCATGTTCTTATATCTTCCCATGACGAGCCCGACGCCCGAGCTGTCCATGAAGCTCACTCCGGAAAAATCAAGATACAGCTTTTTCGGAGACTTGTCCGATATCGCGGTGTCGATGTCCATTCTGAGCCACCGCGCGCTGTGATGATCTATCTCTCCGGTGATTTTGGCGACGATAGCGCCCTCGCCCTTTTCGGTGATGTAAACCGGCATAAAAGCTCTCCTTTCTTTTTCTTCGCGATTGTAAAGATATCAGCGTTTGGCCGAAAATTCTGTCAAAACCTGACCGAAAAAATATTTTCCGAAAAATTTTCGCAAAACCCTTGACAATTTTAAAAAACAGGGTATACTATAATTAGCACTCGGGAAATATGAGTGCTAACAAACAGTTGATTAAACTGCCAGAAAGGTTCGGAGGAGGCGCCGAAGTGGACGACAGAAAACTGAGGATTTTGGCCGCGGTTGTTGACGAATACATTCTCACCGGAGAACCGGTCGGTTCAAAGGCGATAATGAAATATGTCGGGACCTCGAGCGCTACCATAAGAAACGAGATGGCCGAGCTTGAAAAGCAGGGATATCTTGAGCAGCCGCACACGTCGGCGGGAAGAGTGCCGACATATAACGGCTATCGGCTTTACGTCGATCAGCTTTTGAAGACCAACCCGCTTTCTTCCGAGGAAAAACAGCTTTTGGACGAGATGATCCCGAAGGACGAATACAGCGAGGAGGGCATCGTTAAATCGGCCTCAAACGCCCTTGCCGAGCTGACCCAGACCGCGGCGTTCGTTTCAAGCGAAAGCCCGAAATTCTCGGTGATATCAAAGGTCGAGGTCATTCCGACGGGAAAACGCCTTTATGTTTTGCTTCTCATCGCCTCGAACGGAAAAATAAAAAACCGCACCTGCCGGGTCGAGATAGACCTCACTCAGGAGCAGCTCGATTATCTTTCAAACTTTCTGCGCGACAATCTTGAGGGCGTGCCGCTCGATCTTCTGAGCGACGAAATGCTCGAAAAGCTCGAGACCGCCATGGGCACATATCTTCTGACGCTTTCGCCTCTTGTCAGAGGGATATTCGATATGACGCGCGAGCTTTCAAACCGCGATATCGACGTCAGCGGCGTCGGAAACCTGCTTCAGTGCGCCGATTTTGACAGAAACGACGTTATCTCGTTTATCGACCACCGAAACGATATCCACAAGCTGATAGACGACAGCTTCAGCGGCATTCACGTTCTGTTTTCGGAGGAGGACGAGGATTTCGTCATCGGAAACTCGAGCCTTATAAGCTCGGAATTCACAAAAAACGGACGCGTCGCGGGTCACCTCGGGCTGATAGGTCCGATGAGGATAGATTATCGCAAGGTGATACCCTACGTCGAGTATTTCGCGGGGAAGATCTCCGAGATGCTCTCGCTTTCGGACGATGAGACGGCCGACGAGCAGGACGACGATCAAAACGATTGAGAGGATATAACATGACCGAAGAAGAGAAAAACATTAAAACCGATAAGCCCGAGGAGGCCGCCGAGGCCGAGAACGAGCTTAAGACCGAACAGCCCGAGCCTGAGGAGAAAGCCCCCGAAGAAAACGCCGCCGAGGAAAAAGAAGCCGAAGCGCAGCCCTCGGAGGAGGAAAAGCTGAAAGCCGAAAACGCCGAGCTCAGAGACAAATATTTAAGGCTGCTCGCCGAGTTTGACAATTTCAGAAAGAGAAGCGTCAAGGAGCGGCAGGAGATTTATCCCGAGGCGACGGCAAACGCGGTAGCGGCTTTTCTGCCCTTGGCCGATAACTTTGAAAGGGCCGCTAACGCCGAGACGACCGACGAAAAATATAAAGCCGGCGTCATGATGATATACGACCAGCTCTCGATCGCTTTCAAAAAGCTCGGGGTCGAGGAAATTTCACGGGTCGGAGAGACCTTTGACCCGACCGTTGAAAACGCGGTAAATCAGATAACCGACGAAAACCTCCCCGAGAATTCGGTGGCGCAGGTCTATCAGAAAGGATACCGGATAGGCGACAAAATAATCCGCCACGCCACGGTATCGGTTGCAAACGCATAAAAGGCGCAAGCCTTTTAAATAAAAAATATCTTATTTTAAATAAAGGAGAAATTCATATGTCAAAAATCATAGGTATCGACCTCGGTACTACCAACTCCTGCGTAGCCGTCATGGAGGGCGGCGAGGCAGTCGTTATCCCCAACAGCGAGGGCGCAAGAACTACGCCGTCGGTGGTCGGGATATCAAAAAACGGCGACAGACTTGTCGGTCAGGTCGCAAAGCGTCAGGCGGTCGTCAACTTTGACAACACCGTCATCTCGATAAAGCGCCACATGGGCTCGGACTATAAAGCTCAGATGGGCGGAAAATCCTATACGCCTCAGGAAATTTCGGCGATGATTCTGCAAAAGCTAAAGACCGACGCGGAGGCATATCTCGGCGAAAAGGTCACCGAGGCTGTCATCACCGTTCCGGCTTACTTCACCGACTCTCAGAGACAGGCGACAAAGGACGCCGGCCAGATCGCGGGGCTCAACGTCAGAAGAATCATCAACGAGCCGACTGCCGCAGCGCTTTCTTACGGCATCGACAAGGAAGAGGATCAGAAGGTCATGGTATATGACCTCGGCGGCGGCACATTCGATGTTTCTATCATCGAGATGGGCGACAGCGTTACCGAGGTTTTGGCGACGGCCGGCAACAACCGCCTCGGCGGCGACGACTTCGACCAGAGGATCATCGACCTTTTGGTAGCGGAATTCAAAAAGACCGAGGGCATCGACCTCTCGACCGATAAAATGGCCATGCAGAGGCTCAAGGAAGCCGCCGAAAAGGCTAAGATAGAGCTTTCGAGCGTTCCGTCTTCAAACATCAACCTGCCGTTCATAACCGCAGACGCCACGGGCGCGAAGCACCTTGACTTCACCCTCACTCAGGCGAAGTTCAACGAAATCACCGCAGACCTCGTCGAGGCGACGATGGGCCCCGTCCGTCAGGCGCTTTCCGATTCGGGGCTTTCCACCTCGCAGATCAACAAGGTCCTCATGGTCGGCGGCTCGTCAAGGATCCCCGCCGTCGTTGAGGCGGTAAGAAAAATCACCGGCAAGGAGCCGTTCAAGGGCATCAACCCCGATGAGTGCGTTGCCCTCGGAGCGGCTATTCAGGGCGGCATAATGAACCGCGATATTGATTCGAGCCTCGTTTTGAACGACGTCACCCCGCTTTCTCTCGGAATCGAGACCCTCGGCGGAGTTTGCACAAAGATCATCGAGAGAAACACCACCATTCCCTGCTCGCGCAAACAGGTATTCTCGACTGCGGCCGACAATCAGCCCGCTGTTGACATCGTTGTTTTGCAGGGCGAGCGCGAATTCGCAAAGGATAACAAGCAGCTCGGAATGTTCAAGCTCGACGGCATTGCGCCCGCCCCGAGAGGAGTTCCGCAGATCGAGGTCAGCTTCGATATCGACACCAACGGCATCGTTCACGTTACCGCGAAAGACCTCGGCACCGGCAAGGAGCAGAACATAACCATCACTTCTTCCTCGAATATGTCCAAGGAGGATATCGACAAGGCCGTCAAGGACGCCGAGAGATTCGCCGCCGAGGACAAGAAGAAGAGAGACGACGTTGACGCACGCAACTCGGCGGACCAGATGGTGTTCCAGTGCAAAAAGTCGCTCGAAGATTTCGGCGACAAGGTCAACCCCTCCGAGAAAGCCGACGTCGAGCAGAAGATATCTGCCCTCGAAGAAGCCCTTAAAGGCAGCGACATCGAGCTTATAAAATCAAGGCAGAAGGAGCTTGAAACGGTGTTCGGGCAGGTCGCGACAAAGATCTATCAGGCGGCCTCGCAGAACGGTCAGCAGGGTCCTCAGCAGGGACCGCAGGGCGGCAACCCCGGCGACGACTATGTAGATACCAATTTCAACAACTGATGATTTTACCGGGCGGAGAGGCGCTTTTTGGGCTCCTCTCCCGCTTTCGGCATGGTTAAACGGAGAGTATTATGGCAGACAACAAAAGAGATTACTACGAGGTCCTCGGGGTTCAGAAGGGCGCGAGCGACGACGAGCTTAAAAAAGCCTACCGCGCAATGGTCAAAAAATACCACCCCGACCTTCACCCCGACGACAAGGACGCCGAGGAGAAAATGAAAGAGGTCAACGAGGCTTACGACATTCTTTCCGATAAGGAAAAGCGCGCGAGGTACGATCAGTTCGGCTTCGCGGGGGTCGATCCCTCGTATTCCGCAGGTCAGGGCGGAGGCGGCTTCGGCGGCTTTTCCGGCGGAAGCTACGGCGGCTTCGGCGACATCGGAGATATCTTTGAGAGCTTCTTCGGCGGCGGTTTCGGTCAGCAGACAAGGTCGAATCCGAATGCTCCGCGAAAGGGACAGGATATCAAAACCGCGGTTCAGATCTCGTTTATGGAAGCCTGCAAGGGCACCGGCGTGGATATCAGAGTGAACCGCCTTGAACGCTGCCCCGACTGCGGCGGCACAGGCGCCCGCGCGGGGACCTCGGCCGAAATATGCCCCGACTGCCGCGGCACCGGAACCGTCAGAGTTACTCAGCGCACCCCTCTCGGCGTTTTTCAGAGCACTAAGTCCTGCGACCGCTGCGGCGGAAAGGGAAAGGTGATAAAAGACGTCTGCCCGTCGTGCCAAGGTCAGGGCAGGGTCAGAAGAGTTCTCTCGAAAAACGTCAGCATACCCCAAGGCATCGACGACGGCCAGACCTTGAGAATTACCGGCGAGGGCGACTGCGGCCTTAACGGCGGTCAGAACGGCGACCTCATTATCCGCGTAAACGTCAGGGCGGACGAAATGTTCGAACGCGAGGGATTTGACATCTACTCGGAAGTGCCGATATCCTATATGCAGGCGGCGCTCGGCGACGAGATCAACATTCCGACCATCGACGGCAGCGTGAAATATCGTATACCGGCCGGCACCCAGAACGGCGATACTTTCCATTTGAGAGGCCAAGGCGTGCCGAGGCTTTATCGCAGCGGCCGCGGCGACCACCACGCGACGGTTCGGGTCGTCGTCCCGAAGGGGCTCAGCAAAAAGCAGGCCGACCTGCTCAAAGCCTTCGACGACTCGCTCGACGACCGAAACAGACCGGATAAGAGGAAGTTTTCAGATTGGTTTAAAAGCTGAGATGATAAGAAGCAGTCCGAAAAAGGGGCTGCTTTTTTGATGATTTGTGCGGCGAGGCGGGGTTGCGGGGGCGAAGCCCGCGTCCCGCAGGGACGTTGCCGACCCCGCAGGGGTCGGGCGCCGGCGCGAAGCGCCGGAGGCTTCGCCGCGAACGGAGTGCGGGCCGGTGCGAACCGAGAGAAAGCGCTTCGAGCGGCAGGTTGTGTGCGCAAGCGGCAGACGGGCGGGTAAAAGGTATCCATATTTTCCGCTGCCGGAAAATATGGATGCTATCGTTTATCATCCCACCCCCGCAGTACGGACTGCGGGGCGGTCGGTTTTTGTGAGGCCCCCGCCCCTCGAGGGGCGGGGGCTGCTCAATTTTTCCGTTCCGTAGGAAGTATAGTGGGGGTGGGGTGATTTAAATAGTATGAAATCACTCCCTCGACAGAGGGAGCGATTGAATACCTTTAAAGCAGTTGCTCCGGCTTGCGTCAAAAGTTAAATTGGCTACAAAACCCGCTTCTGTTGCCCTCGGAAGAGAGAGCGATTGAATACCTTTTTCCCGCTCAGTTCGGCTCCCAACAAATGTACGAACTCTCCGCTTCGTTATCTTTCGTCTCCATCTCGGCCTCTCCTATCCTCGTCATTTGTACCACGTCCGCTCCTTTATTTCTCTCCCATCCCCCAATTTCCATATTGACTTGGCGGCGCAAAAGAGTTAAAATATAAAAAAACGAAAAGGGGGAATTTTATGAAGCCGAAAAAGCAGCTCACCGCGTCGCAGATAATCATAATCGGCTTTGCGCTTGCTATTCTCCTCGGGAGCGTTCTGCTCGCCCTGCCCTTTTCAACAAAAGACGGAAAGGGCGCGCCTTTTCCCGACGCGCTTTTCACCGCCACCTCGGCGGTATGCGTGACCGGGCTTGTCGTTCACGACACCGCGACCTATTGGTCGGCGTTCGGGCAGGCGGTCATTCTTTTGATGATACAGATCGGCGGAATGGGAAT
This sequence comes from uncultured Clostridia bacterium, assembly GCA_947623585.1. GTDB lineage: Bacteria > Bacillota > Clostridia > Oscillospirales > Ruminococcaceae > Faeciplasma. The sequence goes on along the minus strand of CANQHA010000009.1, from coordinate 24,695 downwards.
CGTAACCCTCGCTGTTGCCGTCACGACCCTTTCGGGCAAAAAAATAAGTCTGAGGCAACGCTCGACCATGCAGGAAGCTATCTCGGCGCATCAGGTCGGCGGAATAGTCAGGCTGACCGGGTTTATTCTTAAAATGACCGCCGTCTTTGAGATATCCGGCGCAATAGCCATGATGCCGGCGTTTATCCCTCGGTTCGGCGTTTTAAAAGGAATATGGTATTCGCTGTTTCATTCGATATCGGCGTTTTGCAACGCGGGGTTTGACCTTATGGGCGTGAACGCGCAGTATTCCTCGCTGACCGGTTTTTCGGAAAGTCCGCTTATAAACATCGCAGTAATGCTTCTTATCGTGATCGGCGGCGCGGGGTTCCTCACATGGGAAGACATCGGCACAAACAAATGGCGCTTCAGAAAATACCGTATGCAGTCAAAGGTCATTTTGGTGACCTCTGCCGCGCTTATAATGATACCGGCGGCGCTTTTCTTCTTCTTTGAGTTTTCGTCGCTCCCTCTCGGCGAGAGGACCTTGGCTTCGCTTTTCCAGTCGGTTACCGCAAGGACCGCGGGCTTCAACACCGTCGATCTTACGCTTATGAGCGGCGCGGGGCTTGCGATAATGACGCTTTTAATGCTGATCGGCGGCTCGCCCGGCTCGACTGCCGGAGGAATGAAAACGACCACCTTTGCCGTCATGCTTTCGACGGCGCTTTCGGTCTTTCGCAACCGCGAGAATACAAACTTTTTCGGCCGCAGGATAGGCGAAGAAGCCGTAAGACAGGCAGCAAGCATTTTCACGATGTATCTCGGTCTTTTCCTCTGCGGAGGCTGTGCTATAAGCCGCATCGAGGGTCTGCCGCTCGGTCAGTGCCTCTTTGAGGCGGCGTCTGCCGTCGGAACGGTAGGTCTCACCCTCGGCATAACCCCGACGCTCGGGCATCTTTCGCGGGGTATACTCGTTCTTTTGATGTACTTCGGCAGGGTGGGCGGCCTGACCGTTGTTTTCGCGGCGCTCTCAAACAAACCCAACCCGCCGGCGACCCTCCCGCAGGAAAAAATAACCGTCGGCTGAGGTCGGAAATCAGACGTGCGGGCTGAGAGAACAGGGGTATAAAAATGATCGGAGATATCGTTACAGTTACCGTTGACAGACCTCTCGGGAGCTTTCACCCCGAGCACAAAGATTTATACTATCCCGTCAACTACGGATATATCGAGGGGATAATTGCGCCCGATGGCGAAGAGCAGGACGCATACATTTTAGGTGTAAATGAACCTGTTGAAACGTTTACGGGCAAAATAATCGCCATAGTTCACCGAGCAGACGACGCAGAGGAAAAATGGGTAGTCTGCCCCGCTGAAATGTCATTTACCAAAGCAGAAATAACGGAGCAAATCAAATTTACGGAGCAATACTTTCAATCTGAAATCATCATGTGAATCCGCTTATCATTAACATGAAAATTTCAAATCAGGAGGTCTAAAATGAAATCAATTCTTATAATAGGCGTCGGGCGCTTCGGAAGGCATATCGCGGAAAAGCTCAATATGCTCGGTCATGAGATCATGGCCGTCGATATCAGCGAGGAGCGTGTAAACGCCGCTCTGCCCTTTGTCACCAACGCCCAGATCGGCGACAGCACGAAAAAATCCTTCCTTGAATCGCTCGGCGTCAAAAATTTCGACGCCTGCATCGTCACGATAGGGGATAATTTCCAAAGCTCGCTTGAAACGGCTTCGCTGCTCAAAGACCTTGGCGCAAAAAGGGTCATCGCGAGGGCTTCAAGAGGCGTTCAGGAGAAATTTTTGCTGAGAAACGGCGCCGACGAGGTCGTCTATCCCGAAAAGCAGCTCGCCTCATGGACGGCGATAAGATGCACCTCGGACCACATCAAAGACTATATCGAGCTTGAGGGCGACATCGACATCTTCGAGCTCACCGTGCCCGAGGAGTGGTGCGGAAAAACCGTCGTCCAGCTCGATGTCAGAAAAAAATACGGGCTCAACATCATCGCCTGCCGCGAGAACGGCGTGCTCGGAATGATAAGCCCCGATACCGTTATGGACCCCTCGAAGCCGATACTCGTGCTCGGAACGCTCAAGGCCGTGCAGAAGTGCTTTAGGATTTGAGGGGAGGCAGAGGCGAAGAACGCGGGTATAACTACGTTTGGCGGAAGTCGAGCCAAGCGGTTAAAAGGTATCCATATTTTCCTTTGCCGGAAAATATGGATGCTATCGGAGTCACCCCACCCCCTCCGCACTACCTACGAAAGGAAAGTTTGAGAGCCCCCTCCCCTCAAAGGGGAGGGGGCGTTGCCGTGTAGTGCTCCGCTACAAACTTTTTATGGGGGTGGGGTGATAAACGATAGCATTCATCTTAACCGCGCAAGCGGTGAAGATGAATCCCTTTCACCCCCTCCACTCCGTTCTTATCGTAAGCGTTCCGCCCGACAGCGAGGCGCTTATTTTTCCGCCCATCTGCTCGACCAAAGCCTTTGATATCGCCAGTCCGAGGCCGGTCGAGTTTCTTGCCGCCTCGACCGAAAAGAACCTGTCGAACAGCTTGCCGACGTCGACCTCGCCGATATTTTCAGCGGTGTTCGAGAACTCCGTGCAGCCGTTTTCGTCCATTCTGATGACGAGGTCGCCCGACGAATATTTCAGTGCGTTGCCGAGGATATTCCCGAAAACCCTCGCGAGGGCTTCGCGATTCAGATTTTTGATCGGCCTCTCGTCCGGAAGATAAATTTCCGGTTCGATCCCGCGCTCGACCAAAGCGCCGTATATCCCCGCGACGCTTTCCTCGAGCGCCGCCCTCAGATCGACCGGCTCAAGGGTCATCTCTTCGCCCGAAGACGCCGCTAGCGAATAGCTGAAAAGCTCCTCGGTGAGGCGTTTCATCGCCTCGACGCGGTTTTCTATCTGCTTTAGGTATCTGTCCGCAGCCTGACTTTTTTCCTCTTTTTTGAGCAGCTCGATATAGCCCGACATAGCGGTCAGCGGGGTTCTTAAGTCGTGCGAGATGTTCGTCACCGCTTCTTTAAGCTCGCGGTCTCCGCTTTGATAGCTTCTTCTGAGGCGTTTAAGCTCCCTGAGCTGCGCGTTCAGCCTTGAAGCGAGCAGGCGGAGCTTTTTGTCGCCCGAAGAAAGCGTCAGAAGCAGGTTGGTGTCCTCCGAGACGAGCGCCGGAAGCTGATCGAGTATCTCGCCGAGAGATCGTTTTAGCGAAAAATATTTCAGGGCAAAAAACGCCGCCGCGCCCGCAAAAAGTATGCATATGAATCCCAAAGCCACGGCGCCGCCCCCTTTGCTTTTTTATAGAATTATACCCGCGCCGAGGCGTTCTGTCAACCGTCAGCGGATATTGCGGCGCTTAAAGACAATATATCCCGCGGCGGTGGGCAAAAGGATCCACAGCGCCTCGAAAAGTATAACGCGCAGGGGCCGTTCGACCTCGTGCCAAGCGCTTTGAGCCGCCGCCCCACCGGGCTGAATGTCAAATAAAAGCTCGAGCATTTTGCGCTGCTCGGGGGTCGGGTAATCCGGGTCCGGTATAAGCCAGCCGTCAGAACCCGAAAGCTCGCCGCTGATCTCTATCGCTTCAAGATCCGAAGCGCTGAGATATTCGGTCTCTTTCAGCCTAAGTCCTATATTCGCGCTCAAAGATATCGCCGCTGCCGCCAAAACAGCGCAGACCGCCGCCGCGACCGCCCTTGAATGAGTGCTTAAGGTTATAACTGCGGTCAGAACCGTCATCGCGACAGTTGATAATATCCCGACGGCAAAGAAAAACGCAAATTCGGCAAAAGGCATTTTAACGAGCCCCAAAAGCGGCAGCCCGACGGCAAAATGCACCGCCGCCGAGAGAACGCACATCGCCGCCGAAGCGAGCGCCGCGACCGCGATATAAGAAAAATATACCGCCGATTTTTTGTGCCCCGCGATTATCTTGTTTCTTACGGTATTGTCCGAAAATTACGTGCCGAGGACGACTGCGGTAAAGGGCGCCGAAAACATCGGGATAAAGAACGCGAAGCCGAAGATAGAGAATTCCTGCCCCGCTTCGGGCCGATTCAGATATGTCGAAAAGGCGCTGAGCGCTCCACAGGCCGCCGAAAAAGCCGCGAACGCCCAAAATGCCGCCGAGCGTGAGAGCCGGTAAAATCCGGCGGATAGCAGTTTTTGCATATTTTTCACCTAAGTTATGTTTTTTCTTTTGAAAGCCCGAAGCCCTATGAGAGAGAATATCGCCGCCTCGGCAAGCGAGCAGAAAATTATTCTCAGGCATACGGCATAGGAATTCCGAGCCATCACTTCGAGCGCCGAAGACGTCGGCAGCACGGCCTCAAAGAAGCCCAAAACCGCCCTCGCCGCCCCGCCGACATATCGCGGATTCGCGCTGCCGTCGGAAAAGACCGCCGGCTGATTATAGTAAGCATAGGCGTATACCCCGGCGACGATAAGCCCCAGCGAGATGAAAATATTCGCGACAGCCGCCGAAGCGGTCTTCGAGCAAAGCGTCGATGTCATCGTGAAGAGCGAAGCAAAGGTCAGAACGTTTGCAAGCGCGCAGATGTACTTTAAAAAGATCACCTGCGGAAAGACCGCCGAACCGATGAGAAAAGCCCCCGCGCCGAAAAACACCGCCATGTGAGTGATAAGCGCCGCCGCCCCCGCAAAGCTGCATATAACGAGGTTTGAAAGATAAACGTTCGCCCTCGTCTGCCCGACGGCGATTTTGTTGCGAACGGTTCCGTCCGAGTAATCCGTGCCGATGAAAAACCCGCAGAACACCGCCTCGGCGACGCCGAGATAAAACATCGGCATAAATATCATTAAAAAGAGGTTTTCCTCAATGTTTCCGAAGCAATATAAAAGCCACGCCAAAAACGCGCTCCAAACGGTCTCGGCGGCGATGAAAAACCAAAAAAGCCTGCTCGTTTTAAGCCGGTAAAATCCGGCGAAGATAAGTCTTTGCACAAAAAGCACCCCTTTATTTCAGGTCTTTTCTCTTGAAAATAAACATACCCGCCGCGGTCGAAACAAGTATTATCGCGCAGGAAGCGCAGTAAGAATATATCGGCAGGTCGAGCTGTTCTTCATTCGAGCTGGTTATGTTTGCAAGAAGTATCGCCTGACCGCTCGGAAGCGTGTTGAGCGCTTTTTTCAAAACCGACCGCTCCGGCTCGGCGACATAATCGGGGTTGGGGTGCGGCTCAATGGGCTGCATTACCGTTTCGCCGTTTTCGTTGGCCGAGATGGTAACTCCGCCCGAGATCATTTCGGGTTCTAAAAGCATATTATAAAGCATACTTCCCGCCATAAGCACCACGAGCGCGAAGACTATCTCGAACACCGCAACGGCGGCCTTGTTTGCGACGATATGGCTTATCAGGCAGAGAACGGACGCGAAAGCAAAGACGAACAGCGCGCTTTTTATTACCATGAGCGCCCATGTCAGAACGCCTATTTTCCACACCCCGAGCACGGGCAGCGCCGAAAGAGCGCCGATATGCCACATGGCGCAGAAAACAAGCGAGGCGGCGCCCGTCGTTATAAGGTGCGAAAGATAGATATTTTTTCGCTTGCTTCCGACGACTATCTTGTTTCTCATCGTCCCGTCAGAAAACTCGGTCCCGAGAAACATCGACGCAAAAACGGGTATTATCACCAGAACGATAGGTCCGCCGTCGAAGCAGAACGATTCGGGAACGGCGATGCCCATCCCGATCACGATGTCGCTGTACGGACCGGGGTTGTTTATAAGATTGCAGGCGTTGTCGTAAGAAGACACTGCCGACCATACGAGCAGACAAAGCGTTAAGAACCAGAAAAGATTATTTTTGAACAAACGGCTGAGATCGGCCCTTAAAAGTTTTCTCATAATATCCGCCTCCTTTACCGATTTCCGCTGACAAGATTGAGGTAATAGCTTTCAAGGCTTTCGTCCTTTTCGTGAATGGAAATAAGCTCGCAGCCCTGCTCGGAAAGCGCCTTTGCAAGAGAAGTGATGTTCAGCTTCGCATAGATGTCGGCCTCTTTGTCCGAGATTATTCTGTATTCTACGTTCATGCCGTCAAGCACCCTCGCAAGGACGGCCGCGTCGCTGACCTCGGCCCGCTGACATTTTCGGCAGGCGGCTTCAAGCTCGTCCGAGGATATCTCTTTTATCATCTTTCCGCCGTCGATGAAGCCGTAATGCGTGGCAAGCCTTGAAAGCTCGTCGAGGATATGGCTTGAGATCAGCACGGTGATGTTGTTTTCGCGGTTCAGCTTCAAAATAAGCTCTCTTATCTCAACTATTCCCTGCGGGTCGAGGCCGTTCGCAGGCTCGTCAAGAACGAGAAAATCGGGGTTGCCGCAAAGGGCTACCGCAATTCCGAGGCGCTGGCGCATTCCGAGCGAAAAATTCTTCGATTTCTTTTTGCCGGCGTCCTCAAGCCCGACCAGCTTCAAAAGCGCGTCTATGCCCTCAAACGACGGCATTCCGAGCACCCTGTACTGCTCCTCGAGGTTTTGCCTCGCCGACATATCGAGATATATCGAGGGCGTTTCGACGACCGCCCCCATTCTCCGCCTCACTCCGTCGATCTTCGGGCTTTTCGAGTTCACGCCGTAAAGGGTATATTCCCCGATAGTCGGGGTCTGAAGCCCGCAGATTATTCTTATGAGAGTGGTTTTTCCCGCTCCGTTTTTTCCGACGAGGCCGTATATCGCCCCTTTCGGCACGCTCATCGAAAGCCCCGAGAGCGCGCGGAACTTTCCGTATTCCTTGCATACGGAACGCGCAGTCATTACATATTCCATAGTCGATGCTCCTTTTTAAAGAAAAAATCGGGCGGGTCAAAATTTCCGCCCATAAGAGGATGATACATTAAAAGGGTAAAGGAAGCGGTTAAGAAACCGGTTCAGATTCGGTAAAAATCACAGCTTTTTCATCTTGAAGCCTATGCCCCACACCGCCTCGATATAGTCCCGCCCCGAGGGCTCGCGCAGCTTTTTTCTGAGGTTCGATATGTGGATTTTAAGCGAGCTGTCGGTGCAGTCAGGGGTGTCGGCGGCTATTCGGTCAAGAAGCTGCGACTTTGTAAGCACCTGAGAGGGGCGCTGCATCAAAAGTTTTAATATCGCAAATTCGGTTCGAGTAAGTTTCACCGGCGTTTCAAGCACCCTGACGGTTCGGGCGTCGGCATCAAGCCTTATCCCTTCGAATTCAAGCGTGCCGCCGTCTGAGGCCGAGGCGTCCTTGAGCCTTAACGATATCCTCGCCAGAAGCTCCGAGAGATCAAACGGTTTTGTGACGTAATCCTGCGCTCCTCCCAAAAGAAGCCTGACCTTTGAGCCCGCGTCGGCCTTTGCCGACAAAACGATGACCGGTATCCCGCCGATCTTTTTAAGCACCTCCTCGCCCGAAAGCCCGGGGAGCATAAGGTCCAAAAGAATAAGATCCGGCTTTTCAAGGTCGATAGCCATGACCGCCTCGGTGCCCGAGTAAGCCCGCATAACGCCGTAGCCCTCTTTTCCGAGGGCTTCTTCAAGCATATCTCCGATATAAACGTCGTCGTCAACGACGAGTATTTTTTCTTCTCCATAAAAATCACCGAAAATATTATAACTCATAATTTTTTTCGGCGCAACAAAATTCCCCCGAAATTAAGATTCGGGGGAAAATCTTTACCTTTTGTTTACCTTTTAAGCTATTTGATGATAACGCTCGTGTCGTATTCGGCGCTGCCGCCGCTCACTCGGGAATAATCGTAAACAAGGTTTAAAACATAGTCACCCTTGTTAAGATCAAGTCCGAACGTCGTCGAGCATATTCCGCCGTAGGTCTGCTCGAACACGACCTCCTCGCCCGATTTTATCTGCACCAAAACATATGAGCTGTTTTCCGAGGGCGCGGTGACGATGTTTATTCTGTAACTGCGGGATTCGCCGACGGTGAATTTATATGATTTTCCAAAGGTCTGCTCGCCGCTCCAATCGCCCGCGTCGGTAATGTCGAGCACGCGGTCGCTTTGAGTTTCGCTTTCAAAGGCGCTTTGAACGTCGGGGTTAAGCGCCACCGAGCCGATGAAAAGCAGCACCCAGCACACCGCGAAGATGATCACGGCGCGCTTGAAAGCCCTCTTGCTTTTTGCCGATTCCTCTTCCGAAAGCGGCTGAGGGATAGTCTCCGGTCTGTCGGCCTCGGGAACATCGGCAAGGGTCTGCGCCATCTTTTTCTTTCTGAAGATAACCAGCGTCACGATAAGCGGCATAACCGAGCTTGTGACCGCGGTCAGCGGAGAGTAATTGCTTATCTGCGAGAGAATGGTGCCGCCGAAAAGCCCCTCCGAAATAAGCCCGCAGAAATCGAGAAAAGCGTGAATGAATATTAGAACCCAGATGTTTTTGCAGCGATAGTATATCGCGGTGAAGCAAAGTCCGGTCACGCAGGCGCCCGCTATCTGAGCAAAGCCGCCGCCCCAGCCGCTCGGGTCCATAGAAAGTATGTTTATAAAGTGCATAAGCCCGAAAATAAGCCCCGAATAGAGCGCGGCTGTCCAGACCCCGGCCGAGTCTTTAGCGTGCTTATCCCAGAAGAGGTTTGAAATGATTCCTCTGAAATAGGTCTCCTCGGCAAGCCCGACGGCAAGCATCGAGAGGGTGAAAACGATTATTCGCCAGACCGGCTCGAAAAACACCTCGTCCGAGAGCGAGACCATGATGTTGGCATAAGCCTGTATCAGCGAGATGACGATATACGCCCCGCCGCAAAAAAGCCCCGCGAAGAAGTGAGATGTCCTGTCAAAAATATGCCCGTATCCAAGAATAAACGCGAGCGCAATTCCGACGAGCGCGCTGAACGCGTCGGCGATAAGCTGAGGAAGGAACACGCCGTTTGAATAAAAGAACCGCGGCATAAAAGGCAGAGAATACTGCACCGCCATCAGCGCCGCCCAGAAGATCAGCGTGACTATTGCGGAAATTATGAGCGGGCGTCGGGAAACGATTTTTCGCATTGTTTATCCTCCTTTAAAAGTTTTGTCAGAGCATTAACGCTCATTTCAGGGCCGAAAGCGACTGCTCGATCTTTGCGAGCTTTTCCTTTGCGGCCGCGAGCTTTTGCTTTTCGGTCTCAACGACCTGCGCGGGGGCTTTTGCAAGGAAGCCTTCGTTTGAGAGCTTCGAGCCGATGACGGAGATATCCTTTTCGGCCGAGGCTTTTTCCTTATTGAGTCTTGCAAGCTCCTTTTCGCGGTCGATTATTTCGGAGAGCGGAATGAACAGCCTTGCCGAGCCGGTCACAATAGTCACGGAATCGGCGGGCTCGCATTTTTCGGCTATCACCACCGACGACGCCGAAGCGAGCCGCTCAAAGAACATCACGCCCTTTTCAAAGACGTCCTTTTCCTTTGTCTCAATGAAAAGCTCGGCCTTTTTCGACGGCGGAACGTTCATCTCGGCGCGGCGGTTTCTTATCGCCTTGATAGCTTCGATTATCTTTTCAAAATCTGCCTCCTCGGCGGGGTATGACAGCTCCTCGTCGTATACGGGGAATGCTTCGAGCATGAGGGGCTTTCCTGTGCCGTCGAGCGCCTGCCAGATCTCCTCGGTGATGAACGGCATAAACGGGTGGAGCAGCTTGAGTATTCCGGCCATAGCCCAGACAAGCACCTTCTGCGCGCTTTCGGCCGATTCTCCGCCGGCGTTTATCCTCGGCTTCGTAAGCTCGATGTACCAGTCGCAGTAAACGTCCCAGATGAAGTCATAGACCTTCTGCGCGGCGATGCCGATTTCAAACCTTTCGAGGTTTTCGTTGACCTCTTTTGCGAGGGAATTGAGCTTTGAAACGACCCATTTATCCTCCAAGGCGAGGTTTTCGGGCAGCTTCTCGGGGATTCCGAAGTCCTCGGGGAGATTCATCATGATAAAGCGAGTGGCGTTCCAGAGCTTGTTCGCAAAGTTGCGGCAGGCCTTGACTCTTTCCTCGGAATATCTCATGTCGTTTCCGGGCGAATTTCCCGAGGCGACCATGAACCTCAAAGCGTCCGCGCCGTATTGGTCGATGACCTCGAGCGGGTCGATTCCGTTGCCGAGAGATTTCGACATTTTAAGTCCGTTCGGGTCTCTCATCAGTCCGTGGAGCAGCACCGTCTCAAAGGGGCGCTCGTGCATGAATTCAAGCCCCGCGACGATCATTCTCGACACCCAGAAGGTGATGATATCCCAGCCGGTGACAAGCGTCGAGGTCGGATAGAAGTATTCAAGCTCGGGGGTCTTGTCGGGCCAGCCGAGGGTCGAAAACGGCCAGAGCGCCGAACTGAACCATGTGTCAAGGGTATCGGGATCCTGCCTCATCGGTTTGCCGCATTTCGGGCAGACGGCGCTGTCCTCTTTTGTGACGATCATTTCGCCGCAGTCGTCGCAATAGAACGCGGGTATCCTGTGTCCCCACCAGAGCTGACGCGAAACGCACCAGTCGCGGATATCCTCCATCCAGTTGAGATAGTTTTTCTCGAAGCGTTCGGGGATGAATTTTATGCTGCCGTTTTTGACGGCTTCGATAGCGGGCTTTGCGAGGTCGGCCATTTTGACGAACCACTGAAGCGAAACTCTCGGTTCGATGGTGGTGCCGCAGCGATAGCAGGTGCCGACGTTGTGAGAGTAGTCCTCGATTTTAACGAGGAATCCGCCCTCCTCAAGGTCTTTGACAATCGCTTTTCTCGCCTCAAAGCGGTCCATTCCTGCATATTTCGGATAGTCGTCGGTGATTTTCGCGTCGTCGGTCATAACGTTTATGACCGGAAGATCATGCCTGAGCCCGACCTCAAAGTCGTTCGGGTCGTGAGCAGGGGTAATCTTTACGACGCCGGTGCCGAATTCCATATCGACATAGCTGTCCGCCACAACGGGTATCTCGCGCCCGACGAGCGGCAGGGTGACGGTTTTTCCGACGAATTTTTTATATCTTTCGTCCTTGGGGTTGACCGCGACCGCGGTATCGCCCAAAAGGGTCTCGGGTCGGGTGGTGGCAAGCTCGAGCCAGCCCGAACCGTCGGTGAGGGGATAGCGCAGGTGCCAGAAATGCCCCGCCTGTTCTTCATAGTTCACCTCGGCGTTTGAAATCGAGGTCAGGCAGTGAGGGCACCAGTTTATGATGCGTTCTCCGCGATAGATGAGCCCTTTTTCATAATAGCGCACAAAGACCTCTTTTACCGCCTTTGAGCAGCCCTCGTCCATCGTGAAGCGCTCGCGTTCCCAATCGCATGAGGAGCCGAGCTTTTTGAGCTGATTGATGATAGTCGAGCCGTATTTATCGCGCCAAGCCCATGCGCGCTCCAAAAAACCGTCTCTGCCGAGGTCGTCCTTTGTTAGGCCCTCTTTTTTCATCTCGGAGACGATCTTTGCCTCGGTCGCGATAGAGGCGTGGTCGGTTCCCGGAAGCCACAGCGTCTCATAGCCCGACATTCTCTTATAACGGATCAGGATATCCTGAAGAGTTTCGTCGAGCGCGTGCCCCATGTGAAGCTGACCGGTGATGTTCGGCGGGGGAATGACGATGGTGTAAGGCTTCTTGTTCGGGTTTACTTCCGCGTGGAAGCAGTTGCGGTCGGTCCAGTATTTATAGATCCTGTCCTCGACCTGTTTCGGCTCATAGAGCTTTTCGAGTTCTTTTTTCATTTTCGTACCTCTTTCTGAGAGAATTTTTGCTTTGAAGCGAAAAAATCGCCCCAAAGCTCGGCTTTGAGACGAGAAAATTCCCGCGGTACCACTCAAATTAGAGGACAGAGATCAGAGGTCAGATGTCAGAATTTAGAAGTTAGAAGTTAGAAGATAGAATTTAGAAGATAGAAGTTAGAAGATAGAATTCGGAATTCGGAAATCTGACGGCGGATTTTGCCTCTCACTTAATAAGCTGTAACGCGCTCGGACGGGAGGATTCTACTCGTGGGGACTTTCTTTCCTCCGGCTTCGGGGCGACGGCAGCGCATTTGCTTTGACGGCTTTCACCAAAACGCCGCCTCTCTTTCAAAAGCAGGGAACGCGCAGCCCTCCCTTTCAACGCCTTTATGCAGATACTATATCACAGCCCGACAAAAAAGTCAACCTGAATTTTCCTTTGCAGGTATCTTTTTCGGAGATCGGGCAATAATATCACGGATAATTATTTGTAAGGGAGAGGATATTATGCGCGCTTTAAAGGGGCTGACGGTGTTTTCTTTCGGAGGGCTTGCCTACGGGCTTTTGGAGATAATCTGGCGGGGGCAAACGCACATTTCGATGTTTTTTGTCGGAGGGCTTTGCTTCCTTTTGATAACGCTGATAGACGGCGCGGAGCTTTTCGGCGGGGCGATCTTGCTTGAAGCGCCGGTCTGCGCGTTCACCGTCACGGCGATAGAGCTTGTCTCGGGGCTTATAGTGAACGTCGGCATGGACCTTTCGGTCTGGGACTATTCGTCGCTGCCGTTAAATCTTTGGGGGCAGATCTGCCTGCCGTTTTCCGCGATGTGGCTTGCGCTTTCGGTGCCGGCAATCTTTGCCGGAAGGATTTTAGGGCGCGTTGTCTTCTGCGAGCCTCTGCCCGATTTCAGGCTGCTTCCCCCGAGCGGCGTGCCCGCGGAGAGGTGAGGGGAGAAAAGGTATTCCCATTTCCCTTGCGGAAAATTGGAATGCTATTGTGAGCCACCCCACCCCCATTAGAACGGACTGCGGCAGGCTGATTTTGTGAGAGCCCCCTCCCCTTTGAGGGGAGGGGGCTTTCGCTTTGTTACCTTTTAGATAAACGTACTGCGGGGGTGGGGTGACTTAAAATAGCATGAAATCATTCTATCGCCAGATGGAATGATTGAATACCTTTTTCCCGCTCAGCCGCCGGCGGCGCAAACGCAACCTCAACGTTTGTAGCTTTATTTCTACCTTTGCCGCAATCCGCGCCAACCGCTTAAAAGGTATCCATATTTTCCTCTGCCGGAAAATATGGATGCTATCGCTCATCACCCCACCCCCGTTCGCGCTATGTTACTAAACGCTCCATGCGCACAAAGCCCCGCAGGGGCGTTGTGCCACAGACGCGGGGTTTTGTCCAAGAGGACGAGCCGCCGATTCGGCTTGGCGGCGAAGCCCGATTGGTAACAAAACCAGCTTCTGTTGCCCTCGAGGGGCGGGGGCGGTAACTTTAACTACCCTATCCTCAACCTTCTTTTACCTTTCGATCTCCCCGTTCGACAGCGCTTTCAGATACGCGTTGATGAATCCGTCGAGGTCGCCGTCCATGACCGCGTGGACGTTGCCGTTCTCATAGCCGGTGCGGTGGTCCTTGACAAGGGTGTATGGCATGAAAACATAGGAGCGTATCTGCGAGCCCCAGGCGATCTCTTTCTGAACGCCCTTGATGTCCTCAATCTTCGAGAGGTGCTCGCGCTCCTTGATCTCGACCAGCTTTGCGATCAGCATTTTCATGGCATAGTCGCGGTTCTGGACCTGCGAGCGCTGAGTTTGGCATGAGGTTACGATGCCGGTCGGAATGTGCGTGAGCCTGACCGCCGAGGAGGTTTTGTTGATATGCTGTCCGCCCGCGCCAGATGAGCGGAAAACGTCCATTTTGATATCCTCGGGGCGAATTTCTACGCTCATATCGTCGTTTATCTCGGGCATGACCTCGACCGCGGCGAAAGAAGTGTGCCGCGAGCCCGAAGCGTCAAAGGGGGATATTCTGACGAGCCGGTGAATGCCCGATTCGCTTTTGAGATAGCCGTAAGCGTTTTCGCCCTCGATTATCATCGAGGCGCTTTTTATGCCCGCGTCGCCGCCGTCAAGGGTGTCGAGCACCGAGACCTTGTAGCCGTGGCTTTCTCCCCAGCGGATATACATTCTGAGAAGCATTTCGGTCCAATCCTGAGCCTCGGTCCCGCCCGCGCCGGCATGAAAATTGAGTATTGCGTTCGAGTTGTCATATTCTCCGGTGAGAAGCGTTTTAAGGGTCATCTCATCGACTTTTTTGCTGAGGGCGTCGAGCTCTGCGCTTATCTCTTCGAGCATCGAATCGTCGGGCTCCTCGGCGTACATTTCTATGAGGGTTTCTATGTCCTCTGCCTGACGGTGCAGCTTTAAATCGTCCTCGACGGTATTTTCGAGAGATTTTGTACGCTGAAGTATCTTCTGCGACTTTTCGGTATCGTCCCAGAAGCCCTGCTCGGCGGCTTTTAAGTGGAGCTGTTCTATCTCTTCTTTTGCGGCGTCAACGTTGAGCACCGAGTGAAGCTCTTTCAGCTTCGGGGCGTATTCGGAAAGCCGCTGTTTAAGTTCGTCTATCAGTAACATAATTCCTCCAAAGGCATTTTTATTCAAATAATAATTCTATCATATCAGTGCGGAAATTGCAAGGGGGCTTATGCACCTTTCGGCGCTTTAAGAAAACAGAGGTCGGAAGTCAGATTGTCAGAGCTTCAATGAGCCGCCTTCGGCGACCGCTTCAAATGGTGAGAAAGCGCCGTGAGCGGGTAAAAGGTATTCATATTTTCCTCTGCCGGAAAATATGAATGCTATCGTCTAACACCCCACCCTCTCCTCCCTCCCCTAAAGGGGAGGGCTCCTTCACTTTTCTGTGCGTGCAGAAAAGTGAAGCGAAAAGACACGCAATGGAGAGGGATTGCGATTTCCCTCTCCCTTGACCCTCTCCTTGAAACGCTTACGGTAGCCGCGCCTTCGCAAAAAGTCTTTTGCCGAATAGGTATACAGAGGGAAACGGCGCGGCGTTGCGCCATTCGGCGCACATTCCAAGTCCCTGACTTGCCGCATTATACATACTTTCTGCTGGCGGCAACCGAGCTGTTAAAAGGTATTCAATCGCTCCCTCTTGCGAGGGAGTGATTTCATACTATTTTAAATCACCCCACCCCCGCAGTACGTTTGTCGGATAGGGACATTTTATGGAGCCCCCGCCCCTCGAGGGGCGGGGGCTCCCGTCTTCCCCGCTCGCTGCTCTGCAAACAAAAACCATACCTCACAATTCAGTCCATCGGAAATTCAAGTGTCAGCATCGTTTTCATCCGATCATCCTTGCGCTTTTTCTGAATTCCGAAACGCCCTGAGCGGTTTTTCGGCAAAGCTGTTGCAGCCGCGAGGCGAGCTCGATTATTTCGGCCTGCCTTTTCGCCTCGGGCGATATCCTCGAAAGCGCCGAAAGAGAGCCCCCGAGCGGGATATCCGCGGTCTTGCGGCAAAGATGAAGTATCTCCGCGCCCTTTTCGTTGAGCGCGAGCACCCTTGCGAAAGCCGGCTGCTTAACGTCGTCGAGCGTTATACCGAGCGCCGCGAGCATCACCGCCCGCCTTACCCGCGCTTGGGTCACGTTTCGCGGCTTCACGAGCCGATAAATTTCGTCGAGGCTTTCGGCGCGCCTTGAAGCCTCATACAGCCTGCCGGCGAGTTCTTTGCAATACGGCGTGTTTTTAAAATCCTCCTTGCCGAGCTGCGACAGCCTGAAAAGAATCGCGCGTTCGCCGTTTTCGCAAAAAGACAGTGCGTTTTCGTTGGGCTGAGCGCCGAGATATTCTTCAACGTTTTCGCTCCGCCTGAGAAGTTCTCTTATATACGCCGCCGAGGCGAAACCGTTTTTCGGTTTTTCGGCGTCGTGCATAACTGTTCTCTCAACGGCAAGAGGGGAGATGCCGCTGCCCCTCAAAGCCCGAAGATATTCGAGCGCGAGGGTGTTATTCTGCCCCGAGATGATCTTTGCGGCGCTTTTGCATACCTCGGCCGCCGCCTGAGGATAGGTTTTTCCGCGAGACATCAGCGCTTTGATTTCAAGCTCGCCGCTTTCAAGCTCGGAAAGAGCGTTTTTGAGCGCTTCGACGTCGGGACATTCTGCTCCGAAAGAAAGAACGTTTACGCAGCCGAGCCTTGAAAGTATCCCGACGCCTGCGCGGGCGAAATCCCGCGCGGCCCCGAGTGCAAACTGCGGCGCAAGCTCCAAAACGAGATCGACCCCTCCCGCGACCGCCGCCCTTGCGCGCTCGTGAGGGTCGAGCACCGCGACCTCTCCGCGCTGGACCATGCTTCCGCTCATCACCGCAACGATATGCGAAGCGCCGCTTTCCCGCGTGAGCTCGACGTGCCTTTTATGTCCCGAATGAAACGGGTTATATTCCGCAATAATTCCGGCGATATTCATAAGCTCCTCCTTTTTGCGCGAGCGGCGCTTCGTTTGGGGCGCAGCCCTCCCGCCCGAAGGGCGGGAGGTCCCGCGCTCCGCGCGGGGCCCCGAGGCGCTTCGCGCCTCGGGCGGCTGCGCCGCCGCACTCCGACCCTTACTGCTTCGGGCGTTTTCTTATGTAGTTAAAGAGATAGAGCTGCGCTATCCCTCTTGTGCCGTAGAACTCCTCCGGCAGCCCGTCTTTATAGTATTCCTCCATGACCCGCTTCATCCAAACGTCGAGCGGGAACGCCTCGGTCTTATACATTCCGCTTAGCAAAACGCAGTCGGCGACTTTCGGGCCAACGCCCTTAATTTTCATCAGCTCGGCCTTAGCGCTTTCATAGGGCATCTCGGCGATCTTTTTGAGGTCGGTTTCTCCCGAGGCGACCTTTTTCGCAGCGTCAAGAACATATTTTGCCCGAAATCCCGAGCGCAGAAATCCGAGGCTTTCCTCGGTCTCGGCGGCAAGCTGCTCGGGCGAGGGGAATTTTCCGTAGTGCTCGGCGAGCCTTGCGACGATGCCCTTGATCCTTGTAATGTTGTTGTTCGAGGAGAAAATAAAGCAGACGAGCGCTTCCCAGCTGTCCTGTCTGAGAAGCCTTATCCCGCGTGAGAATTCGCAGGCGGCCGAAAGCGCGGCGTCCTTTGAATAGATTTTTCTCAGAGCCGAGTAGTCGGTCTCAAGGTCGAAATAGGGCGCCCAGACTTTGAGAAAGACCTCCTCGTCGGTGTTTTTGAGAACGAATTTTCCGTCCGAGCCCGAGATCTCGAGCGGGCAGTCGAGCGAATAGCCGAAATAGGCGTTCTCGCCGATCCTGTCCCATCTGAAAGCCTGACCGGTATCCAAAACGTCGTCCAAGGCGAGGTCGTCCTCATATAAGATGATATCGTTTCCCGAAATTTCGTATTTCATAACTTCCCCCAAAGGCTTGTAATTGCTTTGAAAATATATTATAATACAAATGTGAAAATTTTTCAAGGCAGATATTTAGAGGAAGAGAACGAGGAAAAATTAAAAGTTTTCGGTCAAGCCGTTTACAAAAGATAGGCGGTATTTCTTGCCGTTCACTTCCAAACTATCCACGGAGGAGATAAAAATGAGAGAAAGCATACTCACGATACCCGTAAACGAAATTTTCGAGCCCAAGGATGGCTGCCCCATATGCCGCATGAGGGATATGCTCGAAAAGCGCACCACCGAATACATAATGGGCGCGGCGATGATGGAGCCCGACGTCAGGATCGAGACCAACCGCCTCGGCTTCTGCAAGACCCACTTCGACCAAATGCTCAAGCAGAAAAACCGCCTCTCTTTGGCGCTGATGCTCCAGACCCGCCTTGATACTCTGAGAAAAGAGATATTTTCAAAGCCGTCGTTTTTCGGCGACCGCAAAAAGGTCAAGTCGCTCGAAAAAAACAACTCTAACTGCTTTGTCTGCTCAAAGGTCGATTGGGCGATGGAGCGCCTGATGGTCACCGTTTTCGAGCTTTACAAAACCTCTTCCGAATTCCGTCAGCTTTTTAAGGAGCAGGAATATATCTGCCTGCCTCACTGCGAATCGCTTTGCAATATGTCCGAGGCCGGGCTTGACAAGCGCACCGCGGCCGATTTCCGCGACGACTGCATTTCGCTCGCCTCAAAGCAGCTCGACGTTCTTTACGGCGACGTCTCTCATTTTTGCTCGATGTTCGATTACCGCAACAACGGCGAGAACGCCGACTGGGGCAACTCCCGCGATTCCGTCGAGCGCTCGGTGCTTTTTTTGACCGGCCGCCGACCCGACTGAGAGTTTTTATTCATTTTGTGAATAAGCGTCCCGATTTTTGTACTTATGCTTTCGCCCCGGGCATTAAACCGACGGATTTTCGACCTGCGAAAAAATGTTCGGGACGAAGCCTGCGCCTTTCCGATAATTTTGAAAAACGCCTTTTTTCGCGGAGACTTTCATGCGCGAAAAGGCGTGATTTTTTGACTTTTGCCGAAAATTGCTGAATAAAGTTTTTTTACCGAAAGTATAACCGATTTTTTAACGGCGTTGAAACCAAATCCGCGAAAAGGCGCGGGTTTTCCAACTTTTCAACTGTGTTTTCAACACAAAACCCCGATTTTGAAAAAAGTTTTCAACACTTTCAACACAGTTACCAACACCGATGTTGAAAAACGTCTATACAGAATGTATACAAGCCTTTTTCTGTGGACATAATCAGATAAGAAAAAACAGGAAAAGGAGAGCTTAAATGTTAAAGGGAGTTACCAAAAGGATCGTCGAGATAAAAAGCCCCTCGAGCGATTATTTCGAGCGGGCGGTCTTATATCTTCGGCCCGACCGTCCGCTTCCGGGCGAAAGCGACTGTTCGCGCCTTGCCGAGGAATATCTCGGCAGTCTCGAACCCGCTCCCCGAAAGAAGATCCCCCGCGATTTAAGACCCTTGGCGGCGGTTTTGGCGGCAAGTCTTTTGATCTCGCTTTGCGCTTTGGCGGTGCTGTTGATTCTTTTCACAAAAATTTAACATATATTTTGTCGTGTTTTCCCGAAAAAAAGTCTTTTCAAATCGGAAAGTCTGTGTTATAATAGTATCTGTATAAATTTGTTTATTTTATCGGGAGAGTTCATGGACAGAAAACCACTTGACAAACCCCGCTCGGAAAAAATCGCCGACGGTCTGATAATAGGGCGCAATCCGGTGCTTGAAGCGCTGAAGGCTTCGCGGCCGATCGACTGCGTATATATTTGCGGCGAGGGCGGTTCTTTGGGACTTATTCAAAAACTTGCGCGCGAGCAGGGCGCTGTAATAAAGCAGGTCAGCCGTCAGAAGCTGGACGAGCTTTCGGGTGGCGCTTCTCATCAGGGTGTAGTCGCCTCGGGGGCCTGCGCCGAATACGTCTCGATAGGCGACATACTTGAAGCCGCCGCAAAAAAGAACGAGCGTCCGCTCGTCATCGTCTGCGACGAGATCGAGGACCCTCACAACCTCGGCGCGATAATAAGGACCGCCGAATGTGCGGGTGCGCACGGCGTTATAATTCCGAAAAGACGGTCGGCTTCTTTGAACGGCACCGTTTTCAAAACCTCCGCGGGGGCGGCGAGCTGGGTGCCGGTCGCAAGGGTATCGAATATCTCTTCGGCGCTCGACGAGCTTAAAAAAGCCGGCGTGTGGATCTACGGCACCGACGCTTCGGGGGAGGATTACACAAAAACCGATCTTACCGGCCCCGCGGCGATAGTCATCGGCTCCGAGGGCTTCGGCGTCGGCAAGCTGGTGGCTTCAAAGTGCGATTTCATGCTGAGGCTTCCGCTGAAAGGAAAAATAACCTCGCTCAACGCTTCCGTTGCGGCAGGAATATTCATGTATGAGGCATTGAGGCAGCGGAGCGCTGTCAGCGGCATATAAAAAACTGGAGGACGATTATGGCTGACAAGAATCTATCGGTTGACGATATCATAAAGGAATACTCCGGAAAAACGGCGCCAAGGCGCAGGAGCAGCGACGCTTTGGATCTTGACGCTATCATAAACAGTCTGGGTCATCACGACGAAAAGACCAAGCCCGCCTCTCGCGGCCCTAAGACCGAGATAATCGAGGACGTTCTTGAAATAGGCGACAACAGCTATGCCTTCAACCCGCCCGACGAGGAGCCCGAGAGCGAGCATCTCGGCGAAAGCTATGAGCCGGAGCAGCCCTCTTTTTCCGCCGAGCCCGAGCCCGAGCCGGTGATAGAAAATATTCCCGCGCCCGAGCATGACAGCGGCGATATAAGCGACACTCAGATAATTTTCTCAAAGCTGTCCGCTTCTTTGAACGAAGAGGAAAAAGAGCCCGAGGCCGCCGCCGAAGCGGGTTTAAGGCTTGCAAAGCGCACCGAGCAGGGCACCGACGTTATCGAGCGGGTGCTCGAGGGGGTCGAGGAGCAGCCATCGGACGAGACCGAAAAGCAGCCCCGCATAAGACCCGTCGAGGAGAGCGTTCGCAGGGCCGAGCAGCCGGTTAGACCCATTCACGAGAACGGCTCGAACACCGCGATAATGGAGGGGCTTTTAAAGCTGAAAAAAGAGCGCGGAGCTCCCAAACGCCGCGAATCGAAGGTGCCGCCGGTAAATCGCGCCTCTATCGACGATATCGACCTCGACATAGATTCAAAAATTCTTCCGAACACCGAGATCGGGCTTGACGAAAACGCCACCGAGGAGGAGCGCCTGCAATATCTCAACGCAAAGCGCCGCGAAAGGGTCAAGCAGTTCGTCATCAACTCCGAGGATTCGGATGAGACCGCTAAAAAAGACGACGTCGCCGACTTCACCGGCTTCGAGCAGGCGAGGGAAATGGCGGGCAACATCTCGTCGCTCAAAGCGAGCTTTGTGGTCCGCCTCTGCGTTTTGCTGATAACCTCGATAGTTTCGATTTACATCTCGTTTGCAAACGATCTGGGGCTTCCGCTGATAGCGTTTCTCTCAAAGACCGAAAATCAGGGTATGCCTTACATCTTCATGAACGCCGTTTTGGGGCTTGCCGCCTGCTTCGTTTCGCCGACGGTCATCGCGGTCGGGCTAAAAAAGTTCTTTACCTTAAAGGCCGACAGCGACAGCTTGGCGGCGGTATCTGCTGTTTTAAGCGTGGGCGCGGGCATCGCGCTTCTGACCGACACCGAGATGGTTCAGCTTTCAATGGTCAACCTTTATATAAGCATTTCGATCATCGGGCTTTTGATAAACACCATTGGAAAACTTCTTATCGTTTCTCGGACCGAGCGCAATTTCCGCTATGTTTCGGGCGGCTATTCAAAATACGGCGTTATGCATATTGACGACGAGGACGTCGCGGGGAAATTCACAAAGGGCGCCTTAACCGATTTTCCGTCGCTTGCCACCTCTCGCAAAACCGAGTTCGTCAGCGATTTCATCAAGAGCAGCTATTCGGCCGACATGACCGATTCGTTCTGCCGCTACTATGTTCCGGTAATAACCGCGATATCTCTTATAGTCGGCGTTATTTCGGCGTTTCTTCACCCCGACGCTGTCGTCGGCGCGGCAAGAATGGCGCTTTACGGCTTTTCGTGCGCGGCCGGCACCTATGCGATATGCTCGGCTGCGGGCATGATGCTCGTTTCAAACATTCCGCTTGCAAAGGCTTCAAAGAAATATCTCCAGTCCTCGGCGGTAATGCTCGGATATTCGGCGGTCGATCGCTTCTCCGACGTAAACTCGGTGCTCATCGACGCCATTGATCTTTTCCCCGACGGCATGGTCGAGATAATAAACATCAAGCCCACCAAGAAAACTCCCATCGAGGACGGCATCATCTATGCTGCTTCTCTTTGCTGCCAGACCGAAAGCATTCTCAGACCGACGTTTTACAAGATGATAAAGGGCAAGACCGAGATGCTTTTCCCGGTCGAGAGCTATCTTTACGAGGACGGTCTCGGGCTTTTGGGGTGGATTCAGAACAAGAGGGTGCTTTTCGGCAACCGCGCTTTGATGGAGAGCCATTCTATCGAGGGGCTGCCTTCTCCCGAAAAAGAAGCGCAGTATGCAAAGAACGACGCGAGCCTGCAATATCTTTCGATAGGCGGTTCGCTTGCGATGATATTCGTCGTGAAGCTCAAGGCTTCGGTCACCGTCGCAAAATCATTAAGAGACCTTGAAAAGCAAAACGTAACGGTGATCCTGCGCTCGGTCGATTCGCTTCTCAGCATTTCAAGAATAGCGGAGCTTTTCGGCGTAGTCCCGAATATGTTCAAGCTGCTGCCGTTCAGATTCCACAACGAATATGACGAGCAGACCTCGTATATCGAGAAGATGTCCACCCCGATGGTTTATTCGGGTCACTTCTCGTCGCTCGCAATGCTTCTTATAGGCGCAAAAAGGCTTCAGCGCAGTTCGGTCGTCGGCGTAGGCATTCAGCTCCTTTCGGCGATTTTGGGCGTGATACTTTCGGTGGTGTTCTCGCTCATCGGAATTTTCACCGGCGTTCTGAGCGGCTCGGTCGTTATCGCATATACTCTGATATTCGTTATCATAACGGCGATAGTTCAGTGGCTGCAAAAAACCTGACGGAAATATTTTCAAAGGGGCGCTGCATTCGGCGCTCCTTTTCTTTTTCAAAAATCGAACCGAAACAGCGCGCTTTCGGGCGTAACTTTCGGATTGACACCCGAAGAAAAGAGTAGTATAATTATGCGAAGAGAAGAAAGGGGGGAATGAGTATGCCCGAAAAGAGCCAAAACCGCGTTATCGCAGAAAACCGCGCGGCGAGGCACGATTATTTTGTTCTCGAAGCGTTCGAGGCGGGGATCGAGCTTGTCGGCACCGAGGTGAAATCGGTGCGCTGCGGCGGCGTCAACCTTAAAGACAGTTGGTGCGAAATCAAGGACGGCGAGATCTTCGTCAACGGTATGCACATCAGCCCCTATGAAAAAGGCAACATCTTCAACCGCGACCCGAGGAGGGTCAGGCGGCTTTTGATGCATAAAAAAGAGATAAGGCGGCTTTACGACAAGGTAAGGCAGGAGGGGCTCACGCTCGTTCCTCTGAAGCTGTATTATAAGGATTCGCGCGTTAAAATGGAGCTCGGGCTTTGCAAGGGTAAAAAGCTGTATGACAAGCGCGACGACATGGCGAAAAAGCAGTCGATGAGAGACATCGAGCGCACCCTTAAAGAGCGGCAGCGCTGACGCTCATACGAGCGGTCGGAGCTTTGCGCATTCGCGCCCGCGCTTTTGTGAGAATTTAAACCTTGCGGCGTTATCGCGGGGCGAAGCCCGCCCCCGAAGGGGGGCGCCGCGGCCCGCGGGCCGCGGCAGGCGCGCCTGCGGCGCGCCGGGGCTTCGCCCCTCGCCAAGGCGCAATGTGAAGCTCCCCTCAAACAGGGCGCGATAAAGCGCTCGGACTTTTCCTATCCCTCAAAAAACGTCGAAGCGGCGGTGATGAAAATGCGCACACAGCGCGACGAAATATTTGAATACGCGCGCGACTATTTCGGCACGTCGCCCGACCACCCTTGGCAGAGCGACCCCGAATATGCGGTTTTGCGCCACGAAAAGAGCAAAAAGTGGTACGGTCTGATAATGCGGATAAGCCGCCGCAAGCTGGGACTTGACAGCGACGATATGACCGACGTTTTGAACGTGAAGTGCGAGCCCGGGCTGATAGGCTCGCTGACGATGCGCGGCGGGTTCTTTCCCGCATACCACATGAGCAAGGAGCACTGGCTCACGGTGATGCTTGACGGCACGGTGCCGACCGATGAGATAATCGGGCTTTTGCGTTTAAGCTATGAAATGACGGAGGGTTAAAAAATGTCCGAGATGGATCTTTTGCACAGCGGCGGGCTTTATCTTCCCGGCGACGAGAATATTTTAAAGGAGCAGTTTCGCTGTCTTGAGCGGCTTTATGATTTCAACGCTACCCGCCCCTGCGAGCAGGAGCGCCGCGCAGAGCTTTTGAAAGAGATGTTTGCGAAAATCGGCGAGGGCTGTTACATCGAGCCGCCGCTTCATGCAAACTGGGCGGGCAGATATGTCAGCTTCGGAAAGAACGTTTATGCCAATTTCAACCTGACGCTCGTTGACGATACCTTTATATATGTCGGCGACAATACGATGATAGGCCCGAACGTCACGATAACGACCGCCGCGCACCCGATAGCGCCGGAGCTCCGCGAAAAGGCGTATCAGTATAATTTGCCGGTGCATATCGGAAAAAACGTCTGGCTTTGTGCCGGGGTAACGGTTCTGCCCGGCGTTTCGATAGGGGATAATTCGGTGATAGGCGCGGGCAGCGTCGTCACAAAGGATATCCCCGCAAACGTCGTCGCATACGGCGTTCCCTGCAAGGTGATAAGAGAGATCGGCGAGCGCGACAAAAAATTCTATTATCGCGGCATGGCGATCGACCCGAATTTTTTTGAGGTCTGAGAATCGCCGCTCAAAAAAGCGAGCAGAAATATTTCGGTTGATTTTCTCAAAAAAATGAGGTATAATAAAGATGTAAGGGGGCGTAAAGGTTTCGACGGGGATCTTGAAGACGAATAAGCGAGTAGAGACGGCGCCGTATCTCTTTAAAATGGCGCAACTCTAAAATTAAACGACAATAATCGTTACAATTTGGCTGCTGCCTAATAGCGACCCGTCCTGTCCGAGAGTACCACGGCTCGGATAAGGGCGTCGTTTAGTGGTGAACGTCGCGGTGCTTCTCCCGCAGCGCCGTGATGTATTTCGGGATACCGAGCCGAGAGGTCTGCTTACCGACAGCTTGGCGAGGGAATTTAAAAGATAAGCTACACTCGTAGAAAGTTTTTCGGAAGGGTTTTCGGACACGAGTTCGATTCTCGTCGCCTCCACCAACGGGGTATTAGACAAACCCTATTATCTCAAAGACGGCTTTGTTATAACGGTTTGGCTGTGATACCCTCTACCAAAAAAGGCGTTTTTCTGATGAGGAAAAATAGCCTTTTTGTTTTACATTATAAAGATAATTAAATATAATCTTGGTAGCTGGATACAGAAAAAACCGCCGAC
>CANQHA010000008.1 GCA_947623585.1 uncultured Clostridia bacterium | reverse complement strand
AGATGTTTCCGAAACATAAGGCGGTTCGGTTTCGGAAATCGGTAACGATATTTCGGATTCGGCGGTTACAGGCTCGGGCACCGTTTCTGCATATGTCTGCGATTCGGCAGTTTCCGCAGTGGTAACGGCTTCCGTTTCAAGTGCAGTTGTTACCTCTGCAAATGCTTCGGAAACTGTTGTCACAGGCGGCTCGGCGACATCGGTCGTCGTTTCGGGAACTGCGGCAGTTTCGGGTGATGTGGCTTCGGCTGTCTCGGATATTGTGGTTGTGACTGTCTCGGGCGGCAGAGTAGTTTCCAGAGGCGGTAAAGTTTCCTGCGGCAAAGTTTGCGGCGGGAGAATTTCGTCGGGTTTATGTATGATTCCCTGCTGTGACAAAAACACAAGCAACAAAAGCGCGCAGGCGGCGAGAGATATTATAGCGATAAGAATTTTTTGCATAGCGAACTCCTTTTTATTAAATAATCTGCGGTGATTTATACATAAATATACCACAAAATAATAGTATTGTCAACTCAAAATTTACATTAAATTTTGAGCAAAACAGGTGTATAATATATTATGTATATCTATATCAAAACGGAGTTGAAATAAATGAATCTATGCGACAAGCTGAAAAATCTGCGGCAGTCAAAGGGCATTACTGTTTACAGGCTTTCTCAGGAAACGGGAATATCTCAGAACCACATCAGGGAGCTTGAAAGCGGTAAGCGCAACCCATCTGTCGAAACGCTGCGGCGGCTTTGCGACGCGCTCGCGGTGAATCTTTCCGAGATGTTCAACGATAGCAGCGATATTTCATATTTATCTTCCGCTGAGCGCGAGCTGGTCGAATGCTTCAGAAAGCTGCCAGAAAGCAAGGCGGCGCTTCTTCTTAAAGTCGCAAGGGAATTCAATGAAAGCTGATATTCCTTATTCAGTTTAAACCCAATCGGCTGAAACTGTCAACGATTTAGGCACAACACGCCGATTTTAGGCACAAGGCGCAAAAAATAAAGGGAACGCTCGTCTGCGCTCCCCGAAATATATTTTATAATACCTTATCCCACAGGCTTTTTTCTCAATACAACACTACAGCAAAACATTCCCGCTTCTTCATAAAAATCGCTTCTGCCGTCGTATTTTTCCGCTATCTCACGGATTATCTTTACACCGTAGCCGTGTTCCGATTTGTTTCTCTTTGTTGACATAAGCTGCGGATTGCTTTCGATGACCGACTTATCGATCGTATTTTTCACCGAAATAAGATAGCTTGAATTATCAGCCGAAATATGAATATTTATCTGCCTCTTGCCGATGTTTTCGCGGCAGGAGGTAATTGCATTATCAAGGATATTTGACAAAAGGCGGGTAAGATCCATATCCGAAATACCCGAAATATCCGAAGTACAGGCACAGCTGCTTTCGATACCGAACGACTTGGCGCTCGACAGCTTGGCGTTTACGACCGCGTTTACCGTCGGATTGTTAGTATTTATAAACACCTCAGTTTCGGAAATCTCGCCGATGTTTTCATCAATCTGGTTGATTGCTTCCAAAGTCTTATCGCTCAAAAGAAGCTCGCGAATCGTAATAAAGCTGTTTTTATAGTCATGCCGCATTTTTCGCACGGTTTCGTATTCCGAACGAAGGCTGTCAATATATTGATTGGTATATTCCTGAGTTTTCTTCAAAAGCTCAAATTCGCGGGCTTCGCGGCTTTTGTCCAAAAAACTCATCAGAAGCCAACATACCAAAACGTTCATCAGGATAACGCACATAAACACAAACAATGAGTAGACGCCCATTTTATCTCCCTTGCCGAGGGCGGCAAAATTTATATATGCGCCGATGATAATGCTTATCAAAAGCACCACTGCAACTATCGCCCACTGAAATAAGGATTGCTCCGCGCTCATATCGCGCCGATTAAACAGCCTAAGAGCAATATATACGGTATAAAATATCAGAAGCTGAGTGCTGATAATCACCAAAAAGCGTTCAAAACTCGGAACAGCCATCAGATACGCGAGATTTTCGTCAAAGATCACGGCTGCAATATTGCCGCAAAGCGCGGACGGCAACAAAATAATCATACATGAAAACACCGACGCGAACAGCTTTTTAAATATTGAACATTTGAAATTCACAGCGGCATAGACAAAAAGAAGCGCCAAATATGCCAAAGAAAACGCAGGCTTAAATCTTCCGAAGTCGATATATGTGTCAAGACAGATAACTGTAAAAATCATAAACACCGATAATAAATTACGGACATTTATGAAACTCCTTAATTTTTTACCGCTTAAAAAGGCACAGACAAAATAAACCGAAGCGGCAGCCTGATACATATTTACAAGTAATTCAAATGCAGTCCATAATGTAGTCATACTCTCGTCCTCAAATATTTTGTATATTCCTCATCAACGCCGTTTTTGTAAAACTTGCTGAGCGGAATATTTATGCAGTTCATCAGCTCGACCTCTTTTGTATCGTTTTTAATATGGGTGACATATTTGAGGTTTGCAAGATAGCTTTTGTGCGTCCTCACAAAATCATAAGCCTTGTATTTTTCTTCACATTCCTGCATACTGCCGCGTGTGCGAATTTTTTCTGTCTTTCCTTTCAAGTTAAGAACATAAGTGATATAATGCGCGCTGACTTCTATGCAGACTATATCCCTTATGGAAACGGCTTTCTTCCTGCCGTTTGCGTCCTCCAAAACGACCTTGTCGTCCTGCTTGAGATGTTTGACGAGCTTTTCAACGATCGGCGGAATACTTTCTTCAAGGGGTATTCCGCAGTTTTTGCGGACAAAAAAGAACGGCTGATATTCAAAGCTCTCAAAAACAAGCTCGGAGTGAAGCGAAATAAAAACGATCAGGCAGTGAGAAAAATCATCCCGCAAGGATTTTGCAATATCAAAGCCGCTCACCTTAGGCATATCTATATCCAAAAACAGCACATCGAACGGCTCCAGCTTGTTTTGATTTATAAGCACGTTCCCGCTTGTAAACATCTCTATGCAAAAATTACCGCCATGCGCCGAAAAACAGTCGCTCACAATTTTTGAGATGTTTTTAGCCATAGTGGGATTGTCGTCGCATACTCCGATTCGGGACATTGTATGACCTCCTTGAGTTGGTTTGAGATAAGTATAGCATAGTTTCATGGATATTGCAAATGCAACATATATGTAGAGATACCTGTAAGTCAAGTTAAGGACTAGTGTTATTGATTGTAAAGAACGTTTCAAGCAAAGTCACAAGCGTAAGTGATAACACCATAGCTCTGACCATTTTGCAAAGTACGAAATCTATGCAAGAGATTTTCAACTACAATTCTACAAGCCAACAGATTCATTGGGGAAAGCTAGTAAGGTGGAAAATGCGCCGCACACAATAATAATTCAAAGCAAAATCTACCAAATTATTTTGCAAAATTGATAAATACGATGAATTCGACAGCAAATAGTGATATTATAATGAATCAAACAGAAAGATGAAAATGATACTTGCAATTTGACGAATTTGGGTGTATAATAAAAAAGGCTTTTAAATGCTGCATGAATATTTTTGATTATGATGATATAAACTTCAATCTTCACAGAAGCATGACCAAATAAATAAACAAGGGCGGGATAACTATGTTGCAATGGATTTTTAAAAAGAAAAATTGTGCTGGATTATTTCAATTTGTGGTAAATATTTCTACAATTTTGGCACTTCTGCTTCAATGTTTTGGAATTACTGGCATTTGGTTACAAGCAGCTGCATATACTGTTATTGTTTTATCTATATTGAGCATAATAATCACTATTGTTAAAAGAAAGAAAACTTTACTTAAACGCAATAAATTGATTAAATTAACAAAGGAGCGCATGATTAATTCAACTGGTAAAATTGTTATGTTTGGTGGAGATCTTAGTTGGACATATGACTATATAGATGTTATCACAAAGATTACAGGCGATAGTCAAATTGTCGAAATAATATTCCCAATGGAAAAGATTTCACATTCAAAGAACAGTGTTAAGGCAAGATTCAACAAAAATGTACAGATGTTGAGAAATGCTGGCGCGGATATTTTTTTTACTGATAAAGATTACCATTTGAGATGCACACTAATCAATGTCGAAACTGGGCGAGGAATTGAAGATTTTTGCGTTATTTCAAATAAAAGGGTTCATACCGACGCGGCAAACTCAAATAATACTAAATATCAAACCAATGTTCTTGAATATGCAAATGTTGAAGATCGTGCTTTGTGTAATTCTTTTTACCTCAACTATTGTTTAATTAAAGAAGTGTACACACCGTATAAGGAGGAAAACAATTGAAATACACCAGAGAATATATTACAAAATTAATCAGCGACTACAAGTCATGCTATAATATGCCATTCGTTGTGGAAGTTTGCGGAACTCCAAATTCAGGCAAGACATCTGCAATCCAAACGTTTGAAAAAGTGTTAAAAAGAAATGGTATAAAATATAAGGTAATATACGAAGCGGCAACCAAATGTAAAATAAAAGATAAACTATCGATAGATTTTAATCTATGGACGTTAAGCGAAACGCTTAAGCAACTTTTAGAATCTTTTCATGGAAACTACGATATAATAATTTGCGAAAGAGGGTTGCTGGATACAATTTGTTGGTGTAATTTATACTTGCAAGATGACCTGATAACTCAACAAGAGTTTCAGGTGCTGTTGGACTATATGCTGTTACCACGTTTTATTGACCGCATACAATGCTACTATGCTATGAAATGTAGCGTAGAGGTATCTATGGATCGCGAGAATCTCTCTGGCTTATTGGATTCAACAGGCTCTATTATTAACGCTACCGTTCTAAATAAGTATAATACATCTTTAGAAAGAGTAGTTAAAATATATCGTGAACAGTTTAATAAAATAATAGAATTAGATACTTCCGATTTATCCCAAACAGATATCAACAGAACATTTGTATCCTCCATACTTGGGTATATGTACAATTTATCTATTTAGAAAATAGGAATAACACATCTCTAAAAATCCTGTAAATTTCAAAATGTAAAATTACTTTTTGTATAAAGCATAATAATAAACGTTACATTGTTTTTGCGTTCCTAACAAAGTTGAATATGTAAGCATAGAAAATTACATTAATTGATAAACTTTCCCCTTTTCAAACGTTTACATGCTGATGCAAAGTTACGTTCGAAATAATTGTCCCGAACTGACAGATCGCCGCCACTGCGATTTTTGCTTTTTAATCGTTATATTCCTCTCAGATGCGGATTTCATATGTGATTGTGAATGTAGCATGATTTCGA
Organism: uncultured Clostridia bacterium; assembly: GCA_947623585.1. Taxonomy (GTDB): domain Bacteria; phylum Bacillota; class Clostridia; order Oscillospirales; family Ruminococcaceae; genus Faeciplasma. The sequence continues at coordinate 66,295 of CANQHA010000008.1, read as the reverse complement.
ATTTATTAAACAAAAAGTCTGCTTGTCTTTGAAATGGGGGAGTAGGCTTTAGTATTGTAAGCGTGGAACTTAATTACGGAACTTTAAATATGGGGAACCCCGCAGGGGGCGGCGGGTCTGCGGGCGCGTCCTTTTTTCGGCTCAGAGCTTCAACGTCTTCAGATATTCCTTTTTCTCCGCGTCGATCCTGAAACTCTCCCGCGCTTTTTGGATCGCCTTGTTGTGCACCCAAGGCTCAAGCCTTTTTTCGAGCAGTATCTTCACGGCTTCGTCGTAACGTTTCGCAAGCGCCTCGGCAAAAAACCACGCCTGCATCGTCTTAAAATAATAGTCCTCGCCCCGAATCGCCGCCGCGTCATAAAGAAGCTGCGGAAAAAAATCCTCTCCGAGGTAATGCCGCATAAGCGTTCCGAGCCCGAACCTCGCGGTATACACCCGCTCCGAATTCGCCCAGCGATACGCGTTTGCAAGAAGCCTTTTTCGGTCCTTTGAAAACCCCTTGGGGTTCAAGGCGTCGCAGACCGCCCAGTTGTCGATATAGGGCAAAAAACTGTCGGTTTTTTCAATCGCCTCGTCAAAGTCCGAAATTCCGCAAAGTATCGCCGCGTGAAGCAGGTTTTCCTCATAAAATTCGTGCGGCGTTTCGGCGATAAAACTGCTTCTTTCCTCCGCCGAGAGGGTTTTTGCAAGCCGTCTTATCTCGGGTATCTTAATTCCCAGAACGCTTTTCGGGTCCGCCGTCGGAATCAGCTTCGCGCTGAATTCTTTAAGAGAAGCGTCTCCCATCTCGGCGAGCGTTTTTTTGATATCAGCGGTCGTCATACTTAAAGTCCCTGAAAACGGCGCTTCCCTTTTCCTCGCCCGAGGTATAGCAGAACAGCCCGAAGCGGCAGCCGGTGAAGTGTTTAAGATCAAACGTCATCCTGTGCTTTTCGCCGATCTTTTTTCGCTCCCCGTCGATGACATAAAACTCCGCGCAATCCTTTCCCGCGCCGAATTCAAACGATATCCCGAGCCTTGCCGAGAAGCCCTCGAGCGCGATTTTCTCGGCGATATATTCCTCGCCGTCGTCTCTTAGCCTCAGAACTATCTCGAATCCGTCCTCTTTCCTTTGAATCCCGAGCGCGCCATAGCGATACTGCATCGCGGCTATCCCCGCAAATCCGCCTTTTTCAAGGTTTTTCGCGTCAACGGTGACCTCAGCCGAGCACCTCGGAAACAGCGCCCTTTGGGTGACGGTATTTTTCGCGTAATCAAAGCTCGGCGCAAAAAGCGCGTCCGCTTCAAAGCCGCTGCCGGTCCTAAAATGCATTTTGTCGAAATTGTGATTGAATTCCCAAGCGGGGTCAAGTTTTTCCGCCGAAAAATCGTCGCTGAAATAAAGCGGCTTATAGACGTGCCCGGGTCTTGTGCTCGGCGCCGAAATTTCCTTCGTCACCTTCTCAAATACCGGGAACCCCGTCTCGTCAAAGCTCATCGGAACGAGGTTCGGAATTCTTCCGACCGCTCCCCGGTCTCCGAAGATAACGCCGAACCACTTTCCGTCCGGAGTATCGACAATTCCTCCCTGAGCTACGCCGGTCGTTCCGTCAAACTCGTCGCAGATAACGTCCTTTCCGACCCAAGGTCCTTCGATATTTTCTGCGGTAAAAGCCGCCTCGACCCTCAGCCAGCGTTCTTTGAGGCTGTGAATGAAAAACGCGTAATACCTCCCGCCGATCTTATAAAGGTGGCAGCCCTCATAGCCCAAAAACGGCCCTTTTTCGTCCGAGATGACTATTTTATCAAGTCCGTTCTCCTCGGGCCCGCTGAGATCTTTTTTCAGCTCGGTGACCCTGATATCGCGGTTGCCGTACATGATATATACCTTTCCGTCGTCGTCAAAAAGCAGCGACGGGTCGTGATAGAACCCCGCTATGCAGCTTTTCGTCCAAGGCCCCTCAATGTTTTTCGCCGAGAAGTGATAGGTCTTGTGCGTATCGTTTGCTATAAAAACGATATGAAAAACTCCGTCGTGATATCTTAATGTCGGCGCCCACATTCCGTTTCCGTAAGCGTTCGCGCCGTCAAGATTCTGTCTCGGCGTATCCTCGAGGCGGTCATAAACATGGGCGGCGAATTCCCAGTTCACAAGGTCATACGAGCGAAGTATCACGCAGCCGGGCATAAAATACATCGTCGTCGAGGCCATATAGTAAGTGTCGCCGACTCTTATAACGTCCGGGTCGGGGTAATCGAGCCTTGTAAGCGGGTTTGTTCCCGAAATGATATTATCCTTCATCAGAGCTTTATCTCAACCTCAACGCATTTTTTGCCGCAAAGCCTCTCGCTAAGCTCATCGGGCTGCGACGTGCCGAAATAAAGGGTGGTCCTTGCGTTTTTATCGAGATATCTTCTGCCCTCCTCGTCAACGACGGTAAGAGCCGAGAGTGGGATCGACATTGAGACTGTTTTCTTCTCGCCCTTTTCGAGCTTAACTTTTTTAAAGCCGCAGAGCGCGTGATTTCTCACGGCGTCCTTCGAGGTCGATTTGAAATAAACCTGAAGCGCGTCGGCGGTCTTTTCGCCGTTATTTTCAAGCTGAACGCTTGCCTCGATCTTTTCTCCGATCTTCTCTGCGCTCGCCGAAACCACTCTCACGTCGCCATAGCTCAGCCCGAAGCCGAACGGATACAAAACGTTGTCGTCCTCGGCCCTTTCGTTCCGATAGGTGCGATAGCGCATCGAATAGTCGGTGAAATCGGGCAGCTTTTTAACGTCCTTATAGAAAGTGACCGGCAGTTTGCCGCAGGGCGATGTTTTTCCGAACAAGATCTCAGCGACGGCTTTTCCGCCCTCCGAGCCGGGATAAAACGCCTGAAGCAGGGCGTTCGGCTCAGCTTCTACGTTTATCGACGAGCCGCTGACCAAAACGATAACGGTAGGCTTTCCGACCTCCATGACCTTTTTGACCAAAAGTCTCTGAGGCTCGGGGAGCTGAAGCGTCAGCTTATCGCCCGAAGCGTCGGTGTTCGAGGCGTCGCCCTGTTCGCCCTCAAGGGTCTCGTCAAGTCCGACGCACAAAACTACCACGTCCGAGTGCTCGGCAACGATGACCGCCTCGGCAATTCTGTCTCCGGGAAGCCCCAGACCCTCCACCTTATCTCTGAACAGATGGCAGCCCTCCGAGAAGAGCACTCTGCCCTCGAACTCGTCCTGAATACCCTCAAGAATGGTTCTGTATCTCGAAGCGGTGCCGTGATAGTTTCCCATAAGCGCGCGTTGGCTTTGAGCGTTCGGGCCGATAACTCCAACGGTTTTTATCTTCGAGCGGTCGAGCGGCAGGATCCCGTCGTTTTCAAGCAAAACGCAGGCGTTTCTTCCCGCTTCAAGGCTTATGTCGAGGTGTTCGCGGGTCTCAACGTCCATATATCCGAGGCTGTCAAATTCGGTCTCGTCAAACATTCCGAGCCTCATTCTCGTGCGCATAAGGTGTTCGGCGGCCGAAGTGATCTCCTCCTCCGAAATAAGTCCGTCCTTATAGGCTTTATAGACGAGGATATATGTAGAGCCGCAGTTGACGTCGCAGCCGTTTTTAAGAGCAAGCGCCGCCGATTCCTCCGCCGTCGCGGTAACGTGGTGGTTCTCGTGAAAGTCCTTGATAGCCCAGCAGTCCGAGACGAAATATCCGTCAAAGCCCCATTCCTTCAGCTTTCCCGAAAGGTATTCGCTTCCGCAGCAGGGTTCGCCGTTTGTGCGGTTATATGCTCCCATAACGCCCTCGACCTTAGCCTCTTTAACGAGGGCTTCAAACGCCGGAAGATAGGTCTCCTCCATGTCTTTGGGCTCGGCAACGGCGTCGAATTCATGTCTTAGTGCCTCGGGGCCCGAGTGCACCGCGAAATGCTTTGCGCAGGCTGCCGCGCGAAGATATTTTCCCTCGCCCTGAACGCCCCTGACGAAAGCGCAGCCGAGGCGCGAGGTCAAAAACGGGTCCTCGCCGTATGTCTCATGGCCGCGTCCCCAGCGCGGGTCGCGGAAAATATTGATATTCGGGCTCCAAAGCGTCAGCCCCTTATAGATATCGCGGTCGCCGTGTTTCGAGTATTCGTTATACTTTGCCCTCGCCTCGATAGATATGACCTCGGCGACGGTTTTAAGCAGCTCCTCGTCGAAAGAAGCCGCAAGGCCGATAGCCTGCGGGAACATCGTCGCAACGCCGGCGCGGGCTACGCCGTGAAGCCCCTCGTTCCACCAGTTATAGGCCTCGACCGAAAGCCTTTCGATAGCGGGCGCACCGAATTTAAGCTGTTCGCAGCGCTCCTCGACGGTCATTTTCGAGACGATATCCTTTGCGCGTTCCTCAAAAGATCTTGACTTGTCCTTATAAATATCCATAATATACCTCCTGCAAAAAACTGCTGATTATATTGTACTAAAAATTTCAGCCGAAATCAACCGTTTGAAGACATTTTTTACAGAAAAACTTGCGTATTTCCGACAAAGTGTTGCCAATCCGTGCGCGTTATGATAAAATCAAGAAAAACCGCACGCAGCCGCAGGCGCGAAGCGTGTGGGCTTCGCCCACCCGGCCTGCCCCCTTCGGGGGGCGGGCGGCGCTCCCGCCGGGGAGCGCGCTTCGCGCCCCGCCCGTCGGCTGAGAAAGGAATGGTAACATGAACAAAAAACTCGCAGTCATCGGCTTCGGGCACATGGGCTCCGCGATAGTCGAGGGCGCGTTAAAGGCAAATATCTTCCGCCCCGAAGATATCTGCGTTTCCGACCGCGTCCCCGAGGCTCAAAAAGCGGCCGCAAAGTTAGGAGTAAAAACAGCCGCCACCCCCTCCGAGGCTGTCGCGAACGCCGAGAGCGTGCTTTTGGCGATAAAGCCGACAGATCTTTCCGCCCTCGCCGCCGATATAAAGCAGGTCCTCTCGCCGACGGCGGTAATAATCTCGATATGCGCCGGCAAGCGCCTTGAAACGCTCGCCGAGCTTTTCGGAGAGAGCGCCGCGATCGTTCGGGTAATGCCCAACGCCCCCGCGCTCGTCAATGAAGCGATGTCCGCGCTTTGCGCCTCAAAATCGGCAAGCGCCGAGCAGCTTTCATATGCCCGCCGGATATTTGACAGCTTCGGCAAAACGGCTATCGTTCCCGAGGAGCAATTCGACGCCGTCACCGCGATAAGCGGCTCGGGCCCCGCCTATGTCTATTCGTTCATAAACGCGCTTGAAAGCTATGCCGTCGAGAGCGGAATGACCCCCGAGCAGGGCCGTCTTTTCGCCGCGCAAACGGTTCTCGGCTCGGCAAAAACGGTTCTCGAATCGCAAGCTCCCCCCGCCGCTTTGAAAGAGAAGATCTGCACCCCCGGCGGCACAACGATCGAAGCGGTAAAGGTCCTCGACTCCCGCGGCTTCGAGCAAATAATCCGCTCCGCCGCAAAAGCCTGCGAGGCCCGCTCCCGTCAACTCGGAATGAAATAAAAAAAGTCCCCGCCTTATGACGGGGACAATTTTTAACTCACATCAGTGCTTCTTGGAAACAGCAACTGCTCCGAGAGCGATGATAGCGGGAATGACCGCAAGGGCGATTCCGGTGTCGGGAGAATCGGTAGTCTCGGCAGGAGCCTCGGCAGCGTCGGCAGTGTCGGCAGGAGCTTCTGCAGCGGGAGCGTCAATTCCTACGAAAACGAGGGACTCGAAAGTGGTGTTGGTGATATCAACGCCGGCCTGAGGACCCTTGATCATGAGAACGGTAGGATCTGCGTTGCCCTGGATAGCTCCGGTCGAATCGATTTTCATAACAACTTCCGCCTCGAAAGCTCCGTCAACGACCTCAACAGAGATGGCGTCGGTAACGCGCTCGTTATCGGTGGGGCCGGTGAGATAGAATCTGATAGCCGAATCGGAAGAGGTACCCTTGACTTTAAGAGTAACGGTCTGACCGTTGGAAACGTCAAGAGTAGAGGGGATCGGAATGGTCTTGTTGCCGGTAAGAGTTCCGCCGAGCTCGGCGACTGCGTCATAATCGGCAAAAGCGATCGTGCTGAGCGCCAAAACCATCATAACGGCTACTGCGATTGCAAAAATTTTCTTCATAATATATTCCTCCGTAATTTAAAATTTAATTACCTTTTCTTAGATACTGCAACTGCTCCGAGAGCGATGACAGCGGGAATGACCGCAAGGGCGATTCCGGTGTCGGGTGAATCGGCAGCGGCGGCGTCATCGGAAGTCGCAGCTGCTCCTGCGGGAACATAAACCGCGATCCTCGAAACGGTTACCTCGGTCTCGGTATCCTGATAGATATTGAACTGAACGATAACGTTAGAAATGGTATCGGGAACCTTTCCGTCAGCTCTGAGGGTATCCATTGAGGCGAAGAGATCGAAATCTCCGGTCGGATAGCCGTCAGCCATCATAAGTCCGTGACCGTCCCAGTCAAAGTTGAAGTTGGTCATAGTTCCGCCCGAGCCGGGGTTGTTACCCTTGACCTCAACGACAGCGCCCTCCGTTGCCAAAGCGGCATAGAAAGCGGCGGCCTCATCGGCGGTGAAAACGTCGTTGGTGGTCCACCAGTCGGTAGCGGCCTTTCCGGTCGTCCACTCAAAAGCAACGTCCATGCCCGAGACGTCGATGTCCTCGGCATAAGCGCAAACTCCGAGCGCCAAAACCATAGAAAGCGCCAAAGCGATTGCCAGAATTTTCTTCATAATATATTCCTCCGTATAATAAAATTATTACCTTTTCTTAGATACCGCAGCGGCTCCGATAGCGATGATAGCGGGAATGACCGCGAGGGCAATGCCGGTATCGGGAGAGTCTGCGGCGTCGGTGGTCTCTGCGGGAGCGGAAGTTCCCTTAGCGGCCATAGAAACAGCCTTCAGAACGAGGGGCTGCGGATCTCCGCCGATCTGAACATATATCTGGGAGCAGGGCGAATCGGGTTTGATAACGGCGGTAACGGAAGCGTCGCCGGCAGCGAATGTGGTAACGTCGGATTCCGAGCCGTCGGTATACTCGCAAACGACCTGTCCGGCAGCGGCAGCGCCGCCCTCAAACTCGATGGTTATGGCCTCATATCCGGTCATGGGCGCGTCCGTGCCGATCCACCAGCCGCGTCCGGTCCAAGCGCCGCTGAATGTAATGGTCTTTGTGGCGGCGTCATATTCCGAATCCCAGCCGGAAGTGCCGAAGTTGTCGAGCGTGAGCGGGTCATCCGCGAAAGCGCAAACTCCGAGCGCCAAAACCATAACGAGAGCCACGGCAACCGAAAGAATTCTTTTCATAATAATTTCCTCCTTAAATATAGTAATCTGCAATAATGCAAATCTAAGTTTATTATACTTCAAACAAAAATAAAGTCAAGTATTTGAAGTCTTTTTATAAAAGACTGGTTATTTTCACAAAACCTTGCGCAAATTTTTGTCTAAATTAACGCGCAAACTTAATAAAAAGATTAAATATAGGCGGCATATCCGATCTTTCGGAAGTGCCGCCCACAATTTGTATGATTATTCGATCTCAGCAGACCTTAACTCTCCAGCCGTAAGGATCGGGTCTCTTTCCCCACTGAATTCCGGTGAGCTCGTCGTAAAGTTTCTGTGTCAGCTCGCCGATTTTTCCGCCGCCGATCTCAATAACGTCGTCTTTATATCTCAGCTTTCCGACCGGCGAAACCACCGCCGCAGTGCCGGTTCCGAAAACCTCTTCGAGCGCGCCCGAATGTGCCGCCGCGATAAGCTCGTCGACCGAAATTCTTCTCTCCTCGACCTCATAGCCCCACTCGCGGCAGAGGTGCAGAATAGAGTCGCGGGTGATGCCGGGCAGTATCGAGCCGTTGAGCATCGGGGTGACGACCTTTCCGCTGATTTTGAAGGCTATGTTCATCGAGCCGACTTCCTCGATATATTTTCTCTCAACTCCGTCGAGCCACAGCGCCTGAGAATATCCTCCGTCATGGGCTTTGACCTGAGCCGCCAGAGAAGCCGCATAGTTTCCGCCGGTTTTTGCGAAACCCATTCCACCGCGGACCGCTCTGACATATTCGTCCTCGATCCAGATTCCGACGGGTGCGAGCCCGCTCTCATAGTAAGCTCCCGAGGGCGAGAGGATTATTATGAACATATATGTTTTCGAGGGCGCAACTCCGAGGTGAGCGTCGGTAGAGATAACGAAAGGTCTGATATAAAGCGAAGTCCCCTCCTCCGAAGGCACCCAGTCGCTATCGACCGCGACAACGGCTTTAACGGCCTGAACGAAATCCTCCTCGGGTATGCGGGGAATGCAAAGCCTGTCGTTAGAGTTGTTTGCGCGCTTTGCGTTCATATCGGGTCTGAAAAGATAGACCTCTCCGTTTTCACCGCGATAAGCCTTAAGCCCCTCGAACATCTCCTGACCGTAGTGCAGAACCATTGCCGCGGGGCTGAGAGTAATGTCTCCGAAAGGAACGATCCTCGGGTCATGCCAGCCCTTACCCTCGGTATAGTTCATGATAAACATATGGTCGGTGAAGATGTGACCGAATCCGAGCTTTTCGCCCTTTGCGGGTATTTTTTTCGGCGACGCGGTTTTCTGAATTTTGATATCAAGCATAATTTAAGCCTCCTGAACGATTGATCTTAAACATTATAATACCGTTTTTGTCACAATGCAATACTTCTGCGCGAATTTTGCGTGCGTTTTTGCGCGGCTAAAAATTTCGGCGCTATTTCAAACAAAGCTCCCCGAGGGGGAAAAAGGTATTCATCTTCCCCGCTCCCGCGGGTAAGAAGAATGCTATCGTTTAGCCACCCCTCCCCCGCCGCACTTTCGGCGGAAATCCAACCTTTGCTTCGCCCCCTCCCCTCAAAGGGGAGGGGGCGGGCTCGCTCCCCTTCGCGCCTTTACTCCTCGTACCTGTACCCCGCCTCTATCGCTTTGAGGTTTGCCTCGACAAGGTCCTGATGCTTTGCCGAAACGGTCTTGACGAGGGCGTCTTTAAGCCCGTCGATGCTCACGGCTCCGGTCTCCTTGATCACCTTTCCGAGAAGTATCATGTTTGCGAGCGTCGGCACTCCGAGCTCGCGGGCCATTTTCGTCGCGGGGATATAAAACGCCTTAACGTCCTTTCTTTCGACCTTTCTCTCGATAAGCGTCGAGTCCGCAAAGACGTAACCGCCCTTAACGACTGCGTTTTCATATTTGTCGAGCGAGGGCAGGTTCATAACGATGAGTATATCCGGCTCCGAGACTATCGGCGAGCCCACCGGCGTATCGCTCACTATCACCGAGCAGTTTGCGGTGCCTCCGCGCATTTCGGGTCCGTAAGACGGAAGCCAGCTTATCTGTTTGTTCTCGGTAAGCCCCTTATAAGCGAGCACCTTTCCCGCGAACAAAACTCCCTGACCGCCGAATCCCGCAATAAGGATCTGAGTATAAGCCATATCACTTTGCCTCCTTTGCGGATTTATCGCGATAAACCCCGAGCGGGTAATAGGGTATCATATCGCTTTCCACCCAATCGAGGGCTTTTTGCGGGGTCATTCCCCAGTTTGTCGGGCAGCTCGATACCACCTCGATAAGCGAGAAGCCCTTGCCGTCGATCTGATTCTGAAACGCCTTTTTGATAGCTTTTTTCGCGTTCATAACGTTTTTGACGTTGTTCACCGCCACTCTTTCGATATATTCCGGTGCGTCAAGCGCCGAGAGCAGCTCGCAGACCTTTATCGGGTATCCGACGGTCTTAACGTCTCTGCCGTAAGGCGAGGTCTGGGTGACCTGTCCGGGCAGCGAGGTCGGAGCCATCTGTCCGCCGGTCATGCCGTAAATCGCGTTGTTTACGAAAATAACGGTGATATTTTCGTTTCTCGTCGCCGCGTGAACTGTTTCGGCCATACCGATAGAAGCGAGGTCTCCGTCGCCCTGATAGGTAAATATAATCCTGTCGGGCATAGCTCGTTTAAGTCCCGTCGCGACCGCCGGCGCCCTGCCGTGGGCCGCTTCGACCATATCGCAGGCAAAATAGTCGTAAGCCATAACGGCGCAGCCGACCGGAGCTATACCGACCGTTTTTCCGATGATTCCGAGGTCGTCTATCGCTTCGGCGACGAGCCTGTGGATGATCCCGTGGGTGCAGCCGGGGCAATAGTGCAGAGGCGCGTCGGTAAGCGCCTTGGGTTTAGAAAAAACTACCGCCATCAGAATTTTCCCCCTTCCATATCCTCAACGGCTTTAAGCACTTCGTCCGGCGAGGGTATCATTCCGCCCACTCTCGAGCAGAGCGCGACCGGCTTTTTGCAGCTTTCCGCAAGCCTGATGTCGTCTATCATCTGACCCATCGAAAGCTCGACCGAAACGAAGCCCTTGACCCTTTCGGCGGTTTTTGCGATGATATCCTTCGGGAACGGCCAAAGGGTTATCGGTCTGATAAGTCCCGCTTTAATGCCCTTCGCCCTTGCCGCGGTGATAGCGTTTTTAGATACTCTCGCCGCGATTCCGAAAGCCACGACGCAAACGTCGCAGTCCTCGGTCATATATTCCTCGAACATCACCTCGTTTTGTTCGACGGTCTTATATCTTTCATATCTTTCGAGGTTTTTGACCTCAAGCTGCTCCGGAACGAGATAGAGCGAGTTGATGATGTTGTGCTCCCTTTTGTTTTCCGTTCCGGTCACCGCCCAAGGCTTTTCGACGGCGTTTCCGTCGGTCTCGGGCGGAAGCTCCACCGGCTCCATCATCTGACCGATAGTGCCGTCCGCCAGAAGCATAGCGGGCATTCTGTATTTATCCGAGAGGTCAAAAGCCTTCGCGGTGAGGTCGGCCATTTCCTGGACCGAGGCCGGCGCCAGAACTATCAGGTGATAGTCTCCGTGGCCGCCGCCCTTTGTCGCCTGAAAATAATCCGACTGCGACGGCTGGATCCCTCCGAGACCGGGGCCTCCGCGCTGAACGTTGACGACGAGCGCCGGAAGGTCCGAGCCGGCGAGGTAAGATATCCCCTCCTGCTTAAGCGAAACTCCGGGGCTCGAGCTCGAAGTCATAACTCTTCTTCCCGCCGAAGAAACTCCGTAAACCATGTTGATGGCCGAGATCTCGCTTTCTGCCTGCAAAAACGTTCCGCCTATCTTCGGCATACGCTTCGCCATATAGGCCGCTATCTCGGTCTGAGGCGTTATCGGATAGCCGAAATAGTGGCGGCAGCCCGATCTGATAGCCGCTTCCGCGACCGCCTCGTTGCCTTTCATCAGAACTTTAGCCATAAAATCTCCTCCTCAGTCCTTCTCGACGGTAATAACGCAGTCGGGGCACATGATCGCGCAGCAGGCGCAGCCGATGCACTTCGACTGATCGGTTATCTCCGCGGGCGAATGACCTTTTTTGTTGATCTTGTCTTTGGCAATGGCGATTATCCCTCTGGGGCAGGCGTTCACGCACAGTCCGCACCCTTTGCAGATATCCGTTTCAAAAGTAACCTTTGCCATTAAAAACTACCTCCGTTATAAGTCAAAAATTTTCCTTTGCAGATCTATCGGGAATATCCCGTCGCTGTTGATTTTTTCCGCAACGCTTCTCTCGGCCGAGCTGTACAAAACCGGCAGTCCGCACAGCTTCGCCAGTTTTTTTGATAGCTCAAGCCCCTCGAGCACCGTTTCGGGCTCGGTCAGCTTTCCGAGGTTAGTGTTGTTCACGATTCCGGTAAAAGGGATTCCTCCCGCGGCTTCTATCTCTTTCATGACCTCGAGCGCGTCCTCGGGGCTAAGGGTCAGCGGGCGGCGAAAGTTTGCTACGAATATCATCTCGAAGTCGTTTTCCTCCAAAATATACGGCGCAAATCTTCCGAGCGCGTAAGCTCCCCTGTCGTCTCCGCCGATGTCGAGCACGGCATACCGTTCTCTGTTCTGGACCACCCCGTAAAGCTGCGAGGGCAGCGCGGGCAGATCGACGTTAGAGTTAGCGAATTCGGGCGAAACCACCTCGACTCCGTTTTTTTCGAGCAGCTCCGCGGAATCCTTTGTGCGAAAATACGGGTTTACGATATCGAGGTCGGCGATTACCACGCGCTTCCCCTCGTTTTTAAGTTTAAGCGCAAAGTTTACCGCAAGATTCGTCTTGCCCGAGCCGTAATGCCCGGCGAAAAGAGTTACCCTGTGCATATTCACCTCTCGATATCGGTTATATATCTTATCTCGTTGAACGGAACCGCCTTTTCTGCGCCGTCTGGCGAAAATCCTGCCGAACGGTAAAATTCCTTGGCATTTTCGTTGCTTTTAAGCACCCAAAGACACGCCTTAGTATACCCGTAGGATTTTAACCTGTCAAGAGAAAGCGACATCAGCCTTCTGCCGATCCCTTGGCGCTGATATTTTTTCAGGACATATATCCCCTGTATCTCGCCGCAGTTTTCAAGATCTTCGTCGCGCGAGGCGCCGAAGCCGCATTCGCCTACGATCTCGCCGCCGCATACCGCGACGATGAGGTTGCGGCAGCCGGTCGAGCGAAATATCTTCGCGCTCTTTTCGGGGCTCATTTTGTCAAGATAGCCGTCGGGCAGAAGACCTCGGTAGGTCTCCTGCCAGCAGGTGTAGTGAAGCCTTCCGACCGCCTCGGCGTCCTCGGAGCAGGCGTATCTGAGTATGACGTTCATCACAGCTTATTTCTCTGAATCTTTCCGCTTATCGTCTTCGGAAGCTCGTCTCTGAAAGCTATCACGCGCGGATATTTATAAGGCGCGGTATGGCTCTTGACGTAATTCTGGATTTCCTTTTTAAGCTCGTCGGTGCCGACTGTGCCTTTGGTGAGAACAATGCTCGCCTTGACTATCTGCCCTCTAACCTCGTCGGGCACTGCCGAAACGCCGCACTCCAAAACATATGGAAGCTCCATGATAACGCTTTCGATCTCGAACGGGCCTATTCTGTAACCCGACGACTTGATAACGTCGTCTATTCTCGAAACATACCAGAAATATCCGTCCTCGTCTCTCCAGGCGGTGTCGCCGGTATGATAATATCCGTCGTGCCACGCTTCAAGCGTCAGCTTATCGTCGAGGTAATATTCCTTATAAAGTCCCACCGGCACCTCGTCCGAGGTCTTGATGACTATCTCGCCGACCTCGCCGTTTGCGCAGGGATTTCCGTCGGGGTCCAAAATGTCGATGTCATACTGCGGCGAAGCCTTGCCCATCGAGCCGTATTTCGGCACGTCGCCGTAAAGGTTTCCGATAACGAGTGTGGTCTCGGTCTGACCGAAGCCCTCCATTATCTCAAGTCCGGTCGCCTGCTTAAACTGCTTCGCGACCTCGGGGTTAAGCGCCTCGCCTGCGGTGGTCATATGGTGTATCGACGAAAGGTCGTATCCCGAAAGGTCCTCTTTTATCATCATTCTCAGCATAGTCGGCGGCGCGCAGAAGGTCGTGATGTTATATTCTTTGAAGAGAGGCAGAATATCCGAGGCGTCGAACTTATCGAAGTCATAGACGAACACCGCGCCCTCGCAGAGCCACTGACCGTACAGCTTGCCCCAAAGCGATTTGCCCCAGCCGGTGTCCGAGATAGTCAGGTGCAGACCGTCTCTTTCGCAGCAGTGCCAATATTTCGCGGTAACGAAGTGACCGAGGGCATAGGTGTGCGCGTGGGCTGCCATTTTCGGGTTGCCGGTGGTGCCGGAAGTAAAGAACATCAGCGCCATATCGCTTCCCGCCGAGCAATCCTCGGGTCTTTCAAACTTTCCGGTGAAAAGCGGATATTCGTTATCGAAGTCTCTCCAGCCCTCTCTCACGCCTCCGACGAGAATCTTCGTCTTAACGCTCGGGCACTGAGCCGCGGCCCTCTCGGCGATTTCCGCAACGTCTCCGTCGGCGGTGCAAAGAATAGCCGAGACCCCGGCGCGGTCGAACCTGTAAATAAAATCGTGTTCTTTAAGCTGATTCGTAGCGGGAATAGCGACCGCTCCCAGCTTGTGAAGCGCCGTCATCGCGAACCAGAACTGATAATGTCTTTTCAGAACGAGCATTACCTTGTCGCCGCGTTTTATTCCGAGCGAGCGGAAGTAATTCGCTGTCTGATTCGAGGCCCTCTTGATGTCCTTAAAGGTAAATCTGCGCTCGACCTTATGCTTGTCAAGGTGAACCATCGCGAGCTTTTCGGGGTATTTATCCGCTATGGCGTCAACGCAGTCGAACCCGAAGTTAAAGCTCTCGGTGTTTTTGAACTTGATGCTTTTCAGCTTGCCGTTCTCGTCCTCGACGGTATCGACGAACCTCTCGCACAAAAGGGTTTCCTTCTGCGGTCTGTTAGCCTGAATGACCGACGTTCTGACGGTTTCCTCGGTCGTATCCTCTCCGGGCAGCACCACCGCGACGAAAACGCAGTCCTTTCCGTCAACGGCAATCATTCCGTGAGGGGTCGATGAGTTATAATAAATGCTGTCGCCCTCGTTAAGCACCTCAATGTGGCTTCCCACCTGAACCTTAAGGCTTCCCGAGATGATGAGGTCGAATTCCTGACCGCTGTGCTTTGTCAGGTGAATCGGCATATTCTGCTGCGCCTCGCTGTATTCGTACTTGACCCAGTACGGCTCAGCGATCTTGTCGCGGAACTTCGGCGCAAGGTTAGCGATGTCGATGCCCTGTTCTCTCGCCGTCACCTGACCCTGGCCCTTTCTCGTGAGGGTATAGCTCGAAAGTCTCGCGGCGCTGCGGCCCTCCAAAAGGTCGGTAAGGTCGATCTCGAAAGCGAGGGCGCACTTGTGGATAAAGGTAAAGGGTAGGTCGGCCTTTGCCGATTCGTATTCAAGATACTCCTCCTCGGTCACCTCCGTCTTCTCGGCCATTTCGGCGGTGCTCCAGCCCATGATCTCGCGCATCTCCCTGATTCGCTCCGCCACCTCAAAAAGCGAAGTCGTGGCAGTGTTTGTGCTCATAAAATCTCTCCTTTAAAAGTTATAAAAAATGAAAAACCCGTCTCAAAAAACTTGAGACGAGTTACAACAAACGTTATATACCCGCGGTACCACTCAACTTGCGGAAAATTCCGCCTCTCCGGCTCGTTTGATTTAAGCCTTCTGCTATAACGCGCAGTCGCGGAAAGCGTCTACATCCTTCAAAAAGGGGCTCGGGCTTTCAGCTCGGAAGTGATATGAACTGCCTAAGCGTTTATCGGCTCGCATCCCCGCCGACTCTCTGAAAAACGCGCTGCAAGGCGTTCCGTCTTCGTCACAGCTTTTGTTATCGGCTATTATATCACTGATTTAAAGCCTTTGTCAATCGGCGTTTTTAATAAATTTTGCCGACCCTTTCGGCGAATATCCGGCGCATTTCATCAATTTGCCGATTTTTGCGAAAAATCTTCTCAAAGAAATTTCCGCGGTTTTTTAAAATGTTGCACGCCTTTTCGCTCGGTTTGTCAAAAAAACCGTCCGCAGTCCTTAAATTTTGCGCTCAAAAAGGTCAAAAAGCGTGATTTTTCGGCGCAGTTGACTTTTCGGCGAAAAAAGCTATAATAAAACTTGCAGATCATTTTAAAAGGAGCATCGCGATGTGGGCATATGAAAGCGTATTCTATCAGATATATCCTCTCGGCTTTTGCGGCGCGCCGTTTGAAAACGACGGCGTTTTGTCGAGCCGAATTTTAAAGGTCCTCGACTGGATCCCTCATTTAAAGCGTCTCGGCGTAAACGCGGTATATTTTTCTCCGGTCTTCGAATCCGACACTCACGGCTACAACACCCGCGACTACCGAAAGATCGACGTTCGCCTCGGCACCGAGGAAGATTTTTCCCGCGTCTGCTCCGAGCTTCACCGAAACGGCATAAAGGTCGTTCTCGACGGCGTTTTCAATCATGTCGGGCGAGGCTTCCCGCCCTTTCTGGACGTTCTTAAAAACCGCGAGCGTTCGCCCTATCTCGGCTGGTTCAACCGAATCGACCTCGGCGGAAATTCCTGCTATAACGACGGTCTCTGGTACGAGGGCTGGGAGGGCTGTTATGACCTTGTAAAGCTGAATCTTCGCTGCGAGGAGGTCATAAATTACCTCTTGGAAAGCGTTCGCTTCTGGGTCGAAAGGTTTGACATCGACGGTCTTCGGCTCGACGTTGCATACAGCCTCGACGAGAATTTTATCCGGCGTCTTCGCGGCTTCACCGATTCGTTAAAGCCCGATTTCTTCCTTCTCGGCGAAATGCTCCACGGCGACTATAACCGTCTCGTCAACGATTCAATGCTCCACTCGGCGACGAATTACGAATGTTACAAGGGGCTTTACAGCAGCTTCAACAGCATGAATCTCTTTGAGATAAACCATTCTCTCATGCGCCAATTCGGCCCCGAGAACTGGACTCTTTACAAAGGCAAGCATATGCTCAGCTTTGTCGATAACCACGATGTAACGCGCGTCGCGAGCATTTTAAGCGACAAAAGACACCTCCCGCTCATCTATGCTCTCGAATTCGGAATGCCTGGCATTCCCTGCGTATATTACGGCAGCGAGTGGGGTGCTTTAGGTGAGAAGCGAAGCGGCGACCACGCGCTCCGGCCCTGCTTTGAGGCTCCCGAGTGGAACTCTCTTTGCGACTTCATTTCCCGCCTTTCGGAGATCAAAAAAAGCTCTCCCGCCCTCAACTACGGCTCGTTCCGCTCGATACTTCTCACAAACAAGCAGTGCATTTTCGAGCGCCGAACCGATTCCGAGCGCATACTTGTCGCGATAAACGCCGACGACAGCGATTTCACCGCTCATTTCAACGCTGAATGCGGCAGGGCGACCGAGCTTTTAAGCGGCGTCGAGCATGATTTCGGCGGAGGCAGCGTTTTACCGGCTTTAAGCGCGCAGTTCTGGAAAACCGAGCGCTGATTTTAGAACATTATATTATGAAGGAGGCACACCATGTCCGCAAAAGCAAAGATCACTCTTCACCCGCTGTTTAAGATCGGAAAGATCTCCCCTCGGCTTTACAGCTCGTTTCTCGAGCCGATAGGCACGATGGTGAACGGCACGATGTACAACCCCAAGCACCCGACCGCCGACGAGCAGGGTTTTCGCCGCGATTTCATCGAGGCTCTCCGCTCGACTCCTATCCCCGCGATAAGGCTTCCGGGAGGAAACTTCGTTTCCGGCTGGCGCTGGCAGGATTCGATAGGGCCGCTCGAATCAAGAAAAGCCCATCTTGACCTTGCGTGGCACCAATACATTCCCAACGACGTCGGCCACGACGAATATCTTCAGTGGGCCGAGAAGGTCGGCGCCGAGCCGCTCTATACGCTCAATCTCGGCACCGCCGGAATAAACGACGCCGTTTCCTGCGTTGAATACACAAATCACGAGGGCGGAACATGGTGGAGCGATTTAAGGCGCAAAAACGGCCATGAAGCTCCCTACGGCGTCAAAATGTGGTATCTCGGCAACGAAATGGACGGTCCTTGGCAGATAGGCTCATGGGAACGCGACCCGAAAGGCTACGGTATCCGCGCAAACGAAATCTCAAAGGCGATAAAATGGGTAGACGGCTCGATAGAGACCGCGGTATGCGGCTCCTCTGCGCCGTTCATGGCTCATTTCCCCGAATGGGATCTCAGCGTCGTCTCCGAGTGTTACGAGTCGGTCGATTATCTTTCGGTGCATCATTACCACTCCGCGCCTCCCGGTGATTTAGGCGCGCTTTTGGGCGGAGCGCTCTACTACGAAGACTTCATCAACGCCGAATGTGCGATGCTCGATTATGTTCAGGCAAAATGCCGCAGCCCGAAGAAAATGATGATCTCCTTCGACGAATACGGCGCCATGCCTCGCACCCCCCGAGAGTACCGTTTCGGCGGCGGGCCGCACAATCTCTACGCCGACCATTACGTTTTCGACCCCGACCGCAAATTCGTGCGCCACGACCCCGACAATATGTATCCCGGCCGAGCCCCGATGCCCCGCCGAGGCGACATGATACCCGCCCTCGGAAGCGCCTCGGTGCTGCTTGCGTTTTTGCGGCACGCCGACAGGGTGAAGATCGGCTGCATGACCGGCGGTCTCGGCGCGCTTGCGGCTTCCGACCGCGAGCACGTCTGGCGCTCGGCGTCCTATTATCCGTTCACACAGTTAATGAATTTCGGTCAGGGCGAGTCGCTCAAGCCTGCGGTCGAGTGCGAAACCTTCGACATTCCGGCCTACATGGTTGACGATAACTCACAGTACCCGACCAAGGAAGGCGTGCCGTTCGTTGACTGCGCGGCGGCGCTCAACGAGGAGAAAGGCGAGCTTTCGGTGTTCGTCATCAACCGCCGCCCCGCCGACTCCCAGTCGCTTGAAATTGATTTATCCGCATTTTCGGGGAGCAGCTTCGTTCAGCATTTAGAGATGTATTCAGACGATCTGAACGCCTCGAACAGCTATGAGAACCCGAGCGCGATATCCCCGAAAGAGAACGAAAAGACGTCATTTTCGGGCGGAATTCTCACCGCCGACCTCAAGCCCCTCTCGTGGAACGTTTTCAGGTTTAAGACTAAATAACATACATAATAATTGATAAAACAGCTGTTTTCGGGGAGCAGCTTCGCGGTGCCCTTTCCGCAACCCCGCAAATGCTCCCCTTTCAAAACAGCGACCCGCCCATGTATAAACAGCATACCGCGTATACTCTTTCATTTGATCTTTTCTCATCTTCAAAGTAGAAAGCCGGCGCCAACTCGCCGTCAAAGGTAAAAGCAGGTGAAACTCACTACCAAAGCACAAAATCCGGCATAAACACACCGCAAAAGCAAAAGCTGTCGCCGGCTCACCGTTAAAGCAAAAAATTCAACATAAAATTACTGCCATAGCCCAAAAGCACGCGCAAACTTACTGACAAAGTGCAACGGATGGCATAAACTCCGCTCATGCATATCTTCACTCGACGTTTTTTGTTCCCTACGCACTTTTGTCCCCCCCACGCGGTTCTATCCCCCCGCGCAGTTTTTGTTCCACTCCCGCCGCCGTTTTTACCCAATCACTCCTTTTTAAACAACAGCTCACCAAAAGCGCTGACCTTACAACATTATATTGACTTTCGTGCGCAAAGCATAACGCACTAAGTATTGACACAACTTCTTACATTGTAGCGTTTTGCGCTCGTTGTCATTCACACCATTTCAGCGCGTCGCGCCCTCCGAGCCCCGCCACTCACCTCTTTAAACCCGCAGCTCGCCTTCATTTTAATGTAGCGCTCCTCCGAGCCCACCTCTTTTAACGCGCACCCGCCCAAAGCCTCAATCACACGAGCAGCTATAATTTCAGCTTCCCACACCAAAGCATAGCACGCTAACCGTTGATACAATGCCATTTTTGTAGTTTCTACGCGCTTGCCAACCCTTTCCAATTCAACGCAGCACCATATCCAAGCCCCTCGCTGCGCTTTCAGCACACCGCTCACCTCAAACCCGGTCCATGCAAGTGCGCATAATTTTAGCACCCCCTCTAAAGTGCAATTATATAACATAACATATTAAATATTGGCTTAACCTATCCAGAATGATTCCGCCTTCATAAAGGCTTACGCCTGCAATTGGGCTTTCGCCATTTTCGGCGCTGTTCAAAAAGCAGCTTCATTGCGCCGCATGATAAGCGGCCACAAAATTGATAAATAGTGAGGTGCAGCATGACAAATCTTTCCGCCGCCGAGGCGCTCGAGCGCCTGAAAACCGGCAATAAAAACTATCTCGCGAGCGGCGCTTTTTTAGGCGACGTTTCCGCGCAGATCCGCGAAAATACGTACAAAAACGGGCAGCACCCATTCGCCGCGGTGGTCGCCTGTTCCGATTCGAGGGTGATCCCCGAGGCGATTTTCGGCTGCGGCATCGGCGAGCTGTTCGTCATTCGCGTCGCCGGCAACATCATCGCCGAAACCCAGCTCGGAAGCCTTGAATACGCGGTCGAGCACCTCGGCTGCCGTCTCGTTGTGATACTCGGGCACGACGGATGTGGGGCCATTGAAGCGGCACTTCACGGCGAATGCGAGGGTCACGTCGGCGTGCTCACAAGCGCGATAAAAGAGGCTATAAAAGGCGAAACACGCCCCGAAGCTGCCTGCCTTTTGAACGTTAAAAAAGGCGTTGAAATAGCAGCAAATGCACTTCATGATGCTAAAGCTGTCGGAGCAGTATATCATACAGCTACGGGTTCTGTCGATTTTATTGACTGATTCTCATATTACTGCATTGAGCATATAACGAGCTTAACATATCACTGATTATTGATTTATTATCATGTTTTTGGAGCAGCTCACTGCTACAAAAAAATAAAAACGACCGCCGATGCTTTTAAGTCAACGGCGGATTTTTATATGCATTTGCACAGATATTTAAATAGTGTATGTAACTTTAAGCGAACTTGAAATCGAGAAGCGTAACGCCGTCGAGGGAGATGGTGAGGTTGCGGACACCGCGACGAGGGAGCACCGGAACCGTTATGTAGCGGAAGTCGGTTTCGCTGGCGGTGCCATTGAGGGTGGCCTCGCAGATGATTTCGTCGCCGAAGGTGACTTTGATCTTTCCTCGTCTGCCGGTCGTTGCGTAGCGGAGCTGTAGGCTGCGCTCGCCGGAAAGGCGGGAGGCCGCGAAGGTCAGCTCGCCGCCGCGCATATAGTGGCGATTCTCGCATTTTGAGAACATCATCTCGGAATTCGAGAATTTGTCATAGTTTATAGCCTTTGTGGTTTTGCCGAGGTCGCGCGGGGGTATCTTCTCGCCGCGGACGTAAACCATTTTACAAAGCCGTTTATCGTTGCTCGAGCCGCCGACGAAGAACTCGTATTCGCCGGTTTCAACGCAGAATTTCTCACGCGTGACGTCGTAGATTTTCAGCTCTGTGTCGGGAACGGCGATCGTTACCCTTTTGGCTTCGCCGGCGCTGAGCTTTACTCTGCTAAAACCGCATAGCTGTCTTAAAGGACGTTTTACACGCGAATTCAGCGCGGTGAAGTATACCTGAGCGACCTCCTCACCGTCGATTTTCGACTCGTTTTTCATGTCGAACGAGATGTGCGTTGCGCCTGCAAAACGGCTTACAGCGAGGTTTTCATAGCCGAACTCGGAGTAGCTCAGGCCGTAGCCGAACGGGTGCAGCGGTTCGCCCTCGTAGTAGAGGTAGGTGACGCCGTTTTTCATGATGTCATAGTCGAAAATTGACGGAAGCTCATCTTCGCTTCTGTACCATGTCTGCGCAAGTCTGCCCGCCGGGTTATAGTCTCCGCTCAAAACCGAGGCGACCGCATTGCCGAGCTCGGGGCCGGCATGGGAGGTATAAATCGCAGCTGAAACTGATTTTTCCTCATCTTCAATGGCATATGGATAGCTCGAAATCACCGCAAGAATACTGCGTTTGTTTGCCCCGGAAGCGGCCTTTACAACCTCCCTCTGATGAGGGCAAAGCGAGAGCGTCGTTCGGTCGTAGCACTCACGGGCAATTATCATCGGGTCGTTGCCGACGCAGATCAAAACCGTATCCGACGAGGCAGCAAGATCCGCCGCACGAGCCGCTCCCGAAGATATTATTTCTTCCTCGAAAAGCGTTTCGGGACGCGGGTTTTTGAGCGGCGCGGCCGCTATCTTTCCGCCGTCGGATACGCACAGCTTTTTGTCCTTAAAATAGGTCACATAGGTTATTCCGTCCTCGGTTTTTTGCGGGCGCAAAAGCTCTTGATTGAACCAGCGGTAGGCGGTGTCGGAGTCGGCCTTTAAGGTCTCGGCGGTGAAGAATTTTCCGCTCGATTCGAGCTTGTAGGTCACCTCGCCGCCCCAGTCGGCTTTGATAAAAACTGAGGCGCTTTTCACATCGTCGGCGCTCGCATAAAGCGCGCCGTCATCATCGGCACGGAGATATTTTCCGAGCTTGGATTTTATTACGACCCGGTCATGGCAGTCGTCAAATTTGATGTTTTCTGCACCGAAGCGCTCTTTTAAGCCCTCTGCTACCGAAATTGAATAACTTGAATAACCTGTGTACCAGTCCATGCAGTAGCGGTCGCCCAAATCGCCTAATACCGCGATTTTGCCGGCATTTTTCAGCGGGAGCAGACCGTCGTTTTTCAAAAGCACCACCTGCTCGAGCGCGGCGCGGCGGTTGAGCTTTCGGTGCTCCTCGCAGTCTAAAAGCGCGGGGTCGGGCGAGGCGTAGGGGTTTTTCTCGGGCGGGTCGAATTCGCCGAGCATGAACCGCGCGCGGAGGCTGCAGCGTAGCGAACCGTCGATGTCGGCCTCGGTCATCAAACCCTTTGCCAGCGCGTCTTTTGCGGCTATTGCTACCGTCTCGGCGCCGTCCGTCATTATGTCTGTCCCGGCCTTGAGCGCGAGCGCGAGCGTCTCGGCGTGAGAGTCGGAGTAACGGTGCGCGGTGACGTTCTGGGTGAAATCGCCGCCGTCGGTGACGACAAAATCAAGCCCCCATTTTTTCTTCACGACCGAGCCGACCTCGGGGTTCACTATCGACGGAACGCCCGAAACCGAGTTGTATGAGGTCATCATCGAATGCGCGCCGCCCTCGCAGATCGGTCGGCGGAAGAACTCGTAGTAATACTCGTGCTTGGTGCGCTCGTCGATGTTGGCGTTGCAGGAGCCGCGCTTCTCCTCGTTGTTGTTGGCGTAAAAATGCTTGAGCGTAGGTACTGTGCGGAGATACTTTTTATCACGCCCCGCCATGCCGCGGGTATATGCTCCCGCCATTTTGCCGGTCAAAAACGGATCTTCGCCGTAGCTTTCCTCGTTTCTGCCCCAGCGAGGATCGCGGCAAGCATCTACCGTAGGGCCCCAAAGCATCAAATTTGTGCGGGGGTTGCGGCTATGGAGAATCCTGGCCTCGACCCCGGCGATCTCGCCGAGCTTTTCCATTAACTCGGGGTCGAACATTCCAGCCATGCCTATCGGCTGCGGGAGCACCGTCGTCGTCACCGAGGGGTCTCGCGAAACATAACCGCGCGCGACCTCGGCCCCGATGTGCCAATCGCCTATTCCGAGTCGCGGAACTCCGCGCTGCCATGTCGTCAGCATTGCGATTTTCTCATCAAGCGTGAGCCTCGATATGAGATCTTCTACGCGTTCCTCAAAGCTGAGAGATTCGTCCATAAACGGGTATTTCATTAAACTCGCCGCCTTTCGTGAAGTATTGATGTTTTCTTATGCGGATAGTATAATGTATTTCGGAGGAAATGTCAAGGGGAGGGTGGCAAAAGGCCACGTTAGAAGATAGAAGATAGAAGGTAGAAGGTAGAGGGTAGAGGGTAGAGGATAGAGGGTGGAGGGTAGAAGGCACATTCGGTGACGGGGCTGGGGTGGAGAATGAGGGGGAGGAGACGGCGGGGGAGAAAATAGGAAGAGGGTGGCGAGGGGCCGGACAAATGATATAGTCCCAACGCCGCGCCGATAGCATAAAGGAATTCAATATTTTCCTCTTTCGAGGAAAATATTTCATGCTATTTAAAATCACCCCACCCCCCGGCGGGGTTTTGCAGGGAAGCACTACATGGAAAGGCCCGTTTAACAAACTTAAAGACGCACATATGTTTTTAATCAATTTTGCCTACGAATCGGTAAAATATTTCAATTTTTTGTGTTCTGAGGCCATCAGGGTCTTTGACGACTTCGTGTACGACTTTTTCTCAATGAGCGTGTTAAGCATTTCGGCAGTCAGTTCAGTTGGTTCGGAGTATTGCTTGATTAAGGCAATCCATTTTTCAGCATCAGCTGTGGTTTGCTTTTCAGTAGCAAGCTCTGTCTTGAGTCTGTCAATCTTTTCGACTAATTCTTGCTGTTCTGCCTGATACTTCTGTGATAGCATCTTGAAGTTGTACTCAGTAATACGCTCAGATGTCCAGTCCTCATAGAGCTTGACGAACAGTCTGTCTACCTCTGCCTTGCGTTTCTCCGACTTTGCAAGTTCGGCAGACTGTTTCTTATGGGCTTTTGTGGATTCCTTGTCACTTGTCTTAAGCAGCCTGTTCAGAAGCTCTTTTTCGTCCGTATGTGCTTGATAAATCCAATCCTGCAACCTCGCAAGAACATAAGCATAAAGCGTATCATACCTGACGTAATGCGCTGTGCATTGTCCACCTGCCTTTCCAAGCTGACGAAATTTCGAGCAGTTGAAATATCCTGTCGATCTGCTTTTGCTCTTGTGATTGCAATAGCTTAGTGACCAGCCGCAATCCGCGCATTTCACAAGCCCTGCAAAAATCTGCGTTTTCCCCGATTTCATCGGTCTCCTGCGGCTCACAATCTGTTTCTGGACTTGATTGAAAACGTCTTTTGAAATGATCGGTTCATGCGTATTCTCAACACGGAACCATTCACTTTCGGGCTTGCGAACGCTTTTCTTGTTCTTGTAAGATACGTTCGTCTGCTTTCCGTGAACGGAATTGCCTATGTAAGTTTCGTCTGACAGAATGCTTCTGACAGCCCTAATCGTCCATGTATAGGCTTTCTCGTCGGGAGCTTTGTCATAGAATTTTGAGAACATCCCGTATTTCTTGTAGTTGAAATATCCCGGGGTAGGGATTTTTTCAGATGTGAGTGTACGGGTTATTTTGCCTGCGCCCGCACCGTGAGCGGCGAGGTCGAAAATCTTCTCAATTATCCAAGACGTGTCGGGGTCAATCGCCAGCTTATTATGCTCCTCGGGGTGCCTCATATAGCCGAATGGGGCGATTGAAAAAGTACGCTCACCTGCTGCGAATTTCGCGTGTAGCGCCGACTTAACCTTGCGGCTGGTATCTTTTGCCATAAATTCGTTAAACAGGTTTTTGAACGGTACAAAATCAGATAAGCCTTTGTCTGTATCTTCATTGTCGTTGACGGCAATATAACGGACATTCATCTCGGGGAAAACGAACTCGAGATAATAGTCCATAGTGACGTGCTCACGTCCAAAACGGGAGAGGTCTTTTGTCACGACACAGTTTACCTTGCCCGTTTCAATATCCTACATCATTCGCTGAAAGGCGGGTCGTTCAAAGTTCGTGCCGCTCCAACCGTCATCTACGTACTCGTCGTACACAAATAATCCATTTTCCTGCGCGAATTTTTGCAGGACTATTCTTTGCGTTTCAATCGAAACGCTATCCCCAAAATTCTCGTCATCTTTACTTAACCTCATGTAGAGAGCGCGTCGCTATATTTTGCATTGTTGGGTGTCATTTTAACCTCCTTTTTACATGCACGCGGGGTTTTGCCCAAGAGGACGAGCGGGCGGGCGTTTATGTCCGCGACGTCCGATTGGCTGCAAAACCAGCTTGCATTGCACCCACGCTTACAATACAATAAAATTATATCATAAGCATGTAGCGATTTCAGGCTTTAAAGTGATGGTCTTGCAGGATATTTTATAACATCTTCGAGCAAATCTTCTATTGGCTTGCCGTCTTTATTAAAATGTTCCGAAACCTTGATGCGGTTGTTCCCTATGTAAAAAAATTTCTCACTGTCAAGCTCGGTTTCGTAAAAAAGGCTTCGGTACCGGTTCGCTCTCACGTTTCCATGCTTTCATAATCTCCTTGGACGGAAAGTCCAGTGGCTCATAGCACTCGCAAAGGTTGATGTGGTCGTAATTATTTATTTTTATCTACTTATCACATTTGCCGGCAGCTAACGGGAACGACCCTGAACAGCAGACAGGAACGCTCTGGACGATAACAGAATCGCCGGGGCGTTTTCATTGTAATAAATTTTTTCCTCTTGACAAAAGTAAAAATGCATGATATTCTAAATATGCTCTAATTGGAGCATATTACAAATCGGAGGTATACTCATGGAAACAAGCGAAAAGGTGTCAGTAAACATGAACATCGCAACACTTTCTCAAATTGACCTGTTGGTCGATAAGGGATATTATTCTAACCGAAGCGATTTCATCAATCAGTCTGTAAGGCAAGCGCTTAATGAGAGAAAGTCGGTCATCGAAGAGATGAGCAAGCAGCAAAATGATCTGGATTTCAGGTGGTTTATCGGGGTTATGTCTCTTGAAAAAGAAGAACTACTGAAAGCAAAGGAAAACCAGCTCAAGATAAAAATCAAAGGCTATGGACTATTGGGTATAGACAGTGAGTTTGATGATCTCGTTATTGAAAATGTTGAAAGCATCACTGTTAAGGGCAAAGTTATATGTTCCGACAGGATTAAGAAGCATTTTAAGATACGGTGAAAAACCTTTTAGGAACTAAAGGCGCACATCTATACATACGAATCGACCATGGACACACCGGGTTTCAAGAAACGGCGTGTCAGCAATCCGCAAGCTGTTGATGACAATGTGACAATGAATGTTCCCGCTATGATTGTGTCCGTCAGAATGTGTGCAAATAACCGCCTGATGTCCCGAAAAATGCATCGGATTTTTCCAACCACCGGTTTAGTCAATTCGCCGAATGGTTTGTTGACTTTCCGAGAAAAATGCTCTAAAATGACGGCAGAAGATCTTCAAAATGTCAAAAAGGAGTAAATCTATGGAAAAAACTATCTCACAAAAAATTATCGAACTTCGCAAGGCGGCGGGGCTGACGCAGGAGCAGCTCGGCGAGAAGCTGGGGATTTCGGGGCAGGCCGTTTCAAAATGGGAGCGCGACGAGGCGATGCCGGACATCTTAATTCTGCCCGACCTGTGCGATGTGCTCGGCACTACGCTTGACTCGCTTCTGGGCGGAAAGCGCGCTGAAAATCCCGAAAGCCCACAGATCATAGGCGATTTCTGCGAATTTGCGATGAAAAACGGTCGCGCCGAAACGGTTAGGCAGGCGATTTCGCGAATGATGAATCAAGATGTCGTTGTGTCAAGGAACGACGAGCTCAGTATATGCCTTGAAAACGGCAAAAATGTCCTTGTTTCCGACCCGCACGGCATGGGTTTTGTGATGTCGGGAACCGATTTTGCGGACTATTGTCTGAAGATGGACAGAACACGAATCAATAATCTGATTAGTCTTTTTACAGATGAGACTGTGTTTGCCGTCGTCAAAATCATCGCGAAAAATACGGCTACAGTTGACGAAATCTGCGCCGAAACGGGCTTGGAAAAATCAGAAATTCAGGAGATCCTTTTAGAGCTTTCAAACTTCGCCGTGATAGTGCACGGTCGCGACAAAAACGGCAAGGAGGGCTACTGCCCCGCGTCCGGCATGGTCGCCGTGTGGATGGTGCTCGCGGGGTGCAGTCTGTTCGACCTTGGGGGTATCCGGGGCAGCACATGGGTGTCGGTGTGATAGGAGCAAACAAGATATTTTAACAAGCAAATCGTCAATGTGCATTAGGACATTGACGATTTTTAATAGGGTTTGGGGAAGGCGCTCCCCAACAAGATTCCCGCGCAGACAAAATGAGCATAATGCAAGCTGGTTTTGTTGCTGCGCGACCGCTCTCGACAAACAAAGCGTTAAAACTATCTTTTCGCCTGCCCTCGGCGGAAACGATCGCCTCGGTTGGCTCAAAGAGTTTTAATCGCGTTGTTTAACGACCGCCTCGGTTGTCGCGCAGACAAAACCCCGCGTGCATACGCGAAATTTGGTCCCGCGGTAAAATCTTGCTCTATGAAATCTGTAAAAACTGCTCTATTAAAGGAACCGAAACACAAGCGCTTTCGATTTCCTGTTTATTCACAGAAAGTTATTCAGACTGTTTTGTGCTGTGTTCCCCAAAGTTCGTTTTGACCCCGGCGAGAAACCGCTCTGCAATCGGCGTGAATGTCTGATACTTTTTCCAGATGAGAAAGAGCTTCGTTTCAAGCCTCGGTGTAAGCGGTCGGAACACAAGTCCGCTTGTCGGGCTTGTATCAATCAAATGGTCAAATGTCAATAGATAACCAAGCCTCTCGCGCACAAAAAGAGAACCGTTATAAGAGAGCCGGAATGAGCCTTCAAGATGTAATTCATCGATTCGTTCCCCGGACCATTTTGCAATATCCTTTTGCCAACCCTGTTCCGAGCAAAACAGTGGCAGCCCGACAAGGTCATCGAAGCATATGCGTTCTTTCCTTGCGAGCCGGCAATCACTCGGCATAACCAATCCCCACACATCTGCTTCTGGAAAAGTGAGATAGTGATACTTTGCTGTATCCGGCTCCTCCGCAAGTACGGCAAAGTCAAGAATACCCTTGTCCAGCTTTTCTGTGACCTGTTCCGTATCCCCGCTGCTGATATGATAGCGCAGACCGGGATAAATCTCTTTGAAACGCTTGATCTCCTGTGCAAGATAACGAATTTGATATGACTCAGCCAGTCCAAAATAAATATCTCCACCGGTTACATCGTCCAAAGACACAAATTCGCCGATGATCTTATCCGCCATCGAAACTAAATCCTCCGCCCGCTTTCTGAGAAGCATTCCTTCCTCGGTCAGCGAAATGCTGAAGCTGTGCCGTGTGAACAGCTTTTTTCCAAGCTCGTCCTCCAATGCCCTCAGCGTTTTGGAAAGAGTGGGCTGTGTAACGTGCAGAATCTCTGCGGCTTTGGTCATGTTTTCTTCTCTTGCAATGGCGAGAAAGTATCTTAAAGTACGAATTTCCATATTGATGTCCTCCTTTCCTGATCGTGATATTCCAAAAATAAATATCATGATATTCATTATAACTATTTGCGAGGGGTATGTCAATGTGCTATACTGTAGATGTCAGAAAAAAGACGGGCGCAGAGAGGGTGAAATGATGAGCGAACAAGCAGAAAGTCTGCTCGCAGGAATGGCCGACGCAGGCTGTACAGCTGATGAAATCAATAAAGCCGAGCGCATTTTGCAGTCGGGTAGCCTGAGCGAGCTGACAAGATTTCTCAAACAATGCCGCTGCGGTCTGCTTGATAAGATGCACGAAAGCCAGAAGCGGGTAGATCTTATGGATTACCTGATACGGCAAACCGAAAAACAATCAATAAAATAACGAAAGGACGGAAACATCATGAAAAAAGAAGAACTGAAACTCACGGCGGAATGGGATAAGACCTTTCCAAAGAGCGAGAAGGTAGACCACAGCAAGGTGACCTTTGTGAACCGTTACGGCATCACGCTGGCGGCAGATTTGTATGTGCCGAAAAATGCGGCAGGAAGGCTTCCTGCGATTGCCGTTTGCGGGCCGTTCGGAGCGGTGAAGGAGCAGGCGGCGGGATTGTATGCACAGACCATGGCGGAAAGAGGATTCCTGACGGTTGCCTTTGACCCCTCCTTCACCGGCGAGAGCGGCGGTAACGTCCGTTACATGGCGTCCCCCGACATCAACACTGAGGACTTTATGGCAGCGGTGGATTTTCTGTCGCTGCACGATAAAGTCGATCCTGACCGAATTGGTATTATCGGCATCTGCGGCTGGGGCGGCATGGCGCTGAACACGGCGGCGCTGGATACGAGAGTCAAAGCGACCGTAGCCTCCACCATGTACGACATGACAAGAGTAAATGCCAACGGCTACTTTGACGCCGAGGACAGCGAGGAAGCGCGGTATCAGAAAAAAGCGGCCATGTGCGCTCAGCGGCTTGCGGATTTGAAGGCGGGAGAATACGCACTTGGCGGCGGTGTGGTTGATCCGCTGCCGGAGGACGCGCCGTTCTTCGTAAAGGATTATTACGATTACTACAAAACCGAGCGCGGCTACCACAAGCGATCTCTCAACTCCAACGGCGGCTGGAATGTGATCGGGTGTGAATCTTTCATGAATCAGCCGATTCTCAAATACTCAAATGAAATCCGCAGTGCCGTTTTGATTATGCACGGTGAAAAGGCGCACTCCTGCTATTTCAGCAAGGACGCTTATGCTGCTATGGTCAAGGACAGCAAGTACACGGAAAACAAGGAGTTGCTTATCATTCCAAACGCCGTCCACACCGATCTGTACGACGGCGGAGGAAAGAATGCAATACCGTTTGATAAGCTCACGCAGTTTTTCGCGGAATACTTGAAATAAAAATATCAAGCGAACAGAAACGGAGGGGTGAAGGTGAAACGGCTGATTTCGGTGGTTCTCTTATTGGCGATGATTTTCTGCTGTCCTGCTTGCGGCGGCAATCAGGAATTTTCAAATAATACGGAAAGGACGGGAAATTCACCGTCATCGGAACTTTCTTCCGGTAAAAAGGAGGAACAGAATACGGAAAATACAACCTACAGTTTTATCCCAAGCAAAGAATATGATAACGTCTATCCACAGCATGAGCCCTACGGCACAGGCATCGGCGCCATGCCGGGACGTGTGGTCTGGACCTACGACCCGGACAGCGTGGACTGGGACGGAAACGGCTACTGGTGGGAGCTTGACCACTTCGATGAGAGTGTCATCTTGAGTATGGTCAATGACTCCATCGCCGCGCTCAGTGGGAAAGATACCTCCCGAGACGGCTGGACGGCGCTTTTCACCGCTCATAATGCAGCGCATGGCAAAAGCGGCGGGTATAAAGCGGGCGAAAAAATAGCTATCAAAGCCAACATCAACGGCTCCGCCGTCTATGATGACGACACCTCCGGCGAAACAAAAATGAGCTACACGAACCCCGTTCTGCTGAAAACCTTGCTCACATCACTGGTAGAGGAAGCCGGCGTCGCACCGGAGGACATCACCGTCTATGACGTGTCTCGGCTGTTCCCGGACTACATGGTAGAGATGTGTACCGAGGAAGAACTGAAAGGCGTCCGCTTTGTGGACCGGGATACCGGTGTGGCGGACGAGTCTGCTCCCATTGTCTGGTCGCATGAATTCAGCGGCAAGGTCAACTATCTTCCAACCTGTGTAACCGAGGCGGCGTATGTCATCAACCTTGCCAATCTCAAAGGTCACAGCTACGGCATTACCCTCTGCGGCAAAAATCACTTCGGTTCATTTATCAATGGCAACACCATGCGCCCGCCGGAAGGTGCAAACCTTCACCAGTGGCTCACAAGAAACGAAATGGGTATTTACAGTCCGCTTGTTGACCTTATGGCAAACGCCGACCTCGGCGGCAAGACGGTGCTTTATATGCTGGACGCGCTTATCTGTGCGCCAAGCGAGGGAGCATCCATCACCGGGGATAATTCCAGATGGCAGCAGGCACCCTTTAACGGGGATTACACATCAAGCGTGTTTGTCTCTCAGGACCCGGTCGCAATTGACTCGGTTGGCGCAGACTTTCTGATGAACGAACCGACAGTCACGGATTATAACGGAGCGCTGCGCGGCGATTCCACGGTAGAAAATTATCTGCATGAGGCCGGACTTGTCGGGAACGCGCCGTCCGGCACAATCTACACGGACAGTCAGGGGCATACAGTCACGAACTTGGGTGTCCATGAGCATTGGTGCAACTCTACGGAAAAGCTGTACAGCCGTAATCTCGGAAAAGACGAAGGGATTGAGCTTGTGAGTATTAAGAAATAACGAAAACATTATCTTGCCTTTGTCATGGCGTTTTTGCTGGCAACGAGGCTGATTGTGAATGTTGTAATATAATCAAGAAAGCCCCAGTCAGTCCTGTGCATGGATTGACTGGGGTCTCTAATACTGTAAGCGTGGGTGCGGGTCTTTAAGTGTGGGGAACTACGCCCCTCGAGGGGCGGGGGCTCCACTATTTTTCCTGCCCGCAGGCAACATGGAGGGGGTGGGGTGATGAGCGATAGCATTCGCTAAAATTCCACCACGAGGCGGGATTTTGCGAATACCTTTTCCCCGCTCGGCACGGCTTGCGGCAAAGGCAGGGATAACGCGCAAACCTCGATTTTAAAGCAAAAAGCAGACGAATCCGCCTGCTTTTTAATATTTCGCGAAAGGTCAGATCATGCTCGGTTCCCAGCAAGCCGGGGGCTCGATGCCGAGAATCTTCGCAACGGTCGGCGCGACGTTTGCGAGGCCGTACTCGCCCGGCTTGATGACGTAATCGGTGTCGTTGTCATAGATGATGAACGGAACAGGGTTCAGAGAGTGCGCGGTGCGTACTTGGATCACGCCCTTTTTGTTCTTTTCGAGCATCTCGTCCGCGTTGCCGTGGTCGGCGGTCACAAGAACGGTCGCCCCGACTGCGTCGGCAGCCTTTAAAATTCTCGCGAGACCGAGATCGACCGCTTCGACGCCGGTTATCGTGGCGTCAAGGTTGCCGGTGTGACCGACCATATCTCCGTTAGGGAAATTGCAGCGGATAAAGTCGTATTTTCCGCTCTCGAGGGCGGCGATAACGTCGTCGGTGATCTCGGCCGACTTCATCCACGGGCGCTCGTCAAAGCTGACGTTATCCGAGGGTATCTCTTTATAGGTCTCGAGCTCCTCGGAGAATTTTCCCGAGCGGTTGCCGTTCCAGAAATAGGTGACGTGGCCGTATTTCTGCGTCTCCGAGACCGCGTACTGCCTCAGACCGTGAGCGACCAAAAGCTCGGAAAGAGTGTTTTTGATCTCGGGCGGGGCGACAAGATAATTTTTCGGCAGCTTGAGGTCGCCGTCATATTGCAGCATTCCGGCATAGATGACCTTGGGCGCCTCTCCCCTGTCGAACTTGTCGAAATCGGGCTGATCGAACGCCATTGAAATTTCAATAGCACGGTCGCCGCGGAAGTTATAAAGGATAACGCTGTCGCCGTCCATGATCTTTCCGACCGGCTCGCCGTTTTTAGCGATAACGAACGCCGGCAGGTCCTGATCGATGACGTCAAGCTCCTTGCGATAGGTCTCTATCGCGTCCTTTGCGGTCTCAAACTGCCTTCCCAAGCCGTGAACATGGGTGTCCCATCCGAGCTTGACCATGTTCCAGTCGGCCTGATAGCGGTCCATTGTGACCTTCATTCTTCCTCCGCCCGAGGCGATTGCACCGTCAAAGGTCGAATCGTTCAGCGTTGCAAGAAGCTGCTCCAAATCGTCAACATACTGAAGCGCCGAAGTCGCGGGAACGTCGCGGCCGTCAAGAAGAATGTGGCAGCGAACGCGCTTTACGCCGTCGTTTTTGGCTCTGACTATCATCTGCTTGAGGTGGCTGATGTTCGAGTGTACGTTGCCGTCGGACAGAAGCCCGATAAAGTGCATCGTCGAGCCGTTTGAGAGGCAGTTTCCGACGAGGTTTTTCCATGTGTCGGAATCAAACATCTTTCCGCTCTCGATGGATTCGTTGACCAGCTTTGCGCCCTGAGAATAGATCTGTCCGCAGCCGAGCGCGTTATGCCCGACCTCGGAGTTTCCCATGTCGTCGTCGGTCGGAAGCCCCACCGCGCCGCCGTGAGCTTTGAGGCGGGTGTTGGGGCGCTCTTTGAGAAGTTTGTCAAGGACCGGTGTGTTTGCAAGGGTCACGGCGTCGCCGAGCCCGGTTTTTGAGAACCCCACGCCGTCCATGACTATCAGAACTAATGGTTTCATCGTTTATCTCCTTTTTGTCAAGTGTAAAAGTCTTTAGCTTTACACGCAGTGTTGCCTTAAGCCCGCGTAAAAGCAGGGCGCAGCCGATGCCGTAAAGCCGATTTGCTTTACATCAGACGGAAGCCGCCGAGATGATCTCGCCAAAATCGGGGGCTTTGAGAGAAGCTCCGCCGATTAGCCCGCCGTCAACGTCCTCTTTCGAGAGAAGCTCGGCGCAGTTTTTGGCGTTCATCGAGCCGCCGTATTGGACCGTCACCGCGTTCGCAACGCTCTCGCCGAATATCTTCGCGATGACGCCGCGAATGTATTTGCAGGCTTCCTCGGCCTGATCCGCAGTCGCGGTCTTTCCGGTGCCTATCGCCCAGACCGGCTCATATGCGATCACGGTCTTTTTCATATCCTCGGCGGATATCCCGTAGAAGTCCAGCTTGCACTGCTTGCCCAAAACCTCCTCTGTGATGCCGCATTCGCGCTCCCACAAAAGCTCGCCGACGCATACTATCGGCTTTAAACCCGCTTCGAGTGCGGCTTTGAGGCGCTTGTTCACGGTCTCGTCGGTCTCGGCAAAATACTGCCTGCGCTCGCTGTGGCCCAAAACAACATATTCGACGCCCAGCTCGGCAAGCATATCGGCCGAGATCTCGCCTGTAAAGGCTCCCGACTTTTCAAAGTGGCAGTTCTGTGCTCCGACATGAATATTTGTGCCCTTGGTCGCCGAAACGGCGGTTTCAAGGTTGGTAAACGGCACGCAGACGATGACCTCGCACCCCGCGTTCGCGGCAAGCGGCTTGATAGCTTCGATAAGCTCTTTCGCCTCGGGGCGGGTCTTGTTCATCTTCCAGTTGCCGGCTATAACGGCTTTTCTAAGATTCTTGTTCATATAAATCTCCTATATCAGTTATTGTCACCGGGTACGGTATTGCCGCATCCGTTAAAGCATCCCATATACTTCGGCGAAAACAGAAGCCCCACGGTCATTCCGACAATCGCCCCCAAAAGTAAATAAAACAGGATTTTGCCGTCGGCGCTCCGTCTGACCGCTTCAAGTTTTTTCAACATAATATCAGACCTCTTTCAAATTAAGAGCAGACAGAGCTCGCCGCCCTGCCTGCTCAGTAAGTCGGTTACTTGTCGGCAATGGCGTCAACGCCGGGAAGTCCCTTGCCCTCTAAATATTCAAGGGAAGCTCCGCCGCCGGTAGAGATGTGGGTCATCTTGTCGGCAAAGCCGAGGTTGATGACGGCCGCTGCGGAATCTCCTCCGCCGATGACGGTGGTAGCGTCGGTCTCGGCCATGGCCTTTGCGACTTCAAGGGTGCCCTTGTTGAGAACGGGGTTCTCAAAAACGCCCATAGGTCCGTTCCAAACAACGGTCTTTGCCTTTGAGACCTCGGCGCAGAAAAGCTCAATGGTCTTTGCGCCGATATCAAGACCCATCTTGTCGGCGGGAATAGCGTCGGCCGGAACGGTGGCGATAGCGATAGGAGCGTCGATCGGGTCGGGGAAGGAATCGGCTACGACGGTATCGACGGGCAGAAGCAGCTTTTTGCCGAGATCGTCTGCCTTTTTGAGCATCTCGCGGCAATAATCGAGCTTCTCGTCGTCAACCAAAGATTTTCCGATCTCGCAGCCCTTTGCCTTGAGGAAGGTATATGCCATGCCGCCGCCGATGATAAGCGTGTCGCACTTTTCGAGCAGGTTCGAGATGACGTTCAGCTTGTCTGCGACCTTTGCTCCGCCCAAAACGGCGACAAACGGTCTTACCGGGTTCTCGACCGCGTTGCCGAGATATGCGATCTCTTTCTGCATGAGATATCCGACCGCAGTCTCTTTTACATACTTGGTGACGCCGACGGTCGAAGCGTGCGCGCGGTGCGCCGAGCCGAAAGCGTCCATAACAAAGACCTGATTATCGACAAGGTCGGCAAGCTCTTTCGAGAGGTTTTCGCCGTTCTTGGTCTCGTCGTTGCCTCTGAAGCGGGTGTTCTCCAAAACGACTATCTCGCCCTCTTTCATTTCGGCGACAACCTTCTTTGCGTTCTCGCCGACGACCTCGTCGTCCTTTGCGAAGATAACGTTAGTCTTCACAAGCTGCGCAAGCCTCTGAGCTGCGGGCGCGAGAGAGAATTTGTCCTCGGGGCCGTTCTTGGGCTTGCCGAGGTGGGAGCACAAAACGACCTTTGCTCCGTCGGCGACCAGCTTGTTGATGGTCGGAAGCGCGGCGGTGATCCTGTTGTCGTTGGTGATGACTCCGTCCTTGAGCGGAACGTTGAAGTCAACGCGTACCAGAACCTTTTTGCCCTTGACCGAAAGGTCGTCTACCGATACTTTGTTTAATCCTGCCATAATGATTTATCTCCTTTTCAAAAAAATGCGTCTTGTAACCTGACGGAT
The DNA here is from genome assembly GCA_947623585.1 of uncultured Clostridia bacterium. Taxonomy (GTDB): domain Bacteria; phylum Bacillota; class Clostridia; order Oscillospirales; family Ruminococcaceae; genus Faeciplasma. The sequence continues at coordinate 30,661 of CANQHA010000008.1, read as the reverse complement.
ATATTATACTAAATTATCCGCAAAATAGCAATAGTTTGAGAAAAATTTTCCTCAAATCCGCCGCAAAACCTCATTCGCAAGTTCAAGGACAGTTGCCCCGAGGGATTTGAGCCTGATTACGTTCCTAAAATTCCTCTGATTTTCAAGGCAGAGTTTAATGTTCTCCATGCACCAACAGCCTTCTTCCTCGCCTCTTTCAATAATTCTGTCATGAACAGTTTTATAGTCTGATTCCAAAAGAATATGCCGAACCTCTATCCCATTTTTCATCAGCGGCTCTGCTATCTTTTCAAAGGAATCCGGATGCACAAGAGTCATCGGTACGAATATATCGCCGTCAAAACCTTGAGATATTTTTTCAAGAAGCATGGTGCAGAATTCAAACCAAAGCTCATAACCTTCAAAAATATAGCCGTTGAACATATCCGGCGGCATATTCTCTCTTACCGCATTGCCGACCTCTTCGGCATCAAAAATAAAACTGTGCAACCTCATTTGATGAAGTTGCTCGGCAAGCGTACTTTTTCCGACCCCATAGGGTCCGTTTATCCATAATATCATTTTTATGTCTCCGTTGAATCCACAATCTCGTCAACCTCTTCGGGCGACGGCTCCTCAAAGAAGCTCTCGAACTTTTTTAAAAGGTTTTCATCGACATAATATGCCTGTGTGAAGCCTGCCTCGACGTCGCGGTTGCGCTTGTCGATTCTGCGCCTCCACTCGCCGTCGGAGACCTTTATATAGTGAAGCTCGCAGTCGGCTCCCCTATCGCGGTAAAATTTTCTGACGGCTTCGCGCTCGGCTTTTGTCCAAAGCCCGATGTCTATTACCGAGCTTATGCCGCTTTTTGCAAGCTCTATCGACTTTTCAAAGAAATAAGCCTCTAACTTTTCAACATATTCGTCCAAAACGTCGCCCGGGTATGGTCCGAGCAGCAAAAGCGTCAGCTCGTCCACCGAAAAATGAACCGCCGGAAGCTCGCCCGCCAGCCTTTTTGAATAGGTCGTCTTTCCCGAGCAAAGTTTTCCGCAGGTTATGATTATTCTCGCCATAAGATCACTCCCACTCGAATTTCGTAAGCCTGCCCTCGCGCTCGAGGTCGGGAAAATCCCACTGTCTTAACACCTCGTAGACCGCTATGGCGACGCTGTTTGAAAGATTCAGGCTCCTTAAGGTCGGGCGCATAGGCAGGCGCAGGCAGCTTTCGGGGTTTTTGTGCAAAAGCTCCTCGGGAAGCCCCGCGTCCTCTCTGCCGAAAAGGATATAGCACCCGTCGGGGTAGCTCGCCTCGGTATAGAGGTTTCTGCCCTTGGTTGTAAAGTAAAAATACTTGCCGCCAGCGGTCTTCTCAAAAAAATCGGCGAGCGAATCGTAATAGGTCACGTCCAGCTTGTCCCAGTAATCGAGACCGGCTCTTTTGAGGTTTTTATCTGTAACCTCAAAGCCCATCGGCTTTACAAGGTGGAGCCGCGCGCCGGTCACAGCGCAGGTGCGCGAGATGTTTCCGGTGTTCTGCGGGATCTGCGGCTCGACAAGAACGATATTAAGCGTCAATGAAAAGGCTCCTTTCGGGGGAAAGTGAGGCGCGCCGTCGGCGAAGCGCGTCCGCGGAGCGGACTGTGCGGAGGCGGTGGCGCGGCGGGGTCAAAGCGGGCGATAATCGGTGAAGCTGCGCTTTTCGGCGAGCATGGGAAGGCACTTTTCGAGCATGACGCCTTCACGGGCGGGGGCGCCGTAGCCGAAGGTGGTTTTTATCGCATATTCGCAGAAAGCCGTGGCGCGGCTCATTGCGATGGGCAGGCTGTCTCCGAGGAGTATGCCGCCGGTGAGAATGCTCGCAAAAATGTCGCCTGTCCCGGGGTAATTTCGCGGTATCATCTCATAAGGCACCCGCCAGAAAGCGTTGTGTTCGCTGTCAAAGCCGACGTTGCAAATTTCGCCGTCGGCCATCTCAACGCCGGTTATGACCACCGTTTCGGGCCCCTTTGACGACAGCTTGACGAGCGCCTTTTTAAGCTCGGAGGCCTGCATCGGCGCGGTCGGATATTCCGTTCCCAAAAGGATCGAAGCCTCGGTGAGGTTCGGGGTGATGATGTCCGCCGCGGCGACGAGCTCGCCCATTCTTCGGCAAAGATCGTCGTTGTAGGTGCGGTATTTCTTTCCGCCGTCGCCCATAACCGGATCGACCACCCTAAGCGCGTTTTTGAAGCTCTCCATGAACTCGAGGCAGTGCGTGACCTGAATTTCCGAGGCCAAAAAGCCGGAATATATGCAGTCGAAATCTATTCCCGAGGAAATATAGTGCGCAAGCGCCTTGGGAATGTACTCGGTCATGTCCTCCAAAACAACGTCGCCGAAGCCGCTCGTGTGGGTTGACAAAAGCGCGGTGGGAACTGCGCAGACCTGTATCCCCAAGGCCGAAAGCGTCGGAAAAATCACCGAAAGAGAACATCTTCCGACGCCGGAAAGATCGTGTATCGCGGCGACTCTTTTAAGCTCTGACATAAAATCGCTCCTTTTAATTTCCAATTCTTCCCTCAAAAATCCCTGAGTTTTCGGGGATTATTTTCGGAAAAACCGTGCAGAATAAAAACACAAATTTGTGAAAGGCAGGGTTTTTAAAATGATCAACGTTTCCTCTATCTGCAAGGGCGTAGCTGTCGGAATGACCGTCGGAGTGATAACATATGCCGTCACCAACGCCACCGGCAGCGAAAAGCGCCGCTTCAAGTCAAACACAATGAAAGCGGTGCGCTCGGTCGGCTCGATGATGGACATTCTCGGCGGAATGTTCATGTGAGCCGCACGCCAAAAGTCCGCCTTTCGGGGGCGGGCTTACATATTCACCTTATTTTTCTTGCTTTCTTTTTCTTCGGAGGCTCCTGCGGTATCTCGGTCTCGGGGGTATCGACAAAAACAGCCTCGTTTTCTTCGCTCGGCTGAACATAGCTCAGCTCGGGCATACGTTCTCCCCTTGCGTCATAATAAGGCTTGATGACGCGGTTTCTTATCGCGGGGAAGCAGTTAAAAGCATACAAAAGCCCCAAAAACGACGGGAATATGACTATTGTGAAGACCGACCACGGAAACAGAAGCGCAAAAGCTATTACGACGACGACCGTTACCAAAAGATTTATAACGCTCGTCTTTATCTCGATAGCGGTCAAAAACAGCGAGTTTTTTAAAATGTTCCAAAGAGAAAGATTCGTCGAAACGATCAGAAGATAGATGTAAAAATGCATCATCAGGAAAATAAATGCCGTCACAAGGCAAATGACGAACGGAACGTTGAAAACGCCGCTTGTCTGCGCCATGTTGTAATACATAGGTATAGCGAAGGAAAGCGCGACTATCACGAACATATCTATAACGCCCATTATCGCGCCCTGCCTGAAGTTTGAGGCGAACGCGCGCCAGTAATCGGTCCAGATGAAGACCGGTCTTCGGCAGGAGATGTTTCTTAAAACCTTGGAGAAGCCGCATATCGCGGGGCCGACTATTATTCCCATCAGAACAAAGACGACGTAAAACACTATGTTTCCGAGCCCGAAATACTCCAAAAACATTATTCCGCCAAAGGGCAGCAGCGCTATCAGAAAGATGAAATTCAAAATTATCAGCTTTGAGAAATGAGAAACGGCGATGTCAAGATAGCGAAACAGCGCTATCTTCTTGTCGGGGTCCTTTGAGACGCCCGGGCCGACCTTGTCGTAATTTGAAAACAGTCCCATGTTTTAACAGTCCTTTCGTGTTCATGTCAGCCGGCACAAAAGCAATGCGATAAAAGCGTCGAGCGCGGCGAACGCCGAAATAAGCGCCGCCATGACAATGAACTTAAAAACGTAATCCTTTATCTCGCGACGAAGCCCTATTCGGTTCTCCGAGGTGGCCGAGATCGAAAGATATCTCATCGAAAGCCGAAACGCCTCTTTTATGCCCAAAAGCAATATGCCCGTCGAAGCCGTCGCAAACGGCAAAAACAGCGCCATCGAGCGGAATATCCCCTCTCCGAGATATATCCCGCGGACGCATACCCCGAGGCCGAGACCCCGAAACGACGCAAGAAGTATCTCAAACGGCTGGGCGACGGCGCAAAATCCCAACAGAAACGCCGCCAAGAGGATAAGCCCTGCTCCGGCCGCCGAATGAGAAAAGATGCCGAACCAATCTCCCGCCGCGGCAAGAGACAGCTTGGCTTCGGAGCCGCTTAAAGATATCAGCGTTTTTTCGTCCGCGCCGAGGCTTAAAATCACTCCGCCGGTAACGCCGGCAGCGGTCGCCGCGGCAAGCGCAATGTCGATATTCATGGCTCTTACGCCCTTTTGCTCTGCGTTCATAATATCGCCTCCGTCGCTTAATTATATTCCCTCGGGACAGGCGATAGAAGCCGGCGGGCAAAAAGAAGCCGCTTCGGAAAAAACCTCTGCGGCAATTATACCATATTTCTTTTCGGCTTTCAAGTCATTTTGACAATTATTCCGCTTCTTCCGAGACCTCGGGGCGCTCTAAGCCGAGCTGAGAATATATCTCGGATATTTCGGCGTCGAATTTTTCGATCTGCTCGCTCTGAGATTTCACCGTGCTCTTGAGGTCTTTTATCTGGTCGCTGAGATACTGCGCGACATAGCCGAGGCTGATGACGATTATCATTATTATGACCGTCATCGCTATCATCGCCTTGCCGACGCTTCCGTCGCAAAACAGAAGATTTTCGTCGATGACCCTTTTGTGCGCGGGGTTGAGCTGCCATATTTTGAGTATCACCGGCAGAAGCAGCGAAAGCAGCACAATGTCTATCGGAAGCTGAATTATGTTTTTTATCGCCCTTGCGGGGAACATCGCCAAAAAGCCTTTTCCGGCCAGCGAGGCGACTGCCCAAGTCGTCAGCCAGAGGTTGCAGATTATCACCACCGAGGTCTTTGCGGCGATTATTCTCGGGATCATCCAGCGGTCGTTTTGCATATTATACAGGAATATGCCGTAAATCATCGCGCCGAGGGCTTCTATCAGGGTGAAGCGAATGTCGAAAGCTCCGCTCGGGCGTATCACAAAGCCGAGAAGGTCGGTTATCATGCCGGCGATAAAGCCGACGGTCGGGCCGTAAAGCATTGAGACCGACGCCAGCGCGACGAACGCGAACGAAATGTGAAGCGAATCGCTTCCGTCAACGGTGGTGGTCAGCTTGATGGCGAGGTCGAGCGCGATGAGCAGGGCCGTCACCGACAGGCAGCGTATGCTTTTAAGCTCAAGCGCGGAACGCTTGAAGAGATTGAAAAAGCCTTTCACGGCAATTCCTCCTTTTGATACATACTGCTTAATATGCTCGGAAGGCGCCGCAAAAGGCGATAGGTTCTTGCACGTTAAGCGGGATGCGAGATACGAACCGCAGCCGCGATTTTGCGGCGTTTTGTTCGGGCAGCAACTCCCCGTCTGCCCGACACTGTTTCACGCTCGTAGCTCTACTCTTAGTGACTTGAAATTGATGAATTATCAGATAGACAGCACTCTCAAAACCGAATGGAGCTTTTCGTCATAGCCCTTCTGCATTCTGAGCGCCTCGTCGATGTCGTAATCGACCAGCTTGTTGTTCTTAACGGCGACTATGCGGTTTTTATAGCCGTTCGCAAGAAGCTCGACGGCGTAATAGCCCATTTTCAGCGCCATAACTCTGTCATAGCAGGTCGGCGCTCCGCCGCGCTGAACATGACCCAAAACGGTCGCGCGGGAGGTTACTCCGGTCTTTTGCTCGATATATTTCGCGATGTAGTCGGAGGTGAAATCGTCGTGAACGACGCCCTCGCAGACGATAAGCTCGAAGTGAGTTTTGCCGGCTTCTTTCTGCTCGATTATCTTTCGGCAGATATCGTCGAGATCGTAAGGCACCTCAACGGTCAGGCAGTCGATGGCTCCGGTGGCGGCCGCTACGTTTACGCCGATGTGGCCCGCGTTTCTTCCCATTACCTCAACGACCGAGCAGCGGTTGTGAGACATCTCGGTGTCCTTGAGCTTGTCAAGCATCTCAAGCGCGGTGTTCTGAGCGGTGTCGAAGCCGATGGTGTATTCGGTGCAGACGATGTCGTTGTCGATGGTTCCGGGAAGCCCGATGCACTTTACTCCGAGATGAGAAAGGTCGAGCGCTCCGCGATAGGTGCCGTCTCCTCCGATGACGACCAAGGAGTCGATACCGGCGTTGTCAAGATTCCGCTTTGCCTTTTCAAGGCCCGCAGTAGTGGTGAATTCCTTGCTTCGGGCGGTGTAAAGCATCGTTCCGCCGCGGTGCAAAATATCCGAGACGTCGCGCGCGCCGAGCTCGAACATATTGCCGTCGATAAGTCCCTGATAGCCACGTCTTATGCCTATTACCTTATAGCCCTTTGCTATCGCGGCTCTCGTTACGGCGCGTATAGCAGCGTTCATTCCCGGGGCGTCTCCGCCGCTGGTCAAAATGCCTATTGTCATTGCCATAAGTTATTCCTCCAACATCAACTAAAGTTTGCGGAAAAATTTTCTTCTTCGGAAGCAATCGGATTGCCCCGCAGTTATATTTAGGATATCACAGTAAAATCTCAAAGTCAATAATAATCTGCAACAAAGACGCGCCGAAAATCGACGCGTCTTTTGTGAAGTTTCTGTGCATTATTCCGCATTATCCGGCAAGACCGGTCGGATTGAAGACCGAAATATCGACATAAAGAGTGTTTCCCTCGGCGACGTTTATCTCGCCTCCGACCTCTCCTCCGGTCTCTCGGCAGTAAACGCCCATGACGAGCCCGCTCTGCTCGGTCGGGGTCTCAACGTTTCTGCACTCGTATTTTATGTTAAGTCCGTCGAGAATGGCGATGTATTCTTCCTTTGTCATTCTGAAGCCGAGTTCGTTCATAAAGTCGGGTATCTCGACTATCTTAAGCCCCTTGCTGACCGAGAGTTTGACCTTCTGGACCGGGTAAAGCGTGGTGCCCTCTTCGATATCCTGCTCATAGATTATGCCGCTCTCGTAATCGTCGGAATAATCGTATGTCACCTCGAATTCAAGGCGCTCTTTCCATGTCGAGCTTTCGGCGACGGAATCATATCGCTGACCGACCAGCTTTGGCATTACGAACATACTGCCCTGAGGCTTTGAGGCCGCGGTCTCGGAGGAGGACGGAAGCGTCTGGCTCTGAGGCGGAAGCGTTGCGGGTGGGTTTTCCGAGGTTGGGGTGGTCTGAACGAAGGAATTTGCCGACGAGCCGGTGCCCGAAGTCACCGGAGAATCGGGCTGCCCGGGAATAAGCATTCTTGCCAAAAGCGCAAACGCCGCTATCACTATTCCGATAAGCACCGACGCGCCGATTATCATGAAGATGTTCGCTATCACCGAGGTCTTGTTTTTCTTGGCGTTTTTTTGCTGAGAGGTCCGCCGCCTCGGAACGTTTATCGGAATCGTCTGGGTGGCGCCGTTAGGCAGCTTCTGCATATAGCTCGGCTGCTCGAACAGCTTTGTAACAAAATCGGTGACGGTCTGTATCCTCTGGTTGCAGTTTAAGCGCATCGCCTGCATTATTACCTTGGAGACGTTCGCAGGGACGTTCTGATTTATCTTTGCGGGCTCAAGAAGATCGTCGTTTCCGACGCGCGCCATGGGTTCGGTGGGCATACAGCCGGTAAGCAGCCGATACATCACAGCCGCGACGGCGTAAACGTCGGTCCATGTGCCTATCCACTCGGACGAAGCGTACTGCTCGGGAGCGGAATAACCGGTATAAAGCTCGGGCGCAAGGTCGGTGTTGACGGTCCTTATCGCGGATATCGAAAAGCCGGTGAGCAAAAGCTCTCCCCTGTCGGTCACAAGAATGTTTTCAAGGCTTATGCCGCGGTGAAGAATGCCCGCGTTATGTATGCAGGCAAGCGTTGTGAGAAGCGGCGGAAACAGCTTTTTGACCTGCTCCCATGTCAGCTCGCCGGCATTGTCGGCAAGATACTGCTTTAACGTCTCCGAGCCGGCATAGGGCATTATCACATAGGCGGTGTTGTTCTGCGAGAACATATCCGTCGGCGCGACGATGTGCTGCATCGTGCGAAGCCGCATTACCGCCTTGTTCAGCTCGATGAACTCTGACATATAGTTTTTGTACTGCACCACCGCCCCGGGATTGACAGTTATTTCGGGTGAGTTGCGGTCGCGCATACAAAGCGCGTCGGGCATATATTCGCGAATGAATACCTTTTCTTCTCCGGCGCGGTCGAATCCCATATAAAGCGCCGACTCGCCGTTTGCGGAGATCAGCTTTCCGACGATGTATTTTCCGTCTAAAACCGTCTTTGTCGGAAGATAGCTCGGAGGGTTCTGAGCGCCGTCGTCATATCCGCAAAAGGGGCAGACGCCGACCTCGTCGATCGGCTCCATGCAGCCCATGCAAAGAGTTTTATGTTCGCTCATGCGGTGTTCAATCCTTTCATATTGAAAAGCGTCTGCTTCAATTCATAAAAAATCAAGATATATTTTATCCCGCTTTCGTGCAAATGTCAACCCCAACTTAAAATCTTAATCGAATTGTAACCCGGCTGTAACTTTTAAGGGAGCTATCGGACGGCGAAAAACACTCTGCGCGGACGGTGCTCCCCAAAAAAGCAGACCTTAAAAAGTCTGCTTTTTGAAGATTTTATTTTTTCAGCTCGCTCACTTGAAGAAAACCTGAAGCGCGTGATAGAGGTGGAGCTGCCACGCTTTCATGTCGTGCACTCCGCCGGGGATAACGAACATATCGTAGTTTTCGCCCTTTTTGAGATAGTCGCAGCGCTCGAGCACCTTGCCCATGATGTCGATGTGCTCGGCATAGGCGATGTCCTTGTCTCCGTTGCAGCAAAGCATATAGCCAAGCCCGAGGCCCTTTTTCTTTCCGTTTTCGAGGGTCTCGATTATCCTCGAGACCTCTTTTTCATGGTCGCCGAAAGGTCCGCAGCAGCCCGAGAACGGTCCGTAGTAGGCAAAGAGGTCAAAGTTGTTATAAAACGCCGCGCGATAGGTGGTCATCGAACCAAGCGACAGCCCCGCGAAAGCCCTGTGCGAGCGGGTCTTTATGAGATTTTCCTCGCTGACGTCTCCGCCGGCAAAGGTCGAGTACGCTTTCTCGGCCGCGGGGATAAGGTCGCGGCGAAGCTCTTTGCAGAAGTTCTCGGTCACATAGTCGGCGTTGCGGTCGGTCTCGTCTCCGCGATAATATGTCGGTGTGACGATGATAAGCGGCTCGCAGACGCCCTTTTCTATCATGTTGTCAAGGATAGTCACGGTATCGGGGAACATTTTGAACCACCAGTCCTCGCTTACCCCGCCGCCGTGCAGAAGATAGAGGATATTATACTGCTTTTTAGGGTCGTAGCCGCTCGGCAGATAGACCCAAGCGCCCTTTTCAAGGGGCTTCGAGCCGTCGCTGTCATAGGTCTCGGTGCGATAGTTCAGGCGCACTACCTCGCCCTTTTTCGTCGGCTCTTTGAGCATCTCGGCCGGCATTTCGTTGATAAACTTCATAAATAACGTTCCTTTCTGTTTGGGGTGAGAATATTATAATGCATTTCGAGGGGAAAATCAAGGGGGATTTAGGGAATAGAGGATAGAAGATAGAAGATAGAGGATAGAATAGGCGAAGAAAGATGAGGGTGTGAAAAGCGCCCGATGTTCGCTGGGAAAAAGGTATTCATCGTTGCCGGCTTGCCGCATTATACATACTTTCTGCGGACGACGAACCGAGCTGTTAAAAGGTATTCAATCGTTCCCTCTCACGAGGTAATGATTGAATACTATTTTGAGACACCCCACCCCCGCAGTACGTTTGTCGGGGAGGGACAAATGCAAAGCCCCCGCCCCTCGAGGGCAACAGAAGCTGGTTTTGTTACCAATCGGACATTCGCCGCCATGCCGAATCGGCGGCTCGTCCTCTTGGGCAAAACCCCGCGTCTGTGGCACAAAAGCTCCTGCGGGGCTTTTGTGCGCATGGAGCGTTCAGGAAGATAGCGAACGGGGGTGGGGTGATAGACGATAGCATTCTTCTTACCCGCGGAAGCGGGGAAGATGAATACCTTTTTCCCGCCGAACGTCGCCCACCCCTCACTTATATCTTACCTTTCCGCACTATCCTCACCGTTTGAAACCGTCGCCGCAGGCGACACCTTGAAATTCTGCCAATCTGTCCTCTGCCCTCTGCTTTCTTGACACGTCCGCTTCGGACGCATCTCAAATTTCCCATCTTTACTTTCCTTGACAAAAGGTGTATAATGGAAGCACAGCTTTTGAAAGTGAGGGCAAAACATGAAAAAAGCGCTGAAATTTTTGCAAAGCAGAATGTTTATCACCGCGCTTCTTATGCTTTTTCAGGTTATAGTGCTTATCGTTTTCGTGGGATTTCTCGCGAACAAATTCTCGGTATACTATATAATCTCAATGGCGATGGCGGCGCTCATCGTGCTTGATATAGCCAATCAGAACATGAATCCCTCGTATAAGCTGCCGTGGGTGGTGCTCGTTATGGCGGTGCCGGTTTTCGGAGCGCCTCTTTATATCCTCTTTGCGAAGTCAAAGCAGACCCGCCGGATCGCAAAGCGCTTTAAAAATTACCGCACGCTGATGCGCAACACCCTGCCTAACCCCGACGATCCTATCTCGGAGATCGAGGCGGAGAACCCTCAGCTTGCAAAGCAGCTCAGATATATCGAAAAAACCGCTTATTCGCCGGTCTATCGCAACACCGAGGCGGTCTATTTTTCCTCGGGCGAGGAATTTTACGCGGCGGTGCTCCGCGAGATTGAAAAGGCTCAGCGCTTCGTTTTTCTCGAATATTTCATCATAGAAGAGGGCAAAATGCTCGGCAGCATTCTTGATATCCTCAAAAGAAAGGTCGCCGAGGGCGTCGAGGTAAGAATAATGTACGACGACATCGGCACCATAAACAAGCTGCCGAAAAAGTTTGATAAAAAACTTGAAGCGATGGGGATAAGAGTCTCGGTGTTCAACCGAATGAAGCCCTCGCTCGACGCTTTTTTAAACTATCGCGACCACAGAAAGATACTCGTCGTTGACGGAAACGTCGGCTTCACCGGCGGAATAAACCTCGCCGACGAATATATCAACGAGGTCGAGCGCTTCGGGCATTGGAAGGATACCGGCATCATGCTTAAAGGACAGGCCGTTACCAAGCTGACCGAGATATTTTTGCAGCTCTGGCACTTCTCACGCGGGGAGACGAAAATAGACTATAAAGAATATGCGAGCACCCTTATCTGCGAAAGCGACGGCTTCATTCAGCCCTTTGCCGACGGCCCCTCGACCGACGACCTGACCTGCGAGCTCTGCTATATGGGCCTTGCGAACAGCGCGACCGACCACTTCTATGTCACGACGCCTTACCTCATTCTCGACAACGAGATGACCACCGCGCTCTGCCATGCCGCCCGCAGCGGAGTAGACGTGAGAATAATCACCCCGCACATTCCCGACAAAAAAATCATCATGGCGGTCACCCGCTCAAACTATCGCGCGCTTCTGACGAGCGGCGTAAAAATCTATGAGTACACCCCCGGGTTCATTCACGCAAAAAGCGTCATTATGGACGGAAAAGCGGCGATAGTCGGTACGGCGAACCTTGATTTCAGAAGTATGTATCTTCACTTTGAAAACTGCGTTTTGTGCTATAAATCCTCCTGCGTGAAAGACGTCGAGCGCGATTTTGCGGAGACGCTCGCAAAATCTCAGGAGATAACCCTTGAGGAGATAAAGAAAAAGGGCGGACTTTACGCAGTTTTGCAGGCGGTTTTAAAGGTATTCTCTCCGCTGATGTGACCCGCACGGATATTTTCTCGGCATGAGAGACCGTCAATAGTTAAAAAATAAAGTATTTTTTGCATTTTTGAGGTTTTTGAGCCGTAAGTGTTGACAAACAAAGGCAAAATGTGTAAAATACAGCTAAGAAATCTTTGGGAGGTAATTTCATGACAGCTTTGAAAATGACAATCGACAAGACGAATAAAATTTCAAAAATCAACAAGGAGATCTACGGGCATTTCACCGAGCACCTCGGCAGATGCATCTATGGCGGAATTTACGTCGGCGAGAACTCGCCCATTCCGAATACCCGCGGAATAAGAAACGACGTTATCGAAGCCCTTAAAGCGATAAAGCTGCCCGTCTGCCGCTGGCCCGGCGGCTGCTTCGCCGACACTTATCATTGGCGCGACGGTATCGGCCCGAAGGAAAACCGCAAAAAAATAGTCAATATCCACTGGGGCGGAGTTACCGAGGACAACTCGTTCGGAACCCATGAATTTCTCGATTTCTGCGAGCTCGTCGGCTGCGAGGCTTACGTTGCGGTGAACGTCGGCTCGGGAACCGTTCAGGAGGCCGCCGAATGGCTCGAATATATGACGAGCGCCAACGAATCGCCCATGACCGAGCTCAGAAAGAAAAACGGCAGAGAAAAGCCTTGGAAGGTAAAATACGTCGGTATCGGCAACGAAAACTGGGGCTGCGGCGGAGAGATGAACGCCGACTACTATGCGAGCCTCTATAAGCAGTTCCACTGCTTCGCTCGCGGCGCCGAGCAGCAAATCGCCTGCGGACCGAACTCGAACGACGTAAACTGGACCGACACCATGATGAAAAACGTCGGCCCGTGGCAGATGCAGGGTCTCTCGCTCCACCACTATACCGTGCCGACAAATCAGTGGCAGAAAAAGGGCGACTCGGTGAAATTCGACGAGGCAGAATATTATAACACCCTCCAGCACACTTGGTTCATGGAGCGTATCCTCAAGGATCAGGAGGGCGTTATGCAGCGCTATGACAACGACAAGAGGATTGGTCTTATCGTTGACGAGTGGGGCATTTGGACGGACGTTTTGGAGGGCACCAACCCGGGCTTTTTGTATCAGCAGAACACCATGCGCGACGCGGTCCTCGCCTCGATAAACCTCAACCTGTTCAATCAGCACTCGGCAAGAGTGAAGATGGCGAACATCGCTCAGATGGTGAACGTTTTGCAGGCGATACTTCTCACCGAGGGCGAAAAAATGATAAAAACTCCGACTTATCACATCTTCGATATGTATAAGGAGCACATGGAGGCCGACCTCGTATACTCGAGCTGCGAAAACGTTGAGCTTGAAGCCAAAGACGGCAAATTCCCGGCGGTGTCGCAGTCGGTATCGGTCAACGCCGAGGGCAAAATGCATATCACTATCTCAAACGCTTCTCTGAGCGAGGGATTTGAGATTGACTGCGCTATTCCGAGGGCGGAATATAAAAACGTCTCGGCGAAGATACTCACCGGCGCTTACAACGCTCTCAACGACTTCGACCATCCCGACGCGGTCAAGCCCGAAAACTTCGCCGGCGTTAAGCTGAACGGCGAAAGACTGAGCTTTACGCTCCGCGCCTGCTCGGTCGTCGCAATCGAGCTCTCATAACAAATGGAGCCGCAAAGACCTATTTGCAAGCGCTGTCTTTTGGCGCAGGTCGATCCCGAGGGGCTTTATAAAAAGGTCGGCGAGCTTATCTCGCTGATACCCGAGGACATTAAGACCCCCGATAAAGAATATCGGCGGCGCCTTGATATCTGCCGAAGCTGCGAGGGACTTGAAAACGGCATCTGCCGCGAGTGCGGCTGCTTCGTTGAGCTTAGGGCTGCTGCGCAAAAAAACTACTGCCCGAGCGCCGAACACTTCTGGTAAAAAAATACCGCCGACTGCTTGATCGGCGGTAATTTTATTGATTTTTTCTCAGCTGCGGTCGTCGCTGTCCTCAACGATAACGGTGCCGTCGGGCATATTGGGTATCAATATCGCGCAGACGATATAAGCGAGAATGCCCGTGCCGAAGCATAAAATGAGTATCGCCCAGATCACCCTGACAAGCGTCGGGTCGATGTTGAAATATTCCGCGATCCCTGCGCAGACGCCGTCAACGACCTTGTTGCGGGATTTATACAGCTTTTTTGTCGCCATGAAAATCAGTCCTTTCAGTAGGGATAGTTTTATTATAAACCATAGAGAGGAAAAAATCAAGGGGGGTGATGCGGCTGATGTGTCCTAAACGGCCACATCAAGAAGATAGAAATTAGATATTAGATGTTAGAATCTCAAGGAGTCGCCTTCGGCGACATATTTAATTTTGTATAATGCGTGCGGAATGGGTACTCCCGATGCGGCTAAAGCTGCATCAAGAAAACAGAGGTCAGAAGTCAGATAGTCGGAATTCGATATTGAGGATAGGCACCATGAGAGGGTAAAAGGTATTCATCTTCCCCGCTTCCACGGGTAAGAAGAATACTATCGTTTAGCACCCCACCCCCGGCGTACGGACTGCGGGCGGGAAAGATATCGAGGCCCCCGCCCCTTGAGGGGCGGGGGCGTTACAAAATGTGCCTTTCTGCTGTACTTTCGATGGGGGTGGGGTGATAGACGATAGCATCCATATTTTCCGGCAGAGGAAAATATGGATACCTTTTAAGCGCTCGGTTCGGCGCCCGCAGAAATCACAGTCAACGCAGCACCTTCCTCTGCTTATTCCCCTCTGCTTCCTCCCCCTCTTTTCAGCCGCCAAAGCGCGGCCAGAAGCACCGCGCCGATCGAGTTTCCGAAGACCACTGCGACGATGAAGCCGACGTACTCGGCATTGATCATTCCTGCGATAGCGAAGTAAAACATATCGGCGATAGAGTGCTCGAAGCCCGAGAGAATGAACACCGGTATGCAAAAAACTATTCCCCATACGCTGCCTTTTTCGCGATAAATCTTCACCGCGGCATACATAAGCATTCCGCAGAAGCAGCCGAGCACAAACGCCCGAAGTATCCCCTCGGACAGCTTTGCCGTGCAGCTTTGCGCGGCTTTTTCAATCAGAGTGGGACGTGCGTAACGCATGATAAGTCCGGTCAGGGTCGCTCCCAAAAAATTGCCGAAAAGCCCGAACGACAGCTCTGCGACGGTTTTTTTGGAGAAGCTCTCGGCGACAAAGCCGATCTTCCCGGTATAGAGATAAAGGTCCATAAGGCATATGGACAGCAGCGCGACCGTGAACAGAACGGCGCCGACCGTTCTGTTCTCAACGCTCAAAAGCACGGTGCCTCCGATGGCGACCAGAAGCCCCGAAGCTATTCCGCTGAAAAACTGCGGATAATGTTCTTTTAATATTTTCATTTTTCCCTTTCAAGCTCTTTAACCGAGCATTTTATAAAGCCGTTCCATCGCCTCGGCGGTCTTTTCGTGGGTCGAGAACGATGTCAGTCTGAAATAGCCCTTTCCGTTTTCGCCGAATCCCTCTCCCGGCGTTCCGACGACGTTTGCCTCTTCGAGAAGTTTGTCGAAGAATTCCCACGAGCCCATGCCGCCCGGACATTTCAGCCAGATATAGGGCGAGTTTTTGCCGCCGAAATATTTTATTCCGCAGCGGTCGAGCCCGTTCATGAGTATCTTCGCGTTCTCCTGATAATAAGCTATGTTTTCGCGGATTTGCTTTTGCCCCTCGGGCGAGAAGACCGCTTCGGCGGCGCGCTGGATAACATAAGCCACGCCGTTGAATTTTGTCGTCTGCCGCCTGAGCCACATAGCGTTGAGGTCGCCGTCGGCTTTAAGCGCTTTCGGAACAACGGTATATCCGCAGCGCGTGCCGGTGAAGCCCGCAGTCTTTGAAAGCGAGCAGAACTCTATCACGCACTCCTTCGCGCCCTCGATCTCATAAGCCGAATGAGGTACGTCGGGGTCGGTGATGAAAGCCTCGTAAGCCGAATCAAGAAGTATCACCGCGCCGTTTTTCTTCGCATAGTCTATCCATACTTTGAGCTGTTCTCTCGTATACGCGGCGCCGGTCGGGTTGTTCGGCGTGCAGAGATAGATTATGTCGGCGTGAACGTCGGGGTCGGGCATCGGAAGAAAACCGTTCTGCTCGGCGGCGTTGCTGAAAATCACCTTTCGCCCCGCCATCACGTTAGTATCGACATAGACGGGATAAACGGGGTCGGTCACCAAAACCGTGTTGTCGGCGTCAAAGAGGTCCAAAATGTTTCCGAGATCGCTCTTAGCGCCGTCCGAGACGAAAATCTCCCAATAATCAAGGTCTACGCCGAAGGTAGAATAATAGCCCTTTATCGCGTTGATGAGAAAATCGTAGCCGTTGTCGTCAACATAGCCGCGAAAAGTCTCTTTTCTGCCCATTTCGTCGGCAGCCCTGTGCATCGCCTCAACGACAGCAGGAGCAAGCGGAAGCGTTACGTCGCCGATGCCCATTTTGATGATGTCGGCCTCGGGGTGAGCGGCGGTGTAATCGCGCAGACGGTGAGATATCTCGCTGAAAAGATAGCTTTTTTTGATATTGTCATAGTTGTGATTGATCTTCATATGTATTCCCTTTCTAAGCTATATTTCGCCCTCGAAGGCGGTTTCTGCGGGCCCGGTCATGCTTACCGACCAATCTTCGGAGACGGTTATTTCAAGGTCTCCTCCCAAAAGCCGAACGGTTATTTTCTCGCCCGCCTTTGAGATTCCGTTTCTGACAGCTGCGGCTGCAACCGCGCAGGCGCCCGTTCCGCAGGCCATGGTCTCGCCGCTTCCGCGCTCCCAAACGCGCATTTTCAGGGTGTTTCGGTCGATGACGTTTACGAATTCGGTGTTCACCCTGTCGGGGAAAAGGCGGTGGTTCTCAAACTGCGGACCGATCTTTTCAAGAGGCAGTTCCAAAACGTCCTCGTCGCAAAAGATAACGCAGTGCGGGTTTCCCATCGAGACGGCGGTGGCTTTCCATTCTCTTCCGGCGGCCTCTATCGGCGAATTTATCATCTCGGAGCCGAAAAGCACCGGCACGGCCTCGGGCGAAAAATCGGCTTTTCCCATTCCGACCGTGACCGCCGAGACCTTCTCGCCCTTAACGTGGAGCTTGAGCGTTTTTATCCCCGCAAGCGTCTCGAGCGTGAGGTCGGTCTTTTTGGTCAGACCCTTGTCGTAAACGTATTTCGCGACGCAGCGGCTGCCGTTTCCGCACATTTTGCCCTCGCTGCCGTCCGCGTTGAACATTCTCATTCTGAAATCGGCTTTGTCCGACGGGCAGATCAAAATAACTCCGTCTCCGCCGACGGATCGCCTGCGGTCGGAAAGCCTTATCGCGAGCGCCGAGGGATCGTCTACCTGCTCCTTGAAGCAGTTGATGTAGATGTAATCGTTCGCGATGCCATGCATTTTTGTGAATTTCATTGCTAAGTCTCCTTGAATCGCCATGCGCCGCGCGATTTGCCCCCCTGAGCGCGCTTTGCGGGAACTTTCACAAAGCCGCCGCGCCGCCCGACCCCCGCGAAGCGGGGGCCCGCCCCCCCGCAGGGGGGGCGGGAGGCGGAAAGCGGAGCTTTCCGCCGTCGGACGGCGCCCGCAGGCAGTGCGGGCGGCGCATGGGCTAAACTATGTCGTTTGAAAGCAGGTCGTCAAGGCTCTCGCGCCTGACGGCGACCCTGTCGCTGCCGCCGCGCAGCAAAACGATAGGCGGGCGCGGCACGCGGTTATAGTTCGACGCCATCGAATAGTTGTATGCTCCGGTGGTCAGCACCGCCACCGCGTCTCCCCTTTCAATGCTCGAGGGGAAGCTGACCCCGGGCTGGATTATGTCGCCCGACTCGCAGCATCGGCCGACGAGATCGGCGGTCATGTCGCAGGGCGAATCGGCCTTGTTTGCGGTCAGAACGGTGTATTTCGATTCGTAAAGCGCATAGCGCGGGTTGTCGGTCATTCCGCCGTCAACCGAAACGTAATTTTTGTACCCGGTGATTTTTTTGACCGAGCCGACGGTGTAAAGCGTTATCCCCGCGTCGGCGACGATGCTCCTGCCCGGCTCTAAGCGAAGCGACGGCGTTTTTAGGCCGTATTCCTCCGAAAGCTCGGCGACGCGCTTTGCGACCGCCTTGATGTTTTGGGGAATATCTATCTCGCCCTGACCGGGATAATATTTGACGCCGTAGCCCCCGCCGAGGTCGAGTATCTTTATCTCGGCGCCGAGGTTTTTCTTTATCTCGGCGGCAAAGCCGAGCATCACCGCCGAAGCGCGAAGAAATACGTCCGAATCAAAGACCATCGAGCCGACGTGGCAGTGGATCCCCTCAAAAATGAGGTTTTTCTTTGAAAGCGCCTTTTGTACGGCTTCGGCGGCCTGACCCGTTTCAATGGCGACGCCGAATTTTGAATCGACCTTTCCGGTCGAGACCTCGGCGTAAGTGTGAGGATCAATGCCAGGCGTGACCCTTAAAAGTATCTTCTGCCGTACGCCCTTTTCGCCGGCTATCCTGTCGAGCACGTCGAGCTCCTCGAAATTGTCGCAGACAAAATATCCCACGCCGCAATCAATCGCGAACGCTATATCCTCGTCGGTCTTGTTGTTCCCCTGAAAATAGGCCCTTTCCATCGGAAAGCCCGCCTTTTTCGCGGTGTATATCTCTCCGGGGGAAACAACGTCGGCGCAAAGCCCCTCCTCGGCGATCATCTTGTAAATCCCCGCAAAGCTGCAAGCCTTTGAAGCATAGACCGCCTCGGAATCGGGGCAGGCGCAGCCTTTCAGCGCGTCGCGATAGGCGCGGCAGTTACCGCGTATTCTGTCCTCGTCCATTAAATAAAGCGGCGTACCGTGCTTTTTCGCGAGAAGCGTCGTATCCATTCCCGCAAAAAACAGCTTTCCGTCTTTTACCGTTATGTTGTCGTAAAGCATTTTATGTCTCCTTGGTGACGCGGTATCGCCGCGCATGGGGGCGCAGCCCCCGCCGAAAGCTGCGCTTTCGGCGAGCCGCCCTGCGGGCGGCCCTCCCGCCGCAGGCGGGAGGGGGCTGCGCCCTCGAAGCGGCGATGACCGCCGTGTAAATTCAGATGAGCCCCTGCTCTTTCATCAGCTCGAAGAGCCTTTCGCCGTGCTCCTTCTCAATTTTGGTAAGCGGCAGTCTCAGCTCGTTTTCACCGAAGCCCATCGCCGCCATCGCAGCCTTGACGGGTATAGGATTCACCTCCGAGAACAGCGCGTTCACAAGAGGAAGCAGCCGAAGCTGAGCGTCCTTTGACTTCTCGAATCTGCCCTCGAAAAAGTCGCGGCAGATGTCGTCGGTCTCTTTCGGCATGAGGTTTGAAAGCACCGAGATAACGCCCTTTCCGCCCAAAGACAAAACCGGAACGATCTGATTGTCGTTTCCGCTGTAAATGTCAAGATCGTCGCCGCAAAGCGCCGCAATTTCGGCGATCTGCGCAATGTCTCCGCTCGCCTCTTTGATGCCGGCGATGTTCGGGTGCTGAGAAAGAACCTTTGCGGTCGTGGGCTGAATGTTGCAGCCGGTCCTTGAGGGCACATTATAAAGTATGATGGGCTTTCGGCTTCTGTCCGCAACGGCGGTAAAGCTCTCTATAAGCCCTTTCTGAGTAGCCTTATTATAATAGGGCGTGACCAAAAGCACTGCGTCCGCCCCGACGTCGCAGGCATACTCGGTTAGCTCCGCGGCATACGCCGTGTCGTTCGAGCCGGTACCGGCTATCACCGGCACTCTGCCCGCGGTCTTCTCGACGCAGAACTTAATCACTTCGCGGTGCTCGGCGTCGTTAAGCGTAGAGCCCTCGCCGGTGGTGCCTGCGGCAACTATCGCGCTTATGCCCGATTCTATCTGCCAGTCGATAAGCCTTCCGAAAGCCTCATAGTCTACCTTTCCGTTGCGAAAAGGCGTGATGATCGCGGTCGCCGCTCCTTTAAATACGGTCTTGTGCATGACGATTTCCTTTCTCTGACAAAAATAAACAGCGGAGACTGAAAAGACTCCGCACAAAAAATCACTATAAATAAATGATATTCACGCGATAGCCCTCCGCACGGTGTGCGACAGCGAAACGGCTGTTAATCCGTTGCGCCGGATCATTTCTTTGCCGCGAAATGTCCTCGGCGGAGGCCCCTTTCGCCGAAGCCCGCATCGGCAATGCGCCCGGCTTCGGTTACTGATGACGCACCGCGCCTCTATCAGTATTGTCTTAACTTATATCACAAACTTTCGCGCTTGTCAAGAGCATTTGAAAATTTTCCCGAAAAGCCCTCAAAAAACCTTTGCGAGCAGGTTTTTCGCCCGAAAAAGGATATAAAAAATCGGGGAAGAGTGGCTAAGCCTCTTCCCGATTTTTGTATTTCTTACGGATTTTAAATCAACTGTCTCTGTGAGCGATAGCTGCTCGCGCAACAGACCAAAACGCGGGCTTTAAGGTCAGGTCGCGGTCAACTATCAGCGCGGCGTTTCTTCTCAGCTTGCCGTTCATTGAGTTGAGCCATGAATTCTCGTCGTCGGTCCCCCAGAACACTATCGCGTCGATAACTCCCTCGTCGGCAAAGTCGAGGAACATATCTATAAGCTCGTAATATTTGTCGGCCTGCTTCTGATAGTCCTCGTCGCTCCATGTTCTGAAGCCGTATTCGTTCGCAAGCGCTCCGACGTACATATTCATGTCGAGCTCGGTTATCTGAATTCTGAAGTTGCCCTTATATTCGGGGAAGCACTCGTCATAGACCTCCGAAAGCCCCGCTATTTTTTCAATGCACTGGCGGTATTTCTCAACGTTGCAGTCAAGCCCGATGTGAGACTGGAATCCGACGCCGTCGATCCTTACGCCCTTTCTGAGCATTCTCTCGACCATGTCGTACATCGCGTTGACCTTTGAATCCTGCCATTCAAGGTTGAAGTCGTTTATCATCAGCACCAAGTCCTCGCCGCCGACCTCGCGGGCCTTGTTGAAAGCGATCTCAACATAGTCGTCGGCATAGCCGTTTCCGTCAACGTCGCCGATTATCTCGGCCCAATAGGAATCGTCGGCCACCTGACGAATGCCGTTTGCGTTGAGCACCTCGTTGCAGACGTCCCATATCTTGATATCGTCTTTAAAGTGGGTCATAAGCTCGGTGATATAGGTCTCAAGCCTTTCGGTGAGCTGCTCGCGGCTTGCAAGCGTGCCGTTTTTATAGCAGTCCTGAAGCGATGAACCGTCGTTCGGGTCGGCCTTGAACCACCACTGAGGCACCTGAGAATGCCAGACGATAGTGTGCCCTCTGAGCTGCGCGCCGGCGGCCTTTCCGCACTCAACCAGCTTGTCGCCGTCGTCAAAGTTGTAAACGCCCTCAGAGGGGTTGCAGTGATCCGATTTCAGCTCGTTGCCGAGAACATACATATTATAATGCTTGAGTATGCCCTTCATCGTTCTGACCTCGGTGTTTCTCGACTCCTGCAAGATATCTATATCCTTGTTGCCGAAATAGCCGATCTGATTTGCGCCGAAAGCGACGCCGAGGCTGACTTTGCCATCGAAATATTTATACAGCGCGGGGAGGTCGTAATCATCGACCGAACATTCCATCGCGGCGTAGTCTTCAAGCTCGTCGGCACTGTAATTAAGCTCCTGATCAGTAAGCTCGGTCTTATAGTCGGGGTGCTTCATGCCTCCGCAGGCAAAAAGCGAAAGGCAGACCGAAAACGCCAAAGCAAGCGATAAAAATTTTTTCATTGTCATCCTCCGAAAACATAAAAAGTTGTTTTTATTTTAGCACAGTCAAGCGAAATTTTGAAGTGGGATTTCTCACAATAAACTTTCAATAGCTTTGTGCAAATCGACAACGCAAAAAGTCAACAAATTACCCCTCGCGCCGCTTGAAAAATTGTGCAGATGTCAAATCGTTCAAAAACCCTCTTTACAAATTTGAAAAATAAGCTATAATATAATAGAATGATTTTATTCGGGAGGTGCCGCTTTCTGAACGAGAGTAAAAAAGCCGTCCGCGAGTATATGCTTTGCATAGCGGCGGGGTTTGCAATATACATACCGCTCGTCTGCGCGGCGTTCGCTTTGGCAAAAAGATTCTCGGCGGCGGTGCTTTTCGGAGCGGTCTACGGCTCGGCGGTCATGCTTTTATATAATCTTTTATTCGCCCTCTCAACGGCGAAGGCAGCCTCGGAATCGGAACCCGAAGCCGCAAAAAAACGGATCCAGGCGTCTTACAGCCTGAGAATGCTCATTTTGGTAGTTTTCATCGGAGCGGGGCTTTTCTTCTCGACCGACTATGCCCCCAAAGCCGTTTTCCACTGGCTTCCGATAATAATTTCGCTGCTTGTTCCGCGTTTGGCTATCGCCGCGTGGCAGATAAGAACAAAGCTCCGCCAAAGCGACGGAGACGGAAAGAAAGGTGACGATTCGGTTGGAAATTGAAGTAACCGGCGCGAAAATACTGCTCGAACTGCCTTTCGGCATAACTATAACCGAAACTCAGGTCAATATGTGGCTCGTCATGCTGGGAATAACCGCGCTCTGCATCTGGCTGACCCGCGGCCTTAAAGTCAAGCCGACCTCGAAAAGGCAGATAGTCGCGGAATTTCTCGTTAAGACCGCCGAAAATTTCGTCTCGGGAAACATGGGCAAAAAATGGCTCTGGTTCGCGCCTTATATCGCCGCGCTGTTCTCTTTGGCGCTGTTTTCAAGCCTCATTTCCCTGCTCGGAATGTATCCCCCGACCTCGGACCTCAACACCACCCTCGGTTGGGCGATAATGACCTTTGTTCTCATTACTTTCTATAAAATAAAGACCAACGGCCCTCTGGGCTATGCGAAAAGCCTCACCGAGCCGGTCTTTATCATGACGCCGATGAACATTCTCGGCGAGATCGCCACCCCGATGTCTATGGCGTTTCGTATGTTCGGAAACGTCGCCTCGGGAACCGTCGTCTCGGCGCTCGTATATGCCGCCCTCGCCGCCGCAAACAGCGCGCTTTTCGGGTGGCTTCCCGGAATCCTCGGAGAGATGGGGGAAAAGCTCCCCATTCTTCAGCTCGGCCTTCCGGCTGTTTTATCGCTCTATTTTGACGTTTTCAGCGGAGTTTTGCAGGCGTTCATCTTCTGTATGCTGACGATGCTTTACATCGCCTCGGCCGCCGAAACGGAATAGATATATCCGCAAAAAATTTGAAAGGATTGTGATTTTATGGAGAACTTGGCAATAATTGCTGCCGCCGCCGTTCAGAACAGCGAAGTGCTGGCAAGGGCGCTCGTTCTGATGGGCTGCGCTATCGGCGCGGGACTTGCGCTTATCGCAGGTATCGGACCCGGTATCGGCGAGGGCTTCGCCGTCGGCAAGGCCTGCGAGGCTATCGCAAGACAGCCCGAGCAGAAAGGCAGCGTTACCACCACCATGCTGATGGGCTGCGCGGTCGCCGAAACGACCGGTCTTTACGGCTTTATTATCGGACTTTTGCTCATCTTCCTTGCCCCCGGTCTCTTCCTCAGAAGGCTCGGAGCATAAAGAAAGGCAGTTGAATTATGATTACAATGGCGGGAACTCTTGATTTTCTCTCCATAAACGTCTGGCATATCCTGATGGCGATAGGAAACCTGCTCATTCTCGTTCTTATCCTCAAAAAGTTTCTTTTCAAGCCGGTTCAGAAGATACTCAGACAGCGTGAAGAGGAGATCGGAAAGACTTATTCCGACGCCGACAAGGCGCTTTCCGACGCCGAAGCCGAAAAGCAGCTTTATCTTCAAAAGCTCGACGAGGCTAAGTCGGAGGCGGACGCTATGATAAAAACCGCGAGCGAGCGCGCAAAGGCCGAATCGGCCGAGATAATCTCGGGCGCCAAAAAAGAGGCCGAACGCCGCCGCCGCAACGCCGACGAGGACATTGAGCTTGCAAAGAAAAAAGCCGCCGAGGAAATGCGCGACTCCATTTCGGATATGGTCATTTCTCTCGCCGAGCAGGTCGTTGAAAAAGAGATCGACCCGAAAGTTCACGAGTCGCTTATCGACGACGCTATCGAAGGTCTCGGTGAATGACTATGGCAAAGGATTTTTCACGCGAATACGGCACCGCGATCTATGCGCTCGCCGTTGAGGAGCAGCGCTCGAAGGAGATTTTTGAAGATTTCAAGGGCGTCGAGCAGGCGTTTTCGGAAAATCCCGAATTCGTCAGGCTTCTGTCAAATCCCCGCCTGAGCGCCGAGGAACGCGCCGATACCGTCGGCAGGGTTTTTGACGGAAAAATTGACAAAAATCTTCTCAACGCCCTGAAAATTCTCGCCGAAAAGCGCCGGTGCGATCAGGTTTCAAAGTGCTTCGAGACCTTTAAGCGCCTCTACTGCGCCGACAATAATATTCTTCCGGTGACGGCTTCGGCCGCGACAGACCTCAGCGAGCGGCAGAAAAAACGCCTCTGCGAAAAGCTGAAGGAAAAAACCGGCAGCGAGATACTTCTCACCTGCAAAAAAGACCCCTCCTGCATCGGCGGAATAAGGGTCGAATACGGCGGAAAGAGATATGACGCAAGCGTTCGCGGAAGACTTGATGAGCTCGGACGCGCGATCAGAAACTCAGATTAAAGTTTTTGGAGAATATCTATGAACATTGACGATATCAGCAGTCTTATAAAGACTCAGATAAAAAACTATGACAAAAAGGCCGAGCTTTCGGAGACCGGCAGCGTTATCACCGTCGGCGACGGTATCGCCTCGGTCTATGGGCTTGACAACTGCCTTTCAAACGAGCTCGTCGAATTCTCAAACGGCTCTTACGGCATGGCGCTGAACCTTGAAGAGGACTCGGTCTCGGTCGTTATGCTCGGCTCGGACGTCGGAATTCGCGAGGGCGACATTGTCAAGCGCACCGGCTCGGTCGTTTCGGTGCCGGTCGGAAAAGGGCTCATCGGCAGGGTCGTAAACGCCCTCGGTCAGCCTATCGACGGCAAAGGCCCCGTTGAAAGCGAGGCGTTTTTGCCTATCGAGCAGAAAGCCACCGGAATTATCGAGAGAAAATCGGTCAGCGTTCCGCTTCAGACCGGAATCAAGGCTATCGACTCGATGATACCGATAGGCAGAGGTCAGCGCGAGCTTATTATCGGCGACCGCCAGACCGGAAAGACCGTAATTGCGACCGACACCATCATCAACCAAAAGGGCAAAAACTGCATCTGCATTTACGTTGCCATCGGTCAGAAAAACTCGACCGTCGCTCAGCTCGTTGAAACGCTTTCGCGCGCGGGAGCGATGGACTATACGATAGTCGTCAGTTCGACGGCAAGTGAGCTTGCAACGCTCCAGTATATCGCCCCATATGCCGGCTGCACCATGGGCGAATACTTCATGAAGCAGGGGCTCGACGCTCTCGTTATCTATGACGACCTTTCAAAGCACGCCGTCGCTTACAGAACGATGTCGCTTTTGATCCGCCGTCCGCCGGGACGAGAGGCTTACCCCGGCGACGTGTTCTATTTACATTCAAGGCTTCTTGAAAGGGCGGCAAGGCTTTCGCCCGAGGCGGGCGGAGGCTCGCTGACAGCCCTTCCGATAATCGAAACACAAGCCGGCGACGTTTCGGCTTACATTCCGACGAACGTTATCTCGATAACCGACGGCCAGATATTCCTTGAGACCGAAATGTTCAACTCGGGGATCATGCCCGCCGTAAACCCCGGTATCTCGGTATCCCGAGTCGGCGGCGCGGCGCAGCTTAAAGCTATGAAGCAGGTCTCGGGAACCTTGAAGCTGCTTTATTCGCAGTATCGCGAGCTTCAGAGCTTCGCGCAGTTCGGCTCGGACCTTGATAAAGACACTAAAGACCGTCTCGCTCAGGGCGAACGAATCGTCGAGGTTCTTAAACAAGACAGAAACTCGCCCGTTGACGTCGAGCTTCAGGTATGCATAATCTTCGCGGTGGTAAATAACTATCTTCGCGACGTCGAGGTCTCAAAGGTAAAGGATTACGAAAAAGGGCTTTACTTCGAGATGAATTCTTATCACAGAGATCTGCTCGATTACATCGCCGCGGGCGGAAACCTTGACGACGAGCACAAGGCCGAGCTTTCAAAGGCAGTCGAAGATTTCACAAAGAAATTCACCGGAAAATGATCTCTTATTTTAACGCAAAGGAGGCTTTGAAATGGCGTCGATGAAGGAAATAAACCTGAGAATAAAATCGATCTCGGGAACGCGCCAGATCACCAAGGCGATGGAGCTTGTCGCGATTTCAAAGCTGTCAAAGGCGAGAGAACGCATCGACCGCATAAGACCCTTTTACACCGAGCTTTATTCGGCGCTTTCCGACGTTTCGGCGGCGGTCTCCCCTCTCGATTCGGGCTTTTGCCGCGACGGCGAGGTGAAAAAGACCTGCGTTATCGCCATCGCCGGAGACAGAGGTCTTGCGGGCGGCTATAACTCGAACCTGTTCAAATATGCCGCCGAGCTTATCGGAGAGAAAAACGTCTGCGTTCTGCCGATAGGAAAGCGCTCGCTTGAACACTTTGAGCGCAGAGGATTTGAGATCGTCTCGGAGGATTATGCGAGCGTCGAGGATATCGACGTCGGCGACTGCTTTGAAATTTCAAGGCTTTTGTGCAAGATGTTTTTGGACGGAGAGTTCGACCGGCTTGTCTGCGTTTACACAAACTTTGTGACAATGCTCGGCCAAGAACCCGCGCAGCTTAACCTTTTGCCGCTCGACAAAGAGCTTCTGTCGGACGGAAGCGAAGCAAAATTCACTCTCGTCGAGCCCGGCGCCGGAGCAGTGTTCAACTCGATTATCCCCGACACAGTTGCGGGTCTTCTCTGGGGAGCGGTTTGCGAGAGCTTCGCCTCCGAGCTTGCTTCAAGAAGAACCGCTATGGAAAGCGCCACCTCTAACGCCGACGATATCATCGACGATTTGCGCCTTAAATATAACAAGGCGAGAAAGAGCACCATCACCCGCCAGATAACCGAGATCGTTTCGGGCGCGCAGGAAGAATAAGTTTTGAAAGGAATGGTCAGCACCATGGCAAACAAAACAAACAAGGGCGTCGTTACACAGATAATCGGGCCTGTACTTGATATCCGCTTTGAAGACGGCTGTCTGCCCGACCTTAACAACGCAATTGTAATCGACTACGAGGGCAGAAAAATCACCCTCGAAGTGGCTCAGCATATAGGAGACAGCGTTGCAAGATGCATCGCTATGACCGGCACCGAGGGACTTCCCCGAGGCATTGAGGCCGTCGATACCGGCGCTCCGATAAGCGTTCCGGTCGGAAGAGAAACGCTCGGAAGAATATTCAACCTTTTGGGCGAGTGCGTTGACAATATGCCCACCCCCGAAACAAAGGAGCGCTGGCCTATCCACCGCCCCGCGCCGGCGTTTGACGAACAGCAGTCCACCACCGAGATACTTGAGACCGGAATCAAGGTCGTCGATCTTATATGCCCTTATGCCAAGGGCGGAAAGATCGGTCTTTTCGGCGGAGCGGGAGTCGGAAAAACGGTGCTCATTCAGGAGCTTATAAATAACGTCGCCAAGGAGCACGGAGGTCTTTCGGTCTTCTCGGGCGTCGGAGAAAGGACCCGTGAAGGCAACGACCTTTACAACGAAATGAAGGAATCGGGGGTTCTCTCAAAAACCGCGCTCGTTTACGGACAGATGAACGAGCCGCCGGGAGCGAGAATGAGAGTAGCTCTGACGGGGCTTACCATGGCCGAATACTTCCGCGACAGGGAGAATCAGGACGTCCTTTTGTTCATTGACAATATATTCCGCTTTACACAGGCGGGCTCCGAGGTCTCGGCGCTTTTGGGGCGTATGCCCTCCGAGGTCGGCTATCAGCCCACCCTCGCAACAGAAATGGGCGCTTTGCAGGAGCGCATAACCTCGACAAGAAACGGCTCGATAACGTCGGTCCAGGCGGTTTATGTTCCGGCGGACGACCTTACCGACCCCGCCCCCGCGACGACGTTCGCTCACCTTGACGCAACAACGGTCCTGTCACGCTCTATAGCCTCGCTCGGAATCTATCCCGCGGTCGATCCGCTTGATTCTACCTCAAGAATACTCTCGCCCGACATCGTCGGAGAGGAGCACTATAAGGTCGCGCGCGACGTTCAGAGAATACTTCAGAGATATAAGGAGCTTCAGGATATCATCGCGATCATGGGCATGGATGAGCTTTCGGACGACGATAAGCTGACGGTCGCAAGGGCAAGAAAGGTGCAAAGATTCCTCTCGCAGCCGTTCACCGTCGCCGAGCAGTTCACAGGATATATCGGAAAATACGTTCCCATCGCCGAGACTATAAGGGGCTTTAAAGAGATAATCGAGGGCAAGCACGACGATCTTCCCGAGTCGGCTTTCCTGTTCGTCGGAACAATCGACGAAGCGGTCGAGCGCGCAAACGCCGGAAAATGATCCGAAAGGAGGATCGCTGTGGCAGAATTTCAGCTTAAAATAGTTTCGCCGGACGGCGTTTTCTTCGACGGAAAGGCGAAGCAGCTTTCGCTGCGCTCGATTGACGGCGACGTTGCGATCCTTGCGGGGCATATCCCCTATCTGACCGCGGTCGGAATCGGCGAGTGCAGAGTTTATGCGGAGGACGACAGCGTTAAGCGGGCGGCTTGCTGCGGCGGACTTCTGAACGTGACAAAGGACGGCGTGTTTTTGGCGCCGACAACATTCGAGTGGGCGGAGAACATCGACCGCGACCGCGCCGAAGCCGCAAAGCAAAAAGCTCTTTCGAGGCTTGAGAACCCGAAAAGCGAGGCTGAAAAAAGCCTCGCTCAGATAAAGCTCCAGCGCGCCGAGCTGAGAATTAAGATTTCGCAAAAGACCGAGGGGTAATCCCAAATTTAAAAGTTTTCGGTCAAGACTTTTGCAAAATGGGCAGCACAAACAATCCGGCGGACGGTCTGTCGCCGCCATTTTGGGCGAAGGCGCAAGCCTTTGCGAAACGATGCCGGCAAAAATAATCTGCCCGCAGACAGTGCGGGCGTCGTTGAGACCTCGCCGGTAGCTCCTCTCTGCCGAGCGCCGAACAAAGCAACCAACCGCTCCCGAAAAACAAAAATCTCCGGAGACCGTCCGGAGATTTCTTTTATTCTGCTTTTCAGCCTTTCATATGTACGTCGAGCTGAGGATAAGGGATCGTAAGCCCCGCCGCGGCAACATCTTTTAGAGAGTTTTCCATCAGCCAGAACCTCGCCGGCCAGTAGTCCCCTCCCCTGACGCTTACACGCAGGGTGACTTTGACCGC
Organism: uncultured Clostridia bacterium; assembly: GCA_947623585.1. Taxonomy (GTDB): domain Bacteria; phylum Bacillota; class Clostridia; order Oscillospirales; family Ruminococcaceae; genus Faeciplasma. The sequence goes on along the minus strand of CANQHA010000008.1, from coordinate 1,626 downwards.
AGAATCGCCGTGAGCCGAAACGAAGACCTGCGGAGCAGGTTCCGAGAGGACCTTGTCGCACTTTTGGGCGCACTCTAAAAGCGTTTTGCGGGCAAGGTCGAGGTCCGAGCCGTAGGCAAGGGCGACCTCAACGTCGATTCCCCTCGTCTCCTTGACCGAAAGATTCGTAACGGTCGTTGAGGAAAGCGCAGAGTTTGGTATGTTTATGAGACGGTTATCGACCGTCGCCAGCTTGGTGTAAAACAGCCCGATGTCCTCAACGGTGCCCTCGCCGCTTGAGGTGCTGATGTAGTCGCCGATGTGGAACGGCTTGAACACCATTATCATAACTCCGCCGGCAAGGTTTGAAAGCCCGCCCTGAAGCGCAAGCCCGACGGCAAGTCCGCAGGAGCCGAGCGCCGCGATTATCGTCGCGGAGGGCACGCCGAGTATCTGCACCGCCACAATGATTATCAGCGCGTTCAAAAGCACCTTTATCGTGTTGAGGATCAGGCTTGAAACGCTGCTGTCCATTTTCTGAAAAGCCTTGCTCTTTGCCAGCTTTTTCGTAAGGACCTTTACAAGTTTAAGCCCAATGAGAAGTATCAGCGCGGCGCAGACGAGAGATACCGCGAAGTGAACGAGATATTCGTTTATGAAGTTGATTATTACCGACATTACGTTTGTCATTTTTCACGTCTCCTTTTAGTTTAGAGTCCGAGCTCGGAAAGGAGCTGCTCTTTTGACTTGAAGCCTATCGAGGTCGCCGCAATCTCGCCGTTTCTGAAGCATATTATCGTCGGAATGGCCGAGACCTCAAACCTGTTCGCGATGTCGGAGGCTTCGTCTACGTTCAGCTTGCAGACCTTTATATCGCCGCGCTCTTCAGAAATCTCCTCGACGATAGGCGCCATCATGCGGCAGGGCCCGCACCACTCGGCCCAGAAGTCAACGACGACGGGTTTTTCGCAGTTTATGACCTCTTCTTCAAAATTTTCGCCCGAAAGCTCAATGTGCATTTTTATCTTCCTTTCATTTAAAAATCATTTGCTCTTGTAATAAAGCATGCAGTGGCAATAGCCCTCAAAATCGGGGTCGGCGATCTGCTCGCGAAACTCTCGGCACATACACACGGTGTCCTCGGAAATCTCGCGGCGGCAAGGACAATGACCGTCCTTTTTCTTCAAGCCCTCGCGGATAGCCGCGACCAGCTTTTCATCGGTGTTAAACGTTATCTTCACTATTTTGACCTCCGCTTCGGTTTATATGTATATATTTTATATTAAATGTCCGAAAATGTCAATAGAACAAGGCAGAATGTCAGAGGGCAGAATGTCAGAAGTCAGATGGCAGAGGACAGAATGGCAGAAGCGCCTTGAGATGACAAAGCGGAGAAAATAAAAGTTTTCGGTCAAGCCTTTTACAAAAGGCTTGTGGGGGTTGAGGGGGCAACGCCCCCTCACCGCTTCCGCAGAAGCGGAACACCCTGCGAAGCGAAGCGCAGGAAGGGGAGCGAAAACTGTCCTGTGGACAGTTTTCGCGTGGGGGAACCCTCGCCGGGGGTTCCCCTTTTGCCGAGCGATGAGCGAGGCAAACAAAAAACTTGCCGGCAAAAATAACCTGCCCGCAGAAAGTGCGGGCATCGTT
>CANQHA010000007.1 GCA_947623585.1 uncultured Clostridia bacterium | reverse complement strand
CCTTTGCCCGATTTTAGATGTCCATTGTTGAAAATTTCTTATCATCGCACTATTGACATCACACCATTAGACTTTCACGTCTTTATTCGGCTTTGATCCGTCCCGGCGTGTTCCGTCAAAGGTTCGTCAAAAGCCGCGTTAAAATACAATATTTACCGTGTTTACGCCGTCGGCATAGGTGTGAGCGCTGCTTTTTGTTTTGCTGACGGCCAAAGCCGCGCTCAGCTCGTCTCCGTGTGTCAGCGGGTCGAACTCTTCGCCGCTCCAGCGAACGACGGCTTCGCATTCGCTTCCGTCCTCGCTGCAAAGGGCGTCAAAGCTCAGCTCGCACCCGCCGTCGGGCAGGGTCGGCAGAATGTTCGTCACGCACAGCTCCTCAAATATCTGCTGATATTTGAGCGACTGCCGCGCGCTGAGAAGCTGCTTGCGGGCAAAGCGGTCGATGTCGGCCGCGGCTCCGATAAAGTCAAACTCCTTGGAAGCGATTTCGAGATGAAGCGTTTTCATGCGGTGAACAAACGCCCGGCAGCGGTCGGTCTTCGGGTGATCGAACACCTGATCGGGCGACCCGTCCTCGTAAACGACGCCCTCGTCCATGTAAAACACCCGCGTCGATACGTCTCGGGCAAACTTCATCTCATGAGTAACGATAAGCATGGTAAGCCCCTGCTCGGCCAAACCGCGAATGACCGACAGCACCTCTCCGACCATGGTGGGATCGAGCGCGCTGGTCGGTTCGTCAAAGAGAACGATCTCGGGCTGCATTCCGAGTGTCCTCGCGATCGCCACGCGCTGCTTCTGACTGCCCGAAAGCTCTTCGGGATAGTTAAGCTCCTTTTCCGCAAGCCCCACGCCGGCCAGCAAACGCATTCCGCGTTCATATGCCTGCTGCCTTGAGCAGCCGAGCAGCTCGACCGGCCCGAGCATAATATTTTCGATGACCGTCAGATGCGAGAACAGGTTAAAGCTCTGAAATACCATTCCCATGCGGCGGCGCACCGCTAAAAGCTGCGAGGGCTTCACGCCGGTAACGGGCTGACCGAACACCTCGATCTGTCCCTCCGTCGGCGTTTCAAGCCGGTTGATGCAGCGTAAAAACGTGCTCTTGCCGGTGCCCGAAGGCCCGATGATCGAGATAACGTCCCCTCTGTTTATGACGGCGTTGACGTCCTTTAAGGGCGTCGCGTTTGGAAATACCTTCTTTAAATGAGAGATTTTGATGACAGCCTCGCCGTTTTGCGAGGTCTTAGCCTCATCGGAATTTTCCGACAGAGAAATTTTTCTGTCAACCCCTTTAGGTTCTCTGCGACGGCGGCGCGGGTCGATTTTTTTCTCGGCCAGCCCCAAAAGAAGAGTAAGCCCCCATGCCAGAATGAAATACAAGACCGCGGTCAGTATCAGCGGGAAGAACGCCTCGAAGGTACGGCTGCGGATAAGGTCGGTGGCCTTTGTGAGGTCCTGCACCGCGATATAGCCCACCACCGAGGTCATTTTTACCATAGAAATGAATTCGCCCTTATAAACCGGCAAAATATGCCGCGCCGCCTGCGGAGCGATGATCTTTGTAAAGGTCTTTACCCGCCCGAAGCCCATGGCTGAGGCGGCCTCCCACTGACCCGCGTCAACGGCGTTGATACCGGTGCGTATCATCTCGGAAACATAAACGGCAAAGTTGATCGAGAAGCCGATTATCGCCACGACGATACCGTTAAGTCTCGCTCCGGCAAACACAACGTAGAACAGAACCATCAGCAGCACCAGCACCGGCACGCCTTGAATCAGCCGAATAAAGACCGCCGCAGCGCCCGAAACGACCTTATTGCGGCTTCGGCGCACCATGCAAAGGCCGAAGCCCAGCACCGTGCCGAACAAGGCCGAGAAGATGGATATTATAAACGTAACGCCAAGACCCGAGAGGATCATCTGCCAGCGGTTTTCCTGAATGAAGTTTTTATAGAAGCTGTTTTTCAGCCCCGCCAAAAAGCCGGTTTTTTCCTCCTCGGCCGACGACAGCCCCATATCCTCTGCGCGAACGATGAGAGTCATTCCGCCTACATAATGCGAGGTCGGAAAATCTATATTCTCTCTGCGCTCGTCGGTGATGCATATTGCGCCCGAAACGATATCGGCGCGGCCGCTGCTCAGCATCGGTATCAGCGAATTAAAGGCGGTCTGGGTGATCTCCAGCTTCATACCGAGCTCTTTTGCGATGAGCGAGACCAGCTCGACCTCATATCCGAGGGATTGACCGCTTCCGCCGACATAGCTCATCGGTTCGAGCGTAGAATCGTGCGCATAGCGCAGAGTGCCGTTCGGCGCGTCATATTCTCCGACGTCGATGATCTTTTTGCTGTCGTCGGCGCCAAGCCATTTTTCCCGCAGAGCGTCAAGCGTGCCGTCCTCTGAATATCTCTCGATGATAGCGCTGATATCGTCGGTCGGCGGGCTGTCCTTTTGCAGACCGAGGCCGTAGACGTCGGGCGTGACCGTTTCGGGGAACAGCGCGAGATCGGGCTGCCTTGCCACCGCAAGCTGAGCCACCGGCATATCGTGCGCCGCGGCGTCGAGCGTGCCCGACTGAAGCGCCAAAATCGAAGCCGAAGCGTCGTCGTAATATTTAAAATCGCAGCCGCTAATAACGGAGCTCACAAGCTGATCGGCAATGCCGCCCGACATAACGCCGATCGTATGTCCGTCAAGCTGACGGATATCGGTTATCGCCTCGCCGTTTTCGCCGCTTTTTCCTCAGCTTGCAAGCAGCAGGCAGCTGAGAATCACCGCCGCAGACAGTGCAAAGCAGAGAATCTTTTTCAACCGCGTCGCCGCTTTCTTTTTAAAAATATGATCGTCGCCGTTCATGTTATACTCCTTTCAAACGGTTGTTCGCCGCTTCCGCCGCTTTCAGAGCACGGCGCATTTACAGAAGCCCCTTGTCCCTCGCCAAATTCTCTATGCTTCTGTCATAGGTCGCCTCCGCCTCTTTTGAGAAGAAGCACCCGGGAACGCCCTCGTTGTTATCTCGGTGGTGCGCCACGCAGGCGCAGCATTTGCCGTGCCTCGGGCAGTCATAAGTGCACGGGCAGGGCCTTTTGTTGTCGCAGGCGTTCGCAAATAATTTTTCCCGATCCATAATGATTCCTCCTGATTTTCCTTGCCGCTCCATCGCCGTTTTTTGCAAAAATGTTAAAACCAATCTGCGTGAGCGATAAATGATTGTCATATTATATCACATTATTTTACGGATTGCAACAAAAAAGAGGGGAGTTTGCCGGCTAAAAACCACCTCCGCGATGTTGTTTACGGCGGTTTTTTCCCCTCATTGACATCGCACCTCAAAAATGTTAAAATCGCCTTACAGACCGAAGTAAAATCCGATACGTTAGGGGATGTAAGCAGTATTTATCCTTTTTGTGCTAAAGTCTGAATAAACCATGAAAAAAGAGTAAAAAATCAGCAGCCGAAATATCTCGGCTGCTTTTTAAATTGCGCGCTTATGCCTGCTCGTCGCTTTTATACTCCAAAATATCACCCGGCTGGCAGTCGAGCGCTGCGCAAATTGCTTCGAGCGTTGAAAACCTTATCGCCGAGATTTTTCCGGTCTTTATTTTCGAGAGGTTCACGTTCGCGATCCCCACCTTTTCGGCAAGCTGGTTGAGCGATATTTTTCTGTCCGCCATAACGCGGTCGAGCCTTAAAATAATAGCCATAATTCCACCTCAGAGCGTTTCGTCGGCTTGCTTTTGAAGCTCCTCGCCGTAGCGGAAGATGTAGCTTATAAGATATATCACTATCGCCGCAAAAATGCCCTCGCCCGAAATGCTGATCGGCAACGGCTCGGGCTCGGCGCCTATGGCGATGAAAACGGTCGAGAGCAGGTACTGGATAAACGGGCATATGACGGTTGCCGCTAAAACAAAATGTCCGAATTTTTTGATAATATCCGAGATTCCCTCCTCAAACGGCCGCCCTTCTTTCATAGGCGAAAGTATTCTGCGAACCAGTTTTGCGCCTATCATAAGTATCACGACCGCGATCGCCTCGGTTATGCTCACCGAGAGGACATAGATCGCAAACTGCTGCTTTGTGACCATAAACTGTCCGTTTTCAAACACAACAAAATCGCTGTCGTCTAAATTAAAAACCATCGATAGACCTTTGGGCAGGTCGTCTATCGGCAGAGAGACCGCCACGGCCATAAAGATGTTCGCAGCGATGAGCATACATATTGCGACTATGCAAAAGATAAAGAGTATTTTTGCAAGGACGTCGAGTACTCTTGCGGTTTTTGTAAGTTTTTCCATAATCATACCTCCGAATTTCAGTGTAGCATGAGTATAGCACGATATTTCATGTTTGTCAATAGTTTTTTAACGATAAACATTAAATTTTTTATTTTTCAAGAGAATCACCGCCAAAAAACAGCAGGGCTGAACGAAAGCCCTGCTTTAAGATTCACATTCCGTCGGGAATTTTAAGAGCACCTGACGTCTATCAAAAGGTCATAATCCCCGATGAGCGAGGAATTTATGTCGATAACATAGCTTGCGCTGATGTTTCCGCCGGCGTCGGTCATTTTTGAATCGACGCTTTTTCCCTGAACGCCGACCGTTATTTCGCCGAACGGCGTGCCGTAAAGGCAGAAATTTTTTCTGCCGCGCTCAATGTAAAGCTCGCTTGCAACCGCGCCCGAGCGCACCATTTCAATGCGCGAGCCGTCAAGGATCCTCAGCACGGTTTTCGAGCCCTCATAGCCCGTCGCGTCGGTCTCGTCATATCTCAGCTCATAGCCTGATTTTATTTTTCCGAAGCGCCCCGCGGTGATGACTTCCGTCTCGCTCGACTCTCCGCCCTCGCGCTGAACGCTTTTGATTTTTATAACCGCGTCTCTCATTTCAGTTCTCCGTTTCTAAAGGTCGCATTTTTCGACCGTTATGCCCTCAAGGTCGATGAAGTGCTCGGCATTCTCCCTGAAAAGCTCGGGGCTGTCGGTGCAGAACATCCTGATGTCGCCCGGGGTATTTTTTTTGTTTAAAAGTCCGTTTTTTTCGAGATATTTCTCGGCGCTGTTGGCCGCCTCTGCTCCCGAAGAAATAAGTTTAACGCCGTCGCCGAAAATATCCGAGATAATGTCTTTCAGCAGGGGGTAGTGTGTGCAGCCGAGAATAAGAGTGTCTATTCCCCGAGCCCTCAAGGGCTCAAGGTATTCCCTCGCGATCGTTTCTGCCGGAATGCAGCCGCGTGCGAAGTAACCGTTTTCGACGAGCGGAACGAACATCGGGCAGGCTTTCGAGATTATCTCGGCGCCCGGCATGATGTTTTTTATCAGCCGCTCATAGCTTCCGCTCCGCACCGAGGCCCCGGTGGCGATAACGCCTATGCGGCCGTTTTTTGTCGAGCGGCAGGCGGCTTCGGCGGCGGGGGCGATGACCCCGAGGCAGCCGTCGTCAAAGCCCTTCTCCGAGGCGATAACGCTTGAAACTGTGCCGCAGGCGGCGATGATGAACTTTACGCCGAGCTTTTTCAAAAATTCAAAATCCTGCCTTGCATATCTCACGACGGTCTCACGGCTTCGGGTGCCGTAAGGCACTCTTGCGGTGTCGCCGAGATAAATAATGTCCTCGCAGGGAAGAATAGAGCGAAGCTCGATGACGGTGGTAAGCCCGCCTATCCCCGAATCAAAGACGCCTATCGGGCGTTCAGACATTTTGTTTTCCAAATTTTATCACTGCTTTCGTTGCTTTTAATATAAATGTATTTTGAAAAGCAGGCTGCTATTCGCCCGAGTGTTTGTCAAGAATGCTTTCCGAGGGGCTGTTATAGAACTCGTTTTTCTTTTCCGAGCGCCTCGCGAAAAACAGCCATATCCTTATTATAAAAAGCGCTGCTGAGAGAATCAGGACCGCGATCATCGGCAGATATCTCAGCTCGAAGGACGGCTTGAAGTAAGCGCCCGTGCCCTCGACGTGATCGAACATCTCCTTGACCGGAACGATATAGACCGCAAAGCCCGCCGCGCAGAATATAAACTGAAGAGCGTAAAGCCTCAGCCAGCAGAGTATCAGCCCGCAGAGGATAACGCCGCTTCCCAGAAGAAGCCACGCGCCGGTTTTTTTGTACTCGGGTGTGTTGATGAAAAAGTTGAGGGCGGTGATGCCGCTCCAAAAAACGCCCGACCACAAAAAAACAAGGGTCATCGCCGATTTCACGGCGATATAAATTTTTTTATCTTCGGGTCTTTTCATAGGTCGTCGTCCTTTTTGAGAAGTCCGTCCCGCTCGAAGCCCAAAAATCTGCTTCCGCGGGCGGTAAGATATCCCTCGTCGTTTTCTTCAATGCCGTCGAATTCCTGCTTTGAAAGAGAGAATTCGCATTCGCCCGAATCGGTTTCAAAAACGGCGAAATAAACAGCTTTTCCGCGCCGAACGCCCGTTTTTGAGAATTCTCCGTCTCCGACCTCGGCGCGCTTTGAAGCCACCCGCGCCTTAACGGTCTTGGCGGGTGATCTTTTGTTTTCCACAAGCGACTGAACGCTTCCTACCGCGGTCCAGAGAAAAAGACCTGCCGCGGCAAGAAAGATCAGCGGGGCGATGAGTTCCTTTAAAAATTCCATTTCGATATCCTTTCGGCTGACAGCGGTGGTATATATTTAAAAAATTTGCAGAATATATCTTTCGACGCAAAAATTTCACGCCGGCGCCCGAAAGATCGCAAGCGCTCCGATACAGTTACTTATTATAGCACATTCCGTTTTAACATTCAAGCCTTATTTTTCTGCCCGTGACATCTTTTCCCCGCGAAATTGACAAAGAAAATAATACTTGCTTTCAGGGCGGAGTATTTTTTTGCCCTCTGCAAAAAATATCAGCGCAACAATCTGAAAGGAACGGTTTTTGAAATGAACAGTTTTTTTAAAAGAGCGGCCTGCTTTTTTGCCGCTTTAAGCATGGCGATAATGTCGGCGGTCGGCTATTACGGGCAGAACCTCCCCGACAGTTTTTATGTTTCGGGCGAGGGCCTGCCGTCGCTCGGCATAATTCTTAAAATGACCGAGCCGGAAAGCGGCGACGAGGCGGCGCCCGCGGGTTCGTTCAGCGGCACTGCCGAAAGCGCGACGGTATCGCTTTTGGGTGTCATTCCCGTCAAGCGGGCCGAGATAATAAGGACCGAGGCTCCGGTCCTTATTCCCGGCGGAACTCCGGTCGGAATAAAGCTGCTGACCGAGGGTGTCGTTGTCGTCTCGACCCAAGACGTCGCGGGAGGTATAAGCCCTGCGGAAGAAGCGGGCATTCGCGCAGGCGATTGCATCGTTTCGGCAAACGGCGAAGATCTCGCGTCGTCAAACAGGCTCGCCGATATAATAATGAGCTCGCACGGCGACGAGATATCTCTTCGCGTCAGGCGGGACGGCAGAGAGTTTTCGACCGAGCTTATTCCGCGCTTCTCCGACGCCGAGGGGACCTATAAGGCCGGCCTTTGGATAAAAGACAGCTCGGCGGGCGTCGGCACTATGACATATATCGACCCGAAAACGGGCTGCTTCGGCGCGCTCGGTCACCCTATATCCGATTCGGAGACAAAAAAGATTCTCCCGCTCGGCTCGGGAGAGATAGTCGATGTGACCATAACCGGCTGCGACAAGGGCTCGGCGGGCTGCCCCGGTGAGCTTTTCGGAACGTTTTTATCGGGGCTTGCGGCCGGAAACATAAAGCGAAACTGCGAGCAGGGAATCTTCGGCACGTTGAACTATATCGGCAGCCGCAGAGAGGCGCTTCCGATTGCCTTTAAAACCGAGGTCGAGCCCGGCGCCGCGAAGATGCTCACAACGATCGAGGGGAACACTCCGCAGGAATATGATATAGTTATAGAGAAGCTGAGCCTTGCGGAGGGCTCGGACACGAAAAATCTTATCGTCAGGGTGACGGACAGGCGGCTTCTTGAATCGACCGGCGGCATCGTTCAGGGAATGAGCGGCAGCCCGATAATCCAGAACGGAAAAATCGTCGGGGCGGTCACGCACGTTTTCGTCAGCGACCCGACAATGGGCTACGGGATATTTATTGAGAATATGCTCAAAGCTGCGGGGCAGCTGGAGAGGTAAAAGGTATTCATCTTCCCCGCTCACGCGGGTAAGAAGAATGCTATCGCTCATCACCCCACCCCCGCAGTACGGACTGCGGGGCGGCCGGTTTTTGTGAGGCCCCCGCCCCTCGAGGGGCGGGGGCGTTGCCATGTAGTGCTTCACTACAAACTTTTGATGGGGGTGGGGTGATTTAAAATAGCATGAAATCTTTACCTCGTGAGAGGGAAAGATGGAATACCTTTTCCACGCTCGGCTGCCGTCGGAGCAAACGCAATCTCAACGCTTGCTGTTTTATCCCTACATTTGCCGCAAGCCGAGCCGACCGCTTAAAAGGTATCCATGTTTTCCTCTGCCGGAAAATATGGATGCTATCGCTCATCACCCCACCCCCGCAGTACGGACTGCGGGCAGACTGATTTTTATAAGCCCCTCCCCTCAAGGGGAGGGGCCTCGATATTTCCTCCCCCATAATTTTTTCAAAAACCCCTTGCCAATTCTGTTGATAAATGTTAATATTGATATTAGCAAATCAAAGGAGGATTATTATGCAGTACGGTCATTTTGATTTAAAGAAAAAAGAATACGTCATCACCCGGCCCGATACCCCCGCGCCTTGGTGCAATTATCTCGGCTCGCCGGCTTACGGAGCGATAATTTCAAACAACGCCGGAGGTTACAGCTTTGTTCAGAGCGGCGCAAACGGCAGAATTTCGAGATATCGCTTCAACTCCTCGATGGCGCTTCCGGGCAGATACATCTATATCCGCGACAACGACGCCTCGGATTACTGGTCGGCGACATGGCAGCCCGTCGGCAAGCCTCTTACCGAGTATAAGTCCGAGGTCCGCCACGGCACCGGTTATTCTGTCATGAGCGCCGAGTATAAAAATATCGCCTCCGAGGTTACATATTATGTTCCTAACGGCTGCACCTATGAGGTCTGGCGCGCAAAGATCAAAAATCTCGGCGCCGGCAAGAGAAGGCTGTCGGTCTTCGGCTTCCTCGAATTCACCAACGACAATAACTACGAGCAGGATCAGGTCAATCTTCAGTACACGCTGTTTATCACCCGAACTTCTTTTGAGGGCAACCGCGTGATACAGCACATAAACGAGAATTCCGGCCGCGACGCTTCCGGCTCGAACCACCGCGAGCGCTTTTTGGGGCTTGCGGGTCAGAAGGTCGATCACGCCTGCGGAAATCTTGACAGCTTCATCGGAGCTTACAGGACCTATTCAAACCCCGTCGCGGTCGAGAACGGTCTTTGCGACGGCACGATGAACTATAACTCAAACGCCTGCGGAGCGCTTCAGTCTGATATCGAGCTTGCCCCGGGCGAGGAGAAGACCTTTGTTTATATTCTCGGTCAGCGCGATTCTGCCGCCGCCGCGAAGATAATCGAAAAATACGAGGACCTTTCGCTCGTCGATAAAGAAGTCGATGAGATACGCAGCTTCTGGCACGAAAAGCTCAACCGCTTTGAGGTCGAGACGCCCTCGGAGGAATTCAACAACATGATAAACGTCTGGAACGCTTATCAGTGCTTCATCACATTCACTTGGTCAAGAGCAGCGTCGCTCATCTACTGCGGTCTCAGAAACGGCTACGGTTACCGCGACACGGTTCAGGACATTCAGGGAATAATCCACCTCGACCCCGAAATGGCGCTTGAAAAAATACGCTTCATGATCTCGGCTCAGGTCGATAACGGCGGAGGGCTTCCGCTCGTCAAATTCAACCACAACGCCGGCCACGAGGACACCCCCGACCAGCCCTCGTATGTTCAGGCGACGGGTCACCCGTCTTACAGAGCCGACGATGCGCTTTGGCTTTTCCCGACCGTGTATAAGTATATCGGCGAGAGCGGAAACATCGGATTTTTGGACGAGGTCATCGTTTATGCCAACGGCGGCGAGGACACGGTTTACAACCACCTAAAGCGGGCGATAAACTTCTCAATGGAGCGCCTCGGAGCTCACGATATGCCCGCGGGTCTTCACGCCGACTGGAACGACTGCTTAAGAATGGGCGCCAAGGGCGAATCGACCTTTGTCGCGTTCCAGCTTTACTATGCGATGAGCCTTATGAGAGATTGGGCCAAGGGCAGGGGCGACGAAAAATACATCGCCTATCTTGACGACGTACAGGCAAAGCTCGGCGCTTCTTTGGAAAAATGCTGGGACGAGGACCGTTTCATTCGCGGAATACGCGAAGACGGCGTAGTCGTCGGCGCAAAGAACGACCCCGAGGCGAATATGTGGCTCAATCCGCAGAGCTGGTCGGTAATATCCGGGTTTGCGGGCCAAAAGCGCGGAAACATCGCAATGGAGAGCGTTCATAAGATCCTCAACACAAAATACGGCGTCAAGCTGTTAGAACCACCTTATGTCGATCACTTCTTCGACGGCGCGTTAATGCACATCTTCAACCCCGACACCAAGGAAAACGGCGGCATCTTCTCTCAGTCTCAGGGCTGGGCGATACTTGCCGAGTCGCTTTTGGGCAACGGCGGCCGCGCGTTTGAATACTTCCTTGAAAGCTCGCCCGCCTCGATGAACGACAAGGCCGAGATCCGCGTCATCGAGCCTTATGTTCACGGTCAGTTCGTTGAATCGAGCCGTTCGCCGTTCGAGGGCAGAGCGCACGTTCACTGGCTGACGGGAACCGCTTCAACGGTCATGGTCGGCTGCGTCGAGGGTATCTGCGGAATGAGACCCAACGCCGAGGGTCTCGCTATCGACCCCGCAATACCCGCCGAGTGGAACGGAATGAAGATGAAAAAGGTGTTCAGAGGCAAAAAGCTGAACATCTCGGTCGAAAACCCCGCTCACGTCGAATCGGGCGTAAAACAGCTTTGGCTCAACGGCGAAAAGCTGACCGGCTGCCTTGTTCCGGCCTCAAAGCTGAAAGCCGAAAACGAAGTCAGAATAGTTCTCGGCTGATTTTGACTGAATCAGCGGAATAAAAATCGCTCCGGCGGGGAAATCTCCTTGCCGGAGCAGTTTTTTAAGGGCTTTTCCGCCTTGATTTATTGCTCGAAAGCAATTATGAACATTGCGTGAAATTATCTGTTAAAATGTTGACTTAAATGTTTTGAAGTGCTATAATTCGGTTAATCGGAAGAAGAAAACAGCTTTGACAGTATGCGCCGAATCAAAAAGGGGAGCTGTAAAATGTCAGACGATTCAATGAGCAGCATGAGCTATCCGGTGATGTGCTATTCAAAGAGCACCGCGCCCGGAATCCAGACCGACAAGGACGTTTCGTTTCACCGCCACGACGGATATGAGTTTTATCTCTTCCTCGGCGGAAGCGTGAATTTCTATGTCGGCGACGAGGTATATACCCCCGCGAGGGGCGACCTTTTCATCATCAAGCCCGACGTTATGCACCGGGCCATAAGCCGCGGCCCGCAGCAATACGACCGCTTCATAATCAATCTGCGAAAAGACCGCATAAAAGACTTTTTCGGCGGCGGAAACGACCTTGCCCACTGCTATCGCGAGGATCAGCCGGTCTCGGTAAGAAGCGTTCGGCTCGACCCCGACAGCATTGAAGAATACTGCTCGATCGCCGAAAAGCTGTCCTCGGCGGTATATCTTCGCAAGCCCTGCGACGATCTTTTGGTGAACGCTTATCTCACCGAGGTGTTGGTGCTCATAAGCCGCCTTTTGGAGGGCAGCCGAGGCACCGAGGGGCGGGGGACCGTTCCCGACCTTGTAACGGGCGTAAAAAACTATATTTACGAGCATCTGACCGAGCAGATAACGCTCGACGATCTTTCGCGTGAATTTTATTTCAACGGAAAGTATATCAGCGCGACCTTTAAAAAGTACACCGGCACGACGCTTCGCGAATATATTTTAGACCAGCGGATAATGCTTGCGAAGCGGCTTTTAAGAGAGGGCGGAAACGTCTCGGAGGCGTGCTATCACTCGGGCTTTTTGGATTATACCAACTTCATTCGCAGCTTCACAAGGTGCGTCGGAATGTCTCCCGGAAAATATTCGAGATGCGCAAGAGCGGGCGCCCTCGGAAAGCAATGATTCAGGCCGTTCCGGCAGTTTTGTCGGAGCGGCGTTTTAGGGCTTGAAAAACCCGCGGCGATGTGATATCATATAGGCTTGAAAAGGAGAACCGCCATGAAACCGAAGATGATAATTTTTGACTACGGACACACCCTTATTTACGAGCGCAATTTTGATTTTCAGAAAGGCTACCGCAAGGTTTTTGAGCATGTTGTGAAGAACCCGGATAATATAACCTGCGACAAAATGCAGGAGCTTGCGGAGGGAATTTTCAATCGGGTCGACGTTTGTCGTAAACACGGCTTCGAGATTCATGAGTTTCCGATTTTCCGTGCGACGGCTGAATATTTCGGACTTGAGTTTTCGGAACCGATTGAGATTATCGAGAGGATTCATTGGGACCACAGTTCTGAACACGGCGTTATGCCGAACGTCGAAGCGCTTATTGATTTTCTGAATGAACAGGGCATACGAACCGGCGTGGTTTCAAATATCGGCTGGTCGGGCGGCGCGCTGAAAGCCCGTCTCGACGCAATGCTGCCGAATAACCGATTTGAGTTTGTCATCGCGTCGAGCGAATATGCTATAAGAAAGCCCGATCCGATACTTTTTCAAATCGCACTGAGAAAAGCCGGGCTCGAGCCTTCAAAGGTCTGGTTCTGCGGGGATAATATCATGGCCGACGTCGAGGGTGCGCACCGATCGGGTATATTCCCGGTATATTACGACTGCGCCGCCGAAAAAGGCCCTAACGCAAGAGCCGAACTGCCCGAGGATTTTGAATATTTACATATTCACGATTGGTCTGAACTGATAAACATATTAAAATAACAGCGACGGGAGATGCTCCGATGTAAAAACTGCTTTAAATATTAACTATCATCTTATAAGGAGTTTAACAATGTCAGATTTTATAAATGAAATAAACCGTCGGCGGACATTTGCGATAATCTCGCACCCCGACGCCGGAAAGACCACCCTGACCGAAAAGCTGCTTTTATACGGCGGTGCAATAGCGCTTGCGGGCTCGGTCAAGGGCAAAAAGACCGACCGCCACGCCGTCTCGGACTGGATGGAGATAGAAAAACAGCGCGGGATATCGGTGACAAGCTCGGTCATGCAGTTTGAGTACGACGGATACTGCATAAATATTCTCGACACCCCGGGTCACCAGGACTTCTCGGAGGACACCTATCGCACCCTTATGGCGGTGGATTCGGCGGTAATGGTCATCGACGCCGCAAAGGGGGTCGAGAACCAGACGCGCAAGCTGTTCAAGGTCTGCGTTATGCGCCACATACCCATTTTCACCTTTATAAACAAGCTCGACCGCGACGCGAAAAATCCGTTCGACCTGCTCGCCGAGATAGAGGACGAGCTTGGGATATCGACCTGCCCGATGAATTTTCCGATAGGCAGCGGCGTCGATTTTAAAGGCGTATACGACCGCGCCTCAAAGAGGATTCTCTGCTATGAGCGGGGCGACGGTCAGCACGAGGTCGAGGCGATAGAGACGGATATAACCGACCCGTCGCTCGATTCGCTCATCGGAGAGCGAAACCGTTTGCAGCTGCTTGAAGACGTCGAGCTTTTGGACGGCGCAGGCGACGGACTTGACATGAACGAAGTCAGCCGCGGGCGGCTTTCGCCGGTATTTTTCGGCTCGGCGCTTAATAATTTCGGCGTAGAACCGTTTCTTCGGGGATTTTTAGAAATGGGTCCGAGTCCTCTTCCGAGAGAGTGCGAGGGCGGCATAGTTGAACCGACCGACCCCGCGTTTTCGGCTTTTGTCTTCAAAATTCAGGCAAATATGAATAAAGCCCACCGCGACCGCCTCACCTTTATGCGCATCTGCTCGGGAAAATTCGAGAGGGACATGGAGGTCGTTCACGTTCAGGGCGACGGCAAAAAAATGCGGCTTTCTCAGCCCCAGCAGATGATGGCCGAAAACCGCGAGATAATCAACGAGGCATATGCCGGCGACATCATCGGCGTTTTCGACCCGGGCATATTCTCGATAGGCGACACGGTCTGCTCGCCGGGTAAGACCGTAAAATTCGAGGGAATACCGACCTTTGCGCCCGAGCACTTCGCGAGGATACGCCACAAAGACACCATGAAGCGCAAGCAGTTCGTCAAGGGCGCCACTCAGATAGCGCAGGAGGGCGCGATACAGATCTTCCGCGAGCCTGATACCGGCATGGAGGAGGTCATCGTCGGCGTGGTCGGAATGCTCCAGTTTGATGTTTTCGAGCACCGAATGCTGACCGAGTATAACGTCGAGATAATCAACGAGGGCCTGCCCTATCAGTATATAAGGTGGATCGACAATGAGGGCTTGGACCCGAAAAAGCTGAATCTCAGCTCGGACACCAAGATAGTTCAGGACTTCAAGGGCAATTATCTTCTTTTGTTCACAAGCGAGTGGAATATCCGCTGGGCGCTTGAAAAGAACGACGGTCTCATGCTTTCCGAGTTCAATAAGAATTAAAATGAAAAAACGGCTCCCGGATTGAGGAGCCGTTTTGCATATCACTGTAAAAGAGAATCAACGCTTACACCGAAAAAGCCGCTTATGGCTTTTAGATCAATATCAGTAACAAATCGTTTTCCTGCCTCAATGCGCTGGATAGCGTTTTTGTCAACGTCGAGCCCGAGAACTTGAAGCCTATCGGCGAGTTCTCGCTGAGATATTTTTTTACTTTTGCGGAGCCTTGCAATGTTTTCTCCGCAGATATTGTTTTTACCGTCAGAAGTTTTGTTGATAAACATATAATTCCTCCATTCGCACTTTTTTGACATTCAGTGCTTGACAATATTGAAATTATATGTTATACTACCCTTACAAATGACATTCAATGAATGTCAAATGGAATTTTGTATTTTAGGAGGAAAACACAATGGAGCAGGAAAATAGTAATAATTTATATTACAGTCAGCAACCATTAGAAAAACCTACAAAGGCTCCGTCTGCGGGACTTGCTATTGCTTCGATGGTATGTGGAATTATTTCACTCACGGTTTCTTGCTGCATACCTTATCTTCCTTTTGCTCTGTCCCTATTAGCCGTTGTCTTTGGAAGCGTATCTCTTGGAAAACACAAGGGTGGAAAGGAAATGGCAATCGCAGGACTGGTTTGCGGCATCATCGGACTGGTTTCCGCAGTAATAATTCTGGTTGTTGGAGCATCGTTGCTAAATTACCTTGTAAATTACCTTGGTCAGTTATGATAAACGGCAATGGAGCCCAGCTATACCGCGAGGCTTTCAAGAAGAATATATTACTTTTCTGTGGCACTGGCAGTTTCCATACTTGCGGCTGAAATGATCTTTCAAATATTTGGAAAATCTATTTTTGAGCTTAATCCTTATCCTTGTTTTTTTAATCAGCTCACTGGTTTTTACTGCCCCGGCTGTGGAGGAACAAGGTCTGTCAGGCAGTTGCTAAAAGGACACATTTTAAAAAGCGTATATTATAATCCGGTAGTGCCGTATGCTTTTGGAATGTGGATAGTGTATGTTTTTTCCCACACAATAAGCATTATCACAGGCGGCAAGGTGAAATCAATGCCTTTTAAAGCTGCGTATCTGTACATATACATTATTATATTGTTCTTGAACTTCTTAATTAAAAACAGCATACTGTTGTTTTTTAACATCCGTCTCATCTGAGCAAAAAGTAAAGTGCGGGTCAAATTGAAAAGACCCGCACTTTTATTGCTGAATTTTGAAATGCGTTATCAGTACGCTATTCCCTGCCACTTCATCGCGTCGGCGACCTTGAGGAAGCCCGCGATGTTTGCACCGACGACGAGGTTGCCCTCGTGGCCGTACTCCTTAGCGGCGTTATATGCGTTGTGGAAGATGTTTTTCATGATTCCGTGCAGCTTTTCATCGACCTCTTCAAAGGTCCAGCTGAGGCGTTCGGAGTTCTGAGACATCTCAAGACCCGAGGTCGCGACTCCGCCGGCATTTGCGGCCTTTGCGGGGCCGAAGAGCACGCCCGCGTCGAGGAATTTCGCGACGGCTTCGGGGGTAGAGGGCATATTCGCGCCCTCTGCGACGACCTTAACGCCGTTTTTGATGAGAGCGTCGGCGGATTCACCGTCAAGCTCGTTCTGGGTGGCGCAGGGCAGAGCGATATCGCACTTAACTGTCCAGATTCCCTTGCAGCCCTCGTGATATTCTGCTCCCGAAACGCGGTTGCAATATTCCTTGATTCTGCCTCTTTCGACCTCTTTGATCTGCTTAACGACGTCGAGGTCAATGCCGTTTTTATCGACGATATAGCCGTTTGAATCGGAAAGAGCGATGACCTTTGCGCCAAGCTGAGTAGCTTTCTGAGTGGCGTAGATAGCGACGTTGCCCGAGCCCGAGATAACGACGGTCTTGCCCTTGAAGCTGTCGTTTTTCATGCAGTTGAGCATCTCCTCGGTGAAATAGCAGAGGCCGTAGCCGGTAGCCTCGGTTCTTGCAAGCGAGCCGCCGTAAGAAAGGCCCTTTCCGGTCAGAACGCCGGTGAATTCGTTTCTGAGCCTCTTATACTGACCGAACATAAAGCCTATCTCTCGCGCGCCCACTCCGATGTCGCCGGCCGGCACGTCGGTATCGGGACCGATATGCTTTGAAAGCTCGGTCATAAAGCTCTGGCAGAAGCGCATAACTTCGGCGTCGGATTTGCCTTTCGGGTCAAAGTCCGAGCCGCCTTTGCCGCCGCCCATAGGAAGACCTGTGAGGCTGTTCTTGAAGATCTGCTCGAAGCCGAGGAACTTGATGACCGAGGCGTTGACCGAGGGGTGAAGCCTCAGACCGCCCTTATAAGGTCCGATAGCCGAGTTGAACTGAATTCTGAAGCCGCGGTTCACTCTCACGTTGCCCTTGTCGTCCACCCACGGAACGCGGAAGATTATCTGGCGCTCGGGCTCGACGATCCTGTCGATGATTCCGGCTTCAACGAGGTCGGGTCTGCGCTCGACAACGGGTTCAAGGCTTTCGAGGACCTCTCCTACCGCCTGAAGAAATTCCTTTTCGCCGGGATTTCTCTTCTCGACGTCGGCATAGACCTTCGCAAGGTATTCATTTTTGAATGTCATGGTGCTTTCCTCCTGTAAATTATAAAAGTAATGAGGGTATTATATCACAAATTTTGCAGGATTGCAATAGCGAAATTGCAAAAAAATTAAACAAATATCTTCTTTTCGGGTCGAATTTATGCGTCAATTTTTCTAAGCTCGTTTGGGAGTGCCCATTCCGCACGCATTATACAAAATTAAATATGTCGCCGAAGGCGACTCCTTGAGATTCTAACATCTAATATCTAATTCCTATCTTCTTGATGTGGCCGTTTAGGACACATCAAGCCCGTTTGCGCCTCTTGATTCTCGATAAAAAACCGTGTATAATAAGAGGACGGAGGAGGGGTATGCGTGAAAGCCGTTATACAAAGAGTTTTGAACGCAAAAGTTACCGTGGGCGGCAAAGTCAGCGGAGAGATAGGCGCGGGGCTTTTGGTCCTTTTGGGAGTAGACATGCGCGACGGCGAGGGCGTCTGCAAAAAGCTGGCCGCAAAGATTTCAAAGCTGCGGATATTTTCCGACGCCGAGGGCAAAACGAATCTCTCGCTTTTTGACATAAACGGCAGCGTTCTTTCGGTCTCGCAGTTCACTCTTTTTGCAGACTGCTCGCACGGCAACCGCCCGAGCTTTTTCGAGGCCGCCGCTCCCGAAAAGGCGAACGCGCTTTACGAGCTTTTCTGCGACGAGCTGAAGCGCCTTGGCGTCAACACGCAAAAGGGCGTTTTCGGCGCCGACATGAAAATCGAAATGACCGCCGACGGTCCGTTCACGGTGGTTTTGGAAATGGGGGAGGATTAATGAACATTCAGATATATTCGCGCTCGAAGTGCTTCGATTCAAAAAAAGCCGAGCGCTGGTTCAAAGAGCGCAGGATAAAATTCCAGCTTATAGACCTCGATTCAAAGGGGCTCAGCCCCCGCGAGTTAGATTCGGTCATAGCAGCGGTCGGGCTCGAGAGTCTTTTAGATGAAAAGTCGAAATCTCCCGACGCCGCCGCGATGAAATATCTTTCAAGCCGCGAGCAGAAGATCGAAAAGCTGCTCGAAGACCCGAGGCTGATAAAATCGCCGATAGTCAGAAACGGCAGGCTCGCGACGGTCGGCTATCGCCCCGAGGTTTGGGAAAAGTGGGAATGATCTTCGACCGGTAAAGAAAGGGGGGAGCAAAAGTGTCCGAGAAAAAACACGTCGAGACCGTCAAGGCAGGCATAACGTTTGGCAGCGCGTTGGCAATGGTCATCAGCTATACAACGTGGCACTCGGTTTTCTGGGCGATAATTCACGGGCTTATGAGCTGGGCGTATGTGATTTATTTTATTCTGAGATATTGAGCGGTATATAAAAAACGGCGGTACGGAAAAACCGTACCGTCGCTTTATGTTTTTGAAGATTTTTATTCCGCCCTCAGCGCAACAACGGGGTCTTTCTTTGCGGCTATTCCCGAAGGGATAAGCCCCGCGATGAGCGTCAAAAGCATACTGATGACGACAAGCGCCGTCGCCCCGAACACCGGGAGCGTTGCCGAAAGCGCGTCGATACCCGTCAGCGAGTGGAGAATAATGTTTATCGGTATAAGCAGAAGCAGCGTTATTCCGATTCCGAGCGCGCCGGCGACAAAGCCGACGATAAGCGTTTCGGCGTTGAACACCCGAGAGATATCGCGCTTCGAGGCTCCTACCGAGCGAAGAATACCGATTTCCTTCGTTCTTTCAAGCACCGAGATATAGGTGATTATGCCAATCATTATCGAGCTGACGACAAGCGATATCGCGACGAAAGCTATCAAAACATAGGATATCGCGCTGATTATCGTTGTCACCGACGACATCAGAAGCGCCACATAGTCGGTATAAACTATCTGATCCGCCTCGTCGCCCGCCTCGTTATAGGCCGTTATCGCGTCTGCGATAATGTCTTTGTTTTCAAAGGTCGAAGCATAGATATATATCGACTGCGGAGAATCGGGATCTACCTGTCCGAGCAGCTTCAGGTTTTCCTCGAGGGTGGAATCCGACCTTGTCGAGGGCAGATGATTTTCAAAGATCAGCGTATACTGCTCATCGGTGACGCTTGCCGCGTCGAACATCGCCGCAATTTCGTCGTTTGAAAGCGCGCCGAGCTGAGCTTGGATCCCCTCGGCATACTGACTTGCGACGGTCGCCGCGAGCACCTGATTCAGATAGCCCTCTTTCGTCTCGGCGTCCATGTTCTGAATATACGAGAGAACGGTCTCCTCGTCCATCTGCGTCTGAGAGACGAAAGCCTGCATCAGCATATTGTCGATAGCGGCGTCGTCAAGCCCCGCGCGATACTGCGCGACGGTGTTTTGAAGATATTCGTCGGTCGGCACCGAGGCGAGCTCGGTATAAAGCGAGGCTTTTTCGGCATTTGAGAGCCCCGATATCCACTCATCGACGGCGGCTTTTATCTCGTCGTCGGTCGGCTCCTCGCCCTCGACCTTGAATTTAAGCCCGCTGATAACGTCGGTCTCGGGGTCTTCCTCCTGAGCTTTAACTATCTCGCTTGAATTTGTGCGCTCGATTATCTCGTCTGTGAGAAGCGGGGTATAAGCGACCGCTCCGGTGATGAACGAAGCCACGGCGTTTTCGCTGGGTCTGATTATTCCGACGACTTTAAGTTTTATCGCCTTGTCTGAGTCAAAGAGATACTGAAGTCCGGTCTCGGTCTCGCTGACGTCGATATAAGCGTCTCCTGATTTCTGATATTTGTCGCAGTCCAAAATTATGCGGAAATCGAGGCCGAGTATATCGTCATAGCTCCAGCTTCCGAATTCCGAGGTATCGATCTGCTCCTGATTTGCGGCGGATTTCATGGCGTTCTGAATGTCCTCATAGCTTTTAAGTCCGAGGGCGTAAAGCATCATATCCGAAAGCTCGTTGCGGCTGCTGATGTTGACGACCACCTCGTCATAGCTTTCGGGCCAGCGCCCCGCAACAACGTCGTACTGTTCCTTCATGAGGTCGTTCACCGGTTCGCCGTCCATTCCGGGCAAAAGCTCCTGCCAAGCGTTTATCTGCATGAAGTTTGAGAGGGTCGAGCTCGAGGTCTCAAATCCCATCGCCGAATACATTCCGCTCATAAGCTCAAGAATGTCGGATTTCATTATTTTTCCGTCGGGGTCGGTGACGTAAACGTTCATCGGCGCTGCGTAGCCATAGGTTATCGCGGTGGAATAGGCGCTGATATCGTCGCCGTTTTCGATGAATTCCTTAAACTTGACGAGGTTGTTTTTCTGAGCCTCCATCGAGTTCAGCGAGTTCATCATCTCATACATTATCTTTGATTCATATACCGCGTCAAGGTCGTGGCCCTCCTCGATCTCGCCCTGTGCGGTGTCGCGCAGTCGCGTCATAAGCTGGGTCATATCGACCTCCTGCGCGTTTATCGTGATAGGATAGCTTGAGAGGGTATCCTCCTGCACCCTGTCGATATAATTCTGAACGCCCGTCGATACCGAAAGAATAAGCGCTATGCCGATTATTCCTATCGAGCCGGCAAAGCTGGTGAGGATCGTTCGGGTCTTTTTGGTCATAAGGTTATTGAGCGACAAAGAAAGCGCGGTGAAAAACGACATCGAGGTCTTGCGCCCCTTGGATACGCTTCTCACTTCGGCCTTATGTTCTTCTTCGCCGTCATAAGGGTCGCTGTCGCTGATGATCTCGCCGTCCAAAAGTCTTACGGTCCTTGAGGAATACTTCTCCGCAAGCTCGGGGTTATGGGTCACCATAATTATCAGCTTATCCTTTGATATCTCCTTTAAGATATCCATTATCTGAACGCTCGTCTGAGAATCGAGCGCGCCTGTCGGCTCGTCGGCGAGAAGAATCTCTGGGTCGTTTACCAAAGCCCTTGCGATAGCTACTCTTTGCATCTGCCCGCCCGACATCTGGTTCGGCTTCTTTTTGAGCTGATCGCCGAGCCCGACCTTTTCGAGGGCTTCCTTTGCGCGTTTGCGCCTTTCCGCCTTGCCCACGCCCGAAAGGGTCAGCGCAAGCTCGACGTTTGAGAGGACCGTCTGGTGCGGTATCAGGTTATAGCTCTGAAAAACGAAGCCGATCGAGTGATTGCGATAGGTGTCCCAGTCGGAGTCCTTGAATTTTTTGGTGGATTTTCCGTTGATGGAAAGGTCGCCCGATGTGTATTGGTCGAGCCCGCCGATTATGTTTAAAAGCGTGGTTTTTCCGCAGCCCGACTGCCCGAGTATCGCTACGAATTCGCTTTTTCTGAATTCAATCGAAACCCCGTTCAGCGCCCTGACCTTTTCGCCGCCGGCGTCATAGTCCTTAACTATGTTATCAAGTTTAAGCATTTTATCACCCTTAGTCAAAATAGATAAATTTGCATATGCTTTCTTAGGTATTATATCATATACCCCCGCCGATTTCAATATATCATTGTGAGTATTTGATGAAAACTGAATGACAAAATTAAATCGCATATCCTTCGAGATTTCGTGCCTTCGCACAAAAGTGCAGGGGAGTATGCGCTCGCCGCGCAGGTCTGCGGGGGGCGAAGCCCGCGTCCCGCAGGGACGCCGCCCGCCCCCGCAGGGGTCGGGCGCCGGCGCTTCGCGCCGGAGGCTTCGCCCTGCACCGAGTGCGGGCTAACGCAGAAAGATGGAAGAGGGCAAGCCGGTGGGCTTTGTGCGCGGCGAGCGGGTAAAAGGTATCCATATTTTCCTCTGCCGGAAAATATGGATGCTATCGTTTATCACCCCACCCCCGCCTTACTACCTACGAAAGGAAAGTTTGAGAGCCCCCGCCCCTCGAGGGGCGGGGGCGTTCGCTTTGTTACCTTTTATACAAACGCACAGAGGGGGTGGGGTGTCTCAAAATAGCATTCAATCATTCCCGACAGAGGGAATGATTGAATACCTTTAAATCAGTTGCTCCGGCTTCTTCCAAACGCAAGCATAAGCCGCAACCCGCCGGGCTCCGCGTGCGGCGCGGAAAAACGTCAGAGCAATAATAAGCCTATTTTCCCTCAAGACGACCGATCCAACCCCACACAAAACCGGCAGGTCGCCCCGCCGGTTTTTTTCTTGTTCAGCTTAATAAATCGCGCTATTATTTTTTACTTTTCGCCAAAAATACGGCGATTGCAGCCGCTAACGGACAGATGACCGAAAGGCAGAGACCGGTCTGAGGGGATTTTTCCGCTTCGGAGGCGGTATTTACCACCTTAACATTCTCAAAGTCCGTCACGCCGTCAAGGTCGCTCGAGGTGTAAATCAGCAGCGAGTTGTTTTTCCCGTCGATTCCGACCAGCGAGACCGTTTCCGCGGCTTTTGTGCCCGGGGTCTGCATTTCGTCGGATATCCTGTCCGCCTCCGCGTTAAGCTCGTTCCACGAATATTTGACCTCTTCAAAAATCACCTTGTCGGTATCTATGAAGCGGGCGAGGTCTGCGGCGGCTTCGTCGATTGAGCCGACGATCTGAATGACAAAATCGTGTTCGTCGTTAATATACGAGCCTCCGTAGTAATCGGGGAAAACCGCGTTAAGGTCGCTCACGTTGCTTTTATCCGAGCACCATTCGGTCAGCATAGCCATGTAGATGTCAAAAGCCGCGCTTTCCTTTTCACGCGCCGCATCCGAAACGGCATAAGCCCGAACGCCGAGAGAAAGCGCCAGTGCGAGCGTCAACGCT
This sequence comes from uncultured Clostridia bacterium, assembly GCA_947623585.1. Classification (GTDB taxonomy): domain Bacteria; phylum Bacillota; class Clostridia; order Oscillospirales; family Ruminococcaceae; genus Faeciplasma. Next base: position 71,722 of record CANQHA010000007.1, on the reverse strand, counting down.
AAAACAAAGATTCTTTTCATAAAACACACTCCTTTAATAAATCTTATCAGCATTATAGCGCTTTGCGGCTTCTATGTCAATTCTTTTTACACGAACGGTCGAAAATCGAGCATGAATAGTCAAAAAGCGCATTTCGATTTCAAGGCGGCCGTTTCCTCGGCTGTCATTACTTATTTTCCCCTCCGCTTTTCTGCTCCCCTATATGGAATATCTTTTTCACCTGTTTATTCGGCGTGCGGGCGCTCGTCTTGCCCTCGGGAGAGATCTCTCCGGCGGCGATGAGCGCGCGTTTTGTCAGAGCGGGTCCGACGAGCTCATAAACGAGCACCGAGAACAGCACGACGTTTCTGACGGTATGTCCGTCCGAGAGCTGCTGCGCCGTCAGCGCCATTCCGAGGGCCACGCCGGCCTGCGGCAGCAGCGTGATACCGAGGTGTTTTTTAATGCTGCTTGAGCATTTTGTCATCGAGCAGCTTATGTACGCGCCGTAATATTTTCCGAGCGATCTCGCGACGATATAAACCGCGCCGACGAGCAGCACGAGCGGGTTTGAGAGGATTTTAAGGTCGAGCTCGGCGCCCGACAGCACGAAGAATAGCACGAACAGCGGGGCGGTCCAGCCGTCGATCCTGCCCATAAGCTCCTCCGAGAAGTCGCAGACGTTGCAGAAAAGCGTTCCGCACATCATGCAAACGAGCAGCAGGCTGAAACCGAAGTGTATTCCGCCGATGTTGAATTCAAGCATCGAAAGCCCGATGGTGAGAAAAACGAAAGCTATCGAGATAGAAAGGCGTTTGCTTCGTGAGTGGAAGAATTTTTCCACGCCAAACAGCAAAAGCCCTACCGCTCCGCCGAGAAGTATCGAAAGAACGATTTCGATTATAGGCTCGAGGATTATGGTGACAAGGCTTATCTCGCCGCTTTCGATGACCTTTGCTATTCCGAACGAGGCCGAGAAAAGAACAAGTCCGACCGCGTCGTCTATGGCGACGACGAGAAGCAGCAGCTTTGTCATCGGGCCGTCGGCTTTATACTGCCTGACGACCATAAGGGTGGCCGCAGGCGCGGTGGCGGCGGCAATAGCGCCGAGGGTTATCGCCGAGGATACCGAGATAACGTCGGGCGAGATGAAGTGAAGCGCCAAAAGCATACAGTCCACAAAAACGGTAGTTATCACCGCCTGAAGGATCCCGATGACGATAGCTTTTTTGCCCATTTGTTTGAGCTGTTCAAGGCGGAATTCGTTTCCGATGGTGAAAGCAATGAATCCGAGCGCTGCCTGACTTATAAGGTCCAAAGAAGCGACGTCATCAAGCGAGCCGAAGCCGACGCCGATGTTTGAAAGTCCGAGCGCTCCTATGCAAAACGGTCCGAGAAGCAGCCCCGCGACGAGATATGCAGTAACGGCGGGAAGATTCAGCAGCTTTGCCAAGCGCGACATCATCAAACCGCCGATCAGGCATATTGATATCTGAATGAGAATCAGCATAAAAAACCTCTTTTCCGCCGAAAAGGCGTTTTGTCAGAAACGATTATACACCCCGCCGCGCCGAAATTCAATACTTTGGCCGCATTATGCACAAAAAATTTTACGTCAAATAGTCATCATGCCTAAAAGAGCAGGGGAGCCGTGCAAAAATGCGGTCATTTTGGGCGGCGCTTCTCAAAAAAATAAAAAAATATCCGCAGTTGTGAAAAAATATCTTGTAATTTGCCGAAAGATGTGTTATAATCAATCGGTAAGCAATTTCTTTATTTAAGGAGGACATTAAAATGGGAAAATTTGTTATGCGTCAGACTGCTACCGGATTCAAATTCGATCTGAAAGCCGGAAACGGAGAGGTCATCGCCACGAGCGAGGTCTACACTTCCGATTCAGCCTGCAAAAACGGCATTGAGAGCGTCCGCAAGTGCTGCGGAAGCGAGGTCGAGGATCAGACCGTCGAGAATTTCGAGACCCTCAAGCACCCGAAATACGAGGTCTATACCGACAAGGCGGGCGAGTTCCGTTTCCGTCTCAAGGCCAGAAACGGCGAGATCATCGCAACCGGCGAAGGCTACAAATCCAAGGCGAGCTGCCTCAACGGAATCGAGAGCATAAAGAAGAACGCTCCCGAAGCCCCCGTCGTCGAGGAATAATTTGCCCGCGCCCGACCGGCGCATAAAACCGAACAAAAGACCGACTCCTATTATAAAATATGGAGCCGGTCTTTTTTTGGAACACAGCGAGGAAGAATTTTCCTGAGGCGGCGAGCAAATGTGAAAAAAAGATGAAAAAATTGCAAATTGCGCGCAAAAGACTTGAAATTTTCCTTGAGCATGATATAATGTTACCGTGTAAAAAGTTCCGAACACAGAATAAATCGAAATGCACTCTCTTCCGCAAAAATTTTGCGGGGGGGGGTGGATTTTTTGCATAAAAGATATTTTATTATTCCGCCGCGCCGAGCCGCCATCAAAAACCCGTAGGCGCGCGGGGTCTCAGAGCATTTTTTAAGGGGGAGATTTTTTTGAATAACCAAACCGTCCAAAAAACTTCTTTCGCAGCGCGCCTTATCCGCGCCGCCCTGACCGCCAGCCTCGTCGCCGGCGCCCTGTTCGCCTCATCTTTGAGCCTCTCCGCCGAGGGAACGAGGGATATTTATGAAACCGCGAAGCAAAACTACATAGAGGTCAATGGCAATGAGAATAATTTTACGAACTCCTGCCGCATGGTTTTCCGTGAGGATAATGGTGAGACCGGCGGCGTAAAGGCTCCGCAGAAATTTAAATTCTATGCTTACGAGGGCGAAGTTGTTTTCCTCGGCTCAAGCGCGCTGCCTCAAAGCGGAGCTCTTGCCGTAACGATTATTGAACCGGGCGGACAGGAACATACTATTGAATTTGATACGACTGAAAATACAACCTCGGATTCTACTAACACCGGTTTCATTCCGACCCACGACAAAGAAGCGGCGGGCCCGAACGGCGTTTTTCTTCCCAGAATGGACTATGCAACCGGTAAACCGTTGACTTCTAAGAAAGAGGAGAGCGATATTGAATATAACGGTCTTATTTATCCGAAAGATTCTGTCACCGACGGCTATGTGCCTTGGGAGTTTGAAGTTCCGACAAACGGCGAGTATACTGTAATTTTCAATTCTCCGGGAGGAGTCGAGGTTGATAGTCATTATCAGTTAGCATATAGTGTTACCGACTTTTCCAGCAGCAGTCAAACTACATCTAATAGGAAAAACTATATTGACGCTTGGGATATTACTGTCGCAAAAGTGGACGGCGAGGGCGATGGTGTAAAATATTACGCCCAGTCCGGCCGCGTCTGGGCGACTGCCTTTTCTTTGCAGACCAAGAACAGCGTCTATGGGTATTTTTACGCCGTCACCCGCGACGGCTATGTCTGGCGTCTCGGTCTCAACGGTTTTCAGCCTTGGACCACTTCGCTTTATGCCAATGCGAGAGGAATGATCGGCTTAACGACAAACGCCTCGCTTTATCATTCCGTTCACGAGCCCACTAAAAACAATCTGAGTTTCAGCACATATAACAGCCTTCAGGATAAAAACTACAATCCCGACGGAATAAACGTTTTGGGACCCGACAACGTTCCCACGCCTCTCGACAATCCCTATCCGATGTTCTTCAACTATCCCGACTCAAATGCCGTAAATACCACCGCTCAGAGTCAGGGTGTCGCCGAAGCTATCCGCTTTGACGGTAAAACCGGCACGACCGGCGATGTCGGTGAGGGCGATGCCGATGAGGGCGATGCCGAAGGCGATAACCACGAAGGCTCGGTCGGTGCCGGCGGATATTTCCAGGTCAAAACCAGCGGCGCGACCTCTTATCGCGTCATCATCGACATGACCAACCTCTATGCCAAAAATTACCACCAGGCAGGCTCGGGTCATAATGGTGATGCGGACAACGTTCACGACGAGGAAATTTGTCTGAGCGTTGATGATGATTTAAACTTTGTAGTTTATATCGACGAGGAAGCCCGAAAGAATAATCCGACAGTATATAGTGATGGTACCGGCTGGTATGGAATTTACGCAGCTGATCTCACTAACCGTCACCCGAATACAACCGACAAAATGAAGACAGCGAGCGGTTGGGATTTCAGCAGCATTATTGCTATCAAAATACTGACATCAGATGAGCTTAATGCCACAGGGCTTAAAGACAAAGTCCCCGACGGCAAAGGTAACGATATCGGTGACTATCAGTGCCTCGGAAAAATCATGCTCGGAAACGCGGTTGATAACGTAGACGAGGACGACGACCGTATTTATTGGAACGGCCGCGACCAATACGGGCGTATTCTGCCTGTCGGGCAATACTTCGGAAACACCGGTCTCGGCAAGGTTTATGCTGAGGCCAAAAACGGAGAGATCCACTTCCCGATCTCCGACGCGGAGAACATCTCCAACGGTCTTTCGATCTGGCTCGAAAACCCGCCCGCTGGGCTTGAGTACGATTTGGGACAGCGCTCGAGCCTTTATTACAACAATGTCGATAAAAGCATTCTCCGCGACTATGTTGTAAGCGATATGCTGTATAAAAACGGAAAGGGTACAGGTCTTAACGCTTGGTATTGGAACCTGCCTTCCAACGTAGATTGTACTGAGGTTAATACAGACGACACAACTGCCAGCGGCATGGGGTCTGCTCACGCCAGTGCAGACTATCTCGATTGGAAATGGAACAAAAAATCCTCCGCTTCTGAAACCTACACCGTTTATTCATCATGGGAGGAAGTTCCAGGTGGAGCCTCTAATTATGTCATATATGAAAACCACAGTATCGACGGCGTACCAAGTTATAAGGGCGATACCGTCAACGCTAAAACGCTTAACAAAAATGCAGGTAAATTTAGCAGCAACTGCGGCTCTGACCACGGTGTTGTTGACTTCTGGACCCACGTTGTAAATACAGAACCTGAAGATATAGCCGAGCTTGACCAACCCGTCGTTCTGACCCACGTTGCCGATCAGGTCATCATCAGCGGCTTTGTATATCTTGAATGTGAGGATGAGAAACAAGCGGGTGTCACCAGCCAAGATTATGACACCGCAACCAACGACCGTGCCATCGCCGGCGCTAAAGTTTATGCAGAGTATTATTCCCTAAACAACAAAGAGGGAATAAAAACGGAATACGAGACCCACACCAATACCGACGGAATCTATTCTATCCCCGTTGACGAGACGAAACTTAGCTCTGATAAAAAAGTTTATATTACAATAACCTATAACGACCCCGAGGTTGCCGACGGTGTCATCACCCATTATGTTACAACGGTTGATAAGTCTGCAAGTGATACTACACTTAACCCCGAAGTATCGGGCGGCGTAGAAATAGACGGCAAAACGTATCGCTCAAGGCAGGATCATGGTTCTAAGATAAACGAGTGTAAGATCACGATTTCTCTCGTGCCTCAGGGCGTTGACCACAACAATCAGCCGATCACTCAAAAGGTATTCTATGCCACCGACGTCGGATACTTTTCAATTCCTTACAGCGGCGTTGGAACGATTGGAGATAACGACCCGCTGATGATCCAAAAAATATGGGATCCCGCCGACAAGAAGACCTCAAATTTAAGCGCAACGTTCACGATCCTCGGCTTTGTAGCAGATTATCATGCGGACGCTTCTACAAGAGACGGCAGCAAACCCGAAGCTACTGCGAGAACCCTTAAATACACCGCAGAAGCAGGCTCCGGTGGAAACATAATAATTAAAAAGAACGGCGTCGTGTTAGAAAAATATAGTGTTACTAACACCACCGGTTACGTATTTAAAAGGAGCAACGTATCTGTCAACGAGGCCGAGTCCGGCGTAACCAAAATCACCGACCTCCCGATGTACTATTATCCCAACGAAACGAATGATAATGTTCGTAAGCAGATATATTATATCGTCGTTGAAGAGCCTATCGGCGGCAATGCGGCGGAACCGACAAGCGTAGTATATACAGCGGATCATGAAGACGCCTCGAAGCAATATTACCATTGGGCTTTCACGAATCCTATTAAAGCGGCAGGATTCATAGAGACCGTGTTCCTCGATAAACCTAATGGTGGTGATAGCGGCAACGGAAAATATGATGTGGGCGAGGGTCTTGCCGAAGCCAAGGTATCAATAGGTCTGTCAGACTCGGCTACAACAAAGAGCTTCGATTATAATCCCAGTGAAGCCGAAAAAACATGGCTTGAAGAAAATGACGACCCGGATAAGAATATGTTTGCAAGCAGGACGCCGTTCAAGACCGAAAGCGGTGAGGAAGGGAAACGTGATTATACAACTATCACCATAGATCACACCTATAAATTTTTGCTTGACTATGAGAATCGTGATAACCCGTTTGTCACCGAGGACGGCGTAATTCAATTCGACACCCTGCCCCAGGGAACATATATTGTAACCATAGAATACCCGACCAACGAGGCATATAACAATGTTTTCATTCGCGGAAATGAGGAGGGCGTTTATTCCGGCACAGAAGTTATTAGTGCCACGCATGAGGATAACAGTAACAAAGTTATCCAGACCATCGGTATAGCGCCTCTCTCTGTGGGGGAGTATGTCCAAACGAAGGTCGGCGTCGGCAGCTTTGATGAAACAAAATACATATCCGATATTCTCAAAGCCCAGAGCATATCGATTCAAAAAACCGTCACCGGCGGCTCGGGCGCCATTCCCTTTGAAGATGATTTTGAATTCGCTCTTGAGTTTAAAGCCGAAGACCTCGATGTAGAAACAACCGGCTCCGGGAACTTAACGACCCCCTACCGAGAGCCTTTTGAAGAAAACAAAAAGTTTTCAAAGGTTGATAGTACCCCCAAGGCCAAAGTTGAAAAATTCAACACTCCCGTTAATGTTTCGGACCTTGGAACTATCAGTTTCCATGCCGCCGGCAAGTTCACCTATACTTTAAAGGAGAATATCCCCGCAGCCGACGCCCAGATCCCCGGCGTTACATATGATAAGTCCGAGTACGAAATAGTTTTCAAAGCGGTAAATGACACAGATACCCACACCTCAACGATCACCGTTGATTCAATCAAGAAGGTAAAAGATAAAAACGGGGGAACTGTTGACGAGTCTATTTATCCGTCATCATCTTCTTCCGGCACTACTATTATCACCTTTACCAACGACTATCCCACCGGCAGCGTTGATATCAAAAACGCCACCACCGGTATCGGCGTTCCCGAGGGCAAAGTGTTTGAGTACACCGTCGCCATCAAAAAAGACGGCAAGGATCTCGCCGGCAGCTTTGCCGTTACCGGCGATGCAGTTGACGAAACCGACAAAGCTATCACTGCCATCTCAAACGACGGCAAACTAAGGCTTAAAAAGGGCGGGAGCATCACTATTTCAAATCTCCCCGAGGGCGCTGACGTCACCGTCACCCAGACGACCGACGGGATGTATACCACTACGGTGGAAGCTGCTGAAACTACTGCTAACTCCGGCACCCAAACCGTTGAAAAGGACAAAGCAAACAAAATAACCTTCACCAACACCCGCCGCGAGGGCAGCCTTGAAATCAAAAAAGAGGTCGTCGGCGACGATTTCAACAATTTTGATTTTAGCTTCACCGTTAAAATCAGCGGAGTTAAAGAGACAGTCGGCCCCGAGGTCGCCGCTGCAAGTCTTTTGTCCGAGCCCGAATTCGGCATTTCAAGGCTTCTCGGCTACCGTCAGGTCTCGCGCATTTCCGCCCCGAGCCCGATCGCGGATACGCCCGATTTGAAGTCAACCGTCAAGGTCGAAATCAGCGGAGCAGAGCCGTCCAGCAAAAATGAAACTCTTGAATTCATAGACGGAGCAGCGTCGCTAAATCTGACTCTCAAGAAAGATCAGACTGCAACGATAAGCGGTCTGCCCGCCGGCGCGTCCTATACCGTCACCGAGGGCAGCGGCACATATTCTCAATTCTACAACACCACTTACGCCGAATCGGATAAAGGTAATATTCCTAACGGCGGCGATCCGGCTTCTGTAACCGTCACCAACACCTATAAAACCGGCACGCTCAAGGTCAGCAAAACCGTCGAGCACTTCGCCGAGGGCGTCGATCTTCCCGAATTTGCCAAAAATGAAGAATTCACGTTCACCCTTGTAGTCAAACCTGTTGACGGAGACGGGTGGAACCCCGACACCCTTTCAGTAACCGCCGGCGCTGATTCCGGAGCCGCAGTGCCGAGCATAACCGAGCTTAAAAAAGAAAGCGACAATACATGGAAATTCAGTCTGAAACACGGTCAGTCCGTTGAGATCCTCGGGCTGCCCGCCGGCGCGACCTATACCGTCACCGAGAGCAAGCCTTCAAAAACTCAGTTTGCAATCAAACCGCCTACGTCTGAAACACGAAGCGGCACGATTAACGAAAACACCACGGCTGCCGAACCCGCCGTCGAAGAAGAGTTTGTCAACATCTACACTCCCGTGCCCGTAAGTACGACGATTTCGCTGACAAAAACCGTTTCGGGCGAAAAGCCGGTAAATTACACCGACTACTTGTTCACATTCTCTATTGAAAGCGCCGACGATCCCGCCACAGACGGCGTAACTTTGCCGAGCGACAAAACGGTCACCATCAGCGGAACGGAGTTAAAAAATAGCAGCTACTCCGTCGAGAAACCGTTTGACGAAATCAAATTTGACCGTCCGGGAGAATATAAATTCACCGTCAAAGAGACTACTTCGTCGGCCAATCCTCTCTTTGACTACGACGACAGCGAATACACCGTTACCGTCAAAGTTGATGATAATGGAGAAGGTGCGCTCGTGGTGAGCAGCACAACCTACAAAATAGGCGAAACCGGCAAAGACGGAATCACATTCAATAACGCCTATAATCCCACCCCTGCAACTGCCGAGCTCAACCTCACAAAGCGGCTTATTGACAATGCCGGCATTTCCATGGCCCTCAAAGCTGACGAGTTCAGCTTTAATGCCGTGTTGACCTCTAATCCCGAGGGCGGAGCAAGCCTTGATTCCGGCACCGCTCAAAACGATACAGACGGCAAAGTTAAGTTTAATCTTAAATTCACCAAGGCGGGAACCTATACCGTCACGGTCACAGAGGACGAGAAACTTATCACTGACTCGCGTATTAAGGCGGATTCAAAGACCCTCACCGTAACCTACACCGTCGCCGATGATGAAACCGGCGCGCTGAAAGTTACCAATACGTCGTACTCAGACGGCACAAAAACTGATAATACAGCCCTCACGTTCACCAACGTCTTCACTCCCGACGAAGTAACGGTAAGCGATGCCGCCGGAGCTGCCGATACCCGCGTCCACATTATCAAAAAGCTGATCAACACAATGGTAAGCGGCGAAGACATATTGGCAGATGAGGTTGGCGAAAAATCTCACGTTGAGAACAACGAGGTATTCCAAAAAGCCTTTACCTTTAAAATAGCAGGCACGGGCGACGCATCCGGCTATGAGATCACCAAAGATACAGTCAACAACGACTGGGGAAATGTTTACTTTGACGGAATCACATTCTCCAAGCAGGGCACTTATGTATTCAAGGTGACCGAGGAAGTTGCTTCGTCGCCGCTTGACAGGCTTGACAGGGTAGGTTATGACGTAAACGAAACCACCATAACCGTAACCTATAATGTCACGCTCGACGAGAGCACCCGCCGGCTTGTAATCAACACCCCCGAATATTCAAAAGTAGACGAGAATACAGGCAGCGCCTATATCGAAGCCGGCACAAATAACGTCATTGTCAACACCTACACGCCCGAGCCGTGTGTTTTAACGGTTATTAAAAATATAGAGACCTCGCCCGCGGGAATAACCCCCGACGACGACAAGCAGTTTATCTTCAAGATCACTCTTGAAGATACCGCAACTGAGAATACTCTTGCGGGAACCAAGGAATTCCCCGCGACTTATCCGACCGTATCTTCCGAAATAATGGCGATAGCGGCTCCCGAGATCGGCAAAATAACCTTTGAGAACGGCGTGGCCTATGTTCTGCTCAAAAACAATCAGAGCATAAGCATCGAAAAACTTCTTTCGACATATAAGTTCACCGTCGAGGAAATAACCGCCCCCACTCCCGATGATTTAGCTAAAGCCAAATTATCCTCATACAGCTTTGACGGTTATACCTTTAGCAGCTTCTCCGGCGTTCGGGACAATGATGATAAAACAAATCCGGAGGAGTTGACCGGAACCGACACTTCCATCACCGGCCAATTTGACGGAACTCATCAGTATGCCACAGTCACTGCGGTCAACACTTACACCCTCACCTCCGCCACCGCAACCCTCCCCGCCCTCATCAAAACCTACGACGGTCCCGAACCCTTGACTGATGGTCTTTTCAGCTTCACAGCCGAGATATCCGGCGATGTTACGGACGGCGCCGAGTTTGCCTCGGGCGGAACTGATAAGACGGTCGCAAACGTCGGCGGCAGCATTTCGTTCGGCGGCATAACGTTCACAAAGCCCGGAACTTACACCGTCACGGTCAATGAAGTTATCCCGTCGCCCGAGCGTGTCGGAGTGACATACGACGAAGACCCCGTGACCCTGACCTACACCGTGACCGACAATAAAAACGGCACCCTTTCGGTCTCGGGACCCGTTTACGGCGCAAAGACAGGCTTTACAAACAAGTATTCTCCCGCCCCTGCGAACACCGTGATAACAGTTACCGAAAACCTCAACGGTGCGCTCAATGCAAGCGAAACCTTCACCGTCAACGCCGCGCTTGATTCTTCCACGTCTTCTTCTGGAGCAGCGGAGGCGTCAAAGACCGTTTCATTCACTCTCGGCAAAGAAGCCTACACCGCGAGCGAAGACCTGTCCTTTGAATTCACAGAGACCGGCACCTACGTCTATAAAGTAACTCAGGCCGCCGGCACTTCTCAGGGCATGAGCTATTCTGGCGAGAGCTATACCGTAACGTTCACCGTGACCGACGACGGCTTCGACGGTCAGCTTGACTGCGCGGTTTCGATAATCAGAGACAGCGACGGCGCCACCGCCGACCTGAGCTTCACAAACACCTACACGACATATCAATACGCCATAGAGAACCTTGTCGTCGGCGCCTCTGTGGGCGACTCTCACGAATTCCCGTTCACCGTCAGCTTTGAGGCCGAGGCCGGCAAGACCCTCATCGGAGAGTATGCCTATGCAATAACCGACATCGGCGCAGACGTTTCTGCAAGCTGCTCTCACACGTTTGAAGAAAACGGCATTCCTCTTAAAGGAGCACAGGATCTCGTCATAAGCGGCATCCCCGCCGGAGCGGTGCTCAAGATAAGCGTTCCCGCCCGTTCGGGAAGCTATGACCTCACCATGCCCGAGACTTCCGAGTCCTATTATTCTTCGAGCACGACGCTTGTAGACAACGAGGGCAATGCAAAATTCGTCTGGACCAAGAACCCCGACCGCTATATCTTCAAGGAGGAGACCTATCCCCGCGACGGCAGCAGCGTTCTTGTCGGTGAGGAGATAGAGTATAGAATCCACTGGGTCAATCCTCTTTCCGAGGACAACGTTCAAATAGTTATAACCGACGTTTTGGACGAGGGCTTAGAGCTTATTGACGGCGGCGATGAATATAACGATCTCACCCGCGCCGTAACATGGGCCTTCACCGCAAACAGCGGCGAAGAGGGCTATGTCACCCTGCGCGCCAAGGTCACCGCCAAGGCGGCCATAAAGGGTCAGATTTCCAACTCCGCAACGATGACATATAACGGCATCGAGGTCGAGGCTCCGTCCAACGAGGTCATAAACCCGCTCAACAGCATAACCGTTACCAAAACCCAGTCCGTAAACGGAATTTCGGGCGCTTCGGCGGCCGTTCGCGAGGGCGATGTCATCACCTACACCCTCACCGTTTCCGCCGAGGGCGTCGAGGGCGGCAGCGCCGAAAACGTCATAATAGCGGATTATCTCCCGGCCGGGCTGATACTCGATCAATCCTCTCTTGCGGGAGGGGAGTACGATCTCGCAACCGGCGCGATAGTCTGGAAAATAGGCGAGATAAGCGACGGCTCCGAAAAATCGGTAAGCTACACCGCTTCCGTTCCCTATGTTTCGGCTTACACTCTCTGGTCCGAGACCGCGTATGCCCGGGCGGGCGACCCCGAGGGTCACGAGCTTTCGCTTCCCAAAATCTCGGCCGACGGCTGGATCCATTCCGAGCCCGTCTCGGCATATCCCGTGGGCGATCTCTCGGTTACAAAGACCGTTCAGCCCGCGCCCGGAAGCGATATGCCCGCTTCAAGAACCGAATTCCTGTTCGAGGTCCGTCTTAGCGACAGTCTCGGAGCTCCTCTTGACGGCGCTTACGAATTCGATCTTTCAAGCGGCGCAAGCGGAGCCGCGATAAACGGCTATGCCGAGCTGCGCCTTGCCGGAGGTGATATCGCGACGTTTAAAGATCTCCCCGCCGGAACGAGATATTCCGTCAAAGAGATTTCAGAAGCCTCGGGCTATACTCCCGAAAACGGAGGCATTTCCGAGGGCTCGGTCGGAAACTCAAAAGCGCCGGCGACCGCCGAGATAATAAATACTTACAGCTTCACCGAGCTCAGCTTCGGAACGGTATCCGTCACCAACATCGTTTCGGGCGCGCCCGAGTCAACGATCTTCCACTATCGCATAATTCTCGGCGACACGTCGATAAACGGCGTCTACGGCGGAATTCAGTTCGTCGGCGGAACCGCCTCGTTCGAGCTTTCCTCGGGTCAGTCGGTAACGTTTGCCGATCTTCCATCCGACATAAGCTATGACGTCATAGAGCTCGAGGCCAACTCCCTCGGCTTTGAGACCCATTCAAGCAATCAAAGCGGCATTGTTCCCGAAAACGAGAGCGTCACCGCGATATTCTACAACGAAAAGGTCAGCGGCGGTCTTTTGATAACTAACACCGTTGTCGGCTATCAAAGCGACTCGGCAAGGTTCGGCTATACCCTTTATCTTACCGACGAGACCGGCGCCCCCTTGACCGACGAGTTTGCCTACTTCGGCACTCAGAGCGGAACGATAATCGGCGGAACCGCGCTGTTAAGCCTCGGCGACGGCGACAGGATCGAGATATCCGGTCTTCCCAAGGGAGCGGCCTACACGCTTTCACCTCTCGGCGATTCTTCGGGCTTCAGCACCGAAATCATCGGCGCAAGCGGCGTCGTCGCGGCAAACGAGGTCTCGGCGATAGAGATAGTCAGCTCAAGAAAAACCGGCGGTCTCACCGTAATGAGCAGGGTCGTCGGCGGTTCGGGAGCAGAGACTTACAGCTTCGTCGTTCAGCTAAGCGATCCCGCGTTCAGCGGCGTTTGCGGCGGCTTGATATTCACAAACGGCGTCGCCGAGGTCACCCTCACCGGCAATCAAAGCGTAACCGCGGCGGGCATTCCGTCCGGGCTTTCCTACACCGTGATTGAGACCAACGCAAACGTCGGCTGCACGACCGTTTCGGTCGGAGAATCGGGCGTTATCCCCGAGGGCTCGGGCGCTTCGGCTGTGTTCACAAACACAGTTTTAACTCCCTGCTCGCTGATAGTTTCAAAAACCGTCGTCGGCCATGATTTCTCCGCGCTTCCGTTCAGATTCTCCATTGAGATATCGGACGGCTTCTCGGGTCAGATATTCGACGGCTTCGGCGCTCCGGTCGGCGTAATTTCCGAAGGCGTGGGCGAGTTCACCCTCTCTGACGGTCAGCACGTTTTAATACCCTCGCTTCCGGTCGGAGCCGCCTACACCGTCACCGAGATCGACGCTCGCGGAATGATACCCGACGCCGCTGCAAAAACCGGCGTGATAACCGAGGCGGGCGCTGCTGAGGCGTTTGTAAACACCGTTCCGTCGGGCGGAATAACCGTCAGAAACACCGTTTCGGGCACCGCTTCCGACCGCAGCCGTCCGTTCGGCTTCAGATTAGAGCTCATCGGGCTTCCGCTCGAGGGTATATACGGCGATCTTAACTTCACTTCGGGAATTTCCGACTTCACGCTTTCACACGGTCAGAGCGTCAATATAAGCGGCATTCCCGCCGGAACGATGTTCACCGTTACCGAGCTTGACGCGGGCGCCGACGGTTATTCGACCGTTCCCGCCGAGGGCTTCATCAGCGGCGTTGTGATCGAGGGCACGTCTTTTGAGGCGGCGTTTGTGAATCACAAAGACGCCCCGCCCGAAGTTCACTCGGGCGGCAGCCTCGCGATAATAAACAACGTCGTCGGCACCGAGACCTCCGAGCTTTTCGACTTTACGATAAAACTGACCGACGCTTTCGGCAACCCCGTTTCGGGGCTTTATCCCGCAGTCCTCCCGCAGGGTGAGATAATGACGCTCGCCGATCAGACGGTTGAATTCGACGCTTTGGGCGAAGCTCACATCTCTTTGAGACACGGCGAAAGAGCGATAATAAGCGCAATTCCCGCCGGCTGCGTCTATTCGGTCTTTGAGACTGAGAACATATACTTCAAGGTCACCTCGATAAACGAGACGGGAACCATCTCCGAATCTGTCCGTTCGACCGCCGTTTTCAGCAACAAATGGCACGTCGGAAGTCTCAGACTTACAAATCTCGTCGAATTTGAGACCGGCGGCAACGTAAGCTATGACGCTCAGGAATTCGAGTATACGATAACTCTCGATCAGCCTATCGACCATTCTCTGAGGTTTAACAGCGCAGCGCCCGAAAGCGGCAAGCTGATGGAATTTGTCGGCGGCGTCGCGACGGTAACGCTCAAAAACAACGAAACCGCGATAGCGGTCGATCTCCCCGCGGGGGTAGGCTACACCGTCTCCGCAAAGCCCGTAAACTGGTATTATCAGAGGTCTGCCGTCGGCTCGTCTGGTCACATCATTGACGGAACAACCTCCGAAGCCGAATTCGTCTACTACATCAAAACCGGCTCGCTTAGCATTTCAAAGGTGGTTTACGATTACAGGTGGCTCGAGTACGAGGATCACACTTTGTTCCCGTTCACCGTTAAATTCACCGATGTAAACGGCAATCCCTTGGTCGGAGAGTTCGGCTATGTCGGCGAGGGCGGCGGCACCGTTTCAAACGGCGATGTAATAAACGTTTCAGGCGGCGGAAAGATAACGATACTCGGTCTGCCCGAGGGCGTGACATATGAAATAACCGAAAATCTCACCGGCACAAGATACAGGATTCTGCCCGAGTACACTTCCGGAACAAGCGGTGTTATTCAGGCCGATACCGAGTCCACGGCGCTTGTAACGAACCTCAACCGTTCAACGGGTCCCGATCTTCCGATAGCGCCTCCCGGGCCTCCTTCTCAGCCGTCAACTCCTGCCGAGCCGTCTGTGCCGTCGATACCGAGCCTGCCGACCGTTCCGTCTGAAACTCTGCCGTCGGGCGACAGCTCGTCAGACGTCGAGACGATTCCCGACGACGGCGTAGAGATCGAGCGGCCAATCGAGGGCGCAGAGGTCTCGGAGGACCCCGCCAATCCCGAAACAGGGCTTTTGCCCGCTTCGGCGGCCGCCGTGTTTTTCGCGGCAGCAGCGGCGCTTTCACACCGGCGCAAATAATGCCTTCACCTTAATCTCTCTCATTGAAAACAGACGCGTCTGCAAAAGCGGGTGCGTCTGTTTTCCTTTTATCCCAGCATCACGTCGAGCAGCATCATCACCGCGAAGCCGCCGACGATGCCCATTGTTGAAAAATACGGGTTATCCGACTGATTTCGCTGACATTCGGGAATAAGCTCGTGGACCGCGACGAGTATCATCGCGCCCGCCGCAAACGACAGGGCATAGGGCAGTATCGCCTCGACGTAAACGACGGTCAGAGCGCCAATCACGCCTGCTATCGGCTCGACCATTCCCGAAGCCTGCCCCAAGAGAAAGCTGTTTTTTCTCGAATAGCCTTCTCTCCGAAGCGGGACCGAGACCGCGGCGCCCTCGGGAAAATTCTGAAGACCGATTCCCACCGCGATGGTCACGGCGCCCATAAATCCCTCGGCTGTGGCGTTTTCGCGGCTCAGCGCTCCGAAAGCGACGCCGACCGCGAGCCCCTCGGGGATATTGTGCAGGGTTATCGACATAACAAGCATGATTATTCTGTTCAGGCGTTCGTTTTTTCGTCCCTGAGTGTTGTTTGCCTTTCGTCTTGCAAAAGAAACTGCTTTATCCGACGCCCACATAAAAACCGCTCCGCTGAGAAAACCGAGCGTCGCGACGATGTAAGCGGGGAGTCCCTTTGAATTTTCGGCGAGGTCGATCGCGGGCTGCAAAAGCGACCAGAAGCTCGCCGCTATCATAACTCCCGAAGCGAAGCCGAGCATAAGGTTCATGATTTTTTGGTCGGGAGATTTAAAAAAGACGACGGTTGCGGCGCCGAGAGCGGTCACGAGCCACGTTCCGAGAGTTGCGATAAGCGCCGCCGTCACGAAATTGTTCATAAGCGCGTTACACCTCCGTTATCATTATATTAAACGGAGTGCAAAAGGTGCGCGCCCCACCTTTGCAAGGCGTGGCCAGCGGCCGCGTCAAGAAAACAGAGGTCAGAGGTCGGACCGCCGGATTCCGAGGCGCGTTTTCGCGGCCGCCTGAGATGCCAAGGATAATGTGCGCGAAATGTGCGCCCCACCTTTGCTCCCTGATCGCGGGGCGAATCCCGCCCCCGCCCTTCGGGCGGGGTCTTGCCCGCCGCCGCGGCGGCGGGCAAGGCGCGCTGCGCGCGCCCGGGCTTCGCCCCTGCAACGCGGCTCGCTCCGCTCCTTAAAATCGCCCTTTCCTCACGCATTATCCATAAAATATGTCGCCACCGGCGACACCTCTAATCTCTAATCTCTAATCTCTAACCTCTAACTTCTGTCCTCTTGCCGCGTCCCGCTCCTATTTTTATTGACAATTCTCCCCGCAGGTGTTAATATATTATCATAAACGTTCCTTTGGAGGGATCCGAATGAAAATCAAAAAAATTGCCGCGTTGCTTTTGGCGGCGCTGATGACGCTTTGCGGCTGCGCGGCGGACGGGGGAATAAAAGTGAGATCGCTCGACCTTAAAGAAAAGAACTTCAAAACTCTCGGCAGGGCCTATTATTCCGACGGCGGAATTTACTGCGCGCTTTCGGGCACCGGCGTTGAATTTATTTTTTCCGGAACCGCGTGCAGCGTCACGGTGACGGGCGATTCAAACAGCTCGACCCCCTCGATGGCCGACAATCACGCCCGCATAGCGATTTATGTAAACGGCGAGCGCGTTATCGACGACATGATAGATTCCGCGGTAAAGACCTTTGACGTTTTTGAGAGCGACGTCGAGGAAGAAGTGACGGTGCGGATAATCAAGCTGTCCGAGTCGGCGATGTCAACGTATTGCATATCCGATATAACCGTTACCGGCGGAAACGTAAGGCCCGCTCCCGAGAGCGACGTCTTAATAGAATTTGTCGGAGATTCCATAACCTGCGGCTACGGCGTAGACGACGAAGACCGCGACCACCACTTCTCCACAAAAACCGAGGACGTCACAAAGACCTATGCGTTTAAGACCGCCGAGGCCTTGGGCGCCGACTGGTCGATGGTCTCTTACAGCGGCTACGGAATAATTTCCGGCTTCACAAACGGCGACGTCAAAATAAGCGAGCAGACGGTTCCGCAGTATTATGAAAAATACGGCTACACATGGTCCGAGAACCCCGATTTCAAGCCGTCCGAGAAGGAATGGAAATTTTCCCGCAAGCCCGACGCGGTGGTAATAAACCTCGGCACCAACGATGACAGCTATTGCAAAAATATCCCCGAGCGCTGCTCGGAATATCAAAAAGAGTACGTCTCGCTGTTAAAGACCGTTCGCAAGCGCAACCCCGACGCGTTGATACTCTGCGTGCTCGGCATGATGGGTCAGAATCTTTATCCCTATGTCGAGGCTGCGGTTTCTGAGTATTCCGCCGAGACCGGCGACACAAACGTCTATTCGCTTATGCTTGACGACCGCGAGGCTTCCGACGGCTTTGCCGCCGACTGGCACCCGACCGAAGCCACCCACTCAAAGGCCGCCGAAAAGCTGACCGCCGAGCTCAAAACCCTCCTCGGCGCCTGATTTGCGAAAAATAAATAAAAAAGAGCAGACTTTTGAAGTCTGCTTTTTTGCGTAGAAGGGGGCATAAAAAATCCGCCCGACGATAACCGGGACTTTATCAGAAAGCAAACGGCATGGCGATATTAAGCGCAAAGGCAAACGCAACGCCTATCACTGTCATAATCGCGGTGCTTATTACGGATTTGCGTTTCATAACGAAGCACCCGCATAAAAATGTCAGCGCTTCCAAAAGCGAGAGGCTGTTAAAATATCCGATCCCGTACGCAAACGACATATTAAAAAGAACGGCTATTATTCCCGCAGAAAGAAACAGCGATATTCTGCTTTCGCCTTTTGCATACCAACAAATAAAGGCAAGCAACGGAGAAACAACGGTAAAACCGATCCAAATCATCGCATAACTTTTCGGGAAAAACCCCGCTATGAATGTCGAGTATAAATAATAGCTGAGAACCATACCCGCAAAGAACAGGAAAACGTTGATTGCCGCCCTTAATGATGACAAGCTGTAAATCGAAATGCATACGGCGATGAATATCCATATTGCAAACCGTCCCAAAAAGTTTGCCACATCCAGATATTGAAGCAAAGCGGGCAAATGATTGATGGGGACGGTATCCAAAAACTTTGAAAGCGCTCCCAATATAATTCCCAAAATTGCTACGGCAGCAGTATTTATTATTTGCCTTTTTATGGGAATTTTCTTTTCAACACATCGTATATTATTCAAAAAATTCAGCATCACAGTCTCCGTTACTTATGCAAATCCCGCTTCTTTTCGTCTCAGCCTTTCCCTAATATCAAGCCTCAATAATCAAGTATTCTTCGCTTCCATTTTCCCGCCAAGAACGCCGCGACGTGAACGAGCATACCGACTATCCATGACACGAGAAGCGATATCGGCAGGCAGCGATAGTCGCCGTTCGGAAGCGCGTCGGTCCTTGTGAGAAAAGCGATAGCATATGCGAGCGGAACGCGTAAAATAACGGTCGTGAAAAGAGAAATCCACATCGGCGTCATCGTATCTCCTGCGCCGCGCATAACTCCCGCCAAAGACTGCGTAACGCCCATCGCGACATATCCCGCGGCAAGAATGCACATCATTCCGTAGCTCATGTCGATAAGCGCTTCGGTATCGGTGAAAAGTCCCATCAGCGAGTGCCCGAACAAAAGGATCAGCCCGAGGAAGAACGCCGAGACCGACACCGCCATAACGGTTCCCTGAGCGGTGCCGCTTTTTATCCTGTCCAATTTTCTTGCGCCGACGTTCTGGCCGGTATACATCGTCATAGCCTGACCGAAGGAGAAGTTAGGCATCATTGCAAAGCCGTCGACCCTCATAACAACGACGTTTGCCGCCATAACGGCGTCGCCGAAGCTGTTTGTGAGGCGCTGAACGATAAGCATAGCTACCGAGAATATAGCCTGAGTCAGCCCCGACGGAATACCGAGGCGCAGGGTCTCGGTCGTCACCGAGGTCAGTTTGAAATATTTGCGTTTGATATCAAAGACCTCGCGCATATGAAGCATTTTTATGTAGCAGCATATCGCGGAGATCGCCTGTGAAATAACCGTTGCGAGGGCAACGCCGAATACCTCGAGCCCGAAGACCGCAACGAACAAAAGGTCGAGCCCGATATTGAGTATCGCCGAGATAAGAAGAAATCCGAGCGCCGATACCGAGTCGCCCATACCCCTCAGAACGCCGGAGAGAATGTTATAATAGAACATTCCGACGATCCCCAAGAAGCAGACGAGCAGGTAATCGCGGCTCCAGCGAAAAATATCGCCCTCTGGGGTCTTCAGGGCCGAGAGGAGAGGCGCCGTCAGAACGCTTCCCAAAAGCATTATTATCAGCGAGCCTATCGCCGTCAGGGTTATGCAGTTTCCGATCGTCGTCGAGAGCATTTCGCGGTCCTTTGCTCCGAAATACTGCGAAACGAGTATTCCTACACCGGTCGAAAGACCGATCATCAGGGCGAGCATGAGGTTTAAAACCGGCGAAGCTCCGCCGACCGCGGCGATCGCCCCGTCTCCGACATATTTTCCTACGACTATGGTATCGACGGTGTTATAAAGCTGCTGCGCTATGTTTCCGATAAGCATAGGTATTGCGAACTCTGCGATTCTCAAGGCTGGGCTTCCCACCGACATATCCTTTGGCGAGAAGAATTTTTTCAGTGACTGCATTGGTGAACTCATTTCAAACTTCCTTAACATCATTGATATATTGTAATCATGCTTTATACATCTTTTACTATAATACCACTAACCGCCCGCCGTGTCAAACCTGAAAATAGCCTATATTTTGCGCTCAAAACCGCGCCTGTTTGGCGATTTTAGTAAAATCCCGCATTCTTTCCGCTCAAAATTCCCGCCCGCCGCAAAAATTATATAATGCGCTGAATAATAACAAAAGAAAAGAAGCAGAGGCGCCGGCACCGTGCGCCCAACGCGGAGCGTTATTGCTGCACTTGCCGAAAGCCGCGCTGAGCGGGTAAAAGGTATTCGCAAAATCCCGCCTCGGGGCGGAATTTTAGCGAATGCTATCGCTCATCACCCCACCCCCGCAAAACTTCCTACGGAACGGAAACACGGAGCCACCCCCGCCCCTCGAGGGGCGGGGGCTTCTTCATTTGTCCCTATTCAACAAACGTACTGCGGGGGAGGGGTGACTTAAAATAGCATGAAATCACTCCCTCGTAAGAGTGAGTGATTGAATACCTTTTAACAGCTCGGTTCGTCGCCCGCAGAAAGTATGTATAATGCGGCAAGCCGGCAACGATGAATACCTTTTCCCTGCTCATGGCGCTTATCCACACCATTAGAAACCGTCGCCGCAGGCGACACCTTGCAACTCTAACATCTAATTTCTATCTTCTTGATGCGGCTTTAGCCGCATCATTCTGTTTCCCCTTGCTTTTTCCCTCAGTATCCGCTATAATATAATCAAAAACTCACGGAGGGATCATTATGTCGGTCAAAAACTATTCATCTTTAAGAAACGAAAGCGACGTTCGGGGCATTGCGATCGCTGGGGTGCCGAATCAGGAGGTCAACCTCACCGAGACCGCCTGCCGCGACATCGCGAGGGGATTTGCGGTCTGGCTTCTCAAAAGAAGCGGTAAAAAGCGTCCTAAAATAGCGGTCGGGCGCGATTCAAGGCTTTCGGGCGAAACGCTGCTTTTCTGGCTTGCCGACGAGCTTGTCAAAGAGGGAGCAGAGGTCACCGACATGGGGCTTGCCTCGACCCCTGCGATGTTTATGACCACAAAGACCGATGGCTATATGTTCGACGGAGCGGTAATGGTCACCGCGTCGCATCTGCCATACAACCGAAACGGCTACAAATTCTTCACGCCCGACGGCGGAGTCGAGGCTTCCGATATTAAAGAGATGATAGCTTTTGCCGAGAGCAGCGAGCACACCGGCGCGCCTTCGGGCAGCCTTTCAAAGGGCGAATTCATGAGCGCTTATTCAAAGAGGCTCGCCGACATGATAAGGGCCGCCTGCGGTTCCGAGAGACCTCTTGAGGGCCTGAGGATAGTGGTTGACGCGGGCAACGGCGCAGGAGGATTTTATGTCGAAAAAGTGCTAAAGCCGCTCGGGGCGAACACCGAGGGCTCAAGATATCTCGAGCCCGACGGAAGTTTTCCTAATCACATTCCCAACCCGGAGAACAAAGAGGCCATGGAGTCCATCACCGAAGCGGTCAAAGAGACAAAGGCCGATCTCGGCGTGATTTTCGATACCGACGTTGACCGTGCGGGAGCAGTTTTGTCCGACGGAAGCGAGCTCAACCGCAACCGTCTTATAGCCATTCTCTCGGCGATGCTTCTTCGGGACCACCCCGGCACCACGATAGTGACGGACTCGGTCACATCTTCGGGTCTTGCCGAATTCATCGCTTCTCTCGGCGGCGTTCATCACCGCTTCAAAAGAGGCTACCGCAACGTCATCAACGAATCCGTAAGGCTCAACAACTCGGGCATCGACAGCCGCCTTGCCATCGAGACCTCGGGTCACGGCGCTTTCAAGGACAATTATTTCTTGGACGACGGCGCTTACATCGTCACAAGGCTTATAATCGAGCTTTCAAGGGCGAAAAAAGAGGGCTACACCCTTGAATCGCTTATTGAGGATCTAAAAGAGCCCGCCGAGAGCGCCGAGTTCAGAATGAACCTTCTGCCCAAGGATTTCAAGCCCTACGGTCAGAAGATCATCGACGACCTTTGCGAGTTTGCAAAAACCCGCGAGGGCTGGAGCCTTGCCCCATCGAATTATGAGGGCGTGCGTGTGAACCTCGACAAAGACCACGGCGACGGCTGGTTCCTTTTAAGGCTTTCTCTGCACGAGCCGCTGATGCCCTTAAACATCGAGTCCGATTCTTTGGGCGGCGTCAAAAAGATCGCGGGCGAGCTTTCGGGCTTCATTTCCCGCTACGACGGCCTCGACGCAAAAAAGCTGACGGATTTCGCCAAAAATTAAAAGTTTTCGCTCAAGCCTTTTTCAAATTAAAAGTTTTCGGTCAAGCCTTTTACTAAAGGCTTGTCAGGGTCGAGGGGTGAAACCCCCGCCGCTTCCGCAGAAGCGGAATCTTTTGCGAAGCGAAGCGCAGGAGGGGAAGCGAAAAACTGTCCGGTGGACAGCTTGTTCCCGCCATATTGGGCGAAGGCGCAAGCCTTCGCAAAACGATGCCCGCAAACTACCCTGCCCGCAGAAAGGTCTGTTCCCGCCATATTGGGCGAAGGCGCAGCCTTCGCGAAACGATGCCTGTAAAAGCAACCTGTCCGCAGAAAGTATGAGCATCGTTGAGCCTTCGCAAAACGATGCCGCCAAAACCTACCTTTCCGCAGAAAGTGCGAGCATCGTTGCCCCCTCGCCGGGGTTCCCCCTTTGCCGAGCGATGAGCGAGGCAAATGAACAGCCGCCGGCGGCTCAAATGCAACCTCAACGGTTATAGCTTTATTTCTACCTTTGCCGCATGCCGACCCAACCTGCAAAAAGGTATTCGCAAAATCCCGCCGCGGGGCGGAATTTTAGCGAATACTATCGCTCATCACCCCACCCCCGCTACGTTGCCTACGGAGAGGAACACATATCGAAGCCCCCTCCCCTCAAAGGGGAGGGGGCGGGCTCCATCTTCATCTCCGCTTATGTTACCCTTCCTATCCTTTGTTAAAAATCTCCAAAACGCACCGTATTTTTCTGTAAGCCGCAGGGCTTGAAACGCGCTGTCGAAAAGTGTTATAATAGCTTGAATGTTATCGCAATCGGAGGGCATATGGTAAAAACAGGATTTGACAATGAAAAATATCTCAGGCTTCAGTCTGAGAAGATCCGTGAGCGCATTGACAGCTTCGGCGGAAAACTCTATCTTGAATTCGGTGGGAAGCTGTTCGACGACTATCACGCGTCGAGGGTGCTTCCGGGCTTCAAGCCCGATTCAAAGCTGCAAATGCTTTTGCAGTTAAAGGATCAGGCCGAGATAATAGTTGTCATAAGCTGCGAGGATATCGCTCAGAGCAAGGTTCGGGGCGACATCGGTATCACATACGATCTTGACGTTTTGAGGCTTATTGACAATTTCCGAAGATACGGGCTTTATGTCGGCAGCGTAGTGCTGACAAGGTATGAAAGCCAGCCCTCGGCGCTTGCCTTTGCCCGCAAGCTCGAAAGCCTCGGCATAACGGTCTACCGCCACTATCCCATCGAGGGCTATCCCGCCGATCTCGGCAGGGTCATAAGCGAGAACGGCTACGGCAAAAACGAGTATATCGAGACTACCCGCCGTCTCGTCGTTGTTACCGCCCCGGGGCCGGGCAGCGGAAAAATGGCGACCTGTCTTTCTCAGCTTTATCACGAGCACAAAAGGGGCGTAAAGGCGGGCTATGCAAAGTTTGAGACCTTCCCGATATGGTCTATTCCTCTCAACCACCCGGTGAACCTCGCCTACGAGGCCGCGACTGCAGATCTTTCCGACGTAAACATGATCGACCCCTATCACCTTGAGGCTTACGGCACCCTCGCCGTGAATTACAACCGCGATATAGAGGTATTTCCGGTCCTGAACGCCATGTTTGAGATGATACTCGGCGAGTCGCCATATAAATCTCCGACCGATATGGGCGTAAACATGGCGGGCTTTTGCATCGTCGATGACTCTGTTTGCGCCGAGGCTTCGCTTCAGGAGATTATCCGCAGATATTACAAAGCGCTCGATGAGAAAAAGCGCGGCAGCGCCAACGACGACGAGATACTTCGCATCGAGCTTCTGATGAAAAAGGCGGGCATAACGACCGCTAACCGAAAAACGGTCAGCCCCGCGCTCACCCGCGCCGAGCTCACCGGCGCTCCGGCCGCGGCTATCGAACTGCCTGACGGAAGCGTCATCACCGGAAAGACCTCGGGTCTTTTGGGAGCCTCCTCCGCCATGCTTTTAAACGCGTTAAAAGCGCTTGCCGGCATTCCCGACGAAACGCTTCTCATTTCCCCCAAGGTCATCGAGCCGATACAGCGCTTAAAGGTGAATCATCTCGGAAACGAGAACCCGCGGCTGCACACCGACGAAATACTCATCGCGCTTTGCATCTGCGCCGCCGAGAACCCCACCGCACAGCTCGCCCTCGACCAGTTAAAGAAGCTGGAGGGAGCCCAGATGCATTCAAGCGTAATGCTTTCGGCGGTCGATCTCAAAACCTTCCGCAAGTTAAAGGTAGACGTCACCTGCGAGCCGATATATCAAAAGCAGGGGCTTTATCACAAATAAAAAACGCCGCCGTTCGGTCAAACCGTTCGGCGGATTTTTTCACCATGAGATTTTTATGTGAACCGTATAAGCCTGCTTTGTTGCGAAAAAAGTTTTTTTTTTGAAAAAACCGAGAATTATCTTTCGGGGGGGGTAGGAATAAGCGCCGTAAAACTTGTCGGAGACATAGAAGGTTTTTAAGACCGGTTTTATGCTGAATTCCTCAAATCCCAGCGAAGTTATCATATCCGCCAGCGAATTGCAGAGTTTAACCACAAAAGCCGAGTTTGTGCCGAACGTTTCGAGCAGGCAGTGCTCGCCCGTTGTGAGCATTCTTGAGGTTTCGTTTTCCGCAAAATTCATCAGGTCGTGCTTGCACACGTTTCCGCTCCATTTTTGGCACACAAACCCCTCAAGGCTGTTTTCCCCGAGGTCGGCCAGAGCGCTTGCGCGTTTTAAAATGCAATTTTTAACGCCCTCGGTGACCCTTGCGATCTCTTTGTCGTCAATATATCTGCTGTCCGCGTCGTTTCCCGATTGAGAACTCTTTTTAACGCGTTCTTTAAGCTCGTCTGCAAAACTCATATCGTTTCAGCCTTTCTAAAAATCTCTCTCCGATTGTCAATATTTCAAAGACATAAATATTATAATCGCTGTTTAACGTTTTGTCAAGAGGTATTATCGACCAAAGGCACCCATACAGAGCCATAAAACAAAAGTTTTCGCTCAAGCCTTTTTCTAAAAGGCTTGTCAGGGTCGAGGGGTGACCCCCCGCCGCGTCCGCAGACGCGGAATCCCTGCGAAGCGAAGCGCAGGAGGGTAGGCAAAACAATTCGGTGAATTGTTTTGCCGTAGGGGACCCTCGCCGGGGGTCCCCCATTTGCCGAGTTTAAGCGAGGCAAATGAACAGCTGCCCCCGGCGCAAACGCAACCTCACTTCTCGAGCGTTTATCCCTACCTTTGCCGCAAGCCGAGCCGACCGCTTAAAAGGTATCCATATTTTCCTCTGCCGGAAAATATGGATGCTATCGCTCATCACCCCACCCCCGCCACACTTCCTACGGGGTGGGACAAGTGAGCCGCCCCCGCCCCTCGAGGGGCGGGGGCCTTGCATTTTTCCCTATCTGATAAACGTATTGCGGGGGTGGGGTGTCTAAAAATAGCATGAAATCATTACCTCGGCAGAGGGAATGATTGAATACCTTTAAATCGGTCGGCTCGGCTTGCTGCAAAGTCCGATTAGCTTCCCCCGCTTATGTTGCCCTCAAGTGGCGGGGGCTCACCCATAAATTTATTATCCTCCCCTAAAAAAACGCCCTCCTGTGAAAATCCGCCAAATAAATTGCTAAAAAACTGTGAAAAATCATCAATGATTTGCAATTCCCCTATTGACTTTTCGGGACAAATTGTATATTATATATAAAGATACCTGTTCAGAAGGTGAGCATAATGGAATTGAATCCCGGGCAGAGGGAATCGGTCATCGGCTATGCGAAGGACACGTTGTTCAATCTGTTCTCAAAAGTAGCGCTTGTGAATCTGATGACCGGTGAATTTGAATTTTTGAAACGCGACGCCGAGTTCAGCAAATACGATCCCGAGGGAGTAGTCGATATTTTCACATATATAAGGCGTCAGGTCGATGACGGCATAGTATATCCCGACCACGCCGCCGACTATCTTAAATACTCCCATCCCGACTATGTTAGAAAGAGAGTTTTTTCCGGCGATCTCCGCGCCGCTCACAGTTACAGGCGCAGAACCGAGAGCGGTTCAAGGTGGATAACCTTCAGCGTCATTGCCGGCGAGGGTTGTTCGCCCGAGAATCCGTGGGCGCTTTTCTGCTGGCGTTCCGCCGATTCCGACACGATAACGCTTGTTGACGGTCTCGCGACGCTTACTTCATTATATTATAAAATTTTAAGGGTGAATCTTTCCGACGACACCTATGAGGCGGTAAAGACCGATCAGCCGATATCCATGCAGCCCGACACGCTTTCGGGCTGGTTCAGCTCGTTCTCGAAATTCGGCAACGTTTTTGAGGACGACATCGACGAATTTGACCGCTTCACCGATATAAAATCGCTTCGCGAGCGTGCAAAGCTCGAGCCCGAAAAGACCCTCAGCGTAAGATATCGCCGCAAGAACGGCGACACTTACCGTTGGGTTCAGATGGATCTTGTGCCGAGCGTCGAATATTCCGACGAGCACAGGATCTACACGCTTTACGTCAAAGACATTCATGACGAGTATATATCCGAGCTCCGCAGCCGCGCCGAGATGGTCGAGGTCTACAACCGCGACGCGCTCACGCTGCTTTACAACCGTCACAAGTTCAACGAAGATATGGCCGAGCTCAAAAGCGAAGATTTTGAAAATCTCACCGTCGTATATATCGACGTCAACGGTCTGCACGAGCTCAACAACAGCCTCGGTCACAGCAGCGGAGACGATATGCTTTGCGCCGTTGCCGACGCTTTGCGCGGCTCTTTCCCCGACCAGAGGACTTACCGAATCGGCGGCGACGAGTTTATTGTTTTGAGCAGAAACCTCTCGCCTGCAAGCACCGCCCGGCTTATTGTCGAGGTCCGCTCCGAGCTCATCAAGGATAAATATGAGATAGCGGTGGGAATCGCGGGCGGCAGCAGCAAAACAAGCACCGCCGAAAGGCTTGTCGGCGCGGCCGAACTCAATATGCGCCACGATAAAGAAGAATATTACAAAAACAACGGCGAGGTCCGCCGCAGACGCGACATGAACGAGCAGCTCGAAAAAATCCTCACCGAAAAGCGCGACGGCGAATTCTTCCTCAAGCTGATCTCTAAGCGCTTCTCGGGCGTATATTTTGTCGATCTCGACGCCGACACGGTGCGGCACATTTATATCCCGCATTACTTCGCCGAGCTTCTCCAAAAGACCGATTATGTTTACAGCAAAGCGCTGAAGCTGTACAGCGAGCGCTATGTGAAAGAGGAGTATTCCGAGATTTTCGATCAAGTAATGGATTACGATTGGTTAAAGCAAAAGCTGAAAAGCGACGGCGCCGTCAGATTCTCATATGTCAAGGTCAGCGGCAAGGGCCTGCACCTTCACATTCTCCCCCAAGACGACGAGCCGGACCTCAAGAACACCGTCTGGATCTTTGCCGACGACGACCTGACGATAGGCTGAGAGGGGAAGCAGTCTTCACGTCCGCGGCTTTATCCGCACTTTGCCGCAAGCCGAAATAACCGCTTAAAAGGTATCCATATTTTCCTCCGCCGGAAAATATGGATACTATCGTTTATCACCCCACCCCCCACCTTGCTTCCTACGGAACGGAAACATGAATCCGCCCCCGCCCCTCAAGGGGCGGGGGCGTTCGCTTTGCAAACTTTTAGACAAACGTACTGCGGGGGGGTGGGGTGACTTAAAATAGTATGAAATCATTCCCGGCAGAGGGAATGATTGAATACCTTTAAGCAAGCGCCGCGGCGTTCTGCTTAGCTTGAACAGCTGCAAAAAAGCCGCGCCCTCATCGGACGCGGCTTTTAAGGTCAGCGCTTAGAATCAGTGCTTCTTTGCGAACGCGGCGGCTGCCATTGCGATGATTGCGGGAACAACCGCAAGGGCGATTCCGGTGTCGGGAGCGGCGGCCGGCTCAGCGGGGGCTTCGGAAGTCTCGGAAGCTGCGGGAGCCTCGGCGGTCCCGGTGGTGTCAGTGGTCTCGGCGGGAGCCTCGGCGGCGGCTTCTTTACCGTAAACTACATAGTGAACGGAAACCTTGGTGCCGGCAGTGGTGGAAGCGCAAACATAAATGTAAGGCGATACGTTTCCGTCGGTGTCGGTGGTCTCTTCAAGAAGAATATCGGAGCAATCAATGGTGAATTCGGTGATCGCTTCGGGGGTCTGCTGCCAGTGACCGTTCTTGCTTTCATCAACAACTTCAACGCTGCTGTAAGAGATAATAACGCCGCTCGACGAAGTGGTGAAAACTATCTTTGACATATTTGCAAGATCTTCGGCGGAATCAAAGATAACGCCCTTCATATCATGCATTTCCCACCAATCGGTCTCAACGGTGAATTCGATGTCGCCCTCTTTGAGGACCGGATCGTCAGCCGAAACGGCAACGGTCAGAGACATTACCATTACAAGGGACATAACGATTGCAATAAACTTCTTCATAAAGCATTCCTCCTTAAAATTGCGGATATCAAGTATCCGATTAAATAATAACACTTAAATTACAAAATGTCAAGCGCTTTGATGTTTATGAAGAAAAAATTGTTAAATTTAAATCTTTCCGCCGTTGCCGTAATAGTCCATCAGCAGCTCGACGACGCGGTTATAAACGTTTATGCCGTCCTTAACGCCGTTCATGGTGAGGTTTGCGTCGGTCAGCTTTTCCGAAATCGCCGCGACGGTCTCGGTCGGGATTATCTCTTTGTGGCGGTTTTTCTCCCAATAGTCGGCGGTATACGAGCTTATATCGCAGTCCCAGACCTGCTTCGGCACCGAAGCGACGGCTTCGCGCAGGGCGTTTTCATAAGACGTCCCTTTAAGCTGGAGCGCGTTTTTATAGAGATAGTAAAACGCGTCGAGGCAAGCGCTGTATTCAAGAGCGTCGTTTTTGCTGCGAAGGCAGGCGATTATGGCGGTAAAGCTGGCCTCGTCCTCCTGAATTATTCCTTTAAGATGAGAGAGCTCGTGGCATACCGTTGCGGGGACGGCGATGGGCTGAATGTCGCGGTTATATGTAGCTTCAAAGGCAAAGGGTATGTAAAGTCCGATTATCCCTTCCTGAGACATGAAAAACGAGTTGAAGATTTTTTTCGGCCTCGGGTAATATCCCTTGAGCTGCGAATATTCCGAGCCGAGCGCCCTCATCGCCTCGCGGCATTCGTCCGAGGTGTCGTGGTCGAGAACGATATAACCGCCTTGGTCGCGCTCGAAGTTGTCGTAAAGGTCCTCTATCCTTTTGCTGAAAGCCGAGAGCGTGTCAAGAAGAAGCTGTTCGTTGTGCTCGACGGGTTGAAAATATCTGTCCGAGAATTTAGTGCACTGATACATTATAAAGCAGCCGAAGGTCTCGGTCGCAAAAACGAAAGCGAATATCCAGCTTAAAAAGCGGCAGGCAAAAACGAGGGCTTTTTTCGAGGCCGTGGGCTGTTTTCTCTTGGCAACGGAATAGATTATCACCCACGGAATTCCTATTATCGCCATCAGCGCAAAGACGATTATCATTATCTCGCCCAGTGAAAACGGCAAAAGCCCCGAGAGAAATATCGGCGCGGCCGAGATTATCGGATATATTTTCTGAACATAGAAGTCCGAGAAAGCGGTAGAAAGCCTTGCGATAAGGTTTATGAGCAGCAGGGCGGCGATTATAGACATGACCGCGACGTCGGACCTTTTAAACTTCGGTTTTTTCATCTTTATCCTTTCCCTCGACCTTTACGGGGTCGGTATGTATCGTTAAAACCACGCCGAACTCGGCTTCCGTCTGCCGTTCCACCCAGTCGAGCACCTCGTGTACCGACGACAGGTCGGACGAAGAATCCACCTCGGCGTGAAGCGAGGCGAAATTTGCGCCCGAGCCGTAGTTGTGAATGATGAGGTCGTGATATCCGAGGATCTCGGGCCGCGACTTAACTATGCGGTCAATGCCCTGAACGAGCTGTTCGGGCGGGGGAGCGCCGAGCATCGGGCTTATGGCGCTTTTAAGGGTCGAGGCCGCCGAGGCGACTATGAAAAGAGAGACCGCAAGGCCCGCCCAGCCGTCGATGTTGACCCTGAAAAGGTGGGTCACGACGACGCTTAAAAGCACCGTAGAGGTTATCAAAACGTCGTTTCTTGAATCAAGCGCCGCCGCCCGAAGCGCCCCCGAATCTATTTTTTTCGAGAGCCTGAAATTCACCGCGGCCTGTATCAGCTTCAGAATTATCGCCGAAATAAGCGCGATATAGGTCATCGTTCCGAAGTCGGGGGCTTCGGGGCGAACTATCTTTTCGACCGAGCTTTTCGCAAACATCAGCCCGGCGGCAAGCATGATGACTGCGATGAAAAGCGCGGTTATCTGCTCATATCTCGCGTGGCCGTAAGGGTGCTCGCGGTCGGCGGGCTTTGCCGAAAGCCTAAAGCCGACGATGGTCAGAACCGAGCTCAGCGCGTCGGTCAGGCTGTTAAAAGCGTCCGCCGCGATTCCGACGCTGCCCGAGACCGCCCCGACGGCTATTTTTGCCGCAAAGGCGAGAATATTTGTAACGATACCGAAAACTCCGGCAAAAAACCCTGTTTTCGTCCGCTGTTTTTTTCCGGCTGCAACATCGTCCACGGCGTTCCCTCTTTTCTTTTCATCGAATCTATTATATCAGCAGACGGCGCGTTTTTCAAGCGCCGCCGTCATGGAAATGATTTCATTTTTCAAAAATATCTCCGAGCGTTCTTTTTCAATTTATGCCGCCTCGGCTCGGCCTGATACATAAATTTCCGCAGAAATCCGAAAATCTACGGGCGGGTCTGCTCGTCGAGCGTAAGCCCGTATTCCGGCAGAAATTCCTCGATAAAGACCTCCGCCTCGGGAAGCTCCATCTTTTTTATCGCTTCGAGGGTCTGGCGCTCGGCCTCCGAAAAATCGCTGTTGCCGCTTTTTCGCTCCTCAATGCATTTGATCAGCGCCGACAGCTTGTCCGCCGCCTTGACTATCTCGGCGATCTTCGGGTCGTGTCCGCCGGTTATAAGCGGGGCGTAGCCGTCGCGAAGGTCTTCGGGCACCGATTCGAGCAGCTTTTCCGCGGCGGCCTGCTCGACCCTTTTATAAGCGGTTTTTATCTCGGGGTCGTAATATTTTACCGGCGTGGGCAGGTCGCCGGTGATTATCTCGCCGACGTCGTGATAAACCGCCGTCAGCACGGCTTCCGATACGTCAACGCTTCCGCCGAAGCGGCGGTTTCTCAGCTCGCAGAGAAGATGCGTTATTATGGCGACTTCAAGCGAATGTTCGGCGACGTTTTCGGGCCGCGAATTTCTCATAAGCCCCCAGCGGGTTATATATTTCATTCTTGAGGCAAGGGCAAAGAAGCTGTTTTTCACAGGCCGCTCACCTCCTTCGGCTCGGGCTTATACTCCTCGTTTTCGAGGGCGAAATCAAGCACCTTCGCGTAAAAATCCGCGGGGTTCATTAAAATTTTATCTGAAAGCAGCTCGGCCTGTTCGCGGTCGGGAGCATAGAGCTTAAGGTCCATAAGGGTAAGCCCGCCGTCGGTGCATACGGCGTCTACGCAAAAGCCCCTTTCGCGTTCCGAGACGGAGACCTTGACGTCGTTTCGGTTTTTCAGCTTGGCAAAGAATTTCAGCCCCGAGGAGAGTATTTTGTTGCGAAAACTTTGCGGCACGAATTTTTTGAAATCCTCGGCGCCGTTTTTGGCCTTATCGGTCAGAACATAGTATTCCTCGCCGTCCTGCTCCTCCAAAATAATGGTTTTGGCCTCCAAAAGCTGATTCATCGCCTCGGTGAAAACGAAATAATTCACAATTCCGTCGTCGGTAGCGATCTCGGTGAGCTGAAGCGGGGTTATCGGGCGGTTTATCTGCCTGAGAAAATAGCATATCAGAATTTTGACGGCATAGGTGTCGGTAAGATCCATCATGCCCGGGGTTATGTATTTATCGAAGCTGTTCATGTTTCCTCCGTCAGATCTTTTTGATGTTTGCAAAGTTTGCCATTATCTTCTTTGTGCCGACCTTTTCAAAGGCTATCTCCAAAAGCGTGTCGTTCGACATTCTCACCGCTTTGAGAACTGTCCCCTCGCCGAAGACGTTGTGCGACACTCTGTCTCCTATCGAGAATACCTTTGCCGCGGGGGGCTGCTCCGGCCTTTTTGCAAAAGCCCCGAACCCCGAAGCGGGCCGCCGTTCGGCTTCTCTTTGAGGCTTTTCGGGAAGCTCGCGGCGCTCGTTCTTCTCTTTTACGAATTCCGCGGGGAGCTCGCCGACGAACCTTGACGGGCGGTTATACTGGGTGGTTCCGAACAAAAGCCGCTGCCTTGCGCAGCAAAGATAAAGCCGCTTTCTCGCCCTTGTTATCGCCACATAGCAAAGCCTGCGCTCCTCCTCGACGTCTTCTTCAAGGTCGGTGCTCCGGGAGCTCGGGAAGATATTTTCCTCAAGCCCCACGACGAAGACGTTGTTGAATTCAAGCCCCTTCGCCGAGTGAACGGTCATAAGCGTCACGGCGTCGGCGTCGGTCTCAAGGCTGTCGATGTCGGTATAAAGCGCAATCTCCTCCAAAAATCCCGAGAGCGTCGGCTCCTCGGCGTTCTGAGAATAGCTCAGCATCGTCGATTTCAGCTCGGAGATGTTTTCAAGCCGCCCCGCGCCCTCGTCGCCCTGCGCCTGAAGCATCGAAAGATAGCCGGTCTTCTGAACAAGCTCGTCCAAAAGCAGGTCGAGCGGCTCCTCCTCGGAAAGCTGCTTAAGCTCGTCGAAGGTCTCGGCAAGGGCGATAAATTTTCCGGCGACCCTCGAAAGAAGCGGATAGTCCGAGGCGTGCCGCATCACCGAAAGAGGGGACTCGCCGAGCCCCGCCGCGACCTGCTCAAGAAGATCTACCGACGCGTCGCCGATGCCGCGCTTCGGCTCGTTGATAATTCTTCTTAGGCGCAAAATATCGTTTTCGTTGTTTAACACCGAGAGATAGGCGATCATGTCCTTGATCTCCTTGCGCTCATAGAATTTGAGGCCGCCTATCACCCGATAGCTTATTCCCGAGGCCATCAGCGCCCGTTCTATCGACTGCGACTGCGCGTTCATGCGATAGAGCACCGCGTTGTCCGACCATTTTCCGCCTTTTTTGACCGATTCATAGATAGTCTGGGCGACGAATCTTGCCTCGCCCTCGCCGGTTGCGGCGCGGTAAAGAGTGACCGGTTCGCCGTCTCCCGCCGAGGTCCAGAGCCTTTTGCCCTTTCTTCCCTTGTTGTTTTTAATGACCTCGTTCGCGCAGTTGAGGATCGCCTGCGTCGAACGGTAATTCTGCTCGAGCCTGATTACCTTTGCGTTTTCAAACTGGTTCTCAAACGAGAGGATGTTCTCAATGGTCGCCCCACGGAATTTATAGATAGACTGGTCGTCGTCGCCGACAACGCAGAGGTTTTTCCGCTTTTCCGACAAAAGCGAAACAAGCCGATACTGCACCATGTTGGTGTCCTGATATTCGTCCACGAGGATATATTTATAGAGGTTCTGATAGTGCGACAAAACGTCGGGGAACTGCTCGAAAAGCTCGACGGTGAGAAGTATTATATCGTCGAAATCGACGGCGTTTGCCGATCTCAGGCGGCTCTGATAAAGCGAATAGACCTCGCCTATCTTCTTTTTGCGATAATCTCCTGCCGACTGAAGAATATATTCCTCCGCGCCGATGCGCGCCTCTTTTGCGTGAGAAATTTCGCTCAGAACCGCTTTCGGCTGAAACAGCTTGTCCGAGATGTTAAGGTCGGCAAGGCAGGCTTTTATCACCCTCGTCGAGTCGTCGGTATCATAGATCGTGAAGTTTGAGGAATATCCGAGCGCTTCGATCTCGCGGCGTAAGATCCTCACGCAGGCCGAGTGAAATGTCGCCGCGGCGACGCCGTTTGACTGCTCGCCGAGCATAAGCCCCAGCCTTGCTTTAAGCTCGCCCGCGGCCTTGTTTGTAAAGGTTATCGCCAAAATGTTCCACGGGCTCACGCAGTCCACGGCGACTATTGATTTTAGCCGCTCGCTGTCCGAGGTCTTTCCGTCGGCGTAATCAAGAAGAAACTGCTCGTCCGAGGGGCTTACCCCCGAGAACCTTGCGGTATCGAAATAAGCGTTCCCGAAATATATCATGTTCGCGACGCGGTTTACAAGCACGGTCGTTTTGCCGCTTCCCGCGCCGGCAAGTATCAGCAGCGGGCCGTTGACGGTGAATACCGCCTCGCGCTGCATATCGTTAAGTCCGGAAAAATATTTTTCCAAAGCGCGGCGCTTTGCCGCTGAAAATTCTCTGTCGGTCATGGTGCCTCCGTAAAAAAATACTCTTGCCGTTCGGCTTTATATATAATAGCACATAATCTGTCCAAAAGAAATACCTCAAAAAGAATTTTTTGAAATATTTCTTAAAGTTTTCATTTTCTATGGACAATTCGGCAAAAAGAGGCTATAATATTAACAAGTATTGTCAAAGGGAGTGTGGACGTGAAACTGCTTTCAAACAAAAAATACAACGTTATTCTCAAATATTTCATCGTGGCGATAGTGGTTACGCTGCTGCTTATCGTCGCCATATTCAAGTGGGACACCGTGAAGACGGTATTTTCGGTCGTCGTCGGAATTTTCGAGCCGATAATCTGGGGCGCCGTAATTGCGTTCATCATGAATCCGCTGATGATGTCGGCCGAGAAGTTTTTGAACCGCTTCATCTTCCGAAAAAAAGCCCGCCCGAAGGTCTCGCGCGCCATCGGAGTGGTATTCGCCGCGGTGATTTTCATCGCCGTTATAAGCGCCATAGTCCTCTCGGTGATACCCGAGATAATCTCGGCGATACCGGGCATCTACTCGGGCATAACAAACGAGCTTATCCCCGGGGCCGAGCGCTGGTTTGACAAGATCCTCAAAGACATTCCGAGTATTCAGGGAATAGTTGACGAGCAGCTTTCCTCGATACTTTCCGGCGTGCGCTCGCTGTTCTCGACGATAGGTCCCAAGCTGACGGAATTTCTGACCAAGCTGCTCGACTTTGCAAATTCTATCAAAAACTTCATCTTCGGAATAATCTTTGCGATATACTTCCTTTTCAGCAAAGAGACGCTTCAGCAGCAGGCAAAAAAGGCTGTCGTCGCGGCTTTCCGTGAGGAGACATATCACTGGATATTCAGCTTCACCTCAAGCACCAACAGCGCGCTGTTAAACTTCATTTACGGCAAGGTCATAGATTCCGTCATCATCGGAATAATCTGCTGCATAGGTATGCTGATCTTCAATATGCCCTATGTGATGATAATTTCGCTCATCATCGGAATAACGAACATAATCCCCATCTTCGGGCCGTTCATCGGCGCAATACCCTCGGCGGTGCTTATCCTCATCGCCGAGCCGAAAAAGGTGATATGGTTTATAATCTTTATCATCGCGCTCCAGCAGCTTGACGGAAACATCATCGGCCCGAAGATACTCGGCTCGCGGATAGGGCTTTCGTCGTTTTGGATGCTTTTCTCGATAATCGTTTTCGGCTCGATGTTCGGCATCGTCGGAATGATAGTCGGGGTGCCGCTTTTCGCCGTCGCATACGACCTCATAAACGGCTATGTTGACCGCAAGCTGAAAGAGAAGAATATGCCGACCGACAATGATTATTACAGCATGAGAGGCGTGGATATCGGCAAGGTGACCGACCCGGTGCCCATTGAGATCGAGGAAAAGTCGGTCGCGGCCGAGGCGCAGGACCCTGAGACCGAGGAGAAATAAGAGCCGAAAGGGCAGGGGATGAGCGCGGGTAAAAACGCATTTTGCCGCAAGCCGAACCGAGCGGGGAAAAGGTATTCATCTTCCCCGCTCCCGCGGGTAAGAAGAATGCTATCGCTCACCACCCCACCCCCGGCAAACTGCCTGCGGGCGGGAAAGATATCGAAGCCCCCTCCCCTTGAAAGGGGAGGGGGCGTTTCCATGTAATGCTTCACTGCAAACTTTCCCGAGGGCGTGAAGCACCGGCGCGGTGCCGCTCCCGACAGCCGGTTCAGCCACATTGCCATCGAAGTCCCCGGCAAAAACAGCTCCAACGAGCGGCTTGAGCCTGCCAATGAGAAGCAATATGTAAACTTGAATTGAAAAGATTTTTAAGATAACGGCATAACATAATTGACACGCTTCCGCGCTTGTAATATAATGTCATAAAAAGGAGGGCGCATGGCATGAATTTTAAAATACTCGGAATAATACTTTACGCGCTAAGTTTTATTTACAGTCTGTTTTTGCAGGCGGTCAAATACCGTTCAAAGAACAATCCGATCCCGGAAAACGTCAGAGATATATATGACGCGGAGAGTTATAAAAAATGGCAGGACTATCACCGCGAGACCTCTCTTGCGGACCTTGTTTCGTCGCTCGTCAGCTTTGTGATTTACCTGCTGCTTTTTATTTTTAACATTCTCCCGAAGTTTGACATAGGCGGCAATCTGTATCTTTCGGCGGCATTATTGCTTCTGTTTATCCTCACGCTCGACTCTCTGACCGGCGCGGTTTTCGCTTATATCTATTCGATGAAGATTGACGAAAAGTACGGCTTCAACAGAATGACCCTAAAAACCTTTGTCGCAGACCAAATAAAGGGCTGGCTGATTCAGACGGTCGTTATGATCGCTTTAACGCTGCTATTTACCCTGCTTTATGAGAGCATGGGCGACTGGATTCTGCTGCTGTTTTCCGGAGTGATGATAGCGGTAGTGTTCGCGATGATTTTTCTTGCGCCATATTTTTCCAAAATATTCAATAAATTTACCCCGCTCGGTGATGGAGAACTTCGCGACAAGCTCACTGCTCTTCTTGAAAAGAACGGCTATAAGGTCCGCGAGATTCAGGTCATGGACGCTTCGCGGCGTACCACCAAATCAAACGCCTATTTTTCGGGGTTAGGTCGCTCAAAGACGATAGTTTTATACGACACGCTTATTTCCTCGATGACCCCCGATGAGATAGTCGCGGTGTTTGCGCATGAGCTCGGACACGGGCTTCATAAAGACACGTTCAAGAACAGCTTTATCGGGATTTTGCAGATGGTCGTGATAGTCCTGCTGACATGGCTGACCGTGCGCACTGCGGCAATATATCCCGACTTCGGCTTCGACGGACGCAACTACGGATTCGCGCTCGTCCTCGTCATGGTTATAGAAATGCCGGTTCTGATGCCGCTGTTTTCGCTTATCGCAAGTTCTGTCTCGCGCAGCGCAGAGTACCGCGCCGACCGCCACGCTGTTGAGGAAGGCTACGGCAAAGAGCTTATTTCCGGGCTGAAAAAGCTCGCAAAGGACAATCTTTCAGACTTATCGCCTTCTCGAATCGAGGTCGCCCTGACCTATTCCCACCCGCCGCTTTCTATGCGCATTGAGGCGATAGAGCGCGCTATGTCAGAGCGTCGTGAGCCGACGAATTAGAGGCAGTGATACACGCAAAGAAGCGGTTTAACGCGTTAGGGGAGAAGTAGCGCCGCTTAGCGAAGAACGGTGATTTTTCAAATAAATATCCTCCGGGCAGCCGGGGGATTTTTTTATTTAAAAAATTTTTTCTCTTTTCCCCTTGACAAGCTCGATACTTCGTGATATGATGTATACCGTGAGAGGAGGCATTGCATGGATATTCAGTTGAAACGCGGACTTTTGGACGTTTGCGTGCTGGCGGCGATAAAGGACAAGGACTCCTACGGCTACCGGATCATCAAGGACATGAAGCCCTATCTGTCGCTGTCCGAATCGACCTTATACACCATTTTGAAGCGGCTTGAGACGGCGGGAATGCTGACGGTGCACAGCGCCGAGCACGACGGGCGGCTGCGAAAATATTACCATATCACCGACTCGGGGATAGCGCGCATCGAGGAATTTAAAGAGGACTGGAAGGAAATTCTTTCCATATATCGTTTTGTTGTCAAGGAGGAAGAAAATGAATAAACAGGCATTTTTGGAGCAGCTGCGCCGCGGATTGCGCGGGCTGCCGCAGGAGGACATTGAGGAGCGGCTGAACTTTTACAGCGAGATGATCGACGACCGGATCGAGGAAGGCTTGTCCGAGGCCGAGGCGGTCGCCGCTATCGGCACGGTCGGCGACGTCGTTTCGCAGATACTTGCCGAGACCCCGCTCACGAGGCTCGTGAAAGAAAAAATCAAACCGAAAAGCCCGATAAAGCCGTGGGTCGTCGTTCTTCTGATACTCGGCTTCCCGCTTTGGTTCCCGATTTTGGCCGCCGTTTTCGCGATAATTTTGGCGGCGTATATCGTCGTCTGGTCGGTGATAATTTCGCTTTGGGCGGTCTTTGTTTCGCTTGCTGCTGCCTTGCTCGGCGGAGTTTTTTCGGCGGTTTGCAATGCGGTTTGCGGCAGGATACTCGCCGCTTTGACAATGCTCGCTGTCGCGCTTTTGAGCGCGGGCGCGGGGATAGTTATGTTTTTTGTATGTCTTGCCGCGGCGCGGTTCGTAATTTGGATAACCAAAAAAATCGCTGTCGGGCTTAAACATATGCTTATCGGAAAGGAGACAGAGTGATGAGTAAAACGGTTAGAAATTGGCTTATCGCCGCAGCGGCGCTGATTTTTGCGGGCGCTATCCTGTTCGCAGCGACCCTTGCGCTTTGCGGCTGGGATATATCTAAGCTCGGGACGGTGGATTATGTAGAAACGACGCTCGAGCCGAGCGGAGATTTCAAAAATATCGCGGTAAATGTCTACACGACCGACCTCAAGTTTGTGCCCTCTGAGGACGGAAAATGCAGGATAGAATGTTATGAGGACGAGATGGTCGTTCATACCGCAAAGGTCAAGGACGGCGCCCTCGTTATCGACACAGAGGATTCGCGCAGATGGTTAGGCTTTATCTCGTTAGGCTTCAGCAACCCGACGATGACGGTATATCTGCCGAAAAACGAGTACGATTTTTTGGACGTCAGCACCAGCACCGGCGCGGTTGATCTCCCGAAAGACTTTACATTTGCG
Source organism: uncultured Clostridia bacterium (assembly GCA_947623585.1). Classification (GTDB taxonomy): domain Bacteria; phylum Bacillota; class Clostridia; order Oscillospirales; family Ruminococcaceae; genus Faeciplasma. The sequence continues at coordinate 32,191 of CANQHA010000007.1, read as the reverse complement.
AGTATAAATATTGTCGGCGACACGGGCGCGGTCAGCTGCTCGGCAAGCGCCAAAGGAGACGTCGATATCGAGCTTGACACCGGCGCGTTGTCGGTAAGCGGGTTTTCCGCCGGCAGCATGAAGCTCAAAACCGACACCGGCGTCATAAAGCTGAGCGGCGGCGCTGTTGCCGAAAGCATCGAAGTTAAAACCGGCACCGGGTATGTGAGCCTCGAAAATATCACCTGCGGCGACCTTTACGCCAAGGCCGACACCGGAGCGGTGAGGCTTGAAAGCGTTACCTGCGGCGGTCTTCACGCCGAGACTGACACCGGAAGCATAGCGCTTAAAGACGTCGTCGGCAGCGGAAAATTCGAGCTTATAAGCGATACCGGGCATATCGACCTCAACGGCTGCGACGCCGCCGAGCTTTACATCGAGACCGACACCGGCGACGTTACCGGCGAGCTTCTGACGGAGAAGATCTTCTTTGCGGATTCTGACACCGGCCGCGTCAGCGTGCCGAAGTCAATGACCGGCGGCAGGTGCGAGGTAACGACCGACACCGGCGATATCGAGATGAGTGTGAAAGGGTGAAGCATTATAGCGAGGAGTCGTAGATGCGAGCCGCTGAACGCTGCCACAAAATGAAAAATATGTTGCAATAGATAGTGGCCTTGAATACAATATGCGGTGTATTTTAATGGGGCAGGGGACGAGCGCGGGGAAACCGCATTTTGGCGCAAGCCGAACCGAGCGGGGAAAAGGTATTAAATATTTCCCTCTCACGAGGTAAATATTTCATGCTAACGCTCATCACCCCACCCCCGCTATGCTTTCTGCGGAACGGCTGAGTTTGAGAGCCCCCGCCCCTCGAGGGGCGGGGGCGTTGCATTTGTCCCTCTCCGACAAATGTGCGCCGGGGGTGGGGTGGCTCAAAATAGCATCCATATTTTCCGGCTGAGGAAAATATGGATACCTTTTTAGCGGCTGTTCAAGTTCCGCTGAAAGTATGAAAAAGCCGCAAACCGGGGGCTTAGCGTTTGCGCCGAGTGGCGTAATGCCGCCGCCCACCCCTCTTCCCCCCCCTTTTTTTTCGCCTCATTATAACCTCCTCAGGCGTTTGCGGCAAGAAAAAAGTGAAAAATATCTCAATAGATATTGACATTGAATACAATATGCGGTATATTTTAATTATAAAAAGCGTTTTATCCGCATGGCGGCCGGGCTCGTGCCGGCCGAGACCGAGGAAACGCTTTAGCTCGCCGCTCCACCCGATAACTGTTGACATTTTCTTAAAAAAGAATTATACTTTTTTCACAGCCCGAAAGGAGCGACGACGATGCCGCTTAACTATAAAGAGATAATGCGAAAAGAGCTTGAAGACCGCAGATTCGCGGCCGGCGCAAACCTTTTGGTGCTCAGGGACGGTAAAGAGATCATCTATGAAGAATGCGGATATCGCGACCTTGAAAATAAAATTCCTTTTTCGCGAGACACTTTGATGCGGCTTTATTCGATGTCGAAGCCGATAACCTCGGCGGCGGTGATGATACTTGCCGATCGCGGTCTTATCGACCTTGCGGACTGCCTTTGCTGGACGATGCCCGGGTGGTCGCCCGCATATTACATTAACGGCGAGGGCAAAAGGGTCAAATCAACGCGAGAGATAATGCTCAAAGACCTCATGAACATGACCTCGGGGATACCTTACCCCGGGCCTGACGGCGCTTCGGCACAGGTGGCGGGGGTGTTCTCCGAGCTTGACAAAAGGCTTCACGGCGGCGACCCGATGACGACGAAGGAATTCTGCGAGAAAATGGGCGGGTGCGATCTTTGCTTCAACCCGTCGGAGAGGTTCATGTACGGCGCCTCGGCCGACATTTTGGGCGGAGTTATCGAGAACGTCACCGGTCAGCGCTTCGGCGATTTTTTGAAAGAGAATATTTTCGAGCCGCTCGGAATGAGCGACACCGGCTTTTGGGTGCCGCCCGAGAAGCGAGATAGGCTCGCTAAGGTTTACAGAACAAATTATTCCGAGTGGAGGGTCGAGCACTGCCCGACTGATCATCTCGGCATAGACTATAACCTCGACCGCGAACCGGCGTTTCAGTCGGGCGGAGCAGGGCTCGTTTCAACGCTCGACGATTATGCAAAATTCGCGACTATGCTTCAAAACGGCGGCGAGCTTGACGGCGTGAGGATACTCTCAGAGACCGCCGTGAAATATATGACCTCGCCGAGCCTGACGGACAGTCAGCGCACAGGGCTTGACTGGCAGGGGCTTTCGGGTTACAGCTATGGTAACCTTATGCGAAACCTTATAGATCCGGGGCAGGCGGTGACGTTTGGCGAAAAGGGCGAATACGGCTGGGACGGCTGGCTCGGCTGTTTCTTCGCAAACTATCCCGAGAGCCGCATGACGATACTCATAGGCACTCAGCGCACCGATTGCGGGACCTCGGCGCTTTCACGCAAGCTGGTGAACGCCGTCCGCCGAGACGTTTTGGGTTAAGACGCCGATAATTTTCGCACGGGTGATTTTGCCGTGGGCTTTTTGTTCGCCGCGCGTTGCGCGCCGCCGGGCGAAGCCCCGAAAATCCGCTCCGCGGATTTTCGCCGCGGACCGCAGGTCCGCGGCCGGGGCGCACTGCGTGCGCCCGCGGGGCTTCGCCCTCGCGGCGCAAAAGCGCGGGCGCCAAAGCGTTTTTTACCTGCGCTCAAACCCTGCGCCGTGATTTCACGCGCTTTTCTTTTAATGACAGGCAGATGAAAATCTGCTTAATTTTTCTTGCAGCCGATTGACTTCCGAAAAAATCCGATTATAATACTAAAAAAGAAAATTTTTAAGGAGCAAGAAAATGGCACAGAGCAGTAAAAACCGTTCAAAAAACGCCGGGGCGGTGATCGTCGTCGCGGTGGTCGTAATAATTCTCGCGGTGACCTTCATCTTCGCATTCGGCGGCGACGGAGGCACTCTTTCTCATATACGAGACGATATTTTGGGAGAAGGCTCGCACAACGGAACTGCCCTTGAACTTATTGATTCCTCAACGCTTCCCGACGCCACCACCCCCGTGCAGGAGACCGACGCCGTCGGCGATACGCTGATAACCCTCAGCGACAGCGGCATTGAAATAAACGGCAAGGGCGCGCTCGCCGAGGGCAGCTATTTAAAAATCGTCAGCGGGGGAACATATGCCCTTTCGGGCAAACTCTCAAACGGAAGAATAGCCGTCAGAGCGCAGGGCGAGGACGTTGTTTTGATTCTCAACGGCGTTGACGTTACCTGCAAAAATTCCGCTCCGCTTTATATAAACAAGGCCGCCTCGGTGACGCTTCTTTTAAACGGCAAAACCGTGAACACCTTCACCGACGGGACCTCCTACGACTATTCTCTTGAATACGGCGACGCCGTCGAGGAAGAGCCCGACGCCTGCGTGTTCTCAAAGGCCGACCTCATCATCAGAGGCACCGGCTCGCTTGTCGTTAATGCAAATTACAACAGCGGGATCATCGGAAAAGACACGCTTCAGATATTAAACACCACGGTGAGCGTCACCGCGAAAAATAACGGCGTCAACGGAAAGGACAGCTTAAAGGTCCAAAACTCCACTTTAAGCGTCAACGCTGGCGGAGACGCGCTTCGCTCCACCCAAGAAAAAGACCCGGCGCTCGGCTGGGCTGAGTTTTCCGATTCAAACATCACTCTCGTTTCGGGAGAAGACGCCGTGCAGACCGAGACCGCTATATCCGTCGATAACTGCTCGATGAGCCTGACCGCCGGGGCAAACGGCGCAAACGGCGCCCCCTCGGAGACGAGCCAAAAGGGGCTTAAATGCAATCAGGGCGGCATAACCGTGAACAGCGGCACGCTGATAATAAACACCGCCGACGACGCCCTGCACGCGGCGGGCGACATTTATCTCAACGGCGGCGAGCTTTCCGTTGCGACCGGCGACGACGCCGTTCATTCCGACGCGGATATATATGTTTCGGGCGGAAAAATCGAGATACCCGACTGCCACGAGGGTCTTGAAGGCGCGCTCATTTCAATTTCGGGCGGCGAGGTCTATATCGTCGCTGACGACGACGGCATAAACGCCGCGGGCGGAAACGATTCCTCTTCGGACGACTTCGGCGGAATGTTTGGCTCCGACGGCTCATACCTTGCCATCACCGGCGGATATCTTTATATCAATTCTGTCGGAGACGGCATAGATTCAAACGGCGATATCTATATGTCGGGCGGAACCCTTGTGATATCGGGCCCCGTTTCCGACGGCGACGGCGCGATAGATTATGCCGGAGATTTTCACATCGACGGCGGCCTGCTTTATGCCGCGGGCGCTGCCGGAATGGCTCAGGCGCCCGACAACATGACCTCAAACGTTATAAGCGTGACCTTTGACGAGCCTCTTGAGGCCGGAACCTATATCTGCGTTTCGGGCGGAGATGAGCAGTTTGTCTTCGTGACCGAAAAACGCACTCAGAACTTTATTTTCAGCTCGCCCGAGCTTCAGACCGGAGCCGAGTATACCGTTTCATACGGCGGCAAATATTCGGGAGAATCCGAAAACGGCGTCTGCTCGGGAGGAAAATATTCCGGCGGCACCGAGCTTGCGACGTTCACTCTGAGCGAGGGGCTCAACTCCTACGGAAGAATCGGTCTCGGCGGCTCGCTTGGCGGCCGGGGCTTCGGAGAAAACGGAAGATTCGGCGGAATGCAGGGCGAGGGTCATCAAAACCCGTTCGGAAGAGGGGAGCGCCCGCAGGATATGCCCGAGCCTCCCGAAATGCCCGACGGCGCGCCGATGCCGTAAATTTCAAACGGCAGACCTCGCCGCAAAGGTATGAAAAAGCGCCCGCCTCGCAAAAACGGGGGTTTCACCCTCGCCGAGCTTCTGACCGTGCTTCTTTTGCTGTCGCTTTTTGCGAGCGCCTCGTCGTCGCTGGTTCGAGCCTCAAAACGAAGCGGCGAGGCAAGCGCTTTAATATCACGCCTCGGCGCGGTATCCGACACTCTGAACGCAAAGCTCGCGGGCTTTCTTTCATGCTCAGCCTGCACAAAATCGGGCGGCGAAGCGCGCTTTCTCAGCGAAAAATATTCTGGCTTCGAGCTTTCTTTTCGGTGCGAGAACGGCCGCATAACCGTGAGCGGCTTTGAAAACAAAGACGGCCCCTCACGCGAGCTTCTCCCCGAAAGCGCATATTGCGGCTTTGAGGTCTCAGAGCTTTGCGTGGCCTATTCTGGCGGCCTTTACACCGTCTCATATCGCCTTTCAAGCGGCGCTTTCAGCCGTCGCTCCGAGTTCACTCTCCGCGGCGACAGCTTCGACGAGTCGTCGTGATTATAGCAGAATGTATAATTTTCAGCGGTCATTTTTTATAGTGGCCGCTTTTCTTTTTGCAGAAAATTTGTTGACATGATACGAAAACCGAGGTATAATTAAATAAACATAAGCTGACAAAAACGGTCGGCTTCTGCACGTCTCAGAAAATGCGAAAAATATCCCTCCCCGCGAAAATTCTGCGGGGGGGGGTAGATTTTTTTCTGTTATATGAAAAATTCGCATTTAGTGGCGAGAAAAGCGCGAAAGGAATGTTTTTATGAGAAAGTTTAACCGTTTGATTGCCGTTGTGCTCAGTCTTTGTATGGCTTTTGCGGTCGTGGCCGATTCTGCCATTACCGTTTTTGCCGATGAGCCTGCTATGACTATTATTGTCACTCATTGGCACATTGAGGGCGATCCTACCGATGTAGAGAAGTCTGTCACCGCAAGTAGTAAACCGTGTGAAATTACCCCCGATCCTTTGGAAGGAATTGAGAGCTTCTCCGGCTTTGCCGTTTCTGCCGGTCAGAACGCGGTGACTTTTGAAAGCAAAGATAAGCTGCAGGTCAATTACAGACCGGACACTCGCCTTGTAAAAATAGAGGTATTTTACAGCGCCGAGCCTCAGAAAGTTTTGGGCTTGGATTTTGCAGGAGCAAAACTGATAGTTGATGGCGCAACAACCGATAAAGACGTTGCTTGGGAAGATGCTACCAGCAGTCTTAAATATACATATACTCCTCCTAAAGTGGCACCGGACGACACAAAGATTTACAACACCTCTTTGGGGCTTCACACCGACAAGACGGTTACCGCCCTGAACGACGCCGGCAAGGGCACCCGCGAGTTTGAGGTCAAGCTCGAGTCATGGTATGCCGAAAAATCTTACGCCGAGGTCGGCATGGTGCTCGACGCCTCGGGCTCGATGGCGTTTGCCTCCGAGGGCGTAGAGCCGATAAAGGTCGATGACCCCAGCTATGCGAAGAACACCTACCTCACGCTTGAGCAGGTAAACGGAATTCTCACTAAGGAAAACACCGACAATTCAAAGCTCGGTTACAGCGATTACACCTATTATGTATACGACGCGCGCTCGACCACGAAAGAGTTCGTCCCGCTCGGATATTGGGACGGAAACCTTGGGAACAGCGTGGACGACGGATTGATTGCACATTATACGTTTGACAACTCCTCTAATAGGCTTGAGAACTCTGTATCTAAGAGTAGTGTAGAGGCGAAAGGTATATCACATGTATCAGCAGGAAATGATTATGATATTAAATCCAAAAATGAAAGTATAAATGTAACCAGCCAAGATTATTACGATACATCATCAGGCACGACTAAGAGAGCGTTTGACCTTAGCAGAACCGCCGGCGAATCATCAGCGGCATTAGTAATTGATCCAAATCTTTTAGACGATGAATTTACGGTGGCTTTTGCAATTAAATTGGCAAAAAGTGGAAGGCCTAATGGCTCTGAGTCTATATTAACGATAGGTGCTAATGGCAATTCTGATATCGGGTATAATCTGGTTAGAACTACTTCAAACAATATTTGTTTTGGCAATTATTCATCAGGCGGTGCTGAGAACACTATCACCAGTGTTGGTACTGATTATAAATTTATAACGTTGGTTTTTCATAAAGACGGTGCCGATGTGTATATTGATGGTAAATCTCCTAATAGCTATGCGCTGAACGCACTATCGACTAAAAAGATTATATTTGGTGGCTACTATAATACTGCATCTTATAATAAAGATAGTAAGATGGTAATAGACGAAGTTTTCGTTTACGACCGTGCGCTTGGCGCTGAAGATGTTGAGAATCTCTATAAAGCAGTTGAAAAACCCGACGATGCTATATATCTGGCAAAATACAGCGCTGACGGCGAAGTAATTGCCGAGGCTCCCGCCGGAATGGATTTTTCAGGTGATATCGCCAAGGGCTGGTATTATGTAAACAGCTCAAGCACTTGGGAGAAGATTACAAACGAAAAGCTCCAATCCCCAAAGCAATTTAAGCAACTCAGAACAGGCGAGGTCGTAAGAAACTACATCAACTATGACAGCCTGCCCGATTATATTCAAACGGCTATCGGCAAAACAGCAGTAGAGCAAGGAAACGACGGCGAAAAATACATATTTACCGGCTCGAAAGATTTTAAAGTTGATAGCGGCGCTTTAGGAGGTAAAGATGTATATTATTACGATTTGAGCCAAAATGTAGTAGGAATAGGTAAAGCAGAAAAGTGGACTACTCCTATCGATGATGATAATGTTGCTTTGACCTTGCCGGATGCCGACAGGCAGTTTGATGAAAACGGCGGCAGCCCCGTGGTGTTCTTTGTTGACAATGAGGGCTATCTGCGCTGCTTCTACAACAACGGCAACTCAACAAAATCAGATACTACTGAGCCTTACACAGTATGTTCTTACGTTTATAGAAAGATAGACGACAACGACATCAAATATGAATCGCTGCAATACGCGATCGGCTCGTTCGTCTCCGAGCTTCATGCCGCTTCTCCGAAAAGCCGCGTTTCGGCAGTGCGATTCTCCACAAAGAATATCAAAGACCCTAAACAGCTCGTTTTGCTCGACTGGACCACCAACGCAGAAGACTCTGTGAAAATGCTCAGCCTTGCAACCGGCGGCGGCACGGTGAGCGGCTCTGTTCCTTCTAATCCTCCTGAACCCGAAGACGGAGGAGCTAAGTTAGAACCGTTAAATCAGTATAACTATATAATGACCGGCGGAACATATCTCTATACCGGATTGCAGGCATATGAAGACATACTCGACCCGCGCACCGAGAAAGTGGGCAAATACGGAATAACTTCTAAAAAATATGTAATTGTATTTACCGACGGCAAAGACGACGAGATCAATAGAGATGGTAAAGATCCGGACGCGACCGAAGCCAAAAAGGTTGCCGAAGAGTTAAAAGAAAAAGGCTATACGATTTATGTAGTATTGTTCACAACCGGTTCGTTTACCGAAAGCGATAGCGGCGTTCAGAAATTGATGAGTTATGTAGCAGGTAACACATCAACCGCAAGTGAAAATTACGGCAACTTGAAAAATCATTACATCTTTGAGGCAAGTAACGCTGAAAGTCTTATGGAAGTCTTTACCGGCGAAATTCTCGGTGAAATTTCCTCCTCTCAGAGAAATTATGCCGTTCAGGATTATATCGACCCGCGCTTTGACATCGAGGCCGACGGCACGCTTTACAAGCTCGGCCCCGACGGCAATGTAACATACGGCACCGAATCCAAAACTGTCAACGACAGCACTTCGTCGCTTCCCATTGCCGGCATCAAGGACAAAGACGGCATACCGGCGGCGCTTTACTACGACGACACCGCCAAGGCATATTATCTCAAGTGGAACGGCGTTGTCATACCCGGCTGCACGGTCGGAGACGAGAGTATCGCCGTTTGGAGCAGCAGCTTCAAAATCGTCGCCAAAGAAGACTTTATCGGCGGAAACGTTGTTTTGACAAACGGCATCGCCGAAAATATGAACTACGTCTATTCCACCGAAGAAAAAGATAAGACAAACTCCGGAGTTGATCACAGCATTTTGGGCGCAGGAGCAGCAGATTATGAATTCACCTCAAAAGGCTTCCCGAGGACTACCGTGAACGTCAAGCTGCTCGAGCCCAAGCTGACGGCAGGCGAAAGCATAATCTATCTCGGCGAAGATATTGACCCGACCGAGATAATAAACAGCATTAAGGGCTCCGACGATTACGATTACTACTGGGAGTATCTCGACAGATACGACAGCAAGAACGGAAAGGACGCCAACACTTCCTATAACGCGCTTATTGAGAACGGCACCCTCGAGCTGCCTTACAGCTATCTTGAAAAAGACGGTGTTTTGGCCGGAACTTCTTCTCATCAGGCCGAGACGTTCGGAACGATCACCTATGAGCTGAAAGCGACCGATTCGGACGACGCGTCTCTCGGAACGAAAGAGCCGTACACCGCTAAGGATCTTAAGACCAAGACCTATACGCTTTCGGTGAAGTTTGACGCCGAAGATTTGCCGGCCGATAATTCGCGCGAAAAACAGATATCCGACTTGGTAAAAGATGGAAAGTTCAAGTGGGACGAGAAATTTAAACCGACTGCGGGAACCCCGCAAACGACCAAAGAGAACACGGAGGAACATACTATCGAAACGGTTCGCGGAGAGATCGTTTTGGGCCTCAAAATAAATCTCACCGCCGAGCAGCTTGATTATCTCAAAGAGAACTACCCCGGCGATTACACCTATAATGCCGACGTATTTAGAGGCGAAACCAAGGTCGGCACTCTGTCGCTGCCTTTCGGTTTCGGAGCAGGTTATGGCTGGACGGAGACCGTTGAGAGGCAGAAGCAGCTCACCGTTTACGCAACCTCGAACGATTTCACGCCCGAAGACGGTTTTGCGGAGAAGCTGCAAAAGGGCACATATTCGGTGCGCCCTGCTTCCGATGTTGGCGCGCTCAAAGAGACCCTGTTGATGCTTGAATTCTCGGATATTGCAGCGGAAGATATAACCGTCGATAATATCGGTCAGTTTAAAACGTCGAACGACACGACAAAGGCAGCGCCGAAAGAATCAAAAATCGGAGCGATAATGCTTCCCATAGCGAAGACGGATTCGTATGCCGAATTCAAGCTCGGCACAGCGGAATATGCCGAACCCGCTGCGACGAGAAAGTATACCGACGACCGCCTCGGGCTTTGCATGGTAACGGTTTCGATGCCGGGCGACGACCTTGGAACTTCGTCTCTTGTCGTGACGAAAAAAATCACCGGCACCGAGGAGCCCGATACCGCTAAAGAGTTCAACTTCACTCTGAAAATAGTCACCCCGACGGTATTTGACGGCACTCTTACCTGCGAATATGGTGTTGACGATATCCCCGAGGGAATCGCGCTGATAGATTTCCCTACGAGCGGAACGCTCGAACTCGGCACCGACGGACTTTATCACTTCTCCCTGAAACACAATCAGAAGATCACGATAAATGGAATCCCGGTCGGCTCGACATATACCGTCGCCGAGGACGATTATTCCTCCGAGGGCTACGCAACGACATATGCCAACGCACGCGGGAAAATAACTGTCGATGGCGCAAAGGCCGATGTTATTAACGCACTCGGCACCGGCAAGCTGACGGTTGAAAAAACCGTCACCGGCGACGACGTCACAGAGGACGATAAGGTAAAGCAGTTCAGCTTTACGGCCGCGTTCTATATAGACGGCACGCCAATAACCGACCCGCTCAGCTATACCAAAGGCGGCGACAAATATGAATTCACAAACGGCGGCACATTTACGCTTGCAGACGGCGAGAGCGTGACCATTACCGGCATCCCCGACGGCTCGACCTTTGAGATCACGGAAACTCAGGAAGAAGGTTTTGAACCCGCCATTATGAATCCTGCTGACGGAAAGGGCGAAATAACCGCAGAAGCCAGCGAAGTCACCGTCACGGTCGAGAACAAGAAAACGCCGTCCGACGATAAAACCGGCTCCGTCACGGTAATAAAAACCGTCACCGGAGACGACGTCACAGCGGAAGATTTGGTAAAGCAGTTCAGCTTTACGGCTGCGTTCTATATAGACGGCATGCCGATAACCGACCCGCTCAGCTATACCAAGGACGGCGTAGAGCATGAATTCACAAACGGCGGCAGCTTCACGCTTGCAAACGGCGAGAGCGTGACCTTCACCGGCATTCCAGACGGCGCAGACTACATCGTTGCCGAGGAAGATTATTCCTCCGACGGTTACGAAACGACATATACTAACGAAAGCGGAAAAATAACCGCAGAAGCCGCCGATGTCACCGTCACGGTCGAGAACCGTAAGGCAAGCAACGGCTCGCCGCAGCTTCCGCCGATTCAGCCTCAGCCTCAGCTCGGCGCTTTAGTCGTGAAAAAGACGGTAGCAGCGGGCGGCGAGGTTGACAGGCAGTTCACCTTTACATTCACCTTCACCGACCAGACAGGCGCTCAGCTTGCGGGACCGTTTGAGTATGTAAAGAGCGACGGAACGGTCGGCTCGGTCGCAAACGGCGGACAGATAATGCTCAGAAGCGGCGAGAGCGTCAGCTTCAGCGGTCTGCCCGAGGGAACGAGATACAGCGTCAAAGAGACCGGCAACGAGGGCTATGTCACCAATTACGCGCTCAACGATAACACTGCGGTCGGCGTTATAACGACCGATACCGCCAACGTCGAGTTCATAAACACGCCTTACGTTGCTCCCGACACCCCCGGCCCTCAGCAGCCCGGCGACAGGCCGCCGCTCATTCCCGAAGCGCCGAAATACGGCTCGCTGAGCATTGAAAAGATAGTCTTTGAGAGCGATACCGACGATTCGTTCGACTTTGTGATAAGTCTCAAAACTCCGCTCGGAGCGTCGGTCTCGGGTACCTTCCCGTATGTCGGCTCGTCGAGAGGATATGTCTTCGACGGCTGCACAGTAAGTCTCAGGGGCGGCGAGAAAATAGTTATCTCGGGCATTCCGCAGGGTACGGTTTACACCGTAACCGAGATCACTCCCGAAAATTACATCTCGATCTCGGAGAACAGCACCGGCATGATCCCCGCCGACTTCACCTCAAAGGTCGTTTACACGAACATCAAATCCGTGCCGACCGAGCAGGCGCAAAGTTCTGCCGACGACGCACCCGAAGCCCCGAATCCCTCGACGGGTATCGGCTTCGGAGCGCTGCTGGGCTTCATCTCATCGGTCTTTGCGGCGATCACGCGCCGCCGTCCTCGCTCCTCCAAAAACTAATCATAAAAAATCAGCAGGGGGCTATCCTCCTGCTGATTTATTTTTATGCCCTGCTCAGGCGAACTGCGCGTTATAGAGCTGCTTATAGAAGGTGTTTTCCGACATCAGCGATTCATGCGTGCCGCGCTCGACGATTTCGCCGTCGCGGACGACAAGTATCATATCGGCGTTTTTGATGGTCGAGAGCCGGTGCGCGATGACAAAGCAGGTCTTATCCGCCATGAGAGCGCGCATTGCGCGTTGAATTTGCAGCTCGGTCCTCGTATCGACGTTCGAGGTCGCCTCGTCGAGAATAAGAAGCGACGAGGGCAGAAGCATTGCGCGGGCGATGGTCATAAGCTGTTTCTGACCCTTTGAGATGTTCGAGCCGTCGTCGTCGAGCACGGTGTCATAGCCGTTCGGCAGGGTCATGATATAGTTATGGATCCCGCAGGCGCGGCAGACCCTTTCGACGTCCTCGCGCGTGGCGTTCTCGCTTCCATAGGCGACGTTCTCAAAAACGGTGCCGTTGAAAAGCCAAGTGTCCTGAAGCACCATCGAGTAGTTTAGGCGCAGGCTTTTTCGGGTGAGGTCTTTTATCGGGCTGCCGTCAAGGGTTATCTTTCCGCTGTCGGCGTCATAAAACCTCATCAAAAGGTTTACTATGGTGGTTTTTCCGGCTCCCGTGGGCCCGACTATCGCTACGAGCGAGCCTTTCGGAACGTCGAGCGAAAGACCGTGGATAATTTCGTGATCCTCGGAATATCCGAAGCGAACGTTTTCAAGGTTTACGTTTCCCTCGGCGCCGTTAAGCTCATAAGCTCCCTCGGCGTCTTTCGGCTCGGGGGCCTCGTCCAAAAGTCTGAAAACTCGTTCCGCGGCCGAAAAAGCCGATTGCAGCTCGCCGATGATGTTTGCAAATTCGTTGATAGGCCCGCTGAATCTTCGGGAATACAAAACGAAGGTCGAGATGTTTCCGATAGTTATCGAGCCGAAGAGGTATAAAAGCGCGCCGAAGAAGCTGACAAGCGAGAGCGAGAGGTTGTTGACGAAGTTTACCGACGGACCGGTCATGCTGCCGAAGTATTCTGCGCGGTAGTATGCGTCAACGGTCTCGTTGTTCTGAACGTCGAACTTCGCGATGGTGTTTTCCTCCTGACTGTAAGCCCGAAGCGTTTTCTGACCGCTTATCATCTCCTCGACGAAGCCGTTTAGCTCGCCCAGCTTTGCGGAGCGTTTTCTGAAAAGGGGCCTTGTGAAGCCGGTTATTTTTTTGGTGAGGATTATTGAGAGCGGCACCGTGAAAGCGAAAACGAGCACGAGCAGGGGAGATATCGCTATCATCATAATAAGCGCGCCGAGCACCGTTACCACGCTCGCGCAGATCTGAACGAGGTCATGAGAAAGCGAGGTGTTTATCGTGTCGATGTCATAGGATATCCTGCTGAGGATATCTCCGGTCTGGTTCTGGTCGAAATATCCGACCGGAAGCTCGGTCAGCTTGTTAAAGACGTCCTTTCTCATCGTGTTGACGACCTTTCGGCTGACGACTATCATAAGCCTTGTGAGAAGATATGACAGCACCGCCGAGAGGGCGTATAAAATCACCATGATGACGGCATAGCGCCACACGCCCGAAAAATCGACCTTTCCGGCCTCGTCGTGAAGCTCGATAGCGTCTATCGCGAGCCCCGAGAAATAAGGCCCCGCGAGCCCGAGCAGGTTTCCGCCGATAGTGAGAAAAATGCACGCCGAAAGCAGCAGCTTGTGCTGCATAAGATATGGGAACAGCCTGCCGATGACGGCGGTTTTTTTCATTCTGACTTTTTCGCTCATGACGCCGCCTCCGCGCTTTCCTCGCGCCTGTCTCCGATCTGCGACTGCCCTATCTCGCGGTAAAGCTCGCAGCTTTGCATAAGCTGCTCGTGATCGCCCATCGCGATAACGCTGCCGTTGTCCATTACTATTATTTTTTCCGCGTGCATTATCGAGCTTATCCTCTGCGCGATGATGATTTTAGTCGAGTTCGAGTAGTGAAGTCTTATCTCCTCGCGCAGCTTAGAGTCGGTCTTATAGTCGAGAGCGCTCGACGAGTCGTCCAAAACGAGTATCTCGGGGTCTTTGGCGAGAGCCCTTGCTACGAGAAGCCGCTGCTTCTGCCCGCCCGAGAGGTTTGCGCCTTTAATTGCCACCGGCGCGTCAAGCCCGCCCTGCTCGTTGATGAATTCAATCGCCTGCGCCCTGCGCGCAGCCTCGGTTATCTGCTCGTCCGAAAGCTGCCGCCCGAGGCGTATATTCTCTCTTATCGTGTCTTTAAAGAGGGTGTCGTTTTGGAACACCACGCCGAACTTCGCCCGAAGATCGGCGGTCGCATAGTCGCGGATATCAACGCCGTCTATCTCGATAGAGCCCTCGGCGACGTCGTAATATCTCATCAGCGCCCTGACGATAGTTGATTTTCCCGAGCCGGTCGCCCCGATTATTCCGAGGGTCTCGCCGCGCTCAAGCGAAAAGCTGAGATTTTTGACCGAAAAGCTGCCGCGGTCATATTTGAAGGTGACGTTCTTAAAGGCGATATGCGGGCAGTTTTCGGGGATAAACGAAAAGTGCGGCTCGGTCTCATAAAGCTCCACCGGCGTATCGAGGACTTCAAGAACTCTCCCCGCCGAAGCCGCCGCCTTTGAAAGCATGGTGAACATTCTGTTTATCGCCATCAAGGCGTTTAAAACAATGGTGAAAAGGTTCATGAAAGCGATGATCTTTCCGACCTCCGTCAGCCCGCCATGAACTCGGTACGCTCCGGCGACTATGACCGCGACGATGCCTATATTAAGCAAAAAGCTCATGACCGGGTTGATTATCGCCATCGTGTTTTCGGCGACTCTTTCGCGCTCGGTGAGGTCGTCGTTTACTGTTTTGAACCTTTCGCGCTCATAGCCCGACTTTGAAAGCGCCTTTATCACTCTGACCCCGACCGCGTTTTCGCGAACGACCCTGAGCATCGAATCCGAGCCTGCCTGAACGCGTCTGAAAAGCCTTGTGCCCTTTCGCGAGACGAAAAAGGTTATTCCGAAAACCACCGGCAGCGTTGCGACCATTATCAGCGTAAGCACCGGGTCGAGCGTTAAGGTGACGAGTATTCCGCCGACGAGAAGTATCGGCGCCCTGACACCGAGGCGCTGCATCATTCCGACCGTTTGGTGCAAAACGTATGTATCGCTGGTAACTCGCGAAATAAGCGAGGGGATAGTTATTCTGTCAACGGCGCGCTCGGAAAGATAGGATATCTTGCTGAAAAGATCGCGGCGAATCGTGCGGGTAAAATCCCTCGCCACCGCCGAGGCCATCTGATTGGCGATGATGTTTCCGAACCACGCGCAAAGCGAGCAGACGATCATCAAAACGCCCCAAACCACGACCGGGCTTATTCTGCCGAGGGGTATAAGATCGTCGATAATGTAAGAGAGTATCCACGGAATGGCGAGCTCGACAACCGTGCCGAATACCTTGACTGCGAACCCGAGCGACATTCGTGGGATAAACGGTCTTAGATAAGCCATGAGACGTTTCAAAGCACATTCCTCCGAAAATAAATACGATACGATATATTGTACCACTAAATAAGGATTTGTCAATATTTATTAAATCTTCCTTTTTATTTTCCCGAGCAGTATCGCCGAAAAAAGAAAACCTCCCGAAAATCTCTCGGGAGGTCTTAAAATTATTTATCAGCCTTTCATCGCTTCTTCGACCGCGACAGCGCAGGCGACGGAGGCGCCTACCATCGGGTTGTTGCCCATGCCGATAAGTCCCATCATCTCAACGTGAGCGGGGACGGAGGACGAGCCCGCAAACTGAGCGTCGGAGTGCATTCTTCCCATGGTGTCGGTCATACCGTAGCTGGAAGGGCCGGCGGCCATGTTATCGGGGTGAAGCGTTCTGCCGGTGCCTCCGCCCGAGGCGACCGAGAAGTATTTCACGCCGTTTTCAACGCACCATTTCTTATAGGTGCCGGCGACGGGGTGCTGGAATCTTGTCGGGTTGGTCGAGTTGCCGGTGATCGAAACGCCGACGTTCTCGAGCTTCATGATAGCCACGCCCTCGGGGACGTTATCTGCGCCGTAGCACTTGACGTCTGCTCTCGGTCCGTTTGAGTAAGCCTTCTCATAGACTACCTCGACCTGCTCGGTGAACGGGTCGAACTTGGTCTCGACGTAGGTGAAGCCGTTTATTCTCGAGATGATGAACGCGGCGTCTTTTCCGAGACCGTTAAGGATAACGCGCAGGGGCTTGGTTCTGACCTTGTTGGCGTTAAGGGCGATCTTGATAGCGCCCTCGGCGGCGGCAAAGCTCTCATGTCCCGCTAAGAAGCAGAAGCACTCGGTGCTTTCGGAAAGAAGCATTGAAGCGAGGTTTCCGTGCCCGAGACCGACCTTTCTGTTTTCTGCGACCGAGCCGGGAATGCAGAAGCTCTGAAGTCCCTCTCCGATAGCGACGGCGGCGTCGGCGGCTTTTTTGCAGCCTTTCTTAATGGCGATTGCGCAGCCGACGGTGTAAGCCCATACGGCGTTTTCAAAGCAGATAGGCTGAGTTTCGCGAACGATCTTATCGCAGTCGATCCCCTTTGCAAGGGTGATCTCTTTACATTCCTCAACAGAGGAGATACCGTATTGAGCGAGAACCTTGTTTATCTTGTCGATTCTTCTCTCATAGTTTTCAAATAAAGCCATGATATATTTCCTCCATTCCTTTTACTGTTTTCTCGGATCGATGTATTTTGCCGCCTCGGCGAATCTGCCATAGGTGCCCTTTGCCTTTTCGTAAGCGGTGTTCGGGTCGTCGCCCTTCTTAATGAAGTCGGTCATTTTTCCGAGCGAAACGAATTCGTAGCCGATAACCTGATCCTCGTCGTCAAGCGCCATTCTTGTGACGTAGCCCTCGGCCATTTCAAGGTATCTCACACCCTTGGCCTTGGTGCCGTACATGGTGCCGACCTGCGAGCGGGTGCCTTTTCCGAGGTCTTCAAGCCCTGCGCCTATCGAAAGACCATCTTCCGAGAAAGCCGACTGAGTTCTGCCGTAAACGATCTGCAAAAACAGCTCGCGCATGGCGGTGTTGATAGCGTCGCAGACAAGGTCGGTGTTAAGGGCTTCAAGAATGGTCTTTCCGGGGAGGATCTCAGCGGCCATGGCGGCCGAGTGGGTCATGCCCGAGCAGCCGATAGTCTCAACGAGAGCTTCTTCGATAACGCCCTCTTTAACGTTGAGCGACAGCTTGCAGGCGCCCTGCTGAGGAGCGCACCAGCCGATTCCGTGGGTAAAGCCCGAGATATCCTTGATCTCTTTCGCCTCGACCCATTTGCCTTCTTCGGGCAGGGGAGCGGGACCGTGCTTGGGGCCTTTCGCCACCATGCACATCTCTTCAACTTCGCGTGAATAGTTCATTGAGTATTAACTCCTTTCAACATACTGTGGTTTTGCGAACTTAGACTACACCATTATACACTATCCTTGCAAAGATTACAAGATGTTTTTTAAAATTCCGTTCTTATTTTTTTCGGGGAGAAGATTTTTTCGCCGAGGCGCAATATTTTGCCCTCAAAAAGCGTATTACAAGCAAAGAATGTTTTTTGGGAGGAATTTTAAAATGAAAAAAATCATCTCTGTTTTTTTCTGCGCCTTAATTTTTGCGGCGCTGAGCCTGCCGGTTTTCGCCGCCGACGGCGAGGATATCAGAACCGACGTCGAGCTCGTCTATGCAAAATATCGCCCCGAATCAGACGATTACAGCGTTATAGTCGCATGGGGCTACGGCTTCAAAAGCCCTGAGGGGGAGATAAATTGGTATTACGTCTTTGCGCCCGACATTATCCCTGCGGATATGTTTGCGTCCGACGGCTCGCAAGCGGCGGACGAGCTTCTTTCCGCCGTCAAAGAGGGAAAGCCGATCCCCGCAAGGACCGCGGTCGAGCTCGTCTCAGAATCGGAAGACGGAATATTTGTTCTGGATTCCTATCCGCCGCAGCTCGTCGGTTATAGCGAGGTCAAGTTCCTCGGCGAGCCGCAAAAGGCTTACAGCCTCACCGACGAAGCGATAAGAAAAGAGATCGACGGAATAAATTCGCTGAGGAGCTTTGACAACTGGTATCCCTACCCCGACGGAAGCTATTCCGAAGCCGAGCTCAAAGCGGAAATGGACGCCTTTTACGAAGAATTCTCGGGCTCTACGCAGGGCGACTATCCCGCGATGATATTCTATAACGGGGTTCTCTATAAGCTCGCGGATTCCGCGCTCGAGCTCCCGCAGGACGTCGATTTTGCGAGCTTGGGGACGCTCAGCTACGTTGAGGGCGAGCCTACCGTATCCGGCACTCAGAACTATTCTTTGGACCCTGTAGATTTCGCCGAGGCGGTTTATAACGGGGTCGACTGCCTTGTCGCCCTCTGCGACGGCGATTTCAGGTTCTTCCTGCCCTACGGAGTTACGGTGCCCGAGTTTGAGGAGCAGTCTTACCAAAGCGTTCCCAACCCCGGGGCGTTAAACCCCGAGTATAAGAACCCCGAGACGGGAGCCGAAGGCGGAGCGCTCGCCGTTACCGCGCTCGCGGCGGCAGTCTGCGCGATTATGCTCCGCAAAAGAGGCGCGGAGAAGCGAAGAAATGACCCCAAAGAAAAAATTTAAAAATTTTTTCAAAAAACACTTGCATATTTTTTAAAGATGTGATATTATAGCAGATGTCGGCAAAAGCCGAACATTTGCGGGGTATTAGCGCAGTTGGAAGCGCGCCACACTGGCAGTGTGGAGGTCACGGGTTCGAATCCCGTATGCTCCACCATTAGAGGAGTAAACGAACACGCGCGGCTCTTTGTATGCAGCACGGCGTTCGTGATGCTCCTGCCCTTGTCTGTCGTAGGGTGAAGAACGGCAGAAAAAACAAAAAGGCCCGCACGGCGTCCAGAAGGCGCTGTGCGGGTCTCTTTTCTTTGGGTGATGATTTACTCGGCCTTCGAGCTTTCGACGCTCTGTGCGTCGTTTTTCGCGCTCTCTGCGGGCCCTGCAATATAGCCGGCGATGTTGGCGTTCTTCTGCCAGTTATCCTTCGCGGCCGTGAGGGCGTCCTCGATCCACTTCGTCAGGGTTTTCTCCGAGATGAAGGCTTTGAGGATCGCCGGGAGTTTCGGGTAGATCGCCGTGACGACCTGCGCCAGCTTCAGAGAGCCGGTGCCGCTGCCGAGATCCTTCTCCGCCTCCGTGACGAGCGCGTAGAGCATTTTCATCACGACGGACTTGTTGCCCTTGAAGGCGAAGAAGATGACCGCCGCCAGAGCGGCGACGATCAGAAGGACGAAGTCCCAGTTGTTGACGATGTAGTTGACGACGTTCATGTCTATCACTCCTTCTCGTTTTGCTTTTCGTGTTCCTCGCAGGGGAACGGGCAGCTCTCGCAGTCCTCTCCGGGCTTGCAGCCTTTCCCGTCCCATTTGACGAGGTTGATGATCCAGATGACCATACACGCGAGGCCGATCACTGGCGGGATCAGATTGAGCAGGGCCCCGATCTGCTCCGCGGTCATGACTTCGTGAAGGCGTCGCGGTCTACCCAGCCGTAGACGGTGGAGGAGGAGCCGCTGATCGCCTTCAGGTGATACGGGTGCTTGCTTTTGTTGGGGAGGTAGATCTGCGTGATCTTAGCCTTGCCCGGCTTGCAGGAGGGCCCGGTCGCCGCGTTGGCGTTCGCGTAGTGGACGGAGCCGGTGAAGTTGACGATGTCCCCGACGGCCGGCGTCCAGCTTTCGGCAGCAGGATCGGCCGCTCCGATGTCCGCAGCGTCTACCCAGCCGTAGACGTTGGACGAGCTGTCGACGTGGATGATGTGATAGGGGTGCTTCCCGCCCTTGACGATCTTCGTGATCTTCGCCTTGCCGGGCTTCGCCGCGGGGCCGGTGGTCGCGTCCTCGCTGGCGTAGTGGACGGAGCCGGTGAAGTTGACGATGTCGCCGACCTTCAGCTCCTTCGAGGTGTTGCCGCCGGTGGATCCGCCGGAGCTGCTGCCGGTGGAGATCGCGGAGAGCGTTTTCTCGTCTACCCAGCCGTAGACGCCGCCGATGAAGCTGCCGGCCTCGTTGACCGCGCGGGCGTGGTACGGGTGCTTTCCGCTCGGATAGACGTCGGTGATCTTCGCCCTGCTGGCCTTCACGGCCGGGCCGCTGCTCGCGTTCGCGCTGGTGTAGTGGTAGCCGCCGGAGAAGTTGACGATCTGGCCGACGGAGAACTTCAGTGAGGAGGATCCGCTGCCGGTGTTGCCGCCGGTGCTCCCGCCGGTGTTGCCGGAGGATCCGCCGGTCGACTTGCCGGCCGTTTTCACATCCTCGCTCTTGCCCGTGTAGGTGACGTAGGGGAGCTTCCCGTGCTTCGTCCAGTTGCGGGTGTTGTAGCCGCTCCGGGTGTTGTTGCAGGCCGTGATCTGGACGTTGTTCGACCATTTCGGCGTACACTCGACCGCGAGGCCGCCGCCGATATAGAGGCCGATGTGTCCCTCCATCCAGACAGCCTCGCCGATCTCTATCTTCGAGAAGTCGGTGGAGACGCCGGAGCAGACGCGGATCATGCTGTCAGCGCCGATGTCCGGCACGCCGTTTATGGCATAGCCGGCGCCGCCGTACTGCTTCGAGGCGTCGCCGCACCATCCCCAGAGCAGGCCCTTGATGAAGCAGACGCAGTCGAAGCCGAAGGTGTCGGCGCTCGCAGCGTTGATCATCTTCGTCCTCGCGGGGTCTTTGTTGTAGGAGTGGTTCGTCGTGTACCTCTTTTTGTTGGCGTCATTCATAGGCGCGCCGAAGCAGCCCATGACGTAGAGGGTCTTGTAGTTCTTCGCAGCGTTCTCGGCCCTCTGAGCGAGCTCTGCCGCGGTCGTGATTTTCCCGGACATTGTGGTTCCTCCTTTGTTGCTGGTGGTAGTCTTTGGCGCGAACTGGTCGAAGAAGGTCTGACCGTAGCCCGCGCGGGTGTTTTGGACGCTGGTGCCCTGATTTGCAGGGCGCTCGAAGTTCAGGAGCACGGCGTTCGAGGCTTCGAGGATGCTCCCGGTCTTTTTCAGCGTCGCGAGCACGCCGGCGAAGTCCTCGGCGAGCTCTTTGAGCAGGAAGCCGAGCTGCATCTCCAGATCGCCGATCGAGGCGCCGCGGCTCCTCGCGTAGTTCAGGAGCGCCTCCTTCCGTGACCAGTACGTCCACTGTGCGAGACCGTAGCCGGCCGAGTCGCGGACGAAGTTCGCATAGCTGCCGGAGTCGACGGCGGCGGTGTAGGCCGCGTCCGTCATTCCCAGCGATTTCTCGTAGGTGTTTTGCAGGTTGTTCGGCACGAGGCCGCTCTCAGCCTGCAAATTTCCCATGAGGCCCGCGGCGCCGTGCGCCGTGAGCCCGTTGTCGGTGAGAAAATTCCAGATTTTCTCGGCGTTGTTTTTACCTCTGAGACTCATCGTTCTCCTCCTTCTGTCTCTGTCTTTCGAGCGCTTCCCGGCGTCTGGCTTCGGCTTCGTCCTGCTTCTGCCACTCCCGATCCTGCCGGCGCTCTTTGGTCGTTTTGATCCACGCCATCGCGCCGCACTCGCCTCCGAGCGCGGCAAAGACGCAGGTGACGAGGGTGTCCGGGATCATCCCGGTCGCCTCGAAAACTGCGATCATTTTCAGCGTGAACGCTAAAAGGGCGACGGCGATGACGATGAGGATCAGGTTCATCGTGCCGAAGCCCTTCTTCTGGTTTTCGTGTTTTCCTTTCACGTCGCCCGCCTCCTTTACGAGTCGAAGATCGCGGCGATGCCCTGTTTCTGGAGGAACTCCTTCTGCGCGTGCTTCACGGTCGCGGCATAGTCCAGCGCGGCGTGCATATCCCCGTTGCAGTGTGCGTCGGGGATCCTCTGCACGGCCCTCGCTGTGGCCTCCGCGAGCGCGATCGCGGCGCTCGTGCTCTGCACGATGAGCAGCTCCAGATCCTCGTGCGCCTGTTCGCGTTCTTCCAGCGCCTTCCGGCGGGCGTCCGCCTCGTTCTTTTCCCTTTGCCGGCGTTCCTCCTCCTGCTTCGCGCGTTCGGCGTCTCGCTTCGTGATGCGCCGTTGGAGCAGCCAGAAGCAGAAGCCGGTGACGGCAGAGGGTACGCCCATAAAGACGACGAGCTGGTAAAGTGAGATTTCGATCATTCTGTTAAATCCTCCGTTTCCGCCCTTTGGAACACGACGTTCCGCTCGATCCATCGCCGGAGCCCGTAGCTGTTGCAGTGCTTCATGAGTCCGTAGTAGCTCTGCATCGTGCTCTCGACCGCTTCGAGGTCGATGAGGCCGGCCGCGTACTCCTTTTCGATGTATCGGATCCGGGCTTTCATTTTTCGCAGCGTTTTCCGCTTGATTTTTCTCCAGTCCGTGTGGACTTGGTAGCCGACGAAGGTGATCCCGTTCTTGACCTTGTTGATCGTTGTCTTTGCGTTTAGGTCGAGGTGGAGCTCGCGGTTCAGGAAGCCCTCGATCTCGTCCCTGACTTCGTTCGCCTCCTCCTTCGTCGGGAGCAGGGCGATCATGTCGTCCATGAGGCGCTCGAAGTAGTGGACTTTGAGGGTGTGCTTCACGAACTGGTCGAGCTCGTTGAGGCAGACGTTCGCGAGGAGCTGAGACGTCAGGTTTCCGATCGGCATCCCGACCTCGAAAAGCCTCTCCGAGGGTGGGATGCTGTCGGCCTCGACTCCCGGCGGAAGTCCGAACGGCGTGTGGTCGCAGTTGATGATCCGCTCCATGAGCCAGAGAAGGCCCTCCTCGTCCGGGAACTTCTGCCGCAGGATCCGCATGAGAACGTCGTGATCCACGCGGTAGAAATACTTCGAGACGTCGAGCTTCAGATAGTACCACTCGCCCGGCTTCCGTTCGACGGCCTGCATCCAATACTGGAGCCTATCGACCGCGCGCGACGTGCCTTTGCCGACGCGGCAGCCGTAGGAGTGAAAAATAAATTGATTGTCAAAAATCGGATTGAGCTGCAAATAGATCGCCCACTGCACGACGCGATCCTTGAAGCTGAGCGCCATGATGAGGCGCTTCTTCGGCTCGTAGACGTAGAACTCGCGGTATCTCCCGACGGTGTAGGTGCGCCAGATGAGCTCGTTCTGGATCTCGATCAGGTTCTCCTCCAGATGCGCCGAGAAGTGCGCGACGTCGTCCCGGAACCATTTCTCTTTCCCGGCTTCGTGGTACGCGCGGAGCAGGTTCTCCCATGAGTAAATCCGCTCGAAAATTGTGGGCTTTTCCATTGTTGCCGCCTCCTCCTGTTGTTAATAAAAAATGGCCGCGTGTGACAGTCCTTCCGCCCGACGTCTTTCCGGGTTGCCATGCCGGCGACTTCCGGGCCTGTGCCCCGTGAGGGGCGCGTATAGCCTGCGCGTTTTGCCGCGGATCCTCTGAGGCTTTTGACCTCCTCGCCCCGCGGCTTCATTCTTTGGCGCTGTGCGCCGGGAGATGCGCCCCTTTGACCTCTGAGGCGCTCGCGCCCGTAGGTTTTGAGCTTTCACCGATTGAGGCCGAAGCGGGCCGGAAGCCGATGTTCGTGTTGACGTTGGAGCGGGGATTGTTGCCGTTGAGGTTGAACACACCAGCGTTCGCGCCGTTGTTCCAGTTGCCCCCGCGGATGCCGAGCCGCGACTTTTTCTCGGCGCATCCCCCATGTCTATCACTCAGGCGAGGCCGGAGGCTTCGCCGTTGTGGACTGGATCCACTTGCCGAGGAGTCTGCCGATCTCGTCGAGCTCCGCCGACCAGTCGCGATGCAAGCCGGGGCTGATGACTTTCGTCTCCGGCGCGACCGCGACGTCGATGAGAGCGCGATGCACTTCGAGCTCCGTGTCGAGCTCGAACTGGAAGTGCTGCCGCTTTGACGTCCGCGACTTGTTTGCCATGATCGCC
Organism: uncultured Clostridia bacterium; assembly: GCA_947623585.1. Taxonomy (GTDB): domain Bacteria; phylum Bacillota; class Clostridia; order Oscillospirales; family Ruminococcaceae; genus Faeciplasma. The sequence goes on along the minus strand of CANQHA010000007.1, from coordinate 8,153 downwards.
AGCCTCAGCATCTTCAGCTGTGTCTCCTGTATAGCGACGCCGAGCGTGAACTTTTCCGGCTTTCGGAAGTTCGCGATCCGGGCGGAGCTTTTGAGGATCAGGCGGGAGATCTTCTGTTGTAGGATTAGGTCTGCCATGTGTTACCTCCTGAAATAGGGAGGCCCGGACAGAGCCGGGCCTCTTTCAGATTTCCAGAGCGCAGAGCTCAGGGTGTCGGAATAAAAGCGGGCCGGAAGCCGAAGCTCGCGTCGACGGGGGAGCGGGGATAGGCGCCGAGGAGGCCGAACACACCAGCGTACGCGCCGTCGCCCCAGTAGCCCCCGCGGAAGCCGAGCCGCTCGCCCATGTTCCTCATGTACGCCCAGTCGCCTCCGTAGTTGGCCTTTCCGCTTTCGGGCATGATGCCGAGGGCGATCAGGCGCTCCGGGATATTGACGCCGGGCGCGGCGGTGAGGGTCTGCATGGTCTGGCCGCCGTAGGGCGCCTCGACGGTCTGCTTGAACTGGATCGTCGTGTTCAGGCGGAACGCCTTCGCGGCGCTTTCGGTGCCGGGGTCGGCCGTGTAGTCCCATTTGAGGGTGCCGGCCGTGCCGGGTGCGACGAGAGTGCCGTCCGGGAGCATAGCCTTCCAGAGGGAGCTCTCGGCGTTCTGCTGCCACTGCATCGCGGCGTCATTGTCCGCGAAGAACTGGAGCTCGCCCTCGACGATGCGGTAGCCGCCCTGCCACTCCCAGACGTTTCCGCAGATGTCGCTGATCCCGTCGGGCTTCCCGTTGTCGTTCCACGAGACGGGGCCGGAGCCGGTGAGCGTGCGGTTTACTCTGCCGTCGGATCCGTATGTGGAGCCGATGCCCTTCTCGAAGGCCGCGTCGCTGGATGCGCCGTAGTTGGTGTTCCCGTGCGGCATGGTCTCATTTTTGCGGGCGAGCAGCGCGATCCACGCATACTCGGCGATGGTGGGAAGGTGGAAGCCGGGGCCGTTCGCCTCGCACCAGAGCTTCGCGTTATCGAAGTTGACGTTCGTGTTCGGGGCGTCGCCCTTGTCGGAGGCGTCCACCTGATAGGCGCTCGGATCCTGAAGCGGGAGGGAGAGCGCGCGGCCCATATAGACCGCGGCGAGGTATTTGCCCATGTAGAAGGCGTCGATCTCGTGACCGTCCACGCGGAAGGCCGGATGGACGCCCATGCTCTCCGTCGTGATGACGTCCGAGAGGTTGCCCTTCGGCTTGATGACGTAGATGCCCGGCAGGCCGAGGTCATTGTAGAGCGCGACGTTCGTCCCGCCGCTCAGAAGGCGGACGGCGGCGTCGAAGTCGCTGACGGGTGTCTTGCTTACCTGTGCCATGCCTTAGTCCTCCTCTCTGTCGTCGACGCGGTCGATCAGCGCCCAGAGGACGAGCGTCACGTTCTCCATGCTGAAGGGGACGGGCTCGTGCTCCTCCGTGTATTTGCGGGCGGGGATGATGACGTTCGCCACGAAGAACGTCGAGGGCCCTGCGATCAGGATGTTCTCATCGTTCCGGCAGATGTCGACTTGCACCTCCTCGTCGCGCTCGTATTTCGCGAGGTTGAGGGTGATCTCGTCGTCGCCGAATGTGATCTTGTTGCCCGTGACCTCGTAGGCCACTTTCTTCCCTTCGTTTTTCTCGATGATGATCATTTTCTGATCCTCCTTTCAATTTCTGCCGTTGTCCGGCTGATTTCGCGAGCGCACTCGCGCTGCTCTTTGGTTGCCTGCTCAGGTCTCACGCCGTAGGACGCGAGCACCTTGTTCTCGTGAGCCTTCTGCTCGTCGGTTTTGATGATGACGTTCGGGCCGTTCATTAGAGCATCCCTCCCGTCACTTTGAACGCGATCGTCGCAGACTCGGCGCTTCCCTCGTAGGAAACCTTGAAGCCGTTGGCCTGCTTCGTGCCGATCGTTACCTTCTCGACCTCGCCGCCCTCAGCGGAGACGACCGTCGCCTCGACGTCGTAGTCCGTAGTGTTACGGAGAGCGCCGGCGGGCAGCGCGACCGACTGGAGGCCGGGCGCCATCATGACCATCGCCTTCGCCGCGGCGACCTGCGCGACCTCGTCCATCGCGTACCTGTGGAACACGGCGTTCAGATCGGCGAGGGCGAGCGCCTCGAAGGTTGCGCGCTCGTTGTTGTTAAAGTGAGCGGCGTCGAGGTCTGTGCCGGTTTGCACGTCCGGGACGTCGTCCTTCCAGATTGTGGGCTTGTACTTCAGAGCCATTTGTTTACACCTCCTGCTCGATGATCGGCAGCTCCAGCTTGATCAGGATGCCCTGACCGACTGCCTTTTTGATGTTTTCGGTTTTCGTGGCCGCGACCTGCCCGTCGATGTCGAGCACGCGGAGGCTCGTGACCGTAGTCGCGAGCGACGTCAGCGCGGGGAAAACCGCGTGGATGACGATCTTGTCGCCCTCCAGTTGCTTTTTCTGGATGTCGCCGGTGTACCATGTGCCGCCGGCGGCTGCCTGCACCTGCCAGATGTTTCTCATCCACCATCTCCGGCGCTTTTCCAGAAAGTTCGTTGTGTAAAATGCCATCGTCTTTCCTCCTTTACGGATTTATTTGCCACACCTTTCGGTGCCGCATTTGATGCAGCCGAAGCTCCGGGCGTCGTTCGTCTCGACGGTTGCCGCTTCCGCGGTCTGTACCGATCCGAGCGTTCCCTCTGCCTTTTGCTCCGTTCCGGCCTGTTTTGGTGCGAAGTAGGACGTCGCCGTGCTTTCCCCGGCTTCTGTACTGCTGCCGGGTATCGCTCCGCCGAGGGTTCCCTCAGCTTTGCGAGGCTTGAAGAACGACGGGTCGGTCGCTTCTCCGGCCTGCGCTCCGTTTCCGGGGATCACGCCGCCGAGAGTACCGGCCCGCGGCAGCGTGCCCGCGATCTTCGGGTTGAAGTGCGAGCCGGCCGTCTGTTGTCCTGCTTCTGTTCCGGCGGTTGTCGTCTCTCCGATCGTCGCCCTCCGCGGGAACGTGCCGGCGATCTCGTCGCCGGAGTGTCCCAGCTCAAAGATGGACGGGAGAGATCCCTCGCCTGCGACCGCTCCGGCGTCCGTGATGGAGCCGAGCGTTCCGGGCCTCGGATATGTGCCGGAGACCTTCGTGCCGGCGTTGGGCGCGTCGAACTTGTGACCGCCGGATCCTTCTCCTGCGACGACGCCGGAGTCGTCCACGAGCCCGCCGAGCGTAGACTGGCGCGGGATTGTGCCGCATTTCTTCGGGCGGAAGAAGTGAGCGCTGTCGACGTGTTGCACGACGATCACGCTGCCGTACTTGTCCGCGAAGTAGACGCCGTCGATCCTGCACCTGACTGGCATCGCGAGGCTCGCGAGCCTCATGAAGTCGACGATCTCCGCGTCATTGACGTCGCGGTCTGTCGTGCAGATCGCGAAGTGGAACGGGAGGTTCGTCAGGGCTTCCGGCTCGTACCACTCGACGACCGCCGAGCCCTCGAAGTACGAGGAGATCAGATCCTCGACCGCCCAGCGCGTTCCGCGCCGGCTGTGAGTGAGGTCGGAGTGTTTGACGAGCTTCCGCTTGATCTCGATCGGGAGCGCAGAGCTGTACCAGTCGATGTCGAGCTCGTAGGCGAGCTCGTCGAGCTGCTCATCGGTGAGCTCGTCGATCTTGTCCCAGATGCGGACGGTGTCGATCCGGGTGCCGGGCGCGCGGATGAGCGAGTTGACGGCGGCGGCCAGTCCCTTTACCGCTCCGTCGTCCCGCATAAATTCCGGGACGAGTTTGAGGACGTCCGCGGTCTTTACTCGCATTACGCCCTCACGACCTCATGCCGGATGGTTTTGCGACCGCTGAATTTTGCGATCGTCACGTCCGAGAGCTCCGTGAACACGGGACTTGTGATCACGACGCGCGTGGCGCCGACGGCTCCCTCCTCAGTCGGTGCGAGGATGAGGGCCCGCAGCTTGTCGGGGTTGATATGCCGGCCGAGCGTGGAGCTCTGCCATGCGTTGTACTGGTCGATCGCGCCGCCTGCTGCCTCGATGGTGTTGATGCAGGCGCTTTCTTCGGCCGGTGTTGTGTAGTAGGTGAGCTCGACGTCGTACTCCTGCACCTGCGGGGCCTCGACCTTCACGAGATCCGTGAGCGGTCTGACCTCCGAGGCGTTGCACGCCGCGAGCACTTTCGCGAGGATCGTCTCGTCCGGGATGACGCCGCCGTCGCAGATCGGGATGATCTTGACGATGCCGTCGTTCGTCGTGTCGACGTCGATCTTGACCGTCTGCACGCTGGAGAGTGCCCCGGAGTGTTCCAGCGTGATCGTCAGCAGGTCGTCCTCGAACGTCGCCTTGTAGTCGGTGTCCGGCGTTGCCGGCTGCCCGTCTGGCTTGTAGACGATCAGCGTCTCCGGGAGGAGATGCTCGCCGCCCTTGAAGATCTTCCCGCCGGTGACAGTGAGCGTCCTCGTGAGCGTTTCCCGCTCGCTCTTGACGCAGACGTCGGCGATCGAGGAGTCGGCCGTCATCGCCCAGTATTTGTAGGCATTGATCGGGCCGGCTGTCGAGAGCCTCGACGGGGCGATCCTGATCCTCTCGCGGAGGCTGTCGTCGTCCTCCTCGTCGTCGCCTCCGGCGGTGGCCGTGAGGTTCGTGACGTTGTCGACGTAGACGACCGGGTCGACGATCGTGTTGATCGCGCCGATCGGGATCCCGTTGAAGTCTTTCCCGCCTCCGACGCTCGCAGCAGGGACGTCGACCGAAGTCTCCCCGGCGACGATGACCGCCGCGACCGTCGTCGCGAAGTAGCGCGTGCTGTCGCTCGTGGCCCTCGTGCCTTCGGGGATGATGACGTTCTCGCTGACGGTGGAGTTCATTGAGAAGCGGAGCGTCGTCATCGACTCCGTCGGGGATATTCTTTCGACGCCCACGCGCTCGCCCAGAGCGTCGAGAACGCTCCCGCGGGCATACCTGAGCATCTTCTGTCGTGCCGCGTCGTTCATGGCGTTATAGGCCGCCACGATGACCGCGACGAGGGCCTCGCCGAAGATCCGGCGCTCGTCGCCGGGGTATAGAGGCTCGTCGACTCCCGACTCCAGCGAGGTGATGATCTCCTGATAGATCAGGTTCGCGTCGGTTGTTATGAACTCATTACTCATAGGCGTCGGCCTCCTTTGCTGTTGAGATTTCCGCCGAGATGCGGAACTGCCCGCTCTCCGAGTCGTCTGCCGTCATGGTGAGGCTGTCGACCTGAGCGCGGGGTTCGTAGGTGCCGAGCATCCACTCGGCGTCCTCGATGATGTCGGCGCTGGCCTGCGAGGCCGGTGCGTCGATTTTGGCGAAGCTCACGCCCTTCAGCCTCTCGTAGGGGTTTTCCCCGCGGGAGATCCGCAGAAGGTTCGTGACGCAGATCGCCGGGTTTCCGTTTCCTGTTTTCTTCATGGCATCCTCCCTCCGTCACTTGTGGATCTGTGAAGCGTCTACCCAGCCGTAAACGGTCGAGGAGCTGTCGGTGTGGATGACGTGGTAGGGGTGTCGGGCGCCCTTTGCCATCGCCGTTACCTTTGCGGGCCCGGCTTTCGGCTTTACTTTGTAGGACGTCGCGGTGCTGCTGATATAGTGCGGCCCTCCCGTGAACTGCACAACGTCATTGAGGGCGATCGCCGAGGATGCCGCCGGCGTTTTCTGCGCCTGCTGGACTGCCGTGTTCGCCGGTTTCTTCGCCGCTTTGTCCTCGGACTTTGCTGTGACCTCTGCGGCGGATCTCGCCTTGTTGACCGCGGCAGCGACCTCTCCGGCGCCGTCCGTGCCGTCGTTTTCCTCGAAGGTGAAGCCGATCGTCATCCTCCGCCAGCGGCCGGAGCTATCGATCAGGACGTTCGACGCCTTGACCGCTGTGAGCAGCCACTTCGTCGACGCGCCGAAGCGCTTCCCGCCGATCTTGATGATGCCGGCGAGACCGATCCACGACTCCCAGCTCTCGAACTCGCTCCGCACGTTGACGCCTGCGGCGTCGACGAGGTTGCTGGAGAAGCTGAGGGGCTTCTTTTTGAGGCCGCGCTGATTACTCAGGGGAGAGCCCTCGACGTGTTTGTTGCTTTCGGCGTTGAGCTCGAAGCTCGTCGAGAAGCCGTCGAGGTCGACGATCCTGCTCGGAGAGACTTGCCATGTTTTGGTGCCCTTCGTTGTCTGGAAGGTTGCAATAGTGCCCATAGGCCGCCTCCTTTGCTGTTATCCCTGCGGGATGTCCGTCGTGCCGCTTCCGGGATAGATCCCGCCGTGGCGGTGCGTGTTGACGCTCTCGATGGTCTCCGTTTTGATGTCCTTCGTGACGCGGAGGTTCCCGTAGATGACGCCGTACCACTCGCCGTCGGCGCGGTCGAGGATGATCCCGGTCTGATCCGGGAAAACCGCGAACACGACCTCCGTCCCCTTTTCGAGCTTTCCGGCGTCTCCCCGGAGCAGCGCCGGGATGACCAGCGGCTTCGTGATGACGCCCTCGGCCTGATCGGGGACGACTCTCGCGCGGGTGTTGTTTCCGTTGCCGTCGGCCGGCCCTTCGATGGTGCTGATTTTGCCCTTTTCAATTTCTGCCATTTAGTAGCCCTCCAGCGGTTTCCGAAAAAATACCTTTGTTTCGCCCGTGAGGAAGTCGTGCCGGGTGCGGGTGATGAAGATCTTCCCGTCCCAGTTCGACGCCTTCCCGGTTTTGAGATTGACGACGCTGCCGGCGGCGTAGGCTCGCGAGAGCTTCCGCCGGAAGGTGCCCGTCCGGGCGTTTTTGTTTGCCTGTCTGAGCAGGCCCTTCGCGAAGCGCAGCGCCTCCGAGTTGCTGGTGCAGTCGATCGCCTTCTTCGGGCGAAGGATCCGGCCGGCGTTCCCGTTGGCGTCCTTTGCGGTGCCGCGGAAGTTCCCGCTCACGATTTCCGCCGATCCGTAGGATGTGGCGGACTCGTCTTTGTATCGGAAAAAGCCGTCGGCGCCGACCTCGATCGTGTCGGTCGCCGCTTGGCTTTCCGTTTGGTGTTCGTCGTAGAGGATCAGCGCGCCGTCGTATATGATCATCGCGCAGCCCTCCAGCTGGCAGCGCCAGTGAAGGAACTCGAAGTCCGTCATGCGCTCCTGCTTGATGTACTTGTAGACGCGATCCGTGACGCCGTAGGTCTTAAACTTCAGGCCGTGCTTGCCCGCGATGTCCTGCCCGATCTGGAGCAGTCTCACGTCCTCCCACGACCGGCTCGTCACGGTCTCGCCGCTCAGCGGCATTGACATGGCCCGTAGGGTAAAAAGCCCGTTTTCCGGCTCGATGCTCGTGATATACATGATCCCGGTGTCATCGGCGCCGTCGACGAGCTGCACCTTTTCGCCCCTGACGGGTTTCCAGAAGTCCCAGAGGCCCTCCGCGTCATTGAAGCGGAGGAGGAGGCGGTCGCACTCCCTCTCCGCGTTTGTTTCATGCTCGCAGCGGTTGATTGAGATCTTTCCGGCGATGTCGATGCCTTCGTAGAGAAGTTTCATAGCCCTCGCCTCCACGGCGCCAGCGTCTCAGGGAGCTCCGTGTCCTCGAAGATCGGGATCTTCAGGAGCACGGACTCCTCGAAAATGATGACGTCAGAGAAGTCCGGGTTCGCCTCGATGATGTGGTGCGCCATCTTCTCGTCGTTGTAGACTTGAAGGGCGAGCGCGTCGAACGTGTCGCCGACTCGCGTGCGGTAGTTAATAAATACTGATACGGTCATACGCGCCCACCTCCTTCTGCCTTAGCCATTCTTCGAGCCAGTCGAAGAACTCGTTTTCTTCCTCCCGCAGCTTCGCGAGGATGTCGTCGCGGTCTTTGGCGTTGCCCGCCTCGACCTGCGGCGACCATGTGAAGCCGCTGAAGTCGTAGTAGATGATCGTCGTCTCTGTCAGTTCTCCGAGGGAGAAGCCGTCGAGATCTGCCAGCTTGCCGGCCTGTGCGATGAGCGGCTCCTCGCTCGCGGCCTCCTCGTCTTTGATGAGTTGGAGGGACGCGACGCTTGCCACCTCTGCGCCCGTTTCGACGTTCAGGTCGTGGAGGACGCCGAGGAGCTTGCCGGCCTTCGCCCAGACGGCGGTGTTCTGTGCGCGGTTGGCGGGATCGAACGAGATGACCGCCTCCACGCCTTCCTCGCCGGCGATTGAGAGCCCGTCGGTGAAGCCGCCCTCTG